>RECP01000116.1 GCA_007693945.1 Spirochaetaceae bacterium
GGCCCAACCTGTTTCTTTGGCTGCATCCGACGCTCGAATGGTTCACCCAGCCGCTAAGTACGTTACGACAAAGAATCGAAGAATCCATCAGTACTGTTGGTCCTTACCGTTTCTGCTTCCAGATAAGTGAAGACGTACCACCACAATGGCACATTACCGTACCTGCTGTGCTCGAAACCCTGCGGCAGGTGGCGCCGCGGTCTTGATAACGAGATGAACAATAACCATAATGCCCTATGGTCACACTGAAGGATATCGCTTTACAGGCAGGTGTTAATGCGTCCACCGTGTCTCGAGCCCTGGGCGATAGCCGTGAGGTCAGTGATGAGATGAAGCGCAAGATTCGTGACATCGCGCGCAAGCTTGATTACACCCCTAATGCCTATGCCCGCGCCCTGGTAGGCAAGTCAAGTGCGACCATCGGACTGATCCTGCCGGAAGTCCGCAGTAACTACTATGCCAGGATTGCAAATGCTATCGAGCATGAGTTCCAGAAGCAGGGATACTCGATCGTCATCGGTCTGACTGAATTTGAGTACAAGCACGAGGTGAAAAGCCTTGAAATCCTCGGGATGAGGCAGGTAGACGGGATTCTGCTTACCGGTGCGATGTACACGCAGACCAGAAAGACGCTGGACAGAATCCGTGACGGGTATCGGATTCCAATCGTGCTGCTCGATGCAATCTCGCGCATCAAGGGATACGATCACGTCGTCATCGACAATCGAAACAGCATAGCCACCGCGGTAGCACGCTGCGAAGAGAGCGGGATTCGCACTTTCGGCTTCATCGGGGATCAGATCGCGCATCGGGGACGGCTACCACGTTTCAGACACGCCTTGGCCGAACGATCGCTGAACCTGGCCGAAGAGGCTACGATTATCACGCAGGAGCGCTTCGAACACGGTGGCTACCTGGGAATGAAGGCGCTGCTGGCACTGCCGCGTCCGCCACGAGCCGTATTCGCCGCCTACGATAACATGGCGATTGGCGCGCTACGCGCGATATACCAGGCGGGGTTATCAGTACCGGAAGATATGGCGGTTTTCGGGTACGATGACATACGGGAGGGCGAGTATCTGTTCCAACCCCTGACCACTATTCATGCACCGGTAGAAGAAATGGCCCGGATCGGAGTCAACCTCATCACGGACCGTATCAGTGGCAGCATGCACGAGAACCAACCCGTGCGCTCAATCCACGTCAAGGCTACCGCGGTCTTTCGCGATACAACACCCAAAGGCCGCCGCGGCGAATAGCCGAGCTAACTGCACCAAAACAACGCGGGGAATTGACTACTTGCTTAGAGGAATATACCAATAGCTCATGAAACCTTCTCCGGCGCAACCCATGACGGTTCTGATCGTAGGCGGTGTAGCCGCCGGGGCTACGGCTGCCGCTCGTGCGCGGCGCGTCAGTGAGCACGCCCGCATTATCGTACTGGAGGCCGGCCCGTACATCTCGTTTGCCAACTGCGGGCTGCCTTACTACCTGGGACGCGAGATCGCCGATCGCGACGAACTGATACTGCAGCAGCCCGAGGAGTTTGCGCGTCGCTACCGCGTGGAGATCTTCACCCATACCGAAGCAGTGGCCATCGATCGCGCGGGCAGGGTGGTGACGGCGCGGCGGTTCCACCCGACCCTCGATGTTTCCGAAGAGCTGGAGTTTGATTATGACACCCTGGTCCTGGCCCAGGGTGGTCGGCCGGTGCGGCCGGCACTGCCGGGGGCCACGCTGCCGCACGTCCTTCCACTTTGGACTATCCCGGATATGGATGCTCTCGAGGCTGCCGTAGCCGCCGGGGAAACGCGCTCTGCTGTGGTACTGGGCGGCGGCTTCATCGGACTGGAAACCGCCGAAGCGCTGCGGCGCCGCGGCCTGGAGGTATCGATTGTCGAAATGGCGCCTCACGTGATGCCGAACCTCGACGACGAAATTGCAGCGGCGCTGGAAGAGGAACTGCGGCGCAACGGCGTGCGGGTCTACAGCGGACGCTGTGCGGCACAGATCACGGCCGACGCCGTCCAGCTCGACGATCAGACCTCGATCAGCGCCGAGCTGGTGGTTCTGTCGGTGGGTGTTGCACCCGTCCTGCGGTTGGCGCGCGAAGCGCGACTCGCGATCGGCTCTTCGGGAGCCATTGCAGTCGATGAGTTCCTGCGTACCAGCGATCCGCGTATCTTTGCCGCCGGAGACATGATCGAGATCGTTCACCGCATCAGTGGCAACACCCAGCGGCTGCCGCTGGCCGGCCCCGCCAATCGGCAGGGGCGCGTCGCCGGCAGTAACGCGGTCAGTGATCCGGAACGCTACCTGCGCTATCGTGGCTCCGTCGGTACGACCGTTATCAAGCTGTTTGAAATTGAAGCGGGCTCAACCGGCCTCTCGCGCAGTCAGGCCGCCCGCGCGGGAATCGACGCGCACGCGGCCACCGTCCATACGCTCAATCATGCCGGCTACTACCCCGGCGCGCGCGACCTGACCCTCAAACTGGTCTACGAGCCTGATTCGGGACGTCTACTCGGCGCGCAGGCGGTGGGCGCCGGCGTGGACAAGCGTATCGACATAGTCGCAACGGCACTGACCGCCGGCATGACCGTCGAAGACCTGGCCGAACTCGATCTGGCCTACGCTCCGCCGTTCTCTTCCGCCAACGATGCGGTACACGTCGCGGCGTTTGTGGCGCAGAACCGCCGCTCCGCTGCAGCGCCGGGCATCACCGTTGATGAACTGGATGGCGTCTACCGCCCGGGGCAGAGCGTGATCCTGGACGTCCGCAGCCGCCAGGAGTTCGAGGCCGCCAACGTAGAGGGCGCGGTCAACATCGACGTTGATCAGCTGCGCGATCACCTGAAAGAACTCGATCCCGGGCGCCCGATCCTGGTCCACTGCGCATCCGGCTATCGCGCGCACCTCGCCACCCGCATCCTGCGTCAGCACGGCTTTAGCGATGTCACCAACATCCTCGGCGGCTTCACCAGCATCGAACGCCACGCCAGTGTGCGGCCGTTTGCGCAATTGGACGTCACAGTCCGCGGTGTGGCGCTGCCCGGTCGCCACAAGACACACGGGAGGCATCCGGAAACGCCGCTGATAGTCGATGTGCGCAGCCCCGAAGAGTACCGTGCCGGTCACATCCACGGAGCGTTCAACATTCCGGTCAACGAAATCATGTCACGCTTCCATGAGCTCGCCGAGGCCGATGAGCAGATTGTTCTCTACTGTGCCAGCGGATCCCGCAGCGAGTATGCGCGCATGATCCTGAGCCAGCTGGGAGTCAAGAACGTCGAGAACGGCGGCGGCTACCAGGAGATGCTACGCAGGTTTCCGGCACCCTGAGCCGCGCGGCCGGTACCGGCGCTACCGATGACCGACCCTACCTGATGCTGCGCAGCCGGGCGGACGGCACGGTGTAGACCTTTACAAACAGATACTCGTCATCAGAGATCAGGCCCCAGTAGGTGAGCGTAAACACCGCCTGCCAGGTGCCATCCAGGTCGCGCTCATGCGCGAAATGCAGCCTTCCGGCCGGAAACGATCCGCGCGGCTCACCAGATGCACTCCATACCGCCCAGCGGTCGCTGGTGCGGGTCAGAATGTCACCGTTTGCCAGCACCGTCTCGACACGGCCCGTAGTAAGCGCCAGCGGCACGTACTCCGGTTCACCGGAGAAAGCAACGTAGGTCCGGTAGCGGTTGGCGTCTGCAAATCCGGCGTAGCTCCGCGTGACCCAATCGCCGTTGACTGGAACCCGCGCCAGTACTACGCGGCCGCACTCGGGAGCAACGGCAGGTATTTCGGCCTGCGCAACTTCATCCGAGCTGTCGCTGAATCTCTCGGGGGCGGGGGGATCTTCGATGGGGTCTTCGATCCCGAATCGCTCGGCAAACAGCGTGGTTCCCGACAGGCTTGACGCGCTTAATGCCGCCAGCCGCTGGTCTTCAACCGGCGGCCAGGCGGGGGCATACGCCCCCGCAGCGGCCACCGGCGTGCCGACAACCTCATCGGTTAGACTGTGGCTTCGAATTGTCTCACTGCCGCCGGTTGCCAGTGCCGCGGCCTCGAAATCCCGTAGCCCGGGACGGCAACGGTAGAGCACCAGCTTCTCCTTGTCCCCTGCCGCGCGCAGGGCGTGCACCACGTGAAAGGGATCGGCGGCTACGGAGTGAATCATCAGGTCAAGCTCAGCATCAACGCGGGAGAGTTGCAGCGGATCGTCGTCATCGACTGTTACCGAAAACCCTCTGACCCATCCGTCGCTCCGGATCACAAAGTAGCCCAGCGGCTCACCAGCCGCCGCATCAAACGCACTCACCAGAGACGGGTAGTAGTAGATAGCGCGCGCGTACGGTTCGATGCTGCCCCCCAGTGAACCGCGCCGCAGTGCAAACGACTGCCGCAGCGTCATCTGATCGGCGCTGGCCAGCGAGACAGACAGATCCACGTCGACCGGCGGCAGCGTACAGCTTGCCGCCGCCAGCAATGAGAACAGAAGAAGCGTTACTCTCCGCGCAACCGCAATCACTGCATTGAATTATAGTGCGAGCCAAAGCATAATACAAACTGGAGGACAACGATGTGCAGACGCTGGTTGCTGACCGTGACGGTCCTGTTGCTGTGTGGTGCGCTCCCCGTCAGCGCACAAGACGCCGACGCGGGCGCGGGGACTGATCATCAAGACCGCTCGACGCTGCAGCGTGGCGGCTGGTTTGTCTCAGGCTACAGCAGCGCCTTTGGGTTTGCCGCCTGGGTCAACGCCGATTCGGCCGACGGTGAAGCCGACTCCAGCGCGCAAGGGCTCAGCCTGGCTATCGCCGGCGGTTACTTCGTGGCCGACCATCTGGCGGTCGGACCGGAGGTCAGCATCGGGTTCACCCGATTGGTCGATCCGGGCGACAGCGTCCGAACCGAGGTCGAACTTGCGTTGGGTCTGCAGGGCGCCTACTTCCTGGAGCTGCCCGATTGGCGTTGGGTTCCGCTGGGGCGGCTGGCGGTGGCCTACGAACGCACGTCGGTCAGGGATGACGCAGAGGTCAAGGACCGGATCGAGAACGGGTTCTCGATCTCACCCAAACTGGGCGTGTTGTATTTCTTCACCAACCGATTGACCGGTGGAGCCGAGGCAGTCTACCGGTTTACGCGCAAGACCACCGATAGCGGCGACACAACCGTCCTTTCTCACGCGGCGGGGCTGGCGATCGGCGTAACGCTGTTCTTCCCCTGAGCCGGCCGGGCCGGCTGCCATAGGACCGCGGTTCCGCGCCACTGCGTGCGCTTGAGACGCGCAAATCGATCAGGATAGGCTGCACTTGCCCGTTCCGTGCTGCTACGGATGCCCGCGCGTATCTCACCCTATTCCAGCCGCCTGAACGCCGCGCACAGTGTGATATCTTCGGCGGTGCGAATCACGATCACGGCGGAGTCGGATGGCGGCGTCCCGCCAACTGCGGAAACGGCAGCCTGCAGGTCACCCCGCCAGCCGGCAAAGCGGTAGCCGGCGGCCGGTACCGCGTGCAGCTGCAGCGGAACGTCTCCAAACCAGATCCCGCTCCATAATGAAGGATCCTCGACACCCGGCGTGCCCTCGCGCACATCCACGAACCCGACCCGCACGTAACCGCCGACCGGGTCCTGGTTCCGCACCAGCAGAGAGTACCTCCCGCGCACGGGGTAGCCTCGACGGCCGAAATAGGCCTCAAGATAGTCGCGGTCGAATAGCGGCCGTTTTGACACAAACTTCCTGTGAGAATCAACTTGATTCCGCCAGTATTCGACCGATTCGGGGTACCCCCAGCGCTCGATATGCTCGCCGATCTCGGGCGCCAACAGCGCCGCGGCGGCGTCTATCGCCGCGCTCATCCGACGCGGCTGCAGTACCGTGTTCAGCAGCGAAGCAAATCGGTTGATGAACAGGGTACGGAACTGGTCGTTGTGGAACAGGTTAACGATCATGGCGGTCTTTGCGGCATCGGCATCGGCGTCTGAGGTTTGATCCTGCGTCTGTGTGGCGCCGAAACCGTCAGCGGCGTAATACTCAATGGTGTTGTGCTGATACATGAACGCGTTGTCGAAATCCCACGTGTGCCAGCGCCAGCGGCCGTCGTGACCGCGGGGTGCGAGCGGGTCGAAATCGGTCCGTTTGCGCCAGACCGCTATGTGCTTGTCGATCCCGTCCCGATCGGCGGAGTAGATCCGCACGATGTTGTAGTCGATGAAGCTCAGCACATCCATCTCGCGTTGCACACGCTCATAGTTTCCGGCGTCCCGCATATCCTGCTCGACGATGAAGCGGTGCAGTTCGAAGAACGGACGGTTCTCACCGGGGCGCCCCTCACGCAGCTGCGAATCGTAGCCGAACGGTCCCTCGACCACAATGACATCGTCCGCGGCGATGCCGTAGTTGGCCTCGACATAGAAGCGGTCGAAGCGCTCGCGCAGATTCTTGATGCCCCAGTACTCTCCGTTGATGAAGTGGACCACGGGCCGATAACGCAGCAAGTCGACCTCGACGTGATCGGCCAGCCAATGCTGAATGACCGCGTCCTGCAGATGACTGCGGAACAAGCTCTGGCCGGAACGCAGTATCAGGCGCTTGTAGCTGTCGATCGATGATTGCGGACTGCCGCGCCCGACGGCGTCCGGGAAGACCGGATACTCGAAGGAACCGGTGGCCGAGTAGCTCTTGCGCGCGTAGAGCCGCAGCGATTTCAGCGGGTGTGCCCGCGAGTAGGTGCCGTGAACACGGATTCCGCCGTCGAGCGCGAAGGATCGGCTGCCGTCGGCCTCAAAGAACTCGATGTGTGCCGGGCGCTCCCACGACTGACTGTAGTTTGCCTGCTGTGCCATCCAGATACCGTCGTACGGTTGCGACTCTTCGTATATGCGCCCCGGGACGTAGATACCGTCGTCAAAGTCGAAGAGCCCCGACGATGGAGTTGTGAGCGCTACCACCGGCAGCGTGAACCGTTCTTCACCGTCGGCCACCACAAAGAACGTGGCACTCACGACGTCGCTGACCTGCACCTGTCCGCCCTGCTGCCCATCCGCCGGGCTATCGATGTACGCCGCGGCGCGGACTACCGTGCCGCGCAGCGGGCCGCTTCGCGGCGGCTGCCACTGCCAGAACCGGGCGTTGGGTGAAGTAGTATCGATATGGACAATGCGCGGCACTCCGCGCAGCGCAGCGGCGACGGTGTAGCCTTCCTCTCGCTGGTCACGGATGGCAATCGGTCCGTCATAGCGGTACGTGCGCTGATACCAGGTTTCCAGTTCCCCGGTCGCATGGTTCCCGACGCGGTAGGCAACCGGGTCATCCGTCGCGGCAGGGTCGGGAAGCGAACCGTCCAGCGTGTAGTAGATGGTGACCGGCTGGTTGTCCGCAGCGGCTCTGCGCGACGCCGCCGCGTCCTCGGTTCGCGCCCTGATCACGAGGTCAAAGCCCTGCCTGTGGAAGCCGCTGGAATGCGAGAACCACAGGTTGCGGTAGCGGTGGCCATCTTTGTTGGCGAATCCGGGAGTCGGTACGGCAAACGTCGTCGCCGTCAGCTCGCCGGGGTCTAGCCTGCCGTAGGAGCGGTCGCGCGGCAGCGGCGGTATCAGCAGGGCATCAACCCGAGAGCGGCCGTCCGGGCCAGTCAGTACCGCGGCCTCACCGCCGGAGCTGATCCGAAAGCCGGTGTGAAAACGTCCGTCGGGGCCGACCGTATCCCGGCCGGAAGCCCACACCAGCAGATGCTCACCGGCCCCCACTACCGCTCCTTCCGGAAACCGCCAGCGGGCACTGCGGTCCCGGTGATCCGAAAGATAGTAGCCCGCAAGATCAACCGCCGACGAACCGGGATTGTACAGCTCGATCCAGTCGGGATAGGAACCGCTGCCATCGTCAATAGTCGATCCGTTGGAACTCATCACCTCGTTGATCACGATCTCACGGCTCAGAGGCGGCGGCAGCTCCTGCGGGTGCCGGCGGGCCACATTCTCCCAGTACGGCGCCAGCACCGCGTAGCCGTCTTCCTGGAAGAACGTCACCAGATTCTCGCGGATATCGACCTCGGCGTAGATACCGCGCTGCGCATCATCCTGCAGCGCGCCGCGCTGCATCAGCCGGGCCAGCGGTGTCAGATCTTCAATCCCGCAATTGCGCAGGTTCAGCCGCCGCAGGGCGGTCAACGATTCGAACACCTCGAGCTGCTCACCGATCGGTACGTTACGCACGATCAGGGTCTGGAGTCTCGGCAGGCGCGACAGTGGTTCAACCGACTCGATCGTCGCGTTGGAGTGCAGATTCAGATAGACCAGATTGCGCAACGCCTCAATCCCGTTCAGGTCGCTGATGCCGCTGTGGCGCAGATTCAGATACTCGAGCCGTGACAGTCCGCTGAGCGCGGAGAGATCGCTGTCATGCAGCCGGTTGTCGCGCAGATCCAGCCTGACCAGCCGATGAAGACCGGACAGCGGCCTGATGTCGCGGATGTGGTTATCGCGCAAATCCAGAGATTCAAGACCGGTGAAGGCGGCCAGAACCGTCAGATCACTGATACGCTGGTGGTCCTGCGGGCTCTCAGGGTGTGACGGTCCGCGGTTGTGCCTCAGGCTGAGCTCGCGCAAGCGCGGAAGCACCGCAAGCCGCGCGAGGTTGGCCGACTCGAGGTCGACGATACCGTTGTCGCGCAGATCCAGCTGCCGCAGCCTCGCCAGCGCGGCCAGCGGCGTCAGATCGGCAATGCGGTTGCCGCGAAGATCGAGTTGCTCGAGGTTGGCGAGCCGCTCGATACCCTCGAGCGATACGATGCCGCGCGCTTCGGCATCCAGGCGCGTGATGCGCTCCAGATCGGCCAGAGCAAGCGTGCCGCGTTCGCGTCCCAGCTGCCGCCGTACAGCCTGCTCCAGCCCGGAGTCAACGAACGAAACCGGTGTCGCGTTCAGCGCCAGAACCACGTAGGCGGCGGCCAGCAGCAGCAGCATAATCACGGCAACTCTGACCAGCACCCGCACTTGCGACAACCCGGTATCGTTCATGGCGCTGCCATCCGCGGAGTAACCATATGCGGCCGTACTACCTCGATCCCCTGAACGTACTTGCTGTTCGACACCGGCGTGAGCGAATACTGCCGTACCAGATCGGTGAGCCAGCGCGGCTCGCGAGCCGCGGTCTTGATTTCCAGAATCACGCTGCGCGGCCGGTGAGGCCGCAGAATGCAGCGCCCGGGGAAGAGTGTCGCTGCTCGCGAGCTGACGACTTCATGATCAACCGTTACGCGCAGCGGCAGCCGGTCGCGGGACCGATAACCTTCACGGCGATACTGCACCAGCACAACCGGCTCGAGCGCACGCACGCGAACAAGCCGCTCGAACTCCATCACCACCGGGTCGCTCAGATCCGGCCAGTGCCCGCAGCGCTCGAATTGCCGGTATTCGGGAAACGAAACCCGTGCGGTGTACTTGGTCATGACGTTACCGTTTCTGGTCTTCAGCTCCACCGATACCAGGCCGTTGCGGTCGGGTCTCTGGCTGTAGGTACGCAGGCGCAGCTTGATACGGCCGAAACTGCCGTCTTCCTTTTCGCGATAGGAGCGCAGGTCGCGGGTGTCGTAGTAGATGCTGCGCACCAGGTAACGGCCGCTCGGCTCCTGCCGCGTGTAAGGATCAGGCTCGAAATTGATTGCCAGAGCCGCCTTCAGGCGGTAATAGGCCGTCAGCGAGAGCAGACACTTGCGCTCGAACCGCTGGATTCCCTGCATTACGACAGCCTACATCGGCAGTGAGAGCTGCGGAGTCAAGAGCGAAACCTTTGAGACCCCGGCAACACGCTTGAGATCAGTCACCATGTCGCGCACATCCTGTTCGTAGGCCCGTGCAAGGCGCAGTTCATAGGTGAGTTCCCAGCGGTTGCCGTCAATCTCATGATTGCGCAGCTGGACGTTGGCACGTCTGCCGCTGACTACACGCTCCACTTCGGCATCGCGATCTCCGTCGCTGCCGGACACAATCAGAATGTACTCCGCGTGCAACGGCCGGCCGTACTTGAACACAAACATGATACCCATGAACAGACTGAGAACCACGGTAGCAAAGACTGAAACCGTCCAGTTGAGCGTTCCCACGCCGAGGCCGGTGGCAATTGACCAGAACAGGAAGACCATGTCGCGCGTGTCCTTGATTGGAGTGCGGAATCGGATAATCGAGAGCGAACCCACCAGCCCCAACGACAGCACCAGATCACCCTGGATGAAGAACATCACCAACGTCACAATCGGGGCGAGCAGCGTCAGCGTGGACAGAAAGCCGCTTTCGTAGTTCATGCCGCGATGGGTAAGGCGGTAGACCACCGCTATCAGCAGTCCGAGAGCAACTGCCAGCAGCATTGAGAGCAGGAAGTTCACCAGCTGATCGGCGGGCAGGATGATGATTGCGAGCAGTCGTTCGAGTTCCAAAGCTTCCGCAGCCTCCGTAGCGCCACTGTTCATCCGGATCGACGCTTCATTATAGGGAACCGTCCGGGGGCCGACAAGTCGACATCCGCTGCTGCGGACGGACGGCCCGGCGCGGCACCTGAATTCGCTGCTGCAGACAGACAGCCCGGGGCGGCCGGGGCGGTTGCGCGGCCGGCAAACTGCCACTATCATGCATGCATGAGCGCGACACTTCCCGCCGCAAACATCCCCTGCGGGATTGCCATGAACATCTCGAGAATACCGACCGGTGAAGGATCAACCCGTTCGCAGCTCCCCGGTATCACGCCCACGCGACCGGTGGCCGCAATGGATATGCACTATTTATGCGCACATCGCATACAGGATCGACACCACGCCGGCCGTGGCGCGCACGCAGCGTTGTTGTCGGGGACGCATCACTGCACCTCGCGGATCAGCTCGGCGTAGAAGCGGCAGGCATCCGTGATCTGGGTGACCGGGCAACTCTCATCACGCATATGCGCCAGCTTGTACTCGCCCGGGCCAAACCCGATGGTTGGAATACCGAGGGCCACCGGAGCCACCGCGTTGGTGCTGAAGTCCCAGTAGTCGTACGATTGCGGCGGGCGCCCGAACGTTCGCTCGTAGGCCCGGTTGCACGCCCGCGTCAGCGGGTGATCCGCGTCAATGCTCCACGGAGGGTGCAGCGGTTCATACACCACCGGCATACCGGTCCAGCTGGTGCGCCGCAGTGTCCCTACCTCCCACTCGGCGTCCTTGCCCCTGATTACCGCGTCCATTTCGCGCCGTACGGTCGCTTCGTCTTCTCCCGGCGCCAGCCGCCGGTCGAGGTAGATCTCGCACGAGAACGGCACTGCGTTCAGCGACGCGCTGAGACTCGAGATCCTCGAGAGCACCAGCGTGCCGCAAAGACCGCCGCGGCCGCCGCTCAGTCTGTTGTTGAGCGCTTCTATGCGCTGAATGATCTCGGCCATTTCGTAAACTGCGTTGCGTCCTCTCTCCGGTGCGGATCCGTGGGCCGAGACGCCGCGCGTCCGCACCACCAGCTGCGCTTTACCCTTATGGCCCAGCGTAATCAGATTGCCCGAGGGCTCGCATATGACCATCCAGGTGGGCCGGATGCCGGTCTCATTGAAGAGATGCCGCAGGTTCTGCCCGTCACAGTCTTCTTCCATGACCGTGCACGAGACGTAGATGGTCTTGCCGTCGCTCCATCCCCGGCGGCGAGCCGTAACGGCCGCATAGATGGAAGCCGCCGCGGCAGACTTCATGTCCACCGAACCCCGTCCGTGAAGCCTCCCGTCGGCGATCTGGCCGTTGAACGGAGGAATAGCCCACTGCGGCTCGTCCTTGACCTCCACCGTGTCGACGTGTGAATCAAACATGATAGCGCTTGCCCCGCAGCCAATACGACCGAGTACGTTGCCCATCCTGTCCAGCATCACCTCATCAAATCCCAGTTCCCGCATCCTGCCCTCGATGCATCTGATGACCGCTTCTTCCTCACCGGGATAACTGCGGATACGCACGAGCTCACGCGCAAAGGCAATCAGCTCGCGCTGGATATGCGCGGGAACCGTCTGGGGTTGATTCATGCCCGGAGCCTCCTTCGGTGAGGCGGGTTCTGTGGGTCAGATAGCTGCTCCAGCATACGCCACGGTTGCCGCCGGTGTTACGGCGCGTACGCTGCGGCGTAGCATAATGGCGCACCACCGCAGCTGCCGGCAGTCAATGGTTCAGAAGGGCACGCTGCAGCCTCGCGGCGTGCCGTTTGCCGGTGCTCACACCTCACCGCCGCCGTCTGCCGAAGATCGGATCGAAGTAGCGCTCCATGTCGACCTTCTTCTGCAGCAAAGCGATCAGCCGGTGATAGACGAAATAGGTTCCCACAACCGACACCAGAAACAGGCCCAGCAGCACAAACTGCCCGGCTGCGGGCGGTACCGACGGCGCCAGAAAGCGTGCAAACAGAATGAAGAGTATCAGGAACAGGAACACCATGATCAGAACATTGACAAGCGTCGCTCCCAGCACAAACAGCACCGTATTGACCTTCTTATTCACTGTGCCGCCTCCTTTCCTCCAGGAAGACCGAGATGATCAACAGCATTCCACAGACAACTACCGCGGCATCGGCGACGTTAAAAGTCGGCCAGCGCTGCATGCCGAAAAGCCCGTAGATCCGCACGTCGATGAAATCAACCACGCCGTCGGGGCGCATAATCCGATCGATCAGGTTCCCGGCGCCACCGCCGACAATTCCGGCAATGGCCCAACGCTGAACTCGCGTCAGTTCATCGGTGCGCAGGTAGTACCACATCAGGCCGGCCAGCACAATCAGCGGCAACAGCGTGAACAGCACCGTGCGCACCGTGACGGGCAGGTTACGGCCGATACTGAACGCCACCCCGGGATTGCGCGCATGAATGATGCGCAGGAAGTCGCCGATCACCTCGATGACATGGCCGTTGAGGTACACTGGTTCAACAGTGGCAACCACTGCGATCTTCGTGGCCTGATCCAGCAGCACGACGGCCAGAGTCAGCACTAAGGGAAGCAGACGTTCGCGGTTAATCGGCATTTAGAGGCCCGTTGGTACGTCGATGAAGAGCGTATCCAGATCAGATGAAGCAGCCAGCTTCCGTGAAAGCTGCCGTACGCCCCATGTCTCGGTGAGGTAGTGGCCGCCAAAGATGACGTTTATACCGGTCTCCATAGCTCGATGATAGACGGTGTGTGCGGCATCGCCAGTCACGTAGAGATCGAGACGACCGGCAATTGCCTCTTCAACCTCGTGCGGAGCCCCGCCGGAGACCAGACCGACCGAACGTATCTCGCGTGGCCCGAACGGCAGCACACCAAGAGTCTGCTCGCTGCCACCGAACAGCGTCTGCGCCACCTGATCGATGGTTCGGCTCTCGGGCAGAATCCCCGCGCAGCCGATCTGTTGCCCTCTGTAGGTTCCGAAGGGACGCACCTCATGCAATCCCAGCGCCGCAGCCATACCGGCGTTGTTGCCGACCTCCGGGTGCATGTCGAGCGGCAGATGTACCGCGTAGAGCGCCAGATCGTTCTCGATCAGAAAACGAATCCGCTCGTAGTGAGCCCCGGTCAGCCGTGTCTCATGGCCCCAGAATATTCCGTGATGCACGAACAGCAGGTCAGCTCTCTGCTCGACCGCGCGACGAAAGGTCTCCATGCAGGCGTCTACGGCAAACGCCACCCGCGTGATCCCGGTATCGCGCCGGCTGACCTGTATTCCGTTGAGCGCCGGATCAATACCCGCCAGGTCGTCGAGCCGCAGCAGGTCGCGAAACCAGGCATCGAGTTCTACCAGTTGCATGCGTGTCATTATAGTGACGCAAGCCGATTGTGCAACCGCCGGCATCCAGGCCTGACGGCGCAGCGGCGACACCGTGGCTAACCGCATCACGCGGTGCTTGTATCTCGGCGGCGGAAGTACTATCTTAGAGAAGCGGCCATAACACTTCCCTGCAGGGTTACCATACGATCATGACCAAGAACCCCGACGCCGCCGCCGAAACCAGCGCGGCGGCCGCCAGAATTTCTCCCGTAGAGACCGGGCGCTACCTCGAGAAAGCGCGCCTCGCCCCGGCACTGGTGGAGTTCGGCATCAGTGAGGAGGAGATCCGGGCGCTCGATAACGGCGACCGGAACTTTGACATCATCGGACAGCCGCGCGCGCTGCGTGCCCTCCATCTCGCAGTACAGATGCGCGGCAAAGGCTACAACCTGTTTGTGACCGGCATGCCCGGCACGGGGAAGCGCTCGGCTATCCGGCAGGTTACCGAGCAGTATCTGGGTGACATATCACGTCTGCGCGACTATGCCTACGTCTACAACTTCCACCGTCCGGACAGACCGCAACTGCTGACTTTTGACCCCGGCGGCGGCACGCGCTTCCGCCAGGCGATGCACCAGCTGGTCAAGACCGTGCAGCAGAGTCTGGAGGTGCTGTCACAGAATGAACGCTTCACCAGCAAGCGCGACCAGATCGTCATTCAGGCTGAAGGGCACGAGAACCGGGCGCTGCGCGACTTCGAAGGACGGCTCGGACGCGAGGGGTTCCAGATCGTGCAGGTGGAAGACAGCGAGGAGCAGCGTGCCGACATCGCTCCGGTCTACAACGGGGAAACGACCAGTTTTGACGTCATCCAGAAGCGTGTCAACGGCGGCGAGATCGACGAGTCGTGGTGGCGCAATGCCCGCGAGAAATACTATCAGTACATGGACGAGATGAACCGGATCTTTCTGCGTCTGCGCAGCGAGCGGGGCCAGATCGAGCAGAAACTCAACGAGCTGCGGGTTGCGGCAATCGGGCCCGGCATTGACACGGCGATCAGAGAGCTGAAGTCCTCGTTTGATGACCCTGGAGTTCATCAATACCTTGACGATGTGCGCAGCGACGTGCTGGACAACGTGGACTGGTTCATGCCGCCGGATAACGACGCCGGGCGCGCGGAAGCGGCGAGCTTTCCGGTAGAACGCTACGACGTCAATGTGGTCGTTGATCATCAGCACAGCAAGCAGGCGCCGCTGATTTTCGAAAGCCATCCCGACTACCAGAAGCTGTTCGGCCTGCAAGAGTACTCCATGGAGCCCGGCGGTGAGACCCGCACCAGTTTCATGATGCTGCGGGCCGGTGCGCTGCTGAACGCATCAGGCGGTTTTCTGGTACTGCGTGCCGAGGATATCGTTCCGCATGAAGACTTGTGGAACGCACTCAAGCGCGCCATTGCCGACGCGCAGGCCGAAATTCGCCCCACCCCTGGCCCTCTGCCGATACCGGTGGGAGCCCTCAAACCGCAGCCTGCGCCAATCGACGTGAAGGTAATCCTCTCCGGACCGGATGCACTCTACGACATCCTCTATTGCCAGGACGATGAATTCGGCAAGCTGTTCAAGATTCCGGCGGAGTTCGACTCGCTCATGAACCGCACCAGCGACGCGATGCGCGAGTACGTCGGCTTCGCGCGCATGATCGCGCGTGATGAGAAACTGCTGCCGCTGCATCCGTCCGGGCTGGCCGCTATCATCGAGTACGGGATTCGACTGTCGGAGTTCCGTGACAAGCTCAGTACGCGTTTCTCGCTGATTGCTGATCTCATTCGCGAGGCAGACCACTGGGCGCGCAACGACGGCAAAAGCGAAATAGATCGCGCGATGGTCGAGCGAGCGCTCACCGAACGACGCTACCTCTACAACCTTCCCGAAGAAAAGATCGACGAGCAGATCCGTTCCGGTGAGCTCCTGATCGACGTACGAGGCAGCGCGGTTGGACGGATCAACGCCCTGGCCGTCGTCGACCGCGGCTTCTACGCCTTTGCCCGGCCGATGCTGATAACGGCACGCACCGCTCCCGGCAACGACGGCATCATCAACATCGAGCGCGAGTCGGGGCTTTCGGGGGAACTGCACGACAAGGGCATCTACATCCTTGAGGGGTTCCTGCAGTCCAAGTATGCCCGTGACTTCCCGTTGTCGGTCACCGCCAGCGTCTGTTTCGAACAGTCCTACGTCGAGGTCGACGGTGATTCGGCGTCCTCAGCCGAGGTCTACGTACTGCTTTCGTCGATTGCCGACGTACCGCTGCGCCAGGACATTGCGGTTACCGGGTCGGTGAACCAGATGGGAGAGATCCAGCCGGTAGGGGGAATCAGCGAGAAGATCGAGGGCTTCTACGCGGTCTGTAAGCAGATCGGCATCACCAATACGCAGGGTGTCATTATTCCGCGCCAGAACCTGCCCAACCTCATTCTGGACGTTGAAGTGCAACAGGCAATACGCGACGGACGTTTTCACATCTGGCCTGTCCAGACCATCGACGAGGGCATGCAGATTCTGACCGGTATGCCCTCGGGCATCCGCGGACCACGCGGGGTCTTCGAGTCCGGTAGTGTCAACGCGCTGGTAGAAAAACGCCTGCGCGCCATGGCGCATCAGGTCAAGAACTTCGGCGGCAATTGAGCCGGCGCGGCCTGGCCTGGAGCCGCACCGCTATCGCGGGGTCTGCTCGCAAATTCACGTTCGGGCCTATGGTCACACTACAACGGATTAGGGTAGAGTAGGCACCAAAAGAAAAGCATACGACGTAGGCGGCGTTCAATGGCAAAAAAGGTTGACGTTGGTAAGGTGCTGCAGGCAGCACGCAGTTCGATCCCGCTGACAGTGAAGTCCTATACACTTCCGCACGAGACCGAGATGTACCTCGAGGAGATTCTGGGGCACTTCCTGAAGGAAATGGGTCAGGAGAAACTCAAAGATCCGCTGGCGTACTGCCTGCGCGAGCTGGCGGTCAACGCCAAGAAGGCCAACACCAAGCGTGTCTACTTCGAGGAGAAGAGCCTCAAGATTGACGACGGCAAGGACTACGTGGAGGGCATGAAGACCTTCAAGCAGGAAACGCTCGACAATATCGACCATTACCTCGAGCTGCAGAAGGGAGCTGGCCTGTTTGTGAAGGTAATCTTCCACGCCAAGGGGCGCGACCTGCACCTCTACGTGGTGAACAATGCGCTGATGACCCGCAAGGAGCAGATCAGGATTTACGACCGGATAGCGCGTTCCCGAGCATTCGGCTCGCTGGAAGAGGCGCTTACCACCGTTCTGGACGACTCCGAAGGAGCCGGGCTCGGAATCGTGATCCTGGTACTCATGCTGAAGAAGATCGGGCTCGACGAAGACGCGTTTGATATCGATATCGAGGGCAGCGAGACCATCGCAAAGCTCGTGGTGCCGATGTCCAAGGTGCGGCTGGAAAGCCTGGAGCTGATCTCCGAACAGATCGTACAGGAGATCGAATCGCTGCCGCGTTTTCCCGAAAACATCGTCAACCTGCAGAAGATGATCAGCGACCCTGACACCGAGATCACGCATATCGCGCGCCAGATCAGCACCGATCCGTCGCTTACCGCTGATCTGCTCAAGGTAGTCAACTCGGCCGCTTTTATGCTGCCCAAGAAAGTCGACAACATTGTCGAGGCGGTCAAGCTGGTCGGCATGCGAGGCCTGCGCAACCTGTTGTACTCCTACGGAACACAGAAGATCCTGGGTACAACCGAAACCGCGGAGACCAAGAATCTATGGGAGCACAGCTACCGTACCGCATTCTACGCCTATAACCTCGCCAAGAATCTCAGCCGCAAGAAAGAGATCCTTGACGACGTGTACGTAGGCGGAATCCTGCACGACATGGGCAAGATAATTTTCTCTTCGGTGCATCCTGACCTGATGACCAAGATCAACTCGTTCTGTCATGAAAAGGGCATCGCGTCGGAGATCTTTGAGGATCTTGCCGCCGGCCTGAACCACTCGGAGATCGGCGCCATGATTGCCGAGAACTGGAACTTCCCCGAGGCGCTGGTCGACGCGATCAAGTATCACCATACGCCGCACTCGGCTCCGCAGCCCTATCGGGACGTGGTCTACACGGTCTATCTGGCCAACGCGCTCTGCCACGTACGCGACGCCGGCGTGGGTATCGAGCAGATCGATCCTCAGGTACTGGCGTCTTTCAAGATCACCAACGAGGAACAGCTGAAGACCATCGAAGCACGCCTTGATGCAGCATTTGCCAGGGAGTCAGTCTCGCACACGTGACATCCTGATACTCGCTTGACACCTTAGCTGTAATATATTAATTTCTCTATATAATACGTATTGCCGAGGGGGAAAGCATGGCAGTTCGACTGTACACAACTCCAACGTGCGGCTACTGTAATCAGGTGAAGCAGTACTTCCGTGATAACCGGGTCCCGTTTACCGAATACAACGTCGCAAGTGACCTGCGCAGAGCCGATGAAATGGTCAAGAAGTCCGGTCAGATGGGAGTTCCGGTGCTTGACATCCACGGCAAAGTCATTGTGGGCTTCAACAAGGCGGAAATCGAAAAAGCGCTCAAGAGGTGATCCATGAGTTACGACACACGGGCAGAGTACAAGGACGGAATGGCGTTTGACGTCGATCTGGGCGGGCACGACTTGCGAGTTGACGCCGGCACCGATCACGGCGGAAGAAACTACGGACCGACACCGCGGTCGATGATGCTGGCGGCCCTTTCCGGCTGTACCGGTATGGATGTGGTGGCCATTCTGCGCAAGATGCAGATGCCGTACGACAGCTTCGCCATCGAAGTACGCGCGGACTCCGCCGACCAGCACCCTCACGTCTACACGGCGGTCACCGTCCGTTACCTGTTCAGCGGCCAGAAGGTTGAGCGGGAAAAAGTTGAGAAGGCGGTCACGCTGTCACTCGACAGGTACTGTCCCGTTGCGGCGACGCTCAGACACACCGCCAGGATCGACTACGAGATCGTCATCAACCAGTAAGCGCATGCCACCACTGGTAGAGCACAATACCGGTCGCCACCGCAACGTTCAGTGACCCTTTGGCGCCGGCGGTCGGAATCGATATGCGGCCGGATGATTGCGCCGCGAGCCTCAGCGCCTCGGCGCTGACACCGAGTTCCTCCGAACCTACGACCGCGATTCCGGCAGACGGGAAGCGGAAGTGTGCCACATGGGTGCCTCCGGTCTCGACCGCCAGCACGTTCGGCGGCGCTCGCAGCAGCCGCGCAACCACGGCAATCGCTTCCGGCAGGCTCGCCCGGCGCCACGGTATCAGCTCGATCGCCCCCATCGCCGCCCGTTTGGCGCGCGGATGCTCGGGCGAGGCCGTCCCCTCAGACACGTAAATCTCGCGCACGCCAAACGAGTCGGCGGCGCGGAAGATCGCGCCCACATTGAACGGTGAGCGAACATCGTCCAGGTAGAGAAAGACGTTCTCGACCCGCCGCTCGTCCGCATCAAGCCGGCCCGAGCGGTAGAAGTCCCAGTCCGCCGGAGTGTGCCCCAGCCACTCCTCGAGTCCATAACGGATGTCGCTTATCGGTCGTACCAGTTCGACAGACAGGCCGGCGTGAGGCGAGCCTGCGATCTGCTCGACGTAACCCTGCGCCCGGCGGCGCAGCGACGGCGAAAGCCGGGCCTCCTGCGCCACTGCGCTGAACAGCGCACCGAGGTACGCGCGGTCGGGAAGCTCGCGGTCTGCGCCGTCAGGGGAAGGAAGCCCGCGCAGGTGGTGCTCGAGCCGCAACAGGATCCGCGAGATCTTGCGCAAACGGGTTTTGCGTGGCAGTTCGCCCAGTTTCTTCAGCGTGATCATGCTTTCGTCCCGGCGGAGCCGTGCGCCGGCCCGCGATCAGAACGCCTGTTTTGCCAGCTCGTAGAGATCGCTCTCAGAGAGGGCCACCGGCCCGAAGCTCACCATCTCGAAGCCGGCGGCAACCTCGGCAATCTCGGCAACGTCATCGAGCGACAGATCGAAGTCGCGCAGCCGACCGGGGAGCTCGAGCCTCGCGATCAGCCGGCGAGCTACGGCGGAGGCGAGCTCGGCGTCATCGCCTTCGTGCAATCCTGGAACATCCTCGCCCAGGGCGCGAGCGACCCTGGCGACTTTGGTGGGTCTGACCCCGGCAAAATGATCGAGCATGTGCGGCAGCAGAGCGGCGGCCACCCAGCTCTTGGGGACGTTGTGCAGGCTGTTGATGGCGTAGGTCAACGCGCCGCCGGGTCCCTGGCTGCTCATCGAAAGACCGAGAGCGCACAACAGTCCGGCCTCTCCGGCGTGCACCCGTGACGCGGTTTCGCCGGGATCACGGCTCAACTCATCGATCGATTCCTTCAGGGTATCGATGGCGCGCAGAAAGAGCGTATCGGAGAGAAAGGTACTGCGCGACGAAACGTAGCCTTCGATGCACGCCAGCAGCGTGTCCATCATGGTGGCCGCGGCGTACTTGGCCGACATGGAGGCGGCCAGATTGGGATCGAGGAATACGGCCTTGACAAGACCGGGGGCGGTCCGCACCAGGCGGGCGTGCCGTTTCTCAGTATCGGTAATCACAAACTCGTCGCGCAGCATCACGTGATTGCGGAATGAAGTGGGTACCTCGACGTAGGGCACCGCGGCCTTGCCCGGATGCTGACCGTCCAGGATGCGATAGATCGAGACATCGCCGGCGGCGGCCACTGCAGCGCAGCGGGCGGCCGAAAGCACCTTCATACCGCCGAGGCCGATGACCACCTTGGCCTGACTCACGCGTACCAGCGAAATCAGCTCATCAATGGTCGCGTTCGAGCCACCGGGATCGACGTGATCGAACAGAATCGTCTGCACGTCCTTCCTGGCCAGCAGTTCTTCGACGCGCTCGACCAGTTTTCCCCGATGGTGAACTGATTCGGTAACCAGCAGCGCTCGTGAACCAAGTTCAGCCACGGTCTGACCAATGCGGTTGACCACGTCCGGTCCGAAGAAGATCCTGGTAGGTAAGTGCAGCAACAGATCCGACATGGGCCAACTCAACGCAAAGCGGCGGCACCGTGTGCCGCCGGATGTTGCGATAGGTATTCAGAGATGGAAGCCGTCGACGCGGGAGTGACCCGGAAGGAGGTACTATATTCCGAAAGCGTCCATAATCCGGTCTGCAACACTGTTAATTACCGTGTCGTTGATGTACTCCGGGTCCTCGAGCTTGCTCTTCACCTCGGCCACTCGGTCTGCACGAACTTCAGGCGTGTTCCTGACTTGTTCGGTCATCTGATAGAGTTCAGCCTTCAGCTTCGCTTCATCAGAGAACGATACCGAGTCGCTCCCCTGCTTCTGCTGGGGTTTGACGGTTTTGTTGGTCTGATTAAACCGTTGGACCGGGTCTATTGGACCGAGCCGTTCAATGGACATTGCAGAACCTTCCTTCCTTCACTACCTTATCGACACACTTCCCGTCAATTTTAACCCTTTTTGGCGGGGGACACAAGCAGGGTGATCTCACCCTTGATGCTTGCCCTGCCCGATAGCTGCTCCAGCACTGCTGCCACTGAACCGAACAGATACTCCTCGTGCAGCTTGGTCATCTCTCTGCCGATCAGTACCGTCGCTTCACTCTCTATATCGAGCAGATCCCGCAGAAGCTGTACTATTCGATGTGGCGACTCGTAGCAGACCACGATCTCGCCACGCGACAGCAGTTCGGCCAGTCGCGCGCGCCTTCGTCCCCTTTTTGACGAGAGAAACCCTTCAAAGACTACCGTCTTGCCCGGTACGCCGGCCACACTGAGCAATGCGGCAAGCGCCGATGGCCCCGGAACGGGCAACACGCTGTAGCCTCGTTCCCGAACGGCAGCCACCACCCTGCCCCCCGGGTCGCTGAGACCGGGCGTACCGGCGTCGGTCACCAAAGCCCCGTCCTGACCCGCGTCAAGCCGCCTCAGGACAGCGCCGGCGGCACGCTGCTCGTTGTGCGCGTGACACGCAATCAGCGGTTTGCGGATCTCAAAGCGAGCCAACAGACGCCCTGAGTGCCGCGTATCCTCACACAGCACGAAGTCGACCGTCCGAAGGGTGTTCACGGCCCGCAGCGTGATGTCTTCCAGATTACCGATCGGCGTGGCTACCACGTAGAGTACCGCCATCGTCTCAGTCTACTCATTGCGCCGCTCATCGGATAGTATCTGCTCGGAGCTACGCTATGTACGTTCTGGTCATCGTTCTGACGGCCGCCATAATCGTCTATCTGTTACACATCATGAAACGCCTCAGGAAGAACGACTATTCGGCACTGGCCAATCGCATGGCGCGCCGGAGCCGCTCGACCCTGAAGGTACTGAAACCGTGCCCGCTCTGCCGAACGATGCTTTCGCGCGGCGAGCGGGTCCACACCGTGGTGTTCTCCAGGCAGCCGGTCGCCGCCGACGGCAGTACGCGTCCACCAAAGATCAAGGAGAGCATGGTGCACATGTTCGGCTGTCCCTACTGCCGCCCGCCGGAAGGCAACCAATCGCGCACCTGTCCGGTCTGCAAACGCGAGATTCGCGGCGACGGTTACGCCATCGCCAGAATGTTCGAGCGCAACGGCCGTAAGCACGTTCACGTGCTTGGCTGCACCGAGTGCCGCCACGGCCGATAGCGGTCCGGTCGCTGACCGGCTATACTGGGGCACCTCCGTGCAGCAGCGCGGAGTCCCGCAAGGAGGTCCGCATGCCTCGCAAAGACAACGCTCTGCCGCTCAAAGTGAAGGTTGGATTCGGGATCTGCGATCTGGGAGGCAACCTCTTCTTCACCATTATGGGGTTCTACCTGCTGTTCTTTCTGACCGACGTGGTCGGTCTGCGCGCCGGTCTGGCCGGTACGGCGCTGATGATCGGCAAACTGTGGGATGCGGTCAGCGACCCGGCCGTGGGATACCTGTCGGACCGCACTTCCAGCCGCTGGGGGCGCCGCCGGCCGTACATCTTTGTCGGCGCGATCACCCTCTTCCTCAGCATGATCTGGGTATTCACGCCGGTGCGCTTCGACAATCAGCTGACGCTGTTCGGCTACGTGGCGCTTGTCTACTGCATCCTGAACACAACCTACACTCTGGTCAATATTCCGTACGGCGCGTTGACGCCCGAGCTGACCGAAGATTTCGACGAACGCACGGTACTGAACGGGTACCGCATGGTCTTCGCCGTGGTTGGAACGTTTATCGGCGCCGCGACCGTCCTGCCGCTGGTGCAGCTCGGCGGCGGAAGTGACGCCGGTTGGACGATCATGGGCGGCGTCATGGGTGCGATCATGATGGGCACGGCGCTGGTGACCTTCTTCACCGTACGCGAGCAGTACAGCGCGCGTGTGGCCGAGCGGATCAACGTCATCCGCAGCTACCTGCAGGTGCTGAAGATGAAGCCCTTTCTTACGGCACTGATTCCGTGGTCGCTGCATATTACCGGCATAAACATCATCCAGGCCGGGCTGCTCTACTACTTCGGCAATATCTACGGAGACGAGAGCGGCTTTCTTGTCGCTCTGCCGCTGCTGCTGCTTTCCAGCATCATCTTCATTCCCATCTGGGTCAAGATCTCCGAGCGCATCGGCAAGAAGCGTTGCTACAACATCGGTATGCTGATCTTCGCCGCCTCGATCATCGTCTTTTTCTTTCTTGGCCACATCCTGGGGATGCAGTTCTCGTTCGTGATCATGTTTGTGGCCGGCATTGGATTTGCAACCCAGTACGTCATGCCGTACTCGATGGTACCGGATATCGTGGAGTACGATTACTCCCAGACCGGCATCCGCCGCGAGGGTGTCTTCTACGGCATGTGGACCTTTGTGAGCAAAACCGGGCAGGCGTTCGGCATCGCGCTTACCGGCTGGGTACTCAGCGCCTTTGGCTACCGGGAACCCAGCGTTCTTGTACCCGACCCGCTGCAGACCGACGCCGCGCGGCTGGGAATCCGCCTGCTGACCGGTCCGATTCCGGCCACTTTCTTTGTCGCCGGAGTCATCGTGCTGTCCTTCTACCCGATAACTCGAGCGCGCTATAATGAGATCATCGAGATAATCCGCCGCCGCGAGGCCGAGGCTTCCGGCGATGCGCGATAACAACAATTTCGGCACCACAACGGAAGCATGAGGAGGTTGCATGTCCGAGCAGACCCTGTTCGACAAGATTCTGGCCAAAGAGATTCCGTCCGACGCCGTCTATGAGGACCAAACCGTCTACGCCTTTCGCGATATCAACCCGCAGGCACCGGTACACGTGCTGGTGATTCCCAAACACAAGATGCAGAGCTTCGCCGACATCAGGCAGCGTGACGCCGCCGAGATCGGAGCGTTCATGCAGGGTGTATCGCGCGTAGCCGAGCAGTTGGGACTGGAGCGGGACGGCTACCGGGTGGTCTTCAATACCGGCCCCCACGGCCAGCAGACCGTCCGCTACATCCACGCACACATCCTCGGTGGACGCCAGCTGCAGTGGCCCCCCGGCTGACCTACGGACCTGCGGACCGCGCCCTTGCCGTACCCATGCGGCCATGGTAGATTTGGCCGCATGGAACAGTTGAAACGGACCGCCACCTGTGGCGAGCTGACCGCTGCTCGCGACGGCGAAACCGTAGTCCTGAACGGATGGGTGCACCGCTTTCGCGATCACGGAGGCGTCAAGTTTGTCGGGCTGCGCGATCGCTACGGCATCACCCAGGTTGTGGTCGATGAGGACGCCGATGAGGCGTTGAAAGCAACTGCCGAGGGACTGAAGAACGAGTTCTGCATTGCGGTGCGCGGAACGGTACGCACGCGTCCGCCTGAGATGATCAACCCCGACATGGTCACCGGGGCAATTGAGGTGGCGGCGTTGGAGATCCGTGTGCTCTCAACCTGCGAGCCGTTGCCGTTCATGATTGATGAACGCTCGGAAGCACGTGACGAGCTGCGACTCAAGTACCGCTACCTGGACTTGCGTTCGTTTTCGATGCAGCGCAAGATCAAGCTGCGCCACGACGTGTGCTACCATACCCGCGAGTACTTGCACGAACGCGGGTTCTACGAGATCGAAACACCGACGCTGATCAAATCGACCCCCGAGGGCGCGCGCGATTTCCTGGTACCGTCGCGGCTGCACCGCGGCAGGTTCTACGCGCTGCCTCAGTCGCCGCAGCTCTTCAAGCAGATTATCATGGTCTCCGGCTTCGACCGCTACTTCCAGCTGGCCCACTGCTACCGCGATGAGGACGCCCGCGGCGACCGCCAGCTCGAGCACACGCAGATCGACATAGAGATGAGCTTTGTGTCCCGCGATGATGTCTTTGAGGTGGTCGAAGGGCTGATGGCTCGGCTATTCGAGCGCGCACTCGGCGCGACCATCGAGATACCGTTCAGGCGCCTTTCATACGAAGATGCCATGAATCGCTACGGGTCGGATAAGCCGGAGCTGCGTTTTGAGATGCCGCTGCACGATTTCGCCCCACTGGTGAGCGGAAGCGGTTTCGCGGTATTTGAGTCGGTGCTGGCCTCCGGCGGTACGGTCAAGGCACTGGTGGCCGGCGGGTGTGCCGACTACTCGCGCAAACAGATCAGTGAGCTCGAGGAGAGCGCGGCCACCTACGGGGCCAGAGGGCTTGCGTGGATGAAGGTGACCGCGGCCGGCGGGCTGGAAGGAGGCATCAGCAAGTTCTTCGCCGCGCGTGCCGCCGAGATCATCGCGACGCTGGGAGCCCAGCCGGGTGATCTGCTGCTGGTTGTCGCCGACCAGTGGAAGACTGCCTGCACGGCGCTGGGTGCGGTGCGAAGCCGTCTGGGCAGACAGCTCGGCCTCTGCGATCCGGCACGCTTCAGTTTTGCGTGGATCGTTGACTTCCCTCTGTTTGAATGGAACGCCGAAGAACAGCGCTGGGAGGCCGCGCACCATATGTTTAGCATGCCGCAGGAGCGTTTTCTGGAGCACCTGGAGGACGATCCCGGCGCGGTCAAGGGCAACCTCTACGACCTCGTCTGCAACGGTTTTGAGCTCGCCTCGGGATCGATAAGGATCCATGACCCGGAGTTGCAGCGCCGTGTGTTCGGCATTGTCGGTATCTCCGATGAAGAAGCTCGGCGCCGCTTTGGTTTTCTGCTGGAGGCGTTCCAGTACGGCGCGCCGCCGCACGGGGGTATCGCTCCGGGACTCGATCGCCTGGTAATGATCATGGCCGGTGAATCAAGCATTCGCGAAGTAATCGCGTTTCCCAAGAATACCGCCGGTGTGTCGCTGATGGACGACTCACCGTCGCATGTAGACCAGAAACAGCTCGATGAGCTCGGCCTGCAGATTGTCGAGCGTGAATCCGATTATCCGGCTGTACGCAGTCCAGTCGACGGCAGTTGAGCAAGAGGGGGTAAATGATGTTCAGCGTACGTACCTACAACAGAATTGCGGAGAGCGGACTCCGGATTCTGCGCGAAGCCGGTATTACCGTCGATCCTGCTGTCGAGAACCCGGACGGAATACTGGTGCGCAGCGCTTCGTTGCACGAGATTGAATTCGGTCCGCAGCTGAAGGCTATCGCACGTGCGGGTGCCGGTTACAACAACGTTCCGGTCGATCGCTGCAGCGAGACCGGCATCGTGGTGTTCAATACCCCGGGCGCCAACGCAAACTCGGTCAAGGAACTGGTACTAACCGGACTGTTGCTCAGTTCGCGCCGTATCGTACAGGGGATAAACTGGGCCCGCAGCCTCGCGGGCAAGGGTGACGAAGTGCCTGCATTGATCGAGAAGAGCAAGTCGTCGTTTATCGGCCCGGAAATATCCGGCAAGACGCTTGGAGTCATTGGACTGGGAGCCATCGGCGTCATGGTGTCCAACGCCGCCGAGGCGCTCGGTATGCGGGTCATCGGCTACGACCCCTACCTTTCCGTTGAATCCGCCTGGGGGCTTTCGAGAACCGTGGAACGGTCCCCCAGCATCGAGAGCCTCTTCGCACGCAGCGACTACATCACGCTGCACGTGCCGTTAAACGGCACCACCAGGCAGATGTTGAGCGCGGAAGCGTTCGGGAAGATGAAGCCGGGTGTTCGTGTGCTCAATCTGGCCCGCGGCGGTCTGGTAGACGACCAGGCGCTGCTCAGCGCAGTCGAAGACGGAACCGTTGAGTGCTACGTTACCGATTTCCCCACGGACGAACTGGCTTGCAACGAAAAAGTGCTGCCGGTACCGCATCTCGGCGCTTCGACTCCCGAGGCCGAGGAGAACTGCGCCTTGATGGCCGCGCGGCAGCTTCGAGACTACCTGCTGAGCGGCAATGTCGTGAACTCGGTCAATTTTCCCGACTGCGAGATGGGCCCCTCGGAGAACGAGCGACTCGTAATCGCAAATCGCAATATCCCCAATATGGTCGGACAGATCACGACCATCCTGGCGGAGGACAACCAGAACATACTCGATCTGCTCAACCGCCACAAGGACGACCTGGCCTATAACATCATCGATATCGAGCGTGCCCTGTCACCTGAGGCACTCCATCGACTGCGGGCCATTGATGGCGTGCTGATGGTGCGCGAAGTGCACGCACGTCCGGATCAATAAGGAGGCCGCGATGCCAAACCCTGCACGTCACGCAAGACATCGATTGACCGCCATACTCGCCGTCGCGCTGCTGACGGCAATCGTCCAGGGCGGTCATGCGATTGATTCACTGCCCGACGGACTATACGCGCACATCGAAACCAGCCGGGGCACAATCATTGTCGAACTCGAGTTCCAACGTACACCAATGACCGTTATGAACTTTGTCGGATTGGCCGAAGGGACAATCGAGCACAGCCGCGGCAGCGGTGTGCGGTTTTACGACGGGCTCACCTTCCACCGCGTCATTCAGGATTTCATGATTCAGGGGGGAGACCCTGAAGGCAGCGGCAGCGGAGGACCAGGGTACCGGTTTCCGGACGAGTTCCACCCCGAGTTGCGTCACGACGCGGCGGGCATCCTGTCAATGGCCAACGCCGGACCCGACACGAACGGGAGCCAGTTCTTCATCACCCACACCGCGACCCCGTGGCTCGATGACGCGCACACCGTATTCGGCCGTGTCGTCTCCGGCCAGGACGTGGTAGACTCAATCCAGCGACGCGACCGTATGGAACGCGTTCGCATTCAGCGGGTCGGTACCGACGCCGAAGGCTTTCGAGCCGACCAGCAGGCGTTCGACGCGGCGCGTGCACGTGCGACTCAATAGAGCCGCCCGCTGGACCAAGGAGGCAGAATATGGCACAGGCAATCCAGATCGAGCAGACCGGTGGTCCGGAGGTGATGAAGTGGGTCGCTGTAGAGATAGGCGCACCCGCACCGCGCGAAATCCTGATCCGTCAGACCGCGGTGGGCCTTAACTACGTCGACGTCTACTTCCGCAGCGGGCTCTACAAACTGCCGGAACTGCCACACGGACTCGGAGCGGAGGCAGCCGGCGTCGTCGAGGCCGTGGGAACCGAGGTGAGCGAGTTCTCGGTTGGCGACCGGGTAGCCTACGTTCACGCGCAACAAGGATCCTACGCCGAGCAGCGTCTCATGCCGGCCAGCCGCTGCGTTCGGATCCCCGATGATATCAGCGATGTTACTGCCGCGGGCATGATGCTGCGCGGTCTGACGGCCCACTATCTGCTGCGGCGGACCTATCCGGTGCAGCGCGGTGATACCATCCTGATCCACGCTGCGGCCGGCGGGGTCGGACTTATTGCCTGCAGCTGGGCCAGGCACCTCGGAGCTACGGTGATCGGAACCGTCGGTTCACCGGAGAAAGCTGAGTTGGCGCGCGAGTTCGGCTGCCATCACGTGATCGACTATACGTGCCAGGATTTCGTGACCGAGGTCAGAACGATTACCGAGGGACGGGGCGTACCGGTCGTCTACGACTCCGTTGGTCAGCAGACATTTGAAGGCTCACTCGACTGCCTGCGCCCGCTGGGCCTGATGGTGACGTTCGGTAACGCCTCCGGCCCGGTCCCGCCGATGGAGCCGGCACTGTTGACGCAGAAGGGCTCGCTGTTTCTTACGCGCCCGACGCTGTTCCACTACATTTCCCAGCGCAGCGATCTGCTCGCGGCCAGCGACGAGCTGTTCGAGGCGGTGCACAGCGGAGCTGTCAGAATTGCCGTCAACCAGGAGTATGCCCTGATCGATGTTGCCCAGGCGCACCGCGACCTCGAGTCACGCAAGACCACCGGGTCAACGGTGCTGCTGCCCTGAGGAGACCGGATGTGTTCTGCGTAATCGGAAGTCTCAATATGGACCTCGTGGTCAATGTCGAGCGATTCCCGCGCCCCGGTGAGTCGCTGGTGGGCACCCGGTTTGCCACACACACCGGCGGCAAAGGCGCCAATCAGGCGGTTGCGCTCGCGCGTCTCGGCGCCCGCGTCAGGATGATAGGTCGGGTCGGCGAGGACCCGTTTGGCGTCGAGTATCGCGATGTACTGCGGCGCGCGAGCATCGACGACAGCGGAGTGGAGAGCGTTGCCGGAACGTCAACCGGGGTGGCGGTAATTGAGGTTGACTCGTCGGGTGAAAACCACATCGTCTACGTGCCCGGCGCCAACGGCACCGTAGACAAGGCGTGCATCGACAGCAACCGGCCTTTGATCGTACAGTCCGAGTTTGCACTGCTGCAACTCGAGATCCCCATTGAAACGACCGAGTACGCGTTGCGGACCGCTCGTGACTGCCGTTGTGCCACCATCCTCGATCCCGCGCCGGCACAGAAACTGGCGCCATCTCTGATCGGGCTGGTGGACTACCTGACACCCAACGCCGGCGAGGCGGAATTGCTTACCGGCATCGCGGTGACTGACACCGCCGGCGCGCGCGCGGCGGCGGAGGCGCTGCAACAACAGGGCGCGGGAACGGTCATTATCAAGGCCGGGTCGCTGGGCTCGTTTGTGCTGCGCGGCGGTGACTTTGATCACGTGCCGGCGTTTAGCGTGGATGCCGTCGATACAACGGCGGCCGGCGACGCCTTCAACGCCGGGCTGGCGGTTGCGTTGGGCCGCGGGGATTCGATGACAGCCGCGCTGCGCTATGCGAATGCCGTTGGCGCGCTCTCATGCCGTGCAGCCGGCGCCCAGTCGGCAATGCCGACCGCAGCGGCGGTACAGCACTTCATCACGCAGCAGCAGCGACAATAGTAGCCGCGGACGACCCAAAAGCCGGGCACAACGTGCTATACTCTAGACAACTGATGAAGGAGACAGGCGCGTAATGCAACGTACAACGGCGCTGCTATGGTGCGTCGGAGCGGCCGCACTCCTTGTGCTTGCCGCCGGCTGCTCGACCGGCCCCGAAACAACGCTTGAGGACACGGGCCGTATCAGCTACCAGGTCCAGATCAGCTCTTCGAGCGAAGACTACGTGGTGTACCGTCTGGTGGTTTACCGCGATGATTACGACACCGTTGAGTTGGGTGTCATCTCTCCCAACGACGGATCAGCCAACAGCTACGTGCTGTCGGTGTTCTACAATGGACCCGCGTGGCGCTTCATGGAAGGCGACGTACTGATCCGGGTCGGCGCGGAGCTGCTTCGTCTGCACGACGGCAGCCCCACGCGCGCCGGCGGCTACAATGAACCGGTACGCGAGCGCCTGACGCTTAGTCTCACGCGCGCTCAGTTTCGCGCTATCACCAACGGTTCACGCGTAGCGGTGGAGTTTCACCCCGGCACGATTGCCTATATCGATCGCCGCGGCGAACGCGCGATGCGCCGCTTCTATGAGGACTACGCGGACGCCTGAGTAATGATTCTGGTTGACAATCTCGCAAAACGGTACGACGGCGTCATCGCACTGCGCGATGTCAACCTGTGCATTCAGGGAGGCGAGTTCCTGGTATTGCTGGGGCCTTCGGGCTCGGGGAAAACCACCCTGCTGCGCTGTATCGCCGGACTCGAATTGCCGTCCGGCGGTGAGATACGACTGCACGATCGCATCGTCTATTCGGAGTATTCGTCCTACGTGGTCCCGCCGCAGGACCGCAACATCGGCATGGTGTTTCAGAACTACGCACTCTATCCCCACATGAACGTGTTCGAAAACGTCGCATTTGGCCTGAGGATCAGGAAGACCCCGCGGGCCGAGGTCGCTGAGCGGGTTCAGATGGCGCTCGAGATGGTTGGGCTGAGCGAACTTGCGCGGCGACGGCCCAAACAGCTCAGCGGCGGACAACAGCAGCGCGTCGCGCTGGCACGGACCATCGCCACCCGACCGCGCTACCTGCTGTTCGATGAGCCGCTGTCCAACCTTGACCCTCGCCTGCGCGTCACGCTGCGCGCCCAGGTGAAGCGTGTGCACGCAGAGCTGGGAACAACATCACTGTATGTGACCCACGACCAGAACGAGGCGATGATTCTTGGTGATCGAATAGCGGTGCTGCAGGACGGCAGGATTGCGCAGGTTGATGTGCCGCGGCAGGTCTACAGCTACCCGGCAACCCCTGAGGTGGCCCAGTTTACCGCCAATCCGAGGACCAACCTGATCCACGGCGAACTGCACCGCACCGGGGGCCGGCTGCTGCTGATTCCGCGGGACGATCCGTACTGCTTTCTGCTGCTGCCGGACAGCTGCGCTGAGTGCGGGGCGCGCCGTGTCATTCTGCACGCACGGCCTGAGGATCTGGTAATGGTACGCCAGCCATTACCCGATGAAGGCAGTGTGTTTGTCGTGCTGGCAATGCCGCAGGGATCCGACACCTTCGTCTACCTGGAGTTTGACGCCCCTTTGGTCGGCAGCGAAGAACGGTCGACCGCGTTGATCGCACGCGGAGAACCCGAAGACGTTCGGGAACTGGCGCGCGGCGACCGCGTGGGGCTGCGCTTCCTGCGCGGCAACCTCTACGATCCGGCTGACGGTCAGCTGATCGGCTCCTTTGACCGGTCCGGTCGCTATCTGCCCCCGCGTGCGCCGGCCATACGGTAGTACGCCTCGTTCCAGCGCAGCTCGCGTTTGAAAGCGTTGATGCGCGTCTCAGCACCGATGTGCAGACACTCGATCCCGGCGATATCGCAGAAGTCTTCGATGTACTCGACATCAATAGCCTGCGAATAGGCAGTGTGGTGCGCCCCCCCGGCCAGAATCCAGCCGGCCGCGGCGACCTCGAGGTTAGGAACGGGTTTCCACAGCACGCGCGCCACGGGGAGTCTCGGGAGCTCTTCGGCCGGCGTGACCGCGGTCACGGTGTTTACCACCATGCGAAACCGGTCCCCCATGTCGACCAGCGACGCGTTGACTGCCGCGCCGGCGGCACCGGTAAACACCAGCCGCACCGGATCCGATTTGCCGCCAATCGGGAGCGGATGAATCTCCAGCGAAGCTTTCCGTCCGTCACCAATTGACGGGCACAGTTCGAGCATGTGGGCACCCAGGACCATTGAGTCCGGGCCGTCGAAGTGGTAGGTGTAGTCCTCCATGAACGAGCTGCCGCCCGGAAGACCGTGCCCCATGACCTTCACGGCACGCACAAGCGCCGCGGTCTTCCAGTCCCCCTCGCCGCCGAAGCCGTAACCGTCGGCCATCAGCCGCTGCACCGCCAAACCGGGTAGCTGCGGCATTCCGTGCAGGACCTCGAAGCTGGACGTAAACGCGGTGAACCCACCCTCAGTCAGGAACCGGCGCAGTCCGAGTTCAATGCGCGCGCCGTCACGCAGCGCGGTACGGCGCGGGCCGCGGGGCCCGAGCTCGGAACTCACGCGATAGCAGTCATCATATTCGCGCGTCAGCTCTTCGACCTCGGCATCACTGACCTGCTCCATGCGCTCAACAAGATCACCGATCCCGTATCCCGCGACGCTGTAACCGAGCTCAATCTCGGCGGAAACCTTGTTGCCCTCGGTCACCGCCACGTTGCGCATGTTGTCGCCAAAGCGCGCAATGCGCGCGTGCTGGGCATCATGCCAGGCCGCCGCAGCCCGCGTCCAGACCGTCAGCCTGCGCCGTACGGCCGTGTCTTCCCAGTGACCGACAACCACCGTACGCTCAAGTCCCAGCCGCGCACCGACAAAACCGAACTCCCTCCCGCCGTGCGCCGACTGGTTGAGGTTCATGAAGTCCATGTCTATCGTCGCCCACGGGATGGCCCGGTTGAACTGGGTGTGAAGGTGTACAAACGGCGTGCGGAGGCGCTTGAGACCGGGAATCCACATCCGCGCCGGAGAGAACGTATGCATCCATGTCACCAGGCCGATGCAGTTGTCATCGAGATCCGCCTCCATGCAGAGCCGCCGGATTGCATCATGGGTGGTCAGAACCGGCTTGCAGATCACCCTGGCCGGGATTGACGCTTCCGCGTCGAGCCCTGCGGCAATGACTCGGGCGTGCTCGCCAACCTGCTGCAGCGCCTCTTCTCCGTAGAGACTCTGGCTGCCGGTGACAAACCAGACTTCGTGGCTGGAAAGATCGATCATTGAAACCCCTTACTCCGGCCTGCAGATCTGCGCCGGCTGCGTGTACGTTAACGCAATTATCAGCCCGAGGTAATGATCTGTCAATCAAAAACTGCATTCCTCCCGCGCTTTGCGGCACTGACGAGGCGATGACGTTGCCGCCCGAAGGGGCACGGCGCCCGGTCTCAACCGCCGATCTGCCAGTAGACCCACTGCATGGACCCGGGTTCCGTCGAGCTGCGCAGCAGGAACTGTCCGTCGCGTCCGCGCTCGTAAATCAGCGTCATGAGCACGCTGTTCCAGCCGCGCTTCAGACGCAGATCGACTTCTCCCGACACTCCGGGTGCGGAAGCGTGGCCGAAGAGGGTCACGTCGCGATCCGCGTAGAGCCAGCTCAACTGCATGGTCGAAGAACGCTCCTCGCGCCAGCGCTGCACGAATCCGGCCGACAGATCCTCCGCCGTGTGCACCTCGAGCCGCGCGAAGCGCTGTACGCGGGCGGTGGGATCCGAAACCGACGCGGTCATCGCAATCGGCCCGAAAAACGACTCGGAAAACATCGCACTGATCTCGCCGGCGTAGTCAGCCACCGGCAGCAGCACTTCCGGTTCCGGCGCGCCAACCTCCACAGCGAGTCGACCTCCGACGGCGAGACCCCGTGCCACAGTGCGCGGTTCTCCGGATGCATCCGTCACGCGGACGGTGACGCGGTGACCGGCGCTGTTGGACCACGCCGTCAGGCCCGCGCCCGAGAGGTCCTGCAGCATTATCTGCCCCCCAAGCTGGATCCGGCTACCGAGTGAGGCTTGCGCGGCAGCCGGTGCGGTCTGCGCCGGCGTGGGGCCCGTGACCAGCGCAAGCAGAGTCAGTGAAAGCCACACGCGTGCAAGAGTCATAAGAGCCTCCCGCCTCAGTATACAACAGGGTCGTTCTATTCGGCAAAGCGGCGGTAGTGTTCGGTCAGCTCCAGTACCCGTTCAACGAACTCGACCGGCTCGCGACCACGCGCGTAGCCAAACTGCACAACATCGTGGTTGTAATAGCGCGGATCAGCCTTGGCGAGCAGATAGTGATCCACGTTGCCGTACCACTGGTCGGGATCGAGTTCGTGCCACGATGCGAGCCGCCGTGCATCCTCCACGTGTCCCTGACCCACATTGTAGGATGCCAGCACGAAGCGCAGTCGCTGCTCGGGATCGGAGATCCGTACATCCCAGTATTGCTGCAGCCACTCGATAAATGCTACCGCGGCACGCAGATTATCGTGCGGGTCGAAGAGATTACGCGCCCCGAAGTGCCGCGCGGTTGCAGGCATCAGCTGCATCAGCCCGACAGCGCCCATCCACGATCGCGCCCGCGGGTTGAAGCGTGATTCCTGATACGCCAGCGCAGCCAGCATGCGCCAATCCCACCCGATTTGCTCCGCATAACGCCTGAAGAGATCATCGTAGGGCGAGATCCCTCCGCCGTTGACCGGGAAGAAATCGCTGTCAACCCGATGTCGGTACCCTTGGTCATCGTGAAAATAGGTGCGGCGAATGACGAAGAAGTCGGCGCTTCGCTGCGACTGCTCGAGCCAGCCGTCCAGAGCCGCCAGTAAGTGCGGCGTATCGTGCCGCACCGCCCACGATATCTGCTGCTCGAGCCCTACTGCGGTCTGCACGTCGACGTCACTGTAATAGCCGCCGATCAGCCGTGCCACGTCTTCATCAGCGACGGTAAAATCGATGCTGCCGTCCGCCACCATGGAAATCAGCGTCTCGGTCGAGAACTGAGCCTCGGCTTCGATTATGTCGATTCGGCCTCCGATCTCGCGCTCGAGGTTGCGCAGCCGCGGGGCATACGCCGCTCCCTTGCGCACGTGGATCTGCGCGCCGTCCAGTGCTACGGGATTGCGGACCAGTTGAGCCTCCAGCTGACGTCGTTGCAGCGTACGCCAGTCCTCCGGCTTACGCTGTACCAGAACCTGCCGTGTGAAGTACAGCGGCCGACTGAACTCTACCAGCTCCCGCCGCTCCGCGGTGACCGTCAGACGATACGCGATCAGGTCCCCTTCGCCGGCATTGAGCAGCTCGATCATGTGATCGATATCCTCGGCGATCACCAGGTCAACCGGCAGTTCAAGGAACTCCCCGAAGCGCAGTATCAGCTCGTACTCGTACCCCATCGGCTGCCCTCGGTAGATGAAGTACCCTATCGGGCCGTAGCCGGTGATGACACGCACACGTCCCCTCTCGCGTATCTGCTCCAGATCAACGGGCTGAGCAGGTTCCGCTCCGCGGCCGAGACACGAGGAGAGTGCGATCAGTACGGTAAGCAACAGAATAATGTGTTTCATGGCAGATTTTTGTTGCATTCTTCAGAGAGACGGCCAGCCTGTCTGGTTTGGTGTAATATACAAACAATAGCCGTCTGCCGTCTACCTGGTCGAGCCGCCTGGGCTTGCACCGTCAGCCGCTCCCCGGGTATCTTCGCTGCATGTCGGCGAGTCACCATCCGTTGACGCCATACTGTACGATTCCGGGTGGGCATCGCGAGCCATGGGCACTCGATCGCCACTCAGGACGTCCACGTGAGACTGTGCGGTAACGGCACCACCGCTCGCTTCAGTGTGCTGCTGTATTGCTTCTGGGCGTCGGTGGTCAGCATGGAGGTGTTCCTCGTGCCCTACCTGGTCGAACACGGCTTCAGCACCGCACAGGCCGGGTACGTCATGTCGACTGTCTTTCTGCTGACAGTTTTCAGCCAGCCTGCCTGGGGCTACGTATGCGATCGGACCGGGCGGCACCGCGAGATAATTGTCGTGGCGCTGCTGGCGGGAGCGGTAGCCATGCTGCTCATACCTGCGGCTGGCACGGCGTTTGCTGTGGTTGCACTGCTGGCGGCACTGTACTCGATTTCTGCCAACAGCATGCCCGGAATCCTGGATAGCTGGATCATGAAATGGCGTGCGAGCCACGGCGGCGTGGAGTACGGCGTGGCGCGCGGCGTCGGATCACTCGGTTTCGCGCTGACCAGCGTCGTGATGGGACGCCTGTACGACACGCTCGGGCTGGCGCTCAACTTCCCGATCTACGCCGTGTGTGCGGCAGCTGCCGTCCTCGCGACGCTCTCGATTCGTGCGCTTGATCCCGCCGAAGCAAAGCCGAGACGCAACGACGGCCGAACCGCGTTGCTGAGTGCCGCCGGCCAGAGTGGTATCGTCGCCATGGGCCGCTCAATCGTTGGCAACCGTGATTATCTGTTCTTCCTGATTGCAGCGCTGGGGATCATAACCGCGCTGCGCGCCGCGATGACGTTTCTGCCGTTGCTGATCTATTCGGTCGGCGGTACCAACGTGCACGTAGGCCTGGCCCAGTTTGCCAGCGCCGGCAGTGAGATTCCGTTCATGTTCGCTGCCGCAATGCTGCTGCGCCGTTTTCGGCCGCATAGTCTGCTGCTGGCTGCCATGGCGGTGTTCGTTCTGCGCATTGGACTGCTGTCCCTTGCGCCCACAGCGGCAGCCATCGTAGCCGTGCAGGTCCTGCACGGTGCGTCATTCGGATTGTTTCTACCGACCTCGGTCTACTTCATCGACCGCATTTCACCTGCGCAGTTCAAGACTGCCTACCAGAGTCTGGCACCGTCGGTATACTTCGGCATCGGCAGCGTCATCGGCAGTTCAAGCGGCGGGCTGGTTGTCGAATACCTCGGCCTCAATGCACTGTACCGCGTCGCACCGGTTCTGGTTGCGCTTTCGGTGCTGCTGTTCGGATACGCGGTAGTGACCGCGCGCTCGAGGCTGTAGGGATCGGCTGTTTCCCGGCCCGCGCCGCCCGGAGCAACCCGCCAGGCGGGGAACCGCTGCCCGCTTTCCCAACATCCGAACATCGGCTACAATGAGCTAACAACGGAGGGAGTCATGGATCCTGATTTCTTGAAGGTCTTCACCGCGGCGGGAGGGCTGCTGGTAGCGTCGTTCATCGTTATTTTGCTGGCGTTGCCGGGAGCACCGGTGGAGGCATCGGACACGTACAGCGGCAGCGGAGAGGGCTACTACGCCGATCTCACGGTGGCGGTCGGCGTGAGCGGCGACAGAATCGTCTCAATCAAAGTAACCGACCACGACGATACCCCGGGCCTGGCCGATGCGGCGATCGAGACCGTCATAGACCGGATCATATCGGCGCAGAGCACGGACATCGACACGGTCAGCGGTGCAACCTACACCAGCAAGGGCGTCATTGACGCTGTACGCGAGGCTTTGCAGCAGGCCGGCTGGTAGAACCTCGGGTACCGGATTTCGGCAGTCGGCGGGCGCCGAGTGCACGCACGGCAACGCGCCGCGGCACGAGCGGCCTCAGTCGGCGCCGGCCGGGAAGCCCGAGGCGGTGGGCGCCGCCGATCCACGATACCCCAGCTTGGCTGAAATTGCGCCGGCTACGGCAACCACCTGTGCGGCCAGTTGCGGAACCGCCGAAAGCAGCACGCGCTCGGCCGGTCCGGAGACGCTGAGCGAGGCGTTCACCTTCCCCGAGGGCTCGAAGATCGGCGCACCGACGCAGCGAATGTGCTCTTCGTGCTCCATGTCGTCCACGCTGTAGCCGTGACGGCGAATCACGCGCAACTCCTCCAGCAGTCTGTCACGGTCGGTAATCGTGTTTTCGGTGAACGCCGTCATCGGATACCCGTCCAGAATACGCTGGATCTCCGCACCCGGCTGAAAAGCCAGGATTGCCTTTCCAACACTGGTACAGTAGAGCGGGGCGCGTACTCCGATCACCGAATACGTCCGCAGCCGTTTGCGCGATTCTACGCAATCAACGTAGAGCACCTCATCGGAGTCGAGCACGGTCAGGTGGACCGTCTCATCCGTCCGCTCGTTCAGAGAGCGCAGGAACGGACGCGCCAGGCGGCACAGATCGACTTCCAGCTGCGCCCGGTTGCCCAGTTCAATCAGCCGGATTCCGAGATGAAACCGGTTGGATTCGCCGCGCCGCTCCACCAGCCGCTGCTGCGCCAGTGTCTGCAGGATGTTGTGGACGCTGCTCTTGGGCAGACCAAGAGCGCGGCTGACCTCGGTGACTCCCATGTCACCGCTTCGCGCCAGCAGAGAGAGAATCTGAATCGACTTATGGACTGTGTTGACCACCTCATCCGTCCTTATATACGAACACACTACCGTGCGATTGTCGCGCTGTCAAGCCAGCCGTGGCCGCCGCAGCAATTTTGGCCGTACGGGGTCGGTTGGCATGGAGCTCCTGCGCGCCTGCCTCGAGAGCACCCCCGCTCACTTGTCCTCGCAGA
>RECP01000068.1 GCA_007693945.1 Spirochaetaceae bacterium
ACCGCGAGCTTTGCCCCCGGGGCCGGGAACTCGACGCTGCTTGATACGCACGCCAATGACTTTGCCACCGTGGCGGTCAGTAACGGGGTGAACGCGCGCTTTCAGGATGCCAACACGATCGTGCTGGGGGCAATCACGGTGAGCGGAGCGCTCGAGGTGAGCTCGGGCGGAGATATCACGCAGAGCGCGGCGGTGACGGTCGGGGGAACCGCAAACATCAACGCCGGGAACGGTCAGATTGACCTGGCCGGAGTCAACAACGATTTTGGCGGTGTGGTGACGCTGTCCAACGTCGGTGCGGCCAACGGCATCACGATCAGGGATGTCGGCAATCTGAGTCTTGCCGGCATCAGCGCTCCACAGAACCTGACGCTGCAGGCCGGCGCAACAATCAGCCAGCTGGGGGTGTTCGACGTAGCCGGCGATTTCACGATTGCCGGCGGAACGCTCGATACGGGCGGTAACGCGGTCCTCGTGGGGGGGAACTGGTTGAACAGCGGGACCTTCCAGGCGGCCGGCGGCACGGTGACGTTCAACGGCGGGGTCATCCAGACGGTCAACTCCGGAGGCACCCCCGCGGGGCGCTTCAACAACGTAACCGTCAGCGGCGGTGGAACCGTGCTGCGGGTTGCCGGCAGCGACTTCTACGTGGACGGTATCCTTACGGTTGCGGCGACAACTGTGGATCTTGCCGATCGGGCCTTTGTGATCGATGAGCTCGCAAACAACGGTACGCTCGAGCTTGACGGTACGCAGTCCCAGACAATCAACAATCCGGATACCGCCTCCGGTCTGATCCGCTACAAGGGCGCCATCGGCGGCACGCTGGGACTCTCCCAGTTTCACGATCTGGAAGTAAACCAGGCTGCACGCACCTTTACTCTGACACAGGACATCCGCGTGCACCGTGACCTGATTATCACTCCAAACACAACATTGGATTCCGGAGGGTTCGACATAGCGGTCGGCCGACACTGGCGCAATCTGAACGGAAGCTTTGTTCCCGGAACCGGGACGGTGCTGTTCTTTGGCCCCGGTGGCATAGAGGTTCTGGGGCACAACGATTTCTACAACTTCTTCGCCACCATCGATGACCCGGACCCGGATAACCGAGTCGCCACCGGCATCACCATCGAGTTTCAGGCCGCACGCGTGCAACGGGTGCTCACCGGGGGGACGTTTCGCGTCACCGGTGGTGCTGCGGGTTGGGACGGCATGGACCCGCCTGGAGGAACCGATCACATCACCCTCACCTCCACATCCCCAGGGCTGAATCGTGATACCGACTACTGGCGCTTTGACCTTGACCCCGATCCTTCGACGTCGTTGGAACTTCTGTATGTCTACGTTGACTACAGCTGGGCCACGCCGTTCAGCATACCGATCCCTCCGGATACCGCGGTGTCGGACAGAACCGACGGTTGGACGAGCTTCATAAACGTTCTGACTGCCGAGACGGTGGATTTTTTCGGTACCGGCAAGATCGACCGCATTCTGATGACCAGCGAGGTCGCGCTGAACATGGACTTCTCCGACGTGCCGATTGAGGTGGAGGGGTACGAACCGGTACCAAGCGGCATCCCGCCGCATCCTGCGACCCCGTTCTCGCCCGGGCCGGTGCAGACGCAGTTCTTCATCCACATCCAGCCGCGTGCGCACCTCGATACATTTTCGCGGCCACGCTGGAGGTTTGTGCGGCAGGAGACTCATTCGTTGCGTGACCAGGCTACCGGCAACTTCCTGGTAGTCATGGATGATGGGGCCGACTACGTGGAACTGGTCAACGGCGACGTCTGGGTTCGCCCGCTCGATGGGGCCGCGCCGGTTATTGGTTATACGCTGGCGGTTGCGGGACGCAATCAGGTCTTTGTGCACTTCTCCGAGCCGGTACAGCAAACCGGTGGTGGATCACTGACTGACGCCAACTTCGGCTACTCGGTGGGCGGTGTAAGTGTCACTGCGGCGGTTCCGGCACCGGGGGGTGTACTGGACCAGGATTGGCTGCTGACGCTCTCGGCTCCGGTGACCCCCGAGCACATCATCGATCAGGAAACCGTTCTGGTAAGCAATGTTGAGGACCTGGCTGAGGACTACACGCCGGATCCGGCCCCCAATGCGTTTGTGGCTCGGCCGGTCTGGCCGGCGGGACGGCACAGGGTTTCTGATCTGCTGCTCATACCGCCTGATCTGGAGTTGGTGACCCCCGTGCTGGCGCGCGAGATCGGCATCCAGCGCGACGCGACGCGCGGCGGTATCGGGCTGATCCGCGACTTCGACGGGACGGCCTATCTGCAGCCGCGCGAGATCCTGCTGCAGGTGTTTGCCTCCGATCCCCCGATCAACCCGGCGACGCTGCGGCTGTTCTACGATTCGGCGGTCTCTCCGGCTCTGGTTCGCAACAGACTCTGGTTGCCCGAGTTCAACCAGAGTCACTTCAGCGGTATCGTGCCGCTTCCCAACGCCGGCGGTCCCGGTGAAGCCGCCGGTGTTCCCGTTGCGGGCGGGCTGCGCGAGTACCAGTTGCTCGCGGATGATCCCAGAATCCGCAGCGGAGTAGCACTCGACTTCTTTCTGCGGGTAGTGGCAGGACCTCCGCCGCTGTACGCCGCGCGCGTCTTCAATCCCGGCTCGCCGAGCTGGTTCCGCAACGTTCGGCCGTTCTCGTTCAATATTGCCGAGGTGCTTCGTCAGCGCAGCTCGGTGAGCATCCTCAACAACGTGATCAATCCGGAGGCCGGCGAGCGCGCCTATCTGCACTACGAACTCGCGCGCGCCGGTACGGTCAGCATCAACGTCTTCAACCTGGGCGGAGATCTCGTGGATGTTATCCATCGCGGCCGTCTGACCGCTGGTGAGCACTCTACCAGCTGGGACGGCACCAACCGCCAGGGACGCATAGTGGCGCGCGGCATATACTTCATCAGGATACGTGGTCCGGACATCGACGAGTTCCGCAAAGTGATGGTGGTGAAATGAAGCAAGGCAAGAGATTCCAGCCGGTGGGGCTTGTTGCCGCGCTGGCTGCTGTGATTGCAGCCGCGGGGTTGCCGGTCATGTTGCCCGGCTGCGACGTCAACGGGGCGCTGCGTGAGGATTTCTCCTATCGTCTGACGGTCACTATTGCGGCAGCCGAGGGGGTCATACTTGATTCGCCGGCGCCGCTGGTGCGGATTCTCGATCCGCCGGTTGATCTGCCGGAAACCGACGGCGTGTACGTGCTGGAGGAAGACCCTGATTATGCCGAGCCGCCGCGGGTTATCGAGATCCGGACGGGCAGCAGCGCGGCGCTGGTGGACGATCAGTTCTTCTCGGTTACCGTCACCTATCGCGAGCTCGGCACGCTCCCGGTTGCAAAACGCACCCTGTTCCGCGCGCGTCGCGAAGCAGGCGACGGCGCTGTCGCGGAGATCTGGACCCAGGTCGTGGTGCCGCAGTAACACCTCGCCGGTAACCTGGCTGATCCTGCTACAAAACCTCCAGGACTTCCTTTGCGTGTTCGGCCGGACTGACCTTGGGAAAGGCCTTGATCACCGTGCCGTTTTCATCGATCACAAAGGTTGAGCGCAGGATGCCTTCGTAGGTCTTGCCGTACATCTTACGCTCACCCCAGGCTCCGAAGGCCTGGATGACCTGCTTGTCCGGATCGCTCAACAGATCAAACGGCAGCTGGTACTTGCTGCGGAAGCTCGTATGGGCAGCCTGCGTGTCGGCGCTGATTCCGAGTACCACCGCACCCCTGTCGAGGATTGCCTGGTGATTATCGCGGAAGCTGCACGCCTCCTTCGTGCATCCCGGCGTGTCGTCCTTGGGGTAGAAGTAGACAACGACCTTGCGTCCGGCAAAGTCCGACAGCGAAACCTCGGTGCCGTCCTGATTCCTGAGTGTGAATGCTGGAGCCTGTGTGCCCTCGGTGATCATCTGTTCCTCCGATCTCGATTGTGATATGTAACAAAATACCGTCGTCGGGCCGCTCTGGAAAGCAGAATCCGGTGGTGCCGATTCTGTTGTTTGCAGCGTTATAGTGGAGGTTCGATGAAAGACTCGGTCTCAGTGGTAATTCCGGTCTACAACCGTTTCGGCATGCTGTTGCAGGCGCTTGAAAGCGTATGCGGGCAGACGGCGGGCCCGCGGGAGATTGTGGTGGTCGATGACGGGTCGCGCGATATCGATGCCGGCCGCCTGACGGCGCTGCGGGCGCTTGATCCGCGTATCGATTACCTGCGCATCGCGCATTGCGGCATGCCCGGGGCGGTTCGCAACGCCGGTGCTGCGCGCTGCAGTGGTGAGTGGATTGCCCTGCTGGACTGCGACGATATCTGGCACCCGGACAAGCTGGCGCTGCAGCTGGAATGCGCCGCGGCCAACCCGTCGGCGCCGCTGGTCCACACTCGCGAGCGCTGGCTGCGAGACGGCCGCGAGATCCCGCAGACGGGCCAGAGGCATCTTCGCACTGGTTGGGTCTTCGCGGACGCGCTCGTGAAGTGCACAATCGGGCCCTCGACGGCAATTATGCGCCGTGCGCTGTACAGCAGACTCGGCGGTTTCCGCAGCGACATGGAGGTTGCCGAGGATTACGAGTTCTGGCTGCGCGTAACGGCGCGTTATCCGGTTGCCTACGTCGACCGGCCGCTGGTGGACAAGCGCGCCGGTCACGGTGATCAGCTCTCCGAGAAACACGGTCAGATCGAGCGCTTCCGGATCGAGGGACTGCTGCGGCTCGTGGAGCAGAACTACTTCAGTTTCGACTCCGGGCTGCAGGCGCTCGCGCGCGCCGAGTTGGCTCGCAAGTGCGCCATCTATGCCGCGGGCGCCGCCAAACGGGGACGTCACGCGGAGGCCGATCGGTTCCGCGCACTCGCCCGTGGCTACAGCGCGCGCTGATAGACGCGGTGAGTCTTGTAGACGCGGCCGCCCAGATCACGCATGGCAGCCAGCATCAGCTCCGTAGTTTCGGCAATCTGGGTCATCTCGGCGCTGAGTACACCGCGCTCGCGCAGGCTGCGCTCGATGGTAGAGAACAGCAGCGCCGTTCCACCCTGGTTGCGGAACTCGGGCAGAATACCGACCCCGTTGATGATGAACGTGCGCGTGCGCTTCCTGGCGCGCAGAATGCGGCACAGACTCAGCGGGTTCAGCCGGCCGCCGGCGCGCTGCAGCGCACGCGTGACGTCGGGAAACCCGAGGATGAAGCCGACTATCTGGTCGTCACGCCGCATCACCTTGATCAGGCCGGGATCGGTAACCAGCAGCAGGTCATCGGTCAGCTCTTTCAGTTCGCGTTCGGTCAGCGGTACAAACTCATCGTGGTCTTCCCACGATTGGTTGTAGATGCGGCCGATCTCCGCCGCCGCGGCGCGAAACTCGCGCCGGTTACGGAACTGCGGCACACGGAAGCGGTTGCGTTTCATCACCAGTTCCATGACCCTTTGCTGCTTCTGTGACGGTGTGAACTGTGCGGCTATCAGTTCGGCCGAGACGAAATCCTTGTATTTGCTGAAGCCGGCACCCTCGATCAGCGGGCGGTAGTAGCTGAACGTGTAGTTCATCATGGTCATGGCCGCTGGCCTTTCAAAGCCGTCGATCAGGATACCGGCCCCGGTAAAGCCGGAGAAACCTTGCGGGCCAATGAGGCGCGTCAGGCCGCGCTTGTGGGCCCACTGCGCGGCAAAATCAAAGACTGCCGTCGCCACCTGAGGATCATTTTCGGTGTCAAAGAAGTAGAAGCGCGCGTCACGCTTGCTGCGGTACTGGTTGAAGCGCCGGGGCTCCAGAAGCGCAAACCGGGCGACGGTACGGCAGCCTGTACCGCTGCCGCGCCGTACCAGGAAACACGCACCGTCGGAGTGCTCGAAGAACGGGTGTTCCGCGGCGATGATGCGCCGCAGTCCGCGGTCAAACCACGGTACCCAGCAGGGGCAGTTGCGGTAGAGCCGTTTGGGAAAGTCGCAGAACTCGCGAACCGCGCCGCGCTCGGATATCGAAACCTGACGGATATCGATTTGGCCTTCTGATGAGCCTTTCATCACGATGTTCCAGACTATAGCGGTCAAGTGCGGCCCAGGCAAGCGGTGCGACGGGCGCGCAAGTGGATATTGCGCTCAACGCGCGCTACATTGTAGCTCAATGAGGTATCATCGCGCCGTTGTGGCGCTGATTGTAGTGCTGCTCAGCGCGTGTTCGGTGCGGCAGGAAATGACGCTGTCGCGCAGTGGAGCAGGGCAGGCCACGGTGAGCGTGGAGCTGCACCGCGTTCTGGTCGAGTATCTGGCGGACCTCTCCGGGTTTACCGGCGGTTCGATGCAGATCTTCGATCTGGCCGCGCTGGAGGAGCGCTTTGCCGCCGAGCCGGGAGTGGAATTACTGTCGGCAACCGTTCCTAATGCACATCAGCTGCGGCTGCGGGTCAGGTTTGCCGATATTGCGCGCGTGTTCGACGCTCAGTCGGGCGTCGTGCGTGAGGTGTTTACCTTTTCCGAGGATGGGGAGCAGCGCCGGCTGCAGATCCGGCTTACGCCGCACAGTGTCCGTGCCCTGATGGGGTTCTCGCCGGCGTCGGATTCCATGCTGGCCGACATACTGCTGCCACCCGTCGATCAACCGATGCGCGAAGCGGATTACGTCGATTATCTGGCCTGGGCACTGGAGGAGTACCAGCGCCAGACGCCCATCGCCACCATCATCCGCAACGCCGCAATCCGCGTGGAAATAGAACCTGAAGGGCGAATCGTGAGCCAACGCGGCGGACGCACTGAGGGCAACCGCGTCATCTTTGAGATTCCGGTTGTGCAGCTGCTTACGGTTCGCGACGCGCTCGAGTATTCGTTGACTTTCCGCTGATGCGGATGCTCAGATGACGGGCGCCACGTGCTGCTTGTACGCCTTGTCTATCAGCCCGAGCTCGTCAGGCGTGAGCTCCCATTCGCCGGCACCGGCGTTGCCGCTTGCCTGGTCGGCGTTTCTGGCGCCTACCAGGGCGCAGGTCACACCGCCGTCGCGGAGCGCCCAGTTGATTGCCACCTGGGCCACCGGGCGGTTACGTTGGGCGGCGATGCCGCGCAGGGTGTCGAGCAGTTGCTGGATTGGCGTCCAGAGCGGCTCGCGGAAGAAATCGTAGAATCTGGAGCGCTCGTCGCCGGGTGCGAACTGCGGAATCTGGCCGAACTTGCCGGTCAGCACGCCGCCGGCCAGCGAGCCGTAGCCCAGCGTGCCGATACCGTGCTCGCGGCAGTAGGGCAGCAGGTGTGACTCTATCTTGCGGTTCAACAGCGAATAGGGCGGCTGCAGACTGACCAGCTCGAACTCGCGCCGCACCGCATCCATCAGCGCCGGCTTGAAGTTGGAGACGCCCAGGTAGCGGAACTTGCCGGCCTCATTGATGCGCTTGAGTTCCGCCAGAGTATCCTCGATTGGCGTGGCGCTGTCGGGCCAGTGAATCTGGTAGAGATCGATGGTATCAACGCCCAGCCGATGCAGCGAGTCGTCGACCTCGCGTCGGACGGATTCCGGCTTCAGGTTGCGAATGAACTGTCCGTCGCGGCGCACGATACCGACCTTGGTTGCCACCACCACTTCGTCGCGGCGCCCGGCAATTGCCTTCCCGACCATCGTTTCAGCGTGGCCGGCGCCGTAGGCCGGCGCGGTGTCAATCAGGTTGATGCCGTGATCGATGGCCGCCTGAATCGCGCGGATCGACTGCTGATCGTCAACCGCGCCCCAGAAGTCGGCCCCGGTGGCCCAGGTGCCGCAACCGACTACCGAAACCTCCAGATCGGAACTGCCTAATCGTCGTGTACGCATGTCTGACTCTGCCTCCCATTTCCTGGCGGTGATTACTTCTGCGTCAGGTTGAACGCACCGTCCCAGTCGGCGGGCGGCTGCTTCTTGAGGAACTCGCGGCAACGCTTGATGTACACCTGCGACGGGCCGTCCCCGGGATGCGCCTTGAGCGCCTGTTCAAACCGCTTGCCCGCGGCGTTCCAGTCCCGTTGCTCGAACAGGCGCAGTCCGTCGTGGTAGATGTCGAGTACTTCTCTGGTGCGCTCGTCGAGGTGACCGGACTCCTCGACCAGTTCAAACAGGCGCACCGGCTCAGTGACGCCAACCACCCGCACACGGTCCATCATGCGGAACGCAAAGTCATCGCCGGCCTCCGCGCGCGTCATTTCGCTGGCCAGCAGCCAGGTTCCGTACTGTTTGTTGACGCCCTCCAGGCGGGCGGCAAGGTTTACCGCGTGGCCCATCATCGTGTAGTCCATCTTCTGCGCCGTGCCCATGTTGCCGACAACCATCTCCCCGGTGTTGATGCCGATGCGCGTCAGAAGCGGCGCCGGACTCAAGCCCTGCTCCAGCACCTGTTCGTTGAGCCGGGCCTCGGCGCGCTTCATCAGTACCGCCGCGCGGCAGGCACGCGCTGCGTGGTCCTGGTAGGATATCGGTGCCCCGAAGAACGAGATGATGGCGTCACCCTCGTACTTGTCTATGGTACCGCGCAGGTCGAGGATGATGTTGCTCATCTCGGTGAGATAGCTGTTCAGCAGCCTGACCAGGTCGGTTGGATCGAGCTGTTCTGAAATGCCGGAAAAACCCTTGACGTCGGTGAAGAACGCCGTCAAGTGCTTCTTCTCGCCGCCCAGCTTGAGCTTGGTCGGATCGTCGAGCAGCTCGTTGATCACATCGGTTGAGAGATAGTGCCCGAAGGCGCTGCGGATAAAGCTGCGTTCGTGGGCGGTCTGCAGGAACTTGACCAGCGTCAGCACCAGAAAGCTCAGGAACACCGTCAGCGACGGGGTGATCAGCGGCAGGTAGTTGCCGGTATAGACGAAAAACAGCGCTCCGGCGGCGGAAATCAGCAGCACGAACAGCAGGCCGACGATAATCGACCACAGTGGCTCGAGCCTGCGCACCAGGAATGTAACCAACAGCGCCAGCACAAAGGCCGCGGCAACCGAGTACCACGGCGACAGCACGGTCAGGAAGCGCCGCTGCAGGATGGTGTTGGCCACCGAGGCGTGCGTCCCGACGTTCATGTACTGCTCTTCAAACGGGTTTACTCCGATATCGGTGGTACCGGTGCCGGTGAAGCCGATAAACGCGAACGCCCCGGGCAGCTCTTGCCGCAGCGTCTCGCGTGACTGCATCAGCAGGCGGTAATTGGCGCGTGCTGCCGCAAACAGCTCCGGCACCTCGTCCAGCAGCGGGGCATAGTCCTCACGCAGGCCGGCCGGCAGGTCCTCAACCGCCAGGATGCGGTTAATCTCGTCCAGGATGGCCTGCTCGGTGGTGTCATCCAGGAAACGTCCGGTCTCCACAAGCATCATATCCCGGACAAAGCGGTACTCCTCGATCAGGTCGCGGTCGGCACCCTCCATGACCTCTTCCTTTATCTGCTCGGCGTAGTCGTAGGCCTGCAAAATGTCGAACTCGGCATCGTAGAACGAAAGATAGCCGGCATCAGCCATCGCGCGCAGGTTGTGCAGCAGGTTCTCCTCCAGCCGCGTGTTGCGCGTTAACTCCCAGAACGAGACGTGGCGGAAGCTGTCGTCAAAGGTAGCCCGCGGCCAGTTGATCAGAATGCGGCTGTTGTCGACCATCGGAATGCGCACGGTGTGAACCTCGCCGTCGGGATACTCGGCGTCAATCAGCACCAGCTGCCCTTCGCGAACCTGCAGCTCGGGTTGCCCCAGCCAGTGCAGCAGCGGTGCGAGCGCCAGCTGGCCAAAGAAGTCTCCGTTGTGTTCGAACAGCAGCTCGACTCTGCGCCTTACGCCGTCACGGTCAATGACCACGTTGGGGAATCCCGCACCGATACCGTGGCGGATGATGGGCAAGATGGTCGGGCGGATGCCGCCTGCGCTGCGGAACGGAACGTTGGTGTCCAGTTCGGTGGTGGTGTTCGGCACGGTGAATCGTTCACGGGTGTACCGCAGCAGCTCTTCGGACACCGCCGGGTCGGTCTGCGGCAGCATGTTGACCGTGAAGAAGGTCCTGCCGTTGAAACGTGCCGCCTTGCCGAAGTATTCGTCATTATCGCGCGCGATGTCGCGCACGGTAGCCAGCAGCCGATCCTGCGTCTGGTCGGTGATGTCGGCCAGATCGAATACGAAGTCCTGCGCGTCTTCAACCGAGATGGCTCCGGATGCCAGCGCTGAGAACAGATCGAGAATACTCTGCCGGATTCCGGCGAACTCTCGGGTGAACAGACCCGGGATCTCGCGTTGCAGCAGTTCCGAGTCCACGCCGAGCGGGCTTCGCTCGACATACTCGATATCCAGAATGGCGTATCCCGTCTCGAACTCCCGCATCAGAATCAGCCCGTCGGCGACCACGTCACGGCTCCACGGCCAGATGCCAACGTTGGCAATAGCGTCGTCGTCGATATTGAGCAGCACCAGCGACTGGTGCTGCTCAATCGGCGGCTTGACGTGCAGCAGCGTGTCGTACAACCGCATCTCCATCACATCAAGCGCTCCCAGCGCGTTGAGCAGCGCGAATAGCGCCGCTATGACCAGGGGAACAACGAAGAGTATCCGCTCGCCTTTTTTCATGCGGCCTCCCGGACGGGTTTGTGTTGCATGATCATACTACAGTCTGGCACATTTTTCTCAATTGTCCAGCACCCCGGTAATATATCGTTCACTATTCTCATGATCGCGCAAAACATGATACGGTACAAGCATATGCGTGTGCGTTCCCGTCTGCGCAACATCCTGATCCGCGCGCTCACTCACTCGATGGATGTCCAGACCATGGTGGAAATCGCGCGCCGCATAATCGGCAACGAGTACGATCTGCACAAGCGCTGCGGCTTTCCCGAGAGCGTTCCAATTCCTGATCACGACGCTGCACGCCAGATCGTGATCGACTTGATTGACGCTGCGCTGGCGCTGCCGTTTGTGACGCTGCTGGTGTCGATCGACCGCAACGGCTTTGTCGGTCGCAAGCTGCACATTCACCGCATCGACGATATTCTTGGTGAGATGCTGGAGCTCGGTCTGACCTACGATCCCGAGAACCAGATCTTTGTCGAAAACGCCAACCGTCAGCAGACGCCCAACTGGGGTGTGATTCGCGAGGGTGATGTGCACAGTTTTGCCTTTCTGCGTTTCGATGTGGTGGGCAACTCACGGCTTGTGCGCAAGTACAATGAAGAGACGGTGATGCAGGCCTACGGGGATCTGCGCCGACTGATCCAGGCGATCCTCTTCCGGCGGAACGGCCGGCTCTGGTCGTGGGAGGGGGACGGCGGTCTGGCGGCGTTCTACACCGACGATGTAAACGCCGCAGCCGTATACACCGGGATGGAGATTCTGCGCGAGCTCTATCTCTACAACCGGCTCAGATGTCCGCTGGAGGAGCCGATTCGGCTGCGGTTGGCGGTACACAGCGGTCCTAGTGAATATCGCAACAATGTGGACGATATTGGTAGTATGGCAATCAAGAAAGTGTACCATATCGAGTCCAACCTGACGCTGCCGGATACGCTGACGGTTTCGGACACGGTGTACTTCAATCTCGATCCGTTACTGGAATCGTGGTTCAGTCCGCTGGCCGGCAACGGCGATTCAACCTGTTATCGTTACGCGCTGGCGTTCGAGAAGTAGTCGCAGACGATGGAAGTGGTGGTCTTTTCGGACAGCAACACGATGCGCAGCTGTTTCGGCGCGGTTGAACGCAGCCGCAAGCACGCTGTGCGCTACGAGTCGCTGCAGGACCTGTCGCAGTGGTTACGCAACGGTCACCACCGGGGGCTGGTCTACGTGGACGTGACCGGCATGAGCGCCGCGGCGCGCACGCGCCTGCTGCGACGGCTGTCGCGGCACGATCGCGTGGTCTACAGCGTAATCGATCCCCGCAATCAGGTCATTGATCCGGCCGCTCTGCTGCGCAACGGCGCCGTGGACTACGTCAACCGGTCGGTGTACTCGGCCGGCATCACCTGCAAACGGGTTGACGAGATCAGCGCGTTTGTCAAGAGCGCCCATCCCGATCTGCCGGCTCCGGCGGCCGCCAAAGAAGCCGGTCCCTTGCCCGGCAGCGCTGACGGCCGCCGCCTGATTGTTTCCGGTGAAGACTGGAACCGGGTGCAGCTGTCCAGGGAGTACACCTTCCTGATGCTTTTCGCCGAGCTCGACAACGCCTTTGACTACACCAATCGCACCAGCGAACGCTACACCACGTCGCTGGTCAATTCGTTCCAGCGCCTGCTTGAGGAGGCGACTGCAGCCTACCACGGCCGGGTTTGGATGTGGCGTGAATTCGGCGGCATTATGCTGTTTCCCTTCAGTGGCGGGTCGTGCCCGGCGGTTCTAGCGTGCGTGCGCATGATCCTCAGCCGACCGCTTGACAACATCGAGAAGTTCGATCTCAAGACAGGCTTGTCCTACCGGTTGTCGCTGCATCTGGGCAACACCGTATACCGGCCCAAGGGTGATACCGGCTACATCGTCTCGGACTCGGTCAACTTCATCCACCATCTGGGACAAAGATTCACCATGCCGGGCAACTTCACGCTTACCGGTCCCGTCTACCACATGACGGACAAGAGTCTGCGCCCGCTGTTCAAGCCCGCCGGCGAGTTCGAAGGGCGCTCGGTCTACCGAATGCGGTTGCCGGTCAAGCCTAAGTGACGCGCCAGGCGCGCTCATCAACCGGGGCTACCACTTCCAGGACCTCGCTTTCGCGCGGTGCTGCCATCATCGCCTCGACGGTGGACTTCCACTCGGTATAGTGTGCGGTTTCCTTGTGCGCCACAGTAGCCTCGTGTGTGGCGTAGACCTCGTAGAGGACGTATTGGCCGGGGTCCGACGGGCTGCGCAGCACGTCGAAACGCAGTACGCCCGGTTCGGCAATCGATCCCTGGTGGTTAAGCCGCGTGGCCTCCTCGAAAGCCTCGACTGCATCGGGTCTTACGTGAACGCGTATCAGGCGTACAATCATCGCTTTCCTCCTGCGGTGCAGTGTACCCGGTCCTGCATCGAGCGGCAATTCGCGGTTCGGCGGCTTGCCTCACACCCGGTTGAATCTGTTATACTGTCAGTGCGTCGTTTGGCGCCTATTCAGATTGCAGACCCGCAGAGCAGGACAGGGAAGAGCGTATGGGACAGAGAAGTCCGCGGAGGGGGCGTTCACGCGGTGGAAGACAGAGCGGGCGCTCACGTCGTTCAGGTAAGAGCACGTTCGATCCCAACAAAGCGTGGATGCCGGATCCGCCGCCACACCGCGAGTATCCTCCCTGCGTGGTGTCCGGTGAACCGATCGACGACATATATTCGGCCATTGCTGATCCGCGCTCGGGAGAGCCGACGCGGCTGGACAGCGTGATTCGCAAGCTCTCCGAGCAGGAGCAGCCGGCTGAGGACGAGCGAATCTGCTATATCGGTGACGGACAGTTTGGCGTGGTGCGCGACGTCAAGCGCAACGGCAAGAACACGGTTGAGATCGTCAGACGGATTCCCTACGAAGACCGCCACGCCAGGCAGCCGTGGCGCAGGGAACTGAGTCCGGGCATCAGCCGCGACTACGTACCGGAGCCGCAGCCCATTGATCAGCTCTACACTGCCGAGCAGGAGCGCACGTTTCCGCGCTTCGGGCGAAGCGGCAGTGGCTACATGCCGCGCTGAGGGTGCGGCACGCGGTTTTGCTTGACAAACCGTGGTGCGCGGACGTAGCTTAGCGTCAGGATAATAAAAGATTGCAGATACGTGTCATGGGAAAAAGGCGTTGGCTGTCTCTTGCAATAGTCGCATTCATCGTGTTGGTAGCCGGCACCGCAGGTGCGCAGCAGCAGGACGGTGATGCCGCGGAGCGCGATCTGCCCGCCGGCGCGTCACGGTCGCCCGCAGAGGTAACCGAGGCTGAGGCCGTCATTATTCCGATCTACGGTGATATCGACGCGCCGCTGTACGTGTTCATCCGGCGCAGCATAGAGAAGGCCGGCCGGCTGGGTGCCGGCACGATAATACTCGACATCGACACTTTTGGCGGACGCGTCGACTCGGCGCTGCAGATTGCCAACCTGATCGGATCGCAGACCGATATGCGGACGGTGGCGTACGTGCGTCTGCGGCCGGACGGAATTGGCGTCAGCTGGTCGGCCGGGGCGCTGATCTCCATGGCCAGTGACACTATCTTCATGGCTCCGGGTACCTCTATGGGTGCTGCCGCGCCCGTGCTGCAGACGCCCGAGGGTGCGCAGGCTGCTGACGAGAAGGCAGTCAGTGCCGTGCGAACCCAGATGGCCGCGCTGGCGGAGAAGAACGGATACCCGGTCCCGATAGCGCTGGCAATGGTCGATTCGGCCGTCGAGGTGCATGAGGTTTTTGTCGACGGTGAAATGCGGATTCTTACGCGTGACGAGCTGGAGGCACTCGAGCGGCGCGCGGAACAGGACGGGCGGACCGTTGAGCGCGGGATAGTGATCTCGGAGCCCGGCAAACTGCTGTCACTGACCGCCGGAGAGATGGCGCGCTTCGGGGTTTCCTCCGGAACGCCGCAAACCTTTGAGGAGCTGTACGACGTACTGGGGATCGGCGCTGACGGCGTCGTGCTGCTCGAGCGTGATGCCGCCGATCAGTTGGTCGCGTTCCTGACCGGAGCCGCGTTTACCAGCCTGCTGGTGATGGTGGGCCTGGGGGCCCTGTTCTTCGAGATCACCAGCCCCGGCTTCGGCATTCCGGGAACGATCGCGATCCTCTGTTTCAGCGTGCTGTTCAGCGGCAATTTCCTGCTGGGGCAAGTCGGCTCCGTGGAGCTGATCCTGTTCCTGGTGGGGCTGGTGCTGCTGATCCTGGAGATCTTCGTGATACCTGGTTTCGGGGTGGCCGGCATCTCGGGAATTGTGCTGATGCTGTCGTCGCTGGTGCTGGCGCAACAGGACTTCATCGTGCCGGATTTTGACTGGCAGTGGAGCATTCTGCAGCGTAATCTGCTGATCGTGCTGGCCAGCGCGGTCGGGGCGTTTGTAGTTTTCGGCATTGCCGCGGCGGCGCTCAAGCGCGCACCCGGTTTCAACCGCCTGGCGCTGCAGACGACCCAGGATGTTGCCCTCGGATACACGGTACAGGGTTCTGAGGTCTCCGAGCGCTACCTCGGCAAGCGCGGCTTCACGGTAACCGCTCTGCGACCGGTGGGCAACATCGAGATAGACGATGAACTGCTGCAGGCCGAGGCCGACGGAGAGTATCTTGACCGCGGCGTGGAAGTCGAGGTGACCGAGGTCAGCGGGAACCACATGGTGGTGAGGAAGGTATAACGTGCCGCTGTGGGTTGCGTATGCGCTGATACTGGTGGGTGTCGTTGCGATTCTGATTGAGACCGTGGTGCCGGCGTTCGGCATGATAGCCGCCCTGGGCGGCGGGGGCAGTATCGTGGCTGCCATCGCGCTGACCTACGCCCGGCGCGGACCGGTTGACGGAACCATCGTTCTGTTTTCCGCAATGCTGATTGTGCCACTCGCGCTCTATACGGCGTTCAAGTTATTCCCCGCTTCTCCAGTCGGCAGGCTGTTGATCAACAGGTCCAGTCAGACTGCGGACCGCGGGTACACCTCTTATACGGAGCAGGATTACGCCGATTTAATGGGCGCCGAAGGGGTGACGGCAACCGACTTGCGTCCGGTGGGGGTGGCCATAATCAACGGAAAGAAGTACAGTGTGGTCAGCGCAAGCGAGTACATGAATAAGGATACCCGGGTCCGCATCATCAGGGTGGAAGGCAGCCGAGTTGTGGTTCGCCGCGTAGTAGAGCCGGCAGTTGGCCGGACGCCGGACGAGACAAGGAGTTAGCATGGAAGTTCTGATTCTCTACGTAGTTGTTGGTGTTCTTGGGCTCAGTCTCTTGTTCCTGTTTCTCAAATTCTTCGGACTCTGGTTCCGCGCATTGCTTTCTGGAGCTCCGGTCGGCCCTGCGCGGCTGATCGGTATGTGGCTGCGCAAGGTTCCCGCCGGGGTGATTGTCGATTCGCGTATCATGCTGGTGAAAGCCGGGATTCCGATAGATACGGACGCACTCGAAACCCACTACCTGGCGCTTGGTAACGTCAAACGGGTCAGCATGGCGCTGGTGGCGGCCAACAAGGCCAGCATCCCGCTTGGTTTCCAGCGCGCCGCAGCCATCGATCTTGCCGGACGCGACGTACTCGAGGCGGTCAAGACCAGTGTCAACCCGAAGGTGATCGACTGCCCGGATCCGGAGAAGGGCAAGGCCGCCATAGAAGCGGTGGCCAAGGACGGCATTCAGCTGAGCGTCAAGGCGCGTGTTACCGTGCGTGCCAACCTGGAGCGGTTGGTTGGTGGAGCCCGCGAAGAGACCATTATCGCGCGCGTTGGTGAAGGCATAGTTACTACGATCGGCTCCTCGGAGACCTACAAGGTTGTGATGGAGAATCCCGATAATATCTCCAAGGGCGTGCTGGCCAAGGGGCTTGACGCTGGTACCGCCTTCGAGATTCTTTCAATAGATATCGCCGACATCGACGTCGGCGAGAACGTCGGCGCCAAGTTACAGGCCGACCAGGCCGAAGCCGACAAGCGGCGCTTCCAGGCCGAAGCCGAGAAACGGCGCGCTGCGGCTCAGGCATTCGAGCAGGAGATGAAGGCCCAGGTGCAGGAAAACCGCGCCAAGGTCGTGTTGGCCGAAGCCGAGATACCCAAGGCAATCGCCGAGGCGTTCCGCAGCGGCAATCTGGGAATCATGGATTACTACCGCCTGCGCAACATCCAGGCCGATACGGACATGCGAAACAGCATCAGTGCTGAAGACCAGCCGTCCTCGCAGAAGCCGGAATAATTGCCGGTTGGAACAGCCATGGCGGTCGCGGACGAGCTGATTAACCTGATCATCACCTTTGCATTTGTGCTGGCGCCGTTGTGGATCCTGATGTCACGGCGGCGTCGCATGCAGCAGGAACGCCGGGAGCGTGCCGAGACGCCGCCGCCCGGGCAGCGGCAATCGGGCAGCCGGCCCGCCAAGCCGCCGGTTGCGCCGCAGCCCCGGCAGCCGGAAACGGCCAAAGGCGATGACTACCGTGACCGTACGCGGGACGACCAGAGCTACAAACGTGAACAGGGCAAGCGTTCGCATCCGGAGTCGGTTGCCGACGCGCCTCGTCCCAGGGAGCCCGGACGCCTCGAAAAGATGCTGCGCGAGCTACTCGGCGTTCCCGAGGAAGAGGTGCTGCGCCGCCGCAAGCAGGCACGCGAAGAGGAGCGACGTCGCGAGATCGAGCGGCGGCGGGCGCAGCGTGAGGCACGCCAGCGCGCAGAACTCAAGGGCCGGCGGCGTGAACCTGAGGTTCCGGTGCACGCCGACGTCAAGATCCGCGCGGTCATGGCGGAGAGCCGGTCACTGTCGCTCTCTCCCGGCGGTATGGGCCCGCAGCATATGCGCACCGCCGCCGGTAACCTGAGTTCAACCAGCAGCGCCGAGAAGAGACCTCCGGCAACCGCCGATTTGGGGCGCGGGTGGCAGCGCATACGGCGGCTGCCCGATTTCAAGCGCGCAGTACTGATTGCCGAGCTTCTGGGCAAGCCTCATTCATTGAAGGATGAGAGCCAGTTCTGACGGCCCGATGTGGGCTGCCCGGCACCGCGGCCCGCGGCTGCAACTTTACCATTGCACTCATGTTTAGTATCCTAACAGCTATGAGAGTCAACTGGAGGCGCGCCTGGGGCGCTGTGCTGGCGGGTGTCGCGGCGTTGGTGCTTGGCAGCTGTGCTGCACCGGAACAGTTGCTGCGGGTCGGTACGGCGCAATCACACCGCGATTATGTCTTTGGGCTCAACAGCCACGGCCTGTCGCGCACCAGCGCCGGGGCGCGCTGGATCGAGGCGTCATCGGCGGTCTTCTCCAACGCGACCAGGGTGATGCCGCCCTTTGTGGAATCGGTGTTGCTGGACCCTCTCGAATACCCGGCGCTGGGATACGAGTTTCCCGCTACGCTGGGTCAGCGCGTCGACATCGAAATCGACACCGAAATGGAGGGGTTCTTTGTCGACGTATTCCTGCTGCACGGCGAGAGCAGCGGTACACTGATGAGCAGCAATCCACGCGTGCCCGAAGCGCTGCACTCGTGGATCAGTGATCACGGCACACTGTCTTTCGAGCCGCAGGAGACCGGGCGCTATCTGCTGCGCATCCAGCCGCAGCCGATGCGCGGAGGCGAGATGACGGTCAGGCTGTTGCCGGATGCGGCGCTGCAATGGCCGGTACCGGGCACCGACCGCCGGCAGGTGTGGAGTTACTTTGGCGATTCACGCGCCGGTGGTGCGCGGGTGCACCACGGGCTGGACATCTTTGCGCCGCGCGGTACGCCGCTGGTGGCGGTATCGCCTTCAGCGGTGATGCGTGTCGGAGAACGAAGACTGGGCGGGAACATCGTCACACTCAGTGACCGTGAGCGCAACCTGCGGATCTATTACGCCCATCTCGACGAGCAGCTGACGACCGAAGGTTCACAGGTCCGGCCGGGGGATGTGATCGGCACGGTCGGCAATACCGGCAACGCGTTCACCACCCCGCCGCACCTGCATATCGGGATCTACCAGGCCAACTGGCGCCGGCCGGTAGATCCATGGTACTTCTTTGTGTCTCCGGATCGTACCCTGCACCCGGCGCTGTCGCCGCAATACCGGATCGGTACCTGGCTGCGAACAACGGCCGAAGTTGTGCCGGTACGTTACCCGGCGGCACGCTCGGGCGTGATCCAGTCGCCGGCGCGCTTTGACGCGATCGGCCGGCCAATAGACGTGGAGCAGATTGCCCCCAGCCGCCAATCGGTCGGCGAGCCGGTGAGTGATCCGCTGGCAGCCGGATCCGCGCTGCGTCTCAAGGGCGCGCGGCGTGGGTTTTACCGGGTCGCGTTGCCGAGCGGCGAGCAAGGATACGTGCCGCGAGCCTCGGTGACTGCCGCTGCCGATGCGTTGGAGGTTATTACCGTCCAGCAGCCGCGGGCCGCGTACGTCGCCCCGGAACCCGGCAGCGATATTGTGGCACAGTTCAGCCCCGGGGAAGAGGTGGCGGTTGTGGCGCGCTTTGGTGAACGGTTCGGACTGGTATTGCGGCCCGGCGGGCGGGCCGCGTGGATCGATATGGTCAATGCGGAGCGCTCAGGATAGGTCCTGCTGCTGGTGCATCTTCTGCAGCGCGTCGTAGATCTGGTTGACGGCCACGCCCCCGGACTGCCGGATCACCGGTTTGCCCTTGAAGTACACGATGACCGCCGGTGTATCGAATACCAGGTAACGCCCCGCGGCTGCGGGATCGTCATCTATGTTGAACCTGCAGCCGACCACGTCGCTGAATCTCTTGAGCATCCTGCTCACGCGCGGTAGTGCATCCGCGCTGACTGCGCAGTCGGTTCGCAGGAAGAAGATGCAGACCCAGGTGTGTGCCAGAACAACGTTTTCCATATCGCGTACGGACTGAATCGACGTCATCACCGGTTCCCTCTCATGCGAACAGCCGGTAGAGGGCCTGCGTGCCCAGGTCGCCGTGTCCCTGGTCCGCGAGGCGCTGGTACAGCTGCTTCGCGAGCCCCAGTCCCGGAAGATCGAGCCGCATCTCCTCGGCGGCTTCAATGGCAATTGACATGTCCTTGATGAAGTGTTTGATGTAGAATCCCGCTGCGTAGTCGCCCTGCAGAAAGCGCGGCGCAATATTCGACAGCAGCCAGCTGGCCGCGGCCCCGTGCGCAATGCTCTGCAGTACCGTGTCGGGGTCGAGACCGGCGTGCACCGCGTACGCCATTGATTCACACACGCCGATCATCACGCCGGCCACCGCTATCTGGTTGCACATCTTGGTGTGCTGACCGGATCCCGCGGGTCCCTGGTAGACTGCGTTGCCGAGCACGGCCAAGAGCTCTTTCAGATCGGCGAACGCCTCGCGGCTGCCTCCAACCATGATCGAGAGCGTTGCCTCGCGCGCCCCGCGGTCACCTCCGGATACCGGCGCATCGAGGGCGTGGACGCCGCGCTGCTGCGCCTGTTGATAGATCTGCTGCGCGAGTGCCGGTTTGGAGGTGGTGAAGTCAATCAGGAAGGTTCCCGGCGCGCTGTTTTCGATCAGGCCCCGGGATCCGAAGTAGATCTCCTCGACGTCCCCGGGGAAGCCCAGCATGGTGCAGATCACCTCCGACTGCTCGGCTACCTGACGCGCGCCCGGCTGCCAACAGGCACCGGCTTCAATCAGCGACTCAGCCCGGGCTCTGGTCCGATTGTAGACGTGAAGAGTGTGTCCGGCGGTCAGAAAATGCCGCGCCATGCCGGCTCCCATGACCCCGGTGCCGATGAACCCTATCGATGCTCTCCGTTTCACTCGGTTGCCTCCGCAGCCATTCTACACCACGGCGGCAACAGGGTCACGGGCGAAGCCGGGCGCGTGGTGTGAAGAACGTGAGGTATCAACGCACGCTGCACCGGTTTCGGCCGCCATCTTTGGACCGGTAGAGCGCCGTGTCGGCACGCCGCAAGGCGTCGTCGATTGTCTGTTCGGTCTCGAGCCGCACGGATGATATCCCGATGCTGACGGTGACGGGCAGCCGCACTTCAGGAATGCGCAGCCGTGAGATCGCCACGCGGACCCTTTCGGCAATCCGCAGCGCTTCGTCCACCTCGGTCTCGGGAAGCAGGGCCGCGAACTCTTCTCCGCCGTAGCGGCACAGAACATCGGACCTGCGCAGCGCGCGGCGCGCGGCGGCCGACAGCATCACCAACACCGTGTCACCGGCCGTATGGCCATGGGTATCGTTGATCTGCTTGAAGCGATCAACGTCCAGCATGAACACCGCCAGCGGGTGCTTGTAGCGCACGGACTGTTCGGTCAGTGCGTTGGCGTGCACCATGAACGCGCGCCGCGTCGCCAGGCCGGTGAGGTGATCGGTCATCGCGAGGTGACGAGTCTCGGCGTAGAGCCGGGCGTTGTTGAGTGCCACGGCCACGTGATCGGCAAACGAAGCGGTGAGGCGGACGTGGTCTTCGGCGAAGAAACCTCGCTGTCTCTTGTGCAGCGTCAGCAGGCCGAGTACCTTGTTGTGCGTGATCAGCGGTACTCCAATCCAGGAACGGACCGACTCCTCGGAGATCACCCGGAAATCCGGGTAGCGCGACCGTACATCATCCAGGCGCAGCGGAGTTCGGCGCGCGAGCACTTCGCTGTGCGGATTGTCAGCCGGTACCGGCAGGCGCATCCCGACAACCTGCCCCATGTTGGCCCATCCGTTGCCGCCGATGATTTCGACGGACTCTTCGTGCAACAGCATCACGGACGCGGTGTCGTAGGTGACGACTTCGGACAGCTGCTCGAGCACCAGCTTGACGGTTCTCTCTATCTCGAGACTCGAAGCCACGATCGCTCCCGCCCGGCGCAGGGTTTCGGCTTCGCGAGCCACCTGCTCGGCGGTTGCCTTGGCGTGGCTGAGCTCCTGCTCGGACTGCTTACGGTCGCTGATGTCCATTTCGGAGCCGAGGTAACGGAGCGGATTGCCGGCCTGGTCACGTTCAACTACCTGGCCACGGCTGATAATCCAGCGCCAGCGGCCGTCGGGCGCACGGGTACGGTACTCCTGACGGAATTGCGATTGATTGCCGCACAGTACCTGCGAATAGGCGTGCACCACACGTTCCACATCCGCGGGATGAACCAGTGCGAGCCACAGGCCGGCCTGATGATCGGCATCGGTATAGCCCCAGGATCGCCACAGTGAGCTGGAGAACCCCGAGTTGCCGTTGAAGCTGCGTTCAAAAACGCCGAGCTCAGAGAGCGCTTTGCGGGCACTCTGCCTTGACAGGGCTCCGCTCATCAATTCCGCCACCGAGTGCGGCCCGTAACTCTCAGGTTGATTGTCCACGGCGCTAATCGATCACAACGGGATCCCTCCGTGCAGGCTCGGTCACAAAACGGATGGCGGGCCCGACCAGGTTGACCGTCACCTCGCGGTCGGCGACCTCCTCGATATCACCGACACGCCAGTAGGTGAGAAAGAGATCGATGTTGCCGAAGTCGCCCGGCAGCCGCAGGCCCAGTTCACCGTAGAAATCGAGATCGGCGCCGCCGTCACGCAGGAACAGCAGCTCCGGCTGCAGGTAGATGAACGCGTGCGGCCCCGCGGAAGCACCGCCCGCCCGACGTTGAAGGCGCGCCTGCTCCCGCAGCGGCAGATCAACCCAGGCCCCGAGGGTGGTCTTCCACACAGCGCGTGGCGGATCGTAGTCCGCACCCCAGGCGTCGTAGAGATCGAGCCATCCGCTGCGCAGGTACGCTTCGCCTTCCAGAGCGGCATACCGCAGCGGCGGCGGCATGACGGCTGCTCGCAGGTAATCGGTGGTGATGATCCGGTAGTTCTCCTCGGCTTTGTCACGGAACGGGTGAAAGCTGGAGCGTGAATACTCGAGCATCACATCGACGCCGCGCAAGCGGTACCCAAGGTTGAGGCCATACTCGAACTGCACCGCATCCATGCGCCACCCGACGCGCGTCGGTGTATCCCAGTCCTCCGGCCCGGGCCCCGAGTCAAGGATCGAGCTGAAGAAGAGACCCAGACCGAACCGCGCGTCGTGCTGGAAGACGGTCGCCGCGCCCTGGGTGCGCATCTCGAACAGGTTGTACTTGCTGCGCCTGATGTCATAGCGCCAGTGGCCGAGGGAGAAATAGCCGGCCGGTATCCAGGGTGAGGACTCCGTAGTCACCGACCGCAACGGATTGACCATGGCAGGCGGTTTGCTGTATTCGCGCGCCGCCGCCGACGCGCAGGCTACCAGTATGCCGGCCGTGGCCACAGCGACAATCTTGCGTACCATAGGGCTCAGTCTCCTCTACCACGCGGGAATCGTCAACCAACCGCGCGCTGCCCGCGGGGTGCCGCCGGTCAATCGGGCCGGTAGCTTCCAACACGGCTGCTGCCGGCGATACCGGTGCCCGCGCCAATCGACAGGCGCCAGTCGGCCCCGTCCGAGTCAATGGTGACCGACGGGGAGAGCGTCACGTAGCTGCGTTCGGCAAGCCGATACCGCAGGTCGATCTCGGTACGAAACGACGTCGCGCGGTCGGCGTCCCGCGACTGTCCGCCGTACGACGTGGCGTAGAGATCGACCTCTGTATTGCGGTTCAGCAGCAGCAGGCGCAGCGCACTGCTGAAGCCGGGGGCCGTCTCGATCTCTCCGCCCAGGCTGGCCCACACCACACCGGGACCGTACGGTGACGTCAGCGGCATGGCGCGGTTGGGTCCCACCAGGTCCATGCGGTAGATGGCGCGCGACAAGCGTTCATCGTCGTCGAAGTTTCCCCACAGATCGTGGGTCGTGCCGACTTCAGCTTCCGCGGTCACGCGCAGCCCCGCGCGGTGTGTCCGGTAGACCGCGCCTGCAACGTAGGCGTCGATGGTGGGAATAGGGCCGTCACCGTACCCGATTATTCCGGCGTCCATGTCGTCAAAACCGACCAGCGCGTAGGTCTCCAGACCGGGCGCCACGGCGTACGACAGATCGAGCATTACGCTGAGGTTGTTGGGTGCGATGTTGGCGTTGTGGCGGCTGAACACCGGAAAGAGGTCCGCCAGATGGAACTCGTTCATCTCGCGCACAATGATGGTACTGGCCCCGATTCCGGCTCGCAGCCGGCCGAAGGCCCACTCGAAACGATGAATGCTGTTCAGGATGATGTTACGGTCCCAGTCGTACAGCTCGCCGCGGTCGAGCTTATCCAGGCCGTTCCGCTCGGCCTGCCGCTCCTCGATTGTACGGCGGTTCTCCATGGTGGCCCAGATCATCGTCATGGTCAGCGGGCCGAGCGGTAGCTTGACGCGCAGAGCGTCCAGAAAAGGCACTTCGTGCGAAACGTAGAGCGAAGTGGCGGGCGCCGGACCGATATGGAGGTTCTGGCGGCCGAAAACGGTCTCGAGCGGGCCGATGAAGTACTGCAGGTAGCCCTCGCGCACAAAGTTGTATTCGGCCGAGAACGGGCGGCGTTCGCGGTAGGTCGGGTAGTTGGTATAGCCGCTCTGGTTGTACTCGGAAATCGCGTCAGCGCGGATGAAGAGCGAGCCCAGCGCGTCGTGGGAGTACCCCAATCCCAGGACGGCAAACGGGTCGAGCTCGCGCACCTTCTCCGAGAAGTCATCGTAGTTGCGTATGTCGATGTTGCGGTTGAACACCTGAAAGCGGAAGTCGAGTGCGGCTGAGACGGTGATATCCTCTTCGTTGTAGCCCAGTCGCTGCAGGTAGTCGTCGATCTCCTCGCTCAGGACTGCTCCGTGAGCAGAGGCGCTCAATTCAAGCGCGCGCCGCTGCAGATCGCGGCGCGAAACCGGGAACGATGTCTCGGGAAAGCTCAGGCGTGCAAGACTGTAGAGGTAGCGCAGATCCTGAACCTCGCGGGCGTGCGGCTGGTAGACGTTTTGTGTCCACGCACCGGACGCCGTGAACAGTAGCACAAGTGCAATCGTTCGTATTGACATCACAAGGCTATTCTACCACATGACCGGCAATACCAGAAAGAAATAGAGCGGCAGCGTTGAAGGGTAGAGCACGTTGGTCGTCGGTGCCGGCGGCTTACACTTCAATCCCGAAGTAGCTGACCGCATTGTTCCAGCAGATGTCTTCCACCATCCGTCCGAGCAGCGTCATATCGTTGGGAGCTTCGCCGTTCTCCACCCAGCCGCCGATCAGGTCGCACAGGATGCGACGGAAGTATTCGTGACGCGGGTACGAGAGAAAACTGCGCGAGTCGGTCAGCATCCCGATGAAGCGGCTCAACAGGCCCATGTTGGCCAGTACCGTCATCTGGCGCTGCATACCGTCCTTCTGATCGTTGAACCACCAGCCGGAACCGAACTGCATCCTGCCGGGAACCGACCCATCCTGGAAGTTGCCGATCATGGTGGCTATCAGCTCGTTGTCACGCGGGTTGAGATTGTACAGTACGGTGCGCGGTAACCGCCCGGTCTGGTCGAGCATATCGAGCAGCCGGCCCAGCGGCGCCGCCACCTCGCCGTCGGCCATTGAGTCGTATCCGGTGTCGGGGCCGAGCACTTTGAGCATGCGGCTGTTGACGTTACGCAGTGCGCCGATGTGCAACTGGAAGGCCCAGTCGAGCTCGTGGTATACGCTTCCCAGGAACAGCAGCATGTGCGTACGGAACTTCTCGGCCGCTTCGCAATCGGGTGCAGTTCCTCCCAGCGCGCGCTTGAACACCGACCTGATCTCCGATTCGCTGTGCGGTCGCGCGATGGGCAGGGTGAGGGCGTGATCACTGATGCGCGAGCCCAACGAGTGGAAATAGTCGATTCGTTGACGCAGCGCCTGTTTGAGGTCTTCCAGTGAATCGATTGAAACTCCGGCCGCGTTGCCGAGGCGCTCCAGGTAACTGCGCCAGGCAACCGGGCTTTCGATTGCCAGCGCTTTGTCCGGACGGAATCCCGGAACCACCCTGGTGCTGATTGAGGGGTTTTCGGCAATTGCCCTGTGGTGCTCAAGGTCATCCGCGGGATCGTCGGTAGTACAGATGAAGCGGACGTTCATCTGTCTGAGAATGCCGTTGGTGGAAAACTCCGGTCGCGCCAGCATTGTGTTGGTCTGTTCCCAGACCCGCGCGGCGGTCGAACCGTCCAGCAGTGCATCAAAGATGCCGAACGGTTTGCGCAGCTCGAGGTGGGTCCAGTGATAGAGCGGATTGCCGATGGTGCACGGAACCGTCTCGGCCCACGCCTGGAACTTCTGGTGATCGGGGGCGTCACCGGTGATCAGGCGTTCCGGTACACCGTTTGCGCGCATCGCGCGCCATTTGTAGTGATCGCCGGCCAGCCATATCTCGGTGATGTTGGCAAACTGGTGATTGTCGGCGATCCTGTCCGGCGGTATGTGGCAGTGGTAATCGTAAATCGGCATCGGTTCCGCGTGCTCCGCGTAGAGCCGGCGGGCGGTTTCGCTGCCGAGCAGAAAATCGTAACCCAGGAATTGCTTCATTGTGTCTTGCCCCCACTGCCGGTCTACACGTTATGAGTCAGGTAACCGCCATCGATCGGTACGGTAACCCCGGTGATGAAGCCGGAGGCCTTTTGGCTCACAAGATAGACCGTCGTGCCCTTGAGGTCGTCAACGTTGCCGAAGCGACCAAACGGGGTGTGGGCGATGATTGCCTTACCGCGGTCGGTCAGTTCTCCGGTTGCGTCGTCCTTGATCAGCAGCGATCTGTTCTGGTATCCCAGGAAGAACCCCGGTGCAATGGCGTTGACGCGAATGCCGTGCTGTGCGAACTCGCGCGCATTGGCAAGTGTCAGGTTCATGACCGCCGCCTTCGCGGCTCCGTAGGCAGCGACTCCCGAGAGCGGGATATAGGATGCCATCGAAGCCAGGTTGATGATCGAAGCCTGCAGCTTGTTGGCGATCCAGTATCGCGAGAATATCTTGGTCGGAACGACCAGACCGGCCATGACGTTCATCACCAGTACTTCTTCAAACAGCGGCACGTCGGTTTCGGGAAACGCGGACTTGGTCTTGTTGCCGCCGACACCGTTTATCAGTGCCGTTGGCGGCCCCATCTGCGCGACGGTCTGCTGCAGTGCGGCCTCTACCGAGGACTCGTCTCCGGTATCGACGGTCACCCCGAATACGCGCCCGGCGGCGCCGGTACTCTCAACCAAACGGTCCACCGCCTCCTGCACCGGGTGCCCGGTGCCGCGGCCCCAGAGACAGACTTCAGCGCCGGCGCCCAGCAGCGCTTCGGCCATTGCCCCGGGAATCACACCGGCGCCACCGGTGATTACGACCTTGACACCTTGCAGCCCAAACAACTCATCCGTGTAACTCATCTGTACTCCCTCGATCCCTGCTGATCAATGCGGCCGCGTTGCCGAACGGCCGGTATGGCGGCAACGGTGTCGTGGTCCGCATCACGCGGCATGCTTCGTTTGCTTTCAAAAGGTATCCTATATCGTGAGTCTCCAAACTGTCAATTCACCGTTGTGCGCGGGGCGTCGAAGGCCGCGGATTTGGACGGGATGTTGAAGCGCAGGGCTCCGAGCAGCAGCCCGCCCGCCAGCGGAAGGCTGCCCAGAACCACCATCCAGATGCGGAATGCGCCCAACGTCCCACCCAGCGCATCGAGCACCGCGCCGGACAGCAGCGGGCCCATCGCTCCCAGACCGATCCCGGCGGTTACAAAGACGCCGAAAACCAGTCCGCGATTGCGTTCGCTGGTGCTGTCGGCGACAATTGCCTCAATTGACGGGATGGTGGCCGACTGGCCGACCCCCATCAGCAGGTAGATGGGTATCAGCGCGGCGGGTCCGGCAATTGCGGTTGCCGCAATCGTGAGCCCGTAGAAGACCAGTGCCGTGGAGGCCAGCTGCTTACGGCCCAAACGGTCTGAAAGACTCCCCACCAGCGGCTTGACGAAGACACCCGGCAGGTAGATCAGGAACAGGTAGAAACCGGTCCTCGTGCCGTCCCGCAGCAGGGCTGTAAGAAAGAAGTCGGAGATGTCGAGGATGCTCCACATTGCAATCTCGCGCAGGCATGCGATTGCAATCACCAGTCCCAACATCACTGCGCCGAGCGAACGCGCGCTGCGGTGTACAGGCCGCGGAACGCTGAGCACGGCCCCGGCGGTGGCGGTCATGCTCGGAATACAGAACCAGGCCAGAACGCCAACGCCCGTGCCCGCGACCCCGAACAGCAGTGCGATCTGCTGCCACTGCAGGCCAAAGGTAGCCGTGAGGATCGCGGTTGACAACGGAGCAAACGCAAACCCCACCGCCGCGCCCAGGCCGGTGATGCCGAGTACGGTGCCCTTGCGCTCGGGGTAGAGCCGTGTGATCAGCACGTTGGCAATTGGATGGTAGACGCTGCCGCCAATGGCCGCCAGCGCCCACAGCAGGTGCATCTGTGCGATTCCGTCGGGTCCGACGCGGCTGAAGGACGCCACCGCCAGGCCGTTTACGACCATGCCCGCCGCCAGCGTATTGCGGGCCGAGAGCCGGTTGGTAAGCGCTCCAAACACCAGATTTCCCAGGGCGTAGACGGCCAGGTAAGTCGACTTCATGGCGGTGATGGCGGTTATGGTGTCGACCGCAAAGAAACGGCGCAGCTGATCATTGAGCGGGCTGAGGAAGATGCTGTAGCCGTGGATCATGCCATGCAGCACGGTGACCGCTATCAGGGCTGTGATGGCCGAACCGGCGCCCGTGGGTTCTGTTCGTGCGTGCTGCCGTGGCCGTAGCATCGTGTTGCCGGTCCGTCCTTCTGATCGCGCCGCCATACCGTGCACCGTTTGCGGATCATGACGCGCGGAGTCGTTATGACGCGCCGGGGTTTGAAACCGTTGCACATAACGCAGGAATCTGAAACACTGTACACGAGGGAAGCGGAAAAGTCACAGGCTGCAGTCGCGCCGTACGAGTGCGTCTCCAACGCGGTTTTCTGCGACGCGCTCGAATCCGGGCCCCTGCGTTATTCATAAGGAGACGGAGCAATGCAGGCTGATATCGGACTGATCGGGCTGGCCGTGATGGGACAGAACCTGGTACTGAACATGAACGACCACGGCTATAGCGTGGCAGTCTTCAATCGTACCGCCGCCAGGACCGAGGAGTTTCTTGAGGGCCCGGCAAAGGGGCGTGATGCCATCATTGGTACCACCACAATCGAGGGTTTTGCGGTGGCACTGAAGAGGCCGCGGCGCGTGATGCTGATGGTAAAAGCAGGTGAAGTCGTCGATGTCTTCATCGAGATGGTGCTGCCGTATCTCGAAGCCGGCGATGTCATCATCGACGGCGGCAATTCGCATTTCCCCGACAGCGTGCGGCGAACCAGGGAGCTGCAGGAGAAGGGCATCCTGTTTATCGGAACCGGCGTCTCGGGCGGCGAAGAGGGCGCCCGATTCGGCCCCTCCATCATGCCCGGCGGAAACGTCGAGGCGTGGCCGGCGGTCAAGGAGATATTCCAGGCCATCGCGGCCAAGGCCCCCGACGGGCAGCCGTGCTGCGACTGGGTTGGCGACGACGGCGCGGGCCATTTTGTCAAGATGGTGCACAACGGCATCGAGTACGGCGATATGCAGCTTATCGCAGAGGCGTACCACCTGATGCAGAGTGGACTGGCGATGTCCGCCGAAGAGATGCATGCGGTGTTTGCCGAGTGGAACCAGACTGAGCTTGACAGCTACCTGATCGAGATCACGCGCGACATTCTGGGGTTCCAGGATACCGACGGGACCCCGATGGTTGAAAAGATACTCGACGCGGCGGGGCAGAAAGGGACCGGCAAGTGGACCGGAATCAACGCCCTGGAACTCGGTGTTCCGGTTACCCTGATCGTGGAAGCGGTGTTTGCGCGGGCGCTCTCGGCACGTAAGGCCGAGCGTGTCAAGGCGGCGGAGTTGCTCAGCGGACCGCAGCGCAGCTTTAACGCGGACCAGGCGGCATTTGTGGAAAGCATCCGCAAAGCGCTGCTGGCGAGCAAGATTATCTCATACACGCAAGGCTTCATGCAGATAGCGGAAGCAGCCAGAGCGTACGACTGGAAGATCAACATGGGTGACGTGGCCAACATGTGGCGCGGCGGCTGCATTATCCGCAGTGCATTCCTCGGCGATATCAAGCGGGCTTTCGACAGGGACGCGGAGCTCGACAGCCTGATTCTGGATGACTTCTTCCGCGATCTGATTGATTCATGCCAGGAGTCGTGGCGCACGGTGGTAGCCGAAGCCGCACTGCTCGGAATTCCGGTACCGGCCTTTTCCACCGCGCTGGCATTCTACGACGGCTACCGCACCGCACGCCTTCCGGCCAACCTGATTCAGGCCCAGCGCGATTACTTTGGAGCTCACACCTACGAACGCGTTGATCGACCGCGCGGGGAGTTCCATCACACCAACTGGACCGGCAGCGGCGGAAACGTTGCGGCCGGGACCTACAACGTCTGATCAGTTGCGCTTCAGCGTCGAGTCCGCCGAAGGCGGTGACTTCGGTCCACCGAAGGCGTCTGCGGTCGTGAAAGTCTCCAGAAGCCGCCTGAGTTCCTCTATCTGTTGTGTGCTTTCGCCGGCGGCGCCGCTGACCGCCGCCAGCGAATCCAGAATCGCGCGCGTGCCACCGTCAATCCTGTTGATCCCCTGAACAAGGCGCAGCGACATACTGCGGATTCGCTGCACGGCGCCGCTAATCTCGTTTGAACGCCTGCTCGCAGCCTGTGAGCCGTCACGAATCTCCCCGCTGATGCGCTCAACGTCGATCGAGCTCCGCGACACCTCGCCGCCGGCCAGGGAGAGCTCCTGCATGCCGGCCGCAATCTGGTCCATCGCACCGGCAAGATAATCGGCGTCGCGCGAGATGCGCTCATAGGCCTTGTGGCTGCTGTCGCTCGACTGCAGCGCCTCACGAATCTGACCGGTGATGGCCTGCAGTGACCTGCCGATGCGTTTGGCGTTCTCGGACGTCGATTGCGAGAGCTTGCGAATCTCTTCGGCAACAACGGCAAAGCCGCGGCCGGCCTCTCCCGCGTGGGCGCTCTCGATGGCGGCATTCATCGACAGCAGATTGATCTGGCTGGAGATCGAGTTGATCACCTCGTTCACCTGCAGGATTTCGTCGATCTTGCCGGCTATTGCCCGTACGGTCTCGTTGCTGGCCGCGATGCGTTCGCCGCCGTTCTGGACCGCCATTCTCAGCTTTTCGGTACCCTGCGTGCGCTCGGTTGCAGTATGCTCAACGCTTCGTATCGACGTGTTCAGCTGCGCAACGGACGCCGAGGAGTGCCTGATCGCGTCGGTCTGTTGCTCCAGGCCGCCGCTGAGGCAATTCAGCCGTTCAGCGATGGTCCGGATGGCGCTGGCCGAACCGGCGATACCGCGGTCCAGGGCCTCGAACTGCTGCTTGATCGATCCGATGCTTCTGGTGATCTGGTTGAGTGCGGTCACGGACTTGCTGGAACCGGCGGTCACGGTATGCTCGTGTCGGGACATTCGGCGCATTGCCGCGTTGGCGTCGGCGAAGAACCGCTCCAGATCACGCGCAACGCTACGCGCCAGCACCAATGCCAGCGTCAGCACGATGAGCACCGCCACAACCGCGGCGCCGACTACGGTACGCTGCAGCGTGGCCGCCTGCGCCGCTATCTCACCGCTTGCCTGCTCGGTTTGCTCGACCAGCGTAGTCATCAGGCTTTCGTTTACGGCCAGTAGCGTCGCGTGCGCGCTGTTCAGCGCGGCCAGGGTATCATCCGGAAGGCCTTCTGACAGCGCGTACTGCATGGTCGGGTTAATGCCCCGCAGGGCGCTTTGGGGGATCCGCGGCGTGGCCAGAATAGCGTCAATTGCCTCTTCGAGTCTGCCGAGTCGGGGGCCGCTGTAGGACCAGAGCCGGGCGATGTCCTCGGCACGTTCGCGGGCTTCGGCACTCAGCATACGCAGGCCACGATGATCGGCTACCCGATTCACCGAATCGTGCAGCTCTCCCGCAGCCTCTCGCCATGACTGATAGAGCGTCTCAAGCCGGCCGGAGGAAGCCAGTACGTTATTGGTCTCCAGCGATAGTCGGTATGCCGCCCGGGAAAGCCTCATCATCTGCAATTGCAGATTGCTGAAGGCACTCACGTTGACCGCCGCCACACCGGCACCGATGAGAATCACCAGGAATCCTGATACTACCAGCGCAACCATCCCGTTGATCCTGGTAGAGATCCTCATCTTCCCTCCTCCAAGCTACACGCGCGCCTGCTGTAGAGACTTCCCGACCGGTCGTCTGCGCGAATCAAGCGCCAGCCTACCACGCGACTGTTGATTCCGCAAGCATTTGGCGGCTCAGCATTTGGCGGCTCAGGCGCGGAGGGGATCCTGTCAGTTGGTCGACGGGCGGTATCCGGTTTCGGCGATGATGCGGTAGATCTCACCCTTGCGGCTGAGTGCTTCCGTCCAGCCTTGCTCGGGCTCGGGGTGAAACACGATGTCGGCGGTTGCCTTGTGAAAGTACCATGCTCCGTGGCGGATTTCGGCCTCCAGTTGCCCGGGACCCCATCCCGAGTATCCGGCGTAGAGGTGCAGCTTGGGCCGATCATCGTGGGGAATCGCCGGCCAGTTCCGTTGCAGGTACTCCACCAGCGGCTCGGTTGCCGGTTCAAAGATCACGCCCGGTGCCGGCTTCTCGGCGTGCTCATTCTGTGTCCCGTGCGGTAGTCCGGAATGCAGCACGAAGAGATACTCCTGTTGAACCGGTCCGCCGACGTATATCGGGATGACTCCGGCATCGTGCTCGGAGAAGCCCGGCAGCACGTCAAGAAGCTGCGCGGTGGATTTGCGGTTGACTACCAGGCCGAACGCGCCTTGCTCGTTGTGGTCGGTGATCAGCACCACGGATCGAAAGAAATTGGGATCCATCAGGTCGGTTTCGGAGATCAGGAAGTAGCCTTCGAGCGAAGCAGGAATCTGCTGGCGGGCGGGGTCAATTGGATCCGGGGCGTCACGGTCACTCATCACGGCCACTATAGCGTGCTATTGCGGTCTTCTCCAACCCGTTCCGCCTGCACACGGCGTACTTCGTCGGCAATCAGCCCGATACCCATGCGTACGTCGGAATCGTCCATGGCGTAGTTCAGACGGATGCACTGATCCTGGTGCTCCCACGGTTGATCGAGGCCGAAAAAGAAGTACCGTCCGGGAACCACGATGGTGTTGCGCCGTTTCAGACGCCGATAAAGCTCCAGCGTGCTGACCGGCAGGTTACGGAACCATACCCACAGGAACAGCGACCCTTCGCACCGGTGCACGCGGTAATCTATATCGCTGCTGAATGCCTCGCGTATCCAGCCGATTGCCTGTTGTGATTTGCGCTGGTAATACGGCCGAATGATCTGCTCCGACGCGCGCAGAATCTCACCGGACTCCAGCAGCGGCGTAACCACAGTCTGACCGATGCTGCCGTTGGCCAGACTCAGCACCGCGTTGCATGCGGTTACCGCGTTGATCACCTCGGAAGCCGCAATAATGATTCCGGTTCGCGTGGCCGGTAGTCCCAGTTTGGACAGGCTCATAGCGACGATTATGTTCTCGTTCCACAGCGGGGTGGCGGGTTCGAAAATCATGCCCGGAAACGGAACTCCGTAGGCGTTGTCGATAATCAGCGGGACCTCCGCCTGTCGCGCGATTGCGTCGAGGTACGTCAGTTCTTCGTCGGTCAGGACGTTGCCGGTTGGATTTGTGGGGCGCGAGACGCACAGCGCTGCGATGTCGGCGTCGACAGCGATGGCCTGCAGATCGACGTGATACTTGAACGTGTGCCGGTCCAGCTCTTCAATTACCGGCCTGTGTGCGGTGAAGACTGCCGGGTCGATTGCCTGGTCGGCGTACCCGATGTACTCAGGCATCATCGGAAACAGGATTCGGCCGTGTGATCCGTCGGATCGTGTGCCGCCGAGCATGTTGAACAGCAGGAAAAATGAGGTCTGGCTGCCGTTGGTGACGGCGATGTTTCCGGGCTCGACCGGCCAGCCCAGGCGTCGGTTGAGCAGGCGCGCCAGCGCTTCGATGAAGGCGGGGTTGCCCTGCGGCGGATCGTAGTTTGACAGCATGCGCTCAAACGCGCCCGGGGTGTCGAGTATACGCTGCATCCGATCGCGCCAGAGGGCGTTCATCTGCGGGATGTGCGCCGGATTGCCGCCGCCGAGCATGTACTTCTTCCGGTCGCCCGCCAATGCCTTGCCGAGATCGTCCATCAGCGCCAGGATGCCGGATTCAGTGGTAAGCTTCTCTCCGAAGCGCGACAGTCTCATGGCTGCTCAGCATACAACAGCCGGCGCGTAAGGGAAAGCGGGCACAACCAACTCCGTGCAGACAAGCGCGGCGCTACACGGTCAAAACGCAATTGCTGAACCAACTCAGCCTGGCGGTCGCCAAATGGCGTGTCCTGATGTATAATGCATCGACTTCGATCAGGGCGTGGTGGATGTCCACGCGATTCGGGCCTGGAAGAGAGAGGAGGTGCGGTGTGGAGGCGCTCAAAGCTGGGGTATTCGGTGTTGGTGATGTTGCGATTGAGTATATCAAGTCGATCAACGCCAACCTGGGCTCTGAAGTCGTGGCGGTTGTCGGCCGGGACAAGAATAAGACAAAGGCGAGGGTCGCCGCCCACGGGTTCACCTGTGAGGTACTGGACGCCTATGATGATCTTGTACGCCGCAGCGATATCGACATGATTGTCATCACCAGTCCGCATTTCATGCACGCCGATGAAACGATACGGGCCGCCCAGGCGGGAAAGCACGTGATCTGCGAGAAGCCGATCGGGATGGACTCCGCAGAGGTCGGAAGGGTATACCGTGCAGTCAAAGCCGCGGGGGTGAAGTTCCAGTGCGGTATGGTGCTGCGGTGGAATCCCTTTGTGATCAATCTCAAGCACATGATCGAGACCGGCGTCTTCGGCAGGCTGTTCTATATCGAGATCGACTATTTCCACAAACTCAGTCCGGTCTGGAACGGATTCTCCTGGGGCGGACAGAAGAGAAGCGGCGGCCCGTCGGCATCACTGGTAGCCGGTATCCATGCAGTTGACCTGGTTCGTTACCTCTGCGGTGAAGTCGAGAGTGTTCATGCGGAGTGTGTCCGGGGGCATCGTGAAGACTTCGAGTATCCTCCTACCTATCTTTCGGCGGTCAAGTTTGCCAATGGTGCAGTGGGCAAGACAAGCTGCAGTTTCGAGATAGAGTCCCCGTACCTGGTTAATGTATTGCTTCACGGTTCAAAAGGCTCTGTAGTGCAGAACAGATTCTACTTCAAGGAATCGTTTCCCGGCCAGACCGGATGGCAGACCTTCGAGACCGTCATGCCTGACAGTGGGGCCGTAAGCCACCATCCCTTTCAGTTCCTTGTTGATGACTTTGTAGGTTCAATCCGGGACAATCGTGAGCCTGAACTCAACATAGAGGAGAGCTTTCTCACACATGAACTGTGTATGGCAATAGACCAGTCGATGGAATCCGGGGAGACCGTTCGACTGCCTTTCATATCGCGCCAGGAGTAGCCTGCGGAATCGCAGTCTGGCACAGGGTCGGGCGCAGTGACTTCGCGTCCTGTTCCCGGCACTGCTTCTGAACGGTGACCGTGCGGTTCCATAAGGATTTCGAGCGGAAAATTGACACCGTGCAGATTTGCCACCTATAATGTCGGGTGCTGAAGAAATCACACATGAGTGGTCAGCAAACGGTGATATGTGCTGTTGCTATTCAGCGTGGCAGCATACCCTGCGGCCAGGGGAATCAGAGAAACCCAAGGAGGTAGCCGACACTGACAGAGTATGCCGAACTGTACGGTCCTAGAACGCAATATTCCAGTGACAGAAAAGGAAGGAATCTGCTATGAAGAAGAAACTTGGTCTTGTCTTTGTACTGCTTGTAGTATTCGCGGTGCTGGTGTCACCTGTCTATGCACGAGGGGCGGCAGAACGGGAAGAGCTGACAATCGGTGTGGTTATTCCTTATGAGATAGGATGGTTCGCGGCCTTCCATGAAGGCTTCAAACTGGTGGCGGAACAGGAGAACGTGCGCCTGGTATGGCAGTATCACGAGTATCGGCCGGATGAGGAGACGCGGGCGATCGAGAACCTGATCGCCATGGGTGTTGATGCTATCAACGTAACATCGGCAACACCTGAGAGCGCTGAGTACTCTGCACGTCTCGCCAACCAGGCAGGTATCCCGATTCAGCTGACCGAGAGCGGCATCGCCCCTGGAGCGGGCAAACCGTTCGCCGATATCGACTTCGATTGGTACGAGATCTATCAGAAGCTCGCCAGGGAGCTGAGAGCCGCGGAGTCCGGCGACCTCAGAATTCTCTGGTTGCAGGGATTTCTGGGCAGCCCGCCGGTAATGCTGGGAATTCAAGGATTCACGGATGCAATTGCGCGGATTGACGGAATGAGCCTTGCAACGGATCCCCAGGACGGACAATACGCCACTGAACCGTCACTGAACATTACCAAAGGAATGGTCCAGGGAGGGCTCGAGTTCAACGTCGCGATGGGAGCCAGCCAGGAGATCACGGAAGGGATCATCCAGGGACTGAAGGAAGAAGGAGTCAATCTGGATGATGTGGTCGTCATCACTGTCAATGGTGGTCCCACGGATATCGTCAATCTCCGCAATGGCGATATCGACTACGCCATGAGCCTGTCGCCCGGGCTTCACGGCATGATCTGTGCGCAGAACCTGATAAACAAGATGACCGACAGGCCCTTTCAGGAGAGGGCGTATTCACCGATCGTCTGGACCACCCGGGATGACTGGGAAGAGAAGCTGATCCCCTGGGACGTGAACGAAGACTGGATGCCCCTGGTGCAGGAGTTCGTGACCACCGGCAACTACAGGCCGGAACTTCGTCCATGAGCGTGATGGCCGGTACTGAGATTCTCTGATCGGACAGCGTATCTGGAAGGGTTCCTTGCCCAAAGGAACCCTTTTTGCGTATCGGGTACGGATAGAGCGCGCGCACGTCAAGGCGGCGTGAGCGCGGGTTTGCAGGAGAGGAGAATACCGTGGTTACTGGTATGGCCCTGCGTGCCGAAAGGATCGTGAAGAACTACCCAGGCGTGCAGGCATTGAAATCCGTGGATTTCGACTTGCGACGCGGAGAAGTGCACGCGCTGGTTGGTCAGAACGGGGCAGGAAAATCAACTCTGGTCGAGATCATTGCGGGGTCGGTTTCCTATGATTCGGGGGACATCCATATTGGCGATCAGAAGCATACGTATCTGGATCCGTCGCGATCGATAGAGCTCGGTATCCAGACTGTTCACCAGGAGAACCAGCTGGTCGAAGAGATCACCGTTGCGGAGAATATCTTTCTGTACGATCTGCCGAGAACCAGGTACGGATTTGTCAATCTCCGCTCATGCATTCAGGCCGCCGACGTCCTGCTGCAGGAGCTGGGAATTGACGTAGAACCAGGCAAGAAGATCAGCTCACTGAGTTTTGTAGACAAAAAGCTCATCAGTATTGCCAAGGCGTTCTCAAGAAAGGCCAGAATTCTGATCCTGGATGAACCAACGGCTTCTCTTGATGAGCAGGGAAGGAACGCCCTTTTCTCGCTTATACGTCGTTACACGTCGCTCGGGTTGAGTACTATCTATATCTCTCATCACTTGAGCGAGATATTCGAGATAGCCGATCGCGTGACTGTCTTAAAGGACGGGCAACGGGTTAGTACAAAAGCGATAGGTGAGACCAGCTTGCACACAATCGTCCCGGAAATGATCGGGCGATCCTCCCAGTCGCTCTATGTGCGTGACAAAAAGGGCAGGCAGACCCTGGAGCAAGGCTCTCTGCTGCAAATCGTTGATTTCCACCGCGAGGGAGTGGTAGATCATGTTTCGTTTTCTGTGCGGGCAGGAGAAGTATACGGCATCGCGGGTCTGGTTGGTGCCGGTAGAACAGAACTCGCTCAGCTTGTCTTTGGGGTTGACCGCAGCGATCACGGCAGCCTGCTGCTCGATGGAAAGGATATCACCGCCGGTTCTCCTTTCAATGCGGTCGACGAGGGAATCGGGTTTCTGACCGAGGACCGCAAGGATAGCGGACTTGTGCTCATACAGCCCGTGTACGAGAATATCACGCTGGTCCGGTTTGTGAAAGAAATCAAGAAGAAGGTGAAGAGCCTGCTGAATCTGGCCAAGGAGCAGGATGATGCCAGGACAGTGGTTCAGCAACTGGATATCAGGACCCCGACGGTTTCTCAGAAGGTAATCAACCTGAGCGGGGGCAATCAGCAGAAGGTGGTTCTCGGAAAATGGCTCTTTGCTGATTCGGAAATCATCATATTCGATGAACCCACGGTAGGGATTGATGTGGGCAGCAAGAGCGAGATCTACAAACTGATCGAAAAGCTGGCTGATGATGGGAAGTTCATCATCATTATCTCTTCGGACAATCCGGAATTGGTCTCTGTCTGTGATACCGTTGGCGTCATGAGGTTCGGCCGGCTGGTTGCTGAGCTGCGGGGCGACCAGATGACGGAAGAGCAGATCGTGAAGCATTCCCTCGGGGTGAGTGTGATAAAGGAACCGGAACTATGAAGCCGTCGGCAAAACGTGTTGAAGCAAGAGGGCGCGAGCTCAACCTGTCCGTGCTGTTGTCGATTACCATCCTGGCCGTCTGTATCGTGGCAACCGTAGTCAATCCGCGATTCATCAGAATAACTAACCTCGTCAACATTCTGCAGCAGATTTCGGTGCTTGGCATCATTGCCTGCGGGGTCGGGATGCTTCTGATCTCGGGCCAGATCGATATCTCCGTGGGGAACCAGGTATCACTCATGGGGATCATTATGGCGTTGATCATCCAGCGGGGCGGCGAGATATCGCCCGATGCCGCACATGCGTGGATGATACAGTGGTCGATCCCGTTTGCCGTGGTTGTAACCTTTGCCGTGGGGACGGTATTGGGAGCGCTGACCGGCCTGGTTGTTATCAAGTCACGGGCGCACTCCTTCATCGTTACCCTGGCACTCGGTTCGGTATACAGAGGAATCGCCTTGCTGATAAGTCGCGGAGGTTCTTTCACGCTCTACGGCCGGTTCGAGACCCTGGGCCGGACCAGGATCGCGAATTTTCTGCCGGTCTCAATCATCTTCCTGGTCTTCGTGGTACTGGTTACCCTCGTGCTGCTGAAATACACCCGCTACGGCAGGTTCCTGTATTCGATCGGCGGCAACAGGAAAGCTGCGTACGTCTCCGGGATCAAGACCACTGCGGTAACCATGCGCGCGTTCATCACGGTGGGTGTGCTGAACGCTCTTGCAGCTCTGATTCTCATCTCGCGAGTTGGTACCGCGTTGGCAGGCACCGCCGACGCCTACTCGCTGGATGCCCTGGCGGCAATTGTCGTCGGTGGCGTAGCGATTACCGGGGGGAAGGGCAACGCGTTGAGCATATTTCTCGGGGTTCTGCTGATCGGCATCGTCGGGAACGCCCTGGTGGTGATGAATGTGAATCCTCATCTGCGCGGAATATTCATCGGAGTCATCATTATCGGTTCGGTGACGTTCAGCGGTCTTTCCGAACAGAGAAGCAGGATGTAGGAGGCATACATGGGGTCAGCCGGAAGGGTCGATCTGCTCTCAACATACACGGGCTCCAGATTTGAAGGCTTTTTTCCGGAGCAATGGGATCTGAGCCGGATTGACTACTGCTGCGGCAGGCCGCCCGAGGAGGTCTACAAGCGGGAGTCGTGGTGGCACCAGGATTTCACGCCCGTTGGTGCTGATTCGCTCGAGGACTTCAATACCATAATGGGTCACGAAATCGCGCTGCAGATAAAGCAGGCCAAGGATGAGGGGCGGGAGCTCGTCATGATCTGGTCCGTGGGACCCATGGGTATGTATCGGTGGGCAGTTGAGTTCCTCATCCGCTGGAATGTCGACTGCTCCCACGTCCACGGGTTCAATATGGATGAATGGTGCGACAATGACGGCAATACCCTGCCGGCAACTGATCCGGGCGCGTTCAGCAATGCTATGCAGCAGGCTCTCTACGGGCCCCTGGGAACTCTGACAATACCGGAATCCCGGCGCCATTTTGCAACCAGGAGCGAGCTGCCCAACTACGCTGACCAGATCGGGGAACTGCGATCACGAGGAGCGAAGTTTGTGGTTGTCTACGGCATCGGCTGGGTGTTTCACATTGCGTTCTGGGAGCCGCATTTTGCCGAGGACTACGCGGGCGAGGCGGAATGGATGCAGGCTACGCATCGTGTTGCCGCAAAGCTGCACCCGCTGACGATCATACAGAACTCCATCACCAGCTTTCGCAGCAGGATCACCCTGGTCCCGGCCAGGGCCAATACCATCGGTCCCGGGCTGTATATGAATGCGGACTACACAATTGGAGGCGTGGACGGATACTTGCCTTCAAGAAACATGATCTATCAAGGACAATCCCTTTGGGTGACTCTGAAGTACGGACCAACCATGTGGATTCCTTCCACCTACATGCCGGGCCTCCCGGGAAAGCTCATGTTCATACATGCCCTGGCCGGACCGCTGGAAGCCGAAGTGAACTGATGCCGCATGCGCACGGGAGGAAGTATGGATTCTGATCTGCTGCTCTATAACGGAACTGTGCTTGGCGAGACGCAGACTATAGCGAACGGTTATGTACTGGTCCGCGACGGGAGAATCTGCCGTATCGGCTCGGGGGTGCCTGAGCAGGAGGCTGCCGAGAAGATCGACGTCAAGGGACTTACCATCTCTCCCGGCTTCATTGACATGCACACCCACGGGATCGGGAACGTCGACTTCATGGAAAGCTCGATTGAAGACATGGAGCAGGCGTTATCCGAGTACGCGCGTTACGGGGCTACCCGAGTGGTTCCAACGACCATTTCCAACACGATTGACGCCACCATTTCCCAAATGAAGCAGATCCGGAAACTGCGGGAGAACAGCCCGCTGGGAGCAATGATACCCGGTACCCACATGGAGGGGCCATGGCTTTCTGCGCGTTGCCGCGGAGGCCATGCGCTGGAGTACCTGAAGTCTCCAACCGCTGAAGATGTCAGGCGAGTCATCGGAGAAGTCGGTGATATCATCATTACGCTGACCTACGCTCCGGAGGTGCAGAATGCGGTATGGCTGACCGAGCAACTCTGCTATCACGGAATCATTCCCTCGCTGGGGCACACCGAGGCAACCTTTGAGCAGGCAGAGCAGGCAATTCTGGCTGGCGCCAGGCATGTAACCCACATGTATGACACTACTCTCGGGTACAAAGAGAATCCCGAAGAGGCCCTCGTGATGATGCCCGGCATGGAGACTGCGGTGCTCATGGATGACCACGTGAGCATCGAGCTCATCGGATGTCCGGTGCACGTACCCAGGCCGTTCTTCCGGTTCATCAACAAGATCAAGCCGCGTGACAAGAAGGTTCTGGTCACTGATTCGCTGGTGGGAACCGGTTTGCCCGAGCAAACCCGGCTGACCTACAAGGACGGGCGCAGGCTGTACGTGGAACAAGGGGTGCTGAGAATGATTGACGAAGATCCCGCGGTCAACGGTAACCTTACCGGGAGTGCGGTAACCATCAACGTTGCTCTCAGCAGACTGAAAGAGTACGCTGAGCTGACCATCCGGGATGCGGTTTCGTGGGTCTCTCTGAACCCCGCAACAACCCTGGGAATATCGAAGCAGACCGGCAGCATAGCGATAGGCAAGTACGCCGATATTGTGGTGATGGACGAATCGTGCAACGTGAAGATGACTCTGCTCAAGGGCAATAGAGTCTTCAAGGCTGAATGAAGAGGTGATGCGCCATGAACAAGTACCGTGTTGGAATCGTCGGGTTAGGCTGGGTCGGCGGAGCTCACCTGGACACGTTTGTCAAATCGGAACGGTTCGAACCAACCGCGATCATGTCCACCCGGAACCTTGATCCTGCCTGGATACGAGAGCAGCACGGGGCAGAAGTCACGGTCTATACCGACTACGAGCAGTTCCTCCAGGATGACTCGATTGACGTCGTGGATATCTGTACTCCCCACTCGCTCCACCCGGAGCAGACCATTGCGGCGAGTGATGCGGGCAAGCACCTGATAATTGAGAAACCGCTGGCACTGAATTTCCCGGATACCAGGAGGATGCTGGAGACGGTCACAAAGAACGATACCAGGACCTCCGTCTGTTTTGAGGTGCGGTTTGCCTCCTCCGTCATTGCGACAAAGGCGCTGATGGACAAGGGGTTGATCGGTGACCTCTACTATGCGGAGGCAGACTACTATCACGGGATCGGCCCCTGGTATGCGAACCAGAGATGGGAAGTGAAGAAGGTAAACGGCGGCAGCTCCCTGCTACGGGCAGGCTGCCATGCCCTGGACGCGCTGCTCTACCTGGCGGAAGCGCAGGTCGAGGAAGTCTTTACCTACGGGAACAAGAATCCCAACAAGATATTCGAACCCTACGATTACCCACTCAACACGGTCACCCTGCTCAAGTTCCGGCAGAGCAGCATTATCGGCAAGGTAGCCTCGGTAACGGATTGCAGACAACCGTATGTCTTCAACATCAATATGGTGGGAAGTGATGGTACGATCAGGAACAACCAGTTCTGCAGCAAGCTGATCGACGGATTGAAGGGATGGAGTACGCTCGACGTCACACTGGTAGACAGCGGCGACGTCTCTGACCATCCTTACCTCAACCAGTTCGATCACTTCGCCGAGTGCCTGGATCTTGGTGTGGATCCCCACAACAATCTCGAGAACGCCTATCAAACCCACCGAGTGATCTTTGCTGCAGACAAATCGGCTGAGACAGGCAAACCGGTTCGGATAGACGAGTTTGTATAGGTCTGGAACCCGCTGTGAGACCTTCAGACTCTCCCGGGCCGCAGAAGCCCTTTTGCATACAGGGTTTCATGCAGCTGGAGATGGGCATACTCATCGTACCCCGGTTCCAGGTGGTAATTCAGGCCCAACGGTCCGCCACTGTTCTCTTCAAGCACCGCGTCCACCCAGTCTGCTACAGCGCGGCACTCCGCGCCTTCAATCAGCAATTCTACCGGCGGCATGAGATCGATGGCAAACTGCGGTCCGAACACGTTCCTGATCTCGCGGACGCTGGTCCCCGAGCCGGTGTCCAGGCTTTCCAGGCCCCCGATACGCGCTATCTCGTTGAGAAGATGAGTACAGTTTCCGCAATGATGCAGTCGCAGGGGAGCAATTCGCCTGGCAAGAGCCTCTGTCGGTGCGACCAGATGCTGACGATAATCGCGGGGGCCTAGCATGGTTCCCGAACACTCGCCGACATGAAGCGATCGAATGGTGATGCCGGCAGAGTGCGCAAACGCCCTGACCAGCAGGACGCACGCGTCTGCGTACCACCGGTAGAACGAGACAAGCAACTGCGGATTATCGTAGATTGCCAGCAGAATACCCTGGCCGAACAGCTTGAGTGCAGTAGTAATGCACCCGTGGATGGTAGCCCGCCCGCCGGTATCCCAGAAGAACGGAGGGATAACCGCATCAGACTCCGTCTTGCGCAGCAGCTCGATCTCTCTCAGCCATCGCCTGATCAACGGGGCTTCGAGAAAGGAATGCGGGTCAGGCAAATCGGCGATTGACGAGAGGTTGGCCAACGGCGGTTCCGAGATGTCAGCGTCCTGATGCGTATACGGGACAAAATCGGCTCCCAACAGCATCCCGAATATGAGATTCGGCTGAATGCCCCCTACGTACAGGCACGAAGGATCATAGTGGCGCAGAACCACAAGGTTGGATTCCAGATTGTGGATACGGTAGCGGGGAAAAGCCTCATCAAGAAAGGCCGCGATCATCAGATCCCGGTTCCTGCGCTCCAATGAATCGAAGTAGTAACCTTCCCCGAACGCCAGTCCGGTCTTCTGGTGTACCCAGCCCTTTGACACGCTGGCCTGAATCGTTACGATACACGGCCTCCTGATTCAGTGACATGCCCCGCTGTGCCTGTGCCGCGCCGTTACCCCGGAGGCGACTCGAACGCCTGACCTGCTGCTTAGGAGGCAGCTGCTCTATCCACCTGAGCTACCGGGGCGCAATAACCATGGCGTTGAGTCTACTTTGGTGCTGACGGGCTGTCAACATCGAGCGCATTCGGTAGAATGCGATCGAGGAGAACGTGATGGCGGACAGGAAGACGGAGGCTGCAGGCGGGAACGCAAAACGGATACTGGTTACCGGGAGCACCGACGGCATCGGGCTGGCTACCGCTGTCGAGCTGGCCAGGCAGGGCCACGAGGTGATCATCCACGGCCGCAACGAAGAACGCGTCCGTCACGCTACGCAGCAACTGTGGGAGCGCGCCCCCGAGGCTGCGGTAGAAGCGGTCATCGGAGACTTTTCCAGTCTGCAGCAGGTCCGTCGAGTGGCCGAGGCGGTGCTGGCCAACAGTGACCGCCTGGACGCGCTGATCAACAACGCCGCGGTACTCACCAGAGAGCGGCGTGCCAGTCATGACGGTTATGAACTGACCTGGGCCGTAAACCATCTGGCGCCCTTTCTGCTTACCAACCTGTTGCTCGGCATGCTCAAGCAGAGCGCCCCGTCGCGGGTGATAAACGTCAGTTCGATGTCGCACACCAGCGGCCGTATCAACTTCGAAGATCTCAATATGGAAGAGAGCTACGACGGCTATGAAGCCTACGCGGCCTCCAAGCTTGCCAATATCGTCTTCACCTATGAACTGGCCCGACGCACCACGCGCCTGGGAGTCAGCGCCAATGCACTCACACCCGGCGTGGTGCGTACCAAGCTGCTGCACGTCTACTTCTCGGGCGGCGTATCAACCGAGGAAGGCGCCGTAACCTGCGTCTACCTCGCGGCCAGCCCCGATGTCGAGAACGTCTCGGGCGCCTATTTCTCTGACTGCAAGCGAGTCAAGTCTTCACCGTTGAGTCACGATCAGGGGCTTGCCGAGCAGTTGTGGGACGCCAGCAGCAAGATGGTCGGTTTGCGATAGGGTTGGCTGATCAGTTCTCGGAGACCAGCAGCAGCACTTCGCACGCCTGCAGTGTCGGCAGCCCTACGGCGTTGCCCGCGTCCCGATGGGTTCCGAACAGCACGGTCCAGTTCCGCTCCGCAAACCGCTCACGTTCGGAGGGATGCAGGTAGCGCTGGAAATCGAGTACCCTGCGCAGGCCGAAGTTGAGAAACACCGCAATTGACGGCGAACCATCGTCGTGCTGCACGTCGCGGCGATAGGCCAGGATGTTGCGGGTGCCGGGTATCAGGAACGTGATTTCGCCAATCTGCAGCACGGCGTGCTTCTTGCGTGCGGCGATCAACGCCCGGTAGAAGTTCAGCAGCGAGCGCGGGTCTTCACGCTGTACTTCGACATTCCTGCGCACGCTGTTGCGCGGGATCGGCAGCCATGGACGGCGCCCGTGCTCGGTGAATCCGGCAAACGGACTGGAGTCCCACTGCATCGGGGTCCGCTCGGGGTCACGGCCGAACTTGCGGATCGGCCAGGTCTTCTTGCCAAACGGATCCTGCAGATCCGAGCGTCTGATCGGCAGATTGTCCATACCGATCTCCTCGCCGTAGTAGAGAAACGGGGTGCCCTTGAGCGTCAGCAGCATCGCTGCCGCCACGCGTGCGCGCGCCTCGGTAAACAGCGGCTTCCTGTAGCGCCCGTAGTGGCGCGGCTGGTCGTGGTTGCTGAGCGTAAAATTGGGCCACGCGCCCGCGGGAATCGCGTCGTACCAGCGCATGATTGACTGATGAAATGCGCGTGCGCTCCACGGCTGATAGAGGAAGTCAAAATTGAATGCCATGTGCAGCTCGTCGTTGTTGTATCCGTGGAACTCGGCGGCAAGGCCGGCGTTCCTGCTGAAGACTTCGCCGACCAGAATACGCTCGTCGTTCGGCCTGCGGCGCGCATCCGGGGCGTACTCGTCGGTCAGGGTACGCATCCGGCGGCAGATATCGTGGGTTTCGGGACGGTTGCGGTCGTAAATGTGTTCCTGGAACAGGTCGGGGCTCATGACCATACTCCACGGGTTCGACCGGAACTGGTCGTCCTTGATGAACCAGTTGACAACGTCCAGCCGATAGCCGTCCACACCCAGATCGAGCCAGAAGCGCATCACGTCGTACATCGCCTCCCGCAGCTCGAGATTGCGCCAGTTGACTTCCGGCTGCGAGCGGGTGAAGGTGCCCAGGTAGTACTCGCGTGTCTGCCTGTGCCACCACCATGCACCCTTGAGTTCGAAGATGGCCAACCAGTTGTTGGGCTTGCGCGGGCGGCGGCGTTGGCCCAGCAGCCATCCGAACCGCGGAGGCCTGCCCGGGTGCCACAGGTACCAGTCGCGCCGCGGGCTATCTCTGCTGCTGCTGGCCTCGATGAACCACGGGTGCTGGTCGGAGGTGTGGTTGAGCACCAGGTCGATTATCACGCGTATGTTGCGCTTGTGGGCCTCCGTGAGCAGTGTCTTGAAGTCCTGGAGTGACCCGAACATCGCGTCGACGTCAGTGTAGTCCTTGATGTCGTAACCGAAATCGGTCATCGGTGACGGGTAGAACGGCGATATCCACAGGGCGTCCACGCCAAGCGAGGCCGCATTCTGAGCGCCGTCGTTGAGATAGTCCAGGCGGCGGATGATGCCGGGCAGATCGCCGATGCCGTCACCGTTAGTGTCCTGGAAACTGCGCGGGTAGATCTGATAGAACACCGCCCGCTGCCACCACGGTACCTTGTGCAGATCACGGATCCGGTTGCTCATGTACCGTACTATACTGCCGGTGAACGGTTGTGTCACCAGCGCCGATGATCGTTGTTTTACAGTAGTACGAACCGGAGGACAATAGAACGATGAAGTCGATTGCATTCATCGCGGTACTGGCGGCAGTGAGTGCCGCGGTGCTGAGTGCCGACGTGATGGCGCGCGGCGATATGCGAGCACGTACGGTTGACGGGCGCGAGGTGATTCTGCGTGCCGACCGAACCTGGCACTTCGCCGGAGAGTCTCCAACGCGGCGTCGGGTTAACCTGGTGCTGGACGAGCTTCCGGCGGATCTGCGGCACCTGGTCGATCTGCCGCCGTGGCTGCTCGAGGACAGCCTGCGCTCTTATGCGTTGCTGCTTGATTCGGCTCTGCCGGGCGGCGAAATGACGGAGCTGGTCCGCTACCTGGGCGCGCTCACGCCGCAGGCCGCCGAGGAGGTGCGCCTTCAGAGTGGCGGCAACCGGGACACCGAAAGTCTCGCGGTCCTCCTCGGGCGGTTGACGCGACTATAGCTGGACCCGTGCTCCCACGGTTCCCACAAAGTTCTCACCGAGAATATCGTAGCCCAGACCCAGATCCAGCCGCAGCAGCATGATGTTGACCGACGTGCCGCCGAACAGCCTGAACGACCAGCCGCTCACATTGCTGGTGACGCTGATTTCCTTGCCGTCAACGTCAATGCCGGCGTCCTCGAGCTCGTCGGTGTTACTGAAGTTGCCCTTGAGACCGCCACCAGCGCTCGAGACTCCATAGGCTGCCCCGAATCCGGCGTAGGGCGTCAGGATGATGAAGCTCTTGGAGATCTGGGCCTTGAGGTCGATGACGCTGGTCTCCCACTCCAGGAAGGCGTCCGCGCTGCCGGTCAATTCGGCATCGTCGACTCCGTCAACCTCGATCACGTAGCTGTCCTTGACCACTTCCGGCACCAGGATTCGTCCGCGCATGTAGTTGTAGCCGACGCCCAGCGAGATATTCGGCAGCAGCACACTCTGTTGAACAAGCGCGTAGCGGACGTCGCCGCCTGCCAGCAGATAGTCCATTTTGAGGTCGCCGGCGTTGAGGCCGCCGCTGCCGAGAGTTCCAAACTTCACTCCGAAGTCAAACGGAAACACGATGCCACCGATACGGGCGTCGATGGTATAGGCCGGATTGGGAACGCCGAAGCTATCGAAGTTCCTGATCTCGCCTGGTACGCTGATTTCCAGTTGGTCAAACAGCGACTCCACGGTCCCGTACGGAATAGTCGCCGCTCCGACGGTCAGGCCCAGACCGATATTGGGGGGCACCCGCAGAAGCTGCCCGATGTAGGCGTCCGAGGTGTTGTTGCCGATTGTAGTGGTCAGCGGCAGCGAACTCGCCATGTCGTCGGCGAAATCCCGAAACGCTTTCTTGAACTCGCCTGATGTGATGTCGGCCTGCGCCGGCGCAACGGCTGCGGCGAAGACCAGCAGCAGTCCGGTTGCAAGGACTACGGCTAATGTTCTGTTCTTCATCGTCAACTCTCCTTCAACAAGAGTACGGAACGCGCACTGAGAACGCTACCAAAGGTAGCACGCCGCCGCCTGTTTCACCGTTATGGGCAAAAAAACAGCCCGCCGAAGCGAGCTGTACGTCCGCGTCCATCGATCCGGAGCGGTCGGCGTTGGCGGTCTTGCCGCCACGCCTCGGGCGCTCAGAACACCAGCCCGACGTTGACGCCGGCCATCAGGCTGTTGCCCTCTTTGTCAAAATAGTACATCAGCGGGAAGTCGATCTTGACCGGTCCCAGATTGAGTCCCAGGCCGGCGGTCAACCGCGGCCTCACGAGCTCGGGCCCGTCGCCCTTGGTACCGGCATCCACGGATGCCGATCCGGGGATTACTTCGACGTCCGTTGTATCGCCATCCAGTGTTACCGGACTCTCGATACCGAGTGTGATCTCGGAGTTGCCGAAGCTGAGGTCAACACCGCCGCCGACGTTGACGTCCAACAGCCAGAGCAGACGCAGGCCGGTGGTTGCTTCCAGCGGAACGACAATTGCGTCCGACGTGATCCTGGCGGTAATCACGGGCTCCACCGTCATTTCGAACTCCGGAGACCCTCCGCCCTGAACCGTCTCAGTGACCTGATCGAAGTCCAGATCGAGCGACAGTTCGTTGCGCTGATACATGACCCCCGTTCCCACCGATAGACCGCGCCATCTCAGGAAGCCGACGCGCGTGGCCCGGCTCTCTATCAGGCGGTAGTTGGCCAGCAGCCCGACACTCAGCGCGTTGTACGTCACGCCGTCGGCAATCACGCCGTCGGCCACATCGGCGTAGCCGATCTTGACGTTGGCATACAGGCGGTCGGAGATGAACCGCGGCCGGAAGCCGAACGAGGCCACTATCGGCTGCAGCGCTGCGCCGGCGTACAGGTCGCCTTCTTCGACCTGGTCGGTAATCTCTCTGATGATCGCCGGATCGGTTGTGTACAGCGAAGCCGCCACTCCCGCACCAATCACAACCGCAAACCGCTGGTAATCGATGAAGGACCGCTGGGTGCCGATGTGCGTTGCGGTTGCCCCCGCATCCGACAGGCCCTGCGCCAGCAGCGGCAGATCGTAGTATTGCCCGATCTCCGCGTCTATGTCCTGCTCGAAATCCGCTATGGCAGCGTCGATGTCAGCCTGCAAAGCGTCGATCCAGGGTGCAGTTCCAATGACCCTCGGCGCCACAATCGTCACCTGACTCCAGGCCGGTACCGCCGCCGTCATCAGCATCAGTGCCAGCACGCCACAGCTCACTCGCTTCTTCATCCCGTCCTCCCGTTCTGCTATCGTTTTTTTACTTTCCCGGTGACGCTGCGAGTATACCACGCTCTGCTCCAAAAACCGCAATGCATCACCACAAAAGAAAGCCCCGGCAGGAGAAACCGGGGCAAGAGGGTTGACTGAAGCGCTGCGCAGCGTGCGCTCCCGCAACGCGTCAGCCTGCAGGGTATAAACGGCGGCAGGAGGCAACAACCGCCATATCTACACCGCGGCGGGGCCGCGATGTCAGATATCGTAATAGAGTGCGAACTCCCACGGATGGGGCCGCAGATCGAGCGCCAGGACTTCGTTGGTCAGCTTGTAGTCTATCCAGGTCTCGATTACGTCGGGAGTGAAGACGTCTCCCTTCAGCAGGAAGTCGTGGTCTCGCTCCAGGCTTTCCAGCGCTCCGCGCAGCGTTCCGGGTGTCTTTTCGACCTTGGCGGCTTCCTGCGGCGGCAGATCGTAGATGTCCTTGTCCAGCGGCTCGCCGGGCTGGATCTTGTTCTGGATGCCGTCGATAGCGGCCATCATCATGGCCGAGAACGCCAGGTACGGGTTGCACGACGGGTCGGGACAGCGGAACTCAAAGCGCTTGGCCTTCTCGGAGTTGGAATACATCGGGATGCGGACCGCGGCGCTGCGGTTGCGGCGCGAGTAGGCCAGATTGACCGGAGCCTCGAATCCGGGGACCAGCCGCTTGTAGCTGTTGGTGGTCGGGTTGGTGAACGCCAGAACCGCCGGCGCGTGCTTCAGCAGCCCGCCGATTGCGTACAGTGCGGTTTCCGAGAGACCCGCATAGCCGTCGCCGTAGAACAGGTTCTTGCCGCCTTTCCAGAACGACATGTGTACGTGCATACCGCTGCCGTTGTCATTCCACAGCGGCTTGGGCATGAACGTGACGGTCTTGCCGTGCTTGCGCGCCGTGTTCTTGACGATGTACTTGTACTTCAGCATGCTGTCGGCCATCATCACCATCGGCGCAAAGCGCATATCGATTTCGCACTGTCCGCCGGTGGCGACCTCGTGGTGATGCGCTTCGACCGGTATGCCGATGGACTGCATTGCCAGTACCATCTCGCTGCGGATGTCCTGCATGCTGTCGCTCGGAGCTACCGGAAAGTAGCCTTCCTTGTAGCGCGGTTTGTAGCCCAGATTGGGTCCCTCATCGCGGCCGGTGTTCCAGCGTCCTTCGGTGGAATCGACAAAATAGAAGCCGGAGTGTTCGTTCTGTTCAAAACGCACATCGTCAAAGATGAAAAACTCGGCTTCCGGCCCGACGAAGACGGTATCTGCCACACCCACTGATTTGATGTAGTTCTCGGCCTTGCGCGCGATATTGCGCGGATCGCGGGTGTAGTCTTCGCCGGTGATGGGATCGCAGATGTTGCAGGTCAGCACGATAGTCCTGTGGGCCGTGAAGGGGTCAATGAAGGCGGTTTCGGGCACCGGTTTGACCAGCATGTCGGACTCGTTGATTGCCTGCCAGCCGCGGATACTCGACCCGTCGAAACCAAGACCTTCGGCGAACATGTCCTCGCTGAACTCGGTAGCGGGAATCGAGAAGTGCTGCCACATCCCCGGGAAATCCATAAACCGGAAGTCGACAATTTCGACTTTCTCTCTCTCCATCAGTGCCATTACGTCTTTGGCTGTTCTTTCAGTACTCACTTCGCTGTCTCCTTGACTCGTGTTGTTGCGCGGGATGCTCTCCTCTCAATTCCCGCAGAATGAGTGTCAAACTACGGCTTACTATACAAATTGTGTGCCATCAATGCGAGATGGTCTGTAAGAGGCGCTATGTAAAGGAATTACCATTCCCGGATCGTGATTCTGTCCCACGAATGCCGCAACATACCGGTTCTCAAGGTACATAAACGTAGGATTTATCCTTCAGTATTTACGATGATGTAGGATTGATTTGCCCGGCAAACGAAGCAGCAGGTTTGCATCACGCATAGTACGTGGATGACAGCGCTGCACGGCCGGCCGCGCTGCGGACGATCTTTGACAGCCGCTCCGCTTTGCCGTAGTATCGGTGTCCATGGAAACAGTGCACGATATGCAGCGTGACCGCGCCTGGTTCGAGGCTGAGCTGCTGCAGCGCTTTCTGCGCTACGCTTCGATTCATACGACCTCCGACCGGCACAGCACCAACCGGCCGTCGAGCGCAGGTCAGCTCGATCTGTGCGACGTTCTGGCCGCCGAACTGGCCGAGCTTGGTGCAGGCGACGTTTACCGCGACGCTTCCACCGGCTGCATTGTGGCACGCATTCCCGCCCGGCGTGCCGGCGCACCCGGTCCCGGCCGCGATCCGCACAACGACTGCGACACAACCATCGGCTTCATGGCCCACGTCGATACGGCGCCTGACTTCCCGGGTCAAGGCGTCAAGCCGCAGGTAATCCGCGACTATGACGGTGGCGATGTAACGCTGACCGGTTCCGGGCACATGCTGCGCCCGGCCGACTACCCGGCGCTGAGTGACTACGTCGGCGACACGCTCATCACCAGTGACGGAACCACACTGCTCGGTGCCGATGACAAGGCCGGCGTCGCCGAGATCATGACGGCGCTGGCGTGGTTTACCGCTCACCCCGACGCGGAGCACGGGCCGCTGGAGATCATCTTCACCACTGATGAAGAAGTTGGCCGGGGCATGGACAACTTCCCCGTCGAGCAGTCCCGGGCGCGCTACTGCTACACGGTGGACGGCGGCGATGAAGGCAGCGTGGAAGCTGAATGCTTTACGGCCTATCACGCCAGGGTGACCTTCTGCGGCTACGCCATTCACCCCGGTCAGGCGCGCGGCAAGATGGTCAACCCGGTCAGCATGGCAGCCAGGTTTGTGACAATGCTGCCGCAGAGCGAGAGCCCCGAAGCCACCGACGGCCGTTACGGCTTCTACTGTCCTATAGAACTGAGCGCCGGACTCTCAGACGCCACGCTGCAGCTGCTGCTGCGCGATTTTGAGCTGGAGGAAATCGAACGGCGAATTGCCGCGCTCAAGGCAATTGCCGCGGCGGTCGAGGCCGCCTACCCCGGAGGCAGCGTACGCGTTGAGGCGGAGCAGCAATACCTCAATATGCGTGACATCGTGCGCGACCATCCGCTGGTGACCGATATGCTCGACCGCGCCATCCGCGCCACCGGTATTGAACCCCGGTGGCACAGCATCCGTGGTGGTACCGACGGGTCGCGATTCACGCAGATGGGCGTGCCGACTCCCAACATATTCAGCGGGGCGCAGAACATGCACAGCCGTTATGAGTGGATTGCGCTTCGATCGATGGTGCGCGCGGCCAAGACGGTGATCAACCTGGCACAGTACTGGTCTCAGACGTAGATCCGCGGCACGCGTTTGCTGACCCAGCAGGTAACCTCGTAGGGAATGGTACCCAGCAGCCCGGCGATTTCTTCGGCGTCCGGCCCCGCCGGGTCGGGGCCGAAGAGCACCACCTCGTCCTCGCGTTGAACCCTGGCATCCGGGCCGACGTCAATCATGAACTGGTCCATGCAGACGCGTCCGGCAATTGGCGCGCGGTAGCTGCGGCCGCTCGCACGCTCATGCACAAGTACCTGGCCGCGATTGGAAAGCAGGCGGTTGTAGCCGTCGGCGTAGCCCAGCGGCAGCGTGGCGATGGTAGTGGCGCGCTGTGCGCGGTAGGTCATACCGTACGAAATAGGGGCTCCGGCCTCCACTTTCTTGACAAACGAGATCCGTGAGCGCAGTTCCATGACCGGCTTCAGCTCGAGGCTGCGCGGCTGTTCATCGGAGGGATAGTACCCGTAGACCGAGATGCCCGGCCGCAGCATGTCGAACCAGGATTCCGGGTGGCCGATCACGGCGCCCGAATTGGCTGCGTGCACGATCCCCGGCTCAATGCCTGCCGAGCGAATGGCGGCTACAGCCGCGGCAAAGCGCGCGGTCTGCTCACGAGTGGGGCCATTATCGGCGCCGTCCGCCAGCGGGAAGTGCGTCGCGACGCCCGCCAGCGTTACCCCGCGCATAGCGATAATTTCACGGGCGACGGCGGCGGCGTCCGCCGGACGACAACCGATCCTGCCCATACCGCTGTCGATTTTGAGGTGCACCGCGACCGACGCTCCGAGGCGATGGGCGGCATCGGACAGCAGCTCGGTGTAGTGCCGGTCGGCCACAAACGGTGTAAGCCGGTTGCGTACCAGCGCTTCGATCTCCTCGTCGGCGGCCAGGCCGTACAGCAGAATGGGCGCTTCGATGCCGCCCGCCCGCAGCGTTGCGCCTTCCTCCACCGTGGCGACCCCCAGGTGCGTGCAGCCCTCCTGCAGAGCGACGGCCGCCACCTGGACGCTTCCGTGACCGTAGGCGTCGGCCTTGACCGCGACGCACATCTGCGGCGCGGTGCCGTGGGCGGCAGTCGAGGCCCGCTCAACGTGCCCGCGCAGCCGGCGCAGGTTGAAGCGCAGGTTTTCCAGGTGCACAATCGCTCGTGTGGCTCTCATGCACCCATAGTACGGCGCGACAGCCGATACCGCAAGCGCATTTGGTCACCGACAGCAATTCTGATTCTGGCCGTACGGGGTCGGTTGGCATGGAGCTGCTGCGCGCCTGCCTCGAGAGCACCCCCGTGCACCATATGGCGACGGCTGCCGCTCGCCTGGGGGTAAGGACAACGTCGGCGCGTGCGGCTCCGTACGGCCACAACGAGAATTGCTGGATCAGCGATCGTTTGATTGTATTTGCACACAACGGCGTCGAACAGCTATACTGCTGAGAGACCGGCGTTCCTGTCTCACCGGGGCGCGGGCGGTGTTGAACCGGGAGGCAGAGTGACATCAACGGCAGGCATAGCGATCGCGATGCTGATCGGCATTGCCGGTACCTCGATCATTCACCTTTCCAAGGGAGTGATGAAGCACGGCGTGGAGCGGCTGCGCGCCTGCACAATTGCGGCGAGCGCCTCCGGCGACAGTGCGACCGGGGCTCCCGTGCCGCCCGGCGGGCTTCGCCGACGAGCGCGCGTCATCTATGCCGCCGGGGTTGCGATGAACTTCACCAACCCGCTCTGGGTAATCGTTGCCAACCGCTTTGCGCCGACGGTCTACTATACGTCGATGTATGGCGCCGGTCTGGTGTCGTTGCTGTTGTTCTCGCGCCTGGTGCTGCACGAGCGCCTTGACCGGCGGCGGCTGTTCGGGGCGATGGTGGTGATCGCGGGGACGCTGCTTGTGGGTTTCAGCCGGATCGTGACCCCGGTTCCCGCAATGTACTTCGCCAACCGCACGCGGGTGCTGCTGGCAGCCGGCTGCTGGGCACTGGCCGCCCCGCTGGTGGGGCTGCTCAGCAGGCGCGGTTCGCTCACGCTGCAGGAGCTGCTGTTCGGACTGTTCGGCGGCGGTCTGGCATCGCTGGAGGCGGTGCTCAAGGGGGTGGCGCAATCCGGCGCGGCCGGCAGCACCTTCCTGCCGCAGACCGGTGCCAACTGGTGGGTATTCGCAGTCAGTTTTGCGGGCGCCGCCGGCGCGTTCGGGATGATACAGTGGTCGTACCTGCGGCGCTGTCGCGTCTCGATCATGGCGGCGGCGTACGATGTCTCCTACGTGGCGTTGCCGCTGCTGCTGGTGCCGCTGGCCTTCTCCGGAGAGCGGCTCGGGATGCTTCCGGTTGCAGGGCTGGTCGTGCTGGGTATTGGTGCGTTTGTCATCCAGAGCGGCCCCGCGGCGTCGGTGCCGCCCGTAGCGTAGGCTCAGGTCCACACGTAGCGCAGCACGTGCTCGCGCAGGGCGACGAACTCGGGATCGGACTTCACCTCGCGCGGGTCCCGCGGGTTTGAAGCACTGCTGAAGGGTGCCGGGATGTCGGCAACGATGCGTGCGGGGCGGTGCGACACGACCAGGATTCGCGTTGCCAGGTAGACCGCCTCCTCCACGCTGTGAGTAACCAGCACAACCGCTCCGTGGATCCGTCTCCAGATCGCCAGCAGTTCGTCCTGCATGTGTTCGCGCGTAAGAGCGTCCAGAGCCGCAAACGGCTCATCCATCAGCAATGTGTGCGGCTCGTTGGCCAGCACCCGCGCCAGCGCCGTGCGTTGCTGCATGCCGCCCGATAGCTCATAGGGCCGCGCGTCGCGGAACTCCCACAGTTTGACCATCCGCACGTAACGCTCGGCAATCTGGCGCCTGCGCGTTTTGTCGATGCCGCGCATGCGCGGTCCGAACTCGACGTTACCCCGCACCGACAACCACGGATAGAGCTGCGGCTTCTGGAATACCATGCCGCGGCGCCAGTCCGGGCCGCTGACCGGCTGACCCTGGTCGAGTACGACGCCGGTGGCCGGTTTCAGAAAGCCGGCCATCAGGCGCAGCAGAGTGGTCTTGCCGCAGCCGGAGGGCCCCACGATACAGACCAGCTCACCCTGCCGGATTGACAGTGATGTGGCGGCAACCGCATCTACAACGCCGTTCGCGCCATGGTACGAGAAGGTTACGTCTCTGAGTTCAAGCATCGGGACGCCCCCTCGACCGTTGCGGTCGAGAGCGGCGAGGGGCGCGTGGAGCTGCTGCACTGGAACTCTGCCTCCGGGGTTCATCTTAGTTCCGGTTGAGCGCCTGTTCAAGATAGCCCGGGTTGATGGCGCGCTCGAACACATCGCGCGCCGGTGCCTCGCGAATGGCGCCCTGGTCGGCCAGGAACTGCCCCGTTTCGACAAACACATCGGCGAGTTCGCCGATGCGGCCGGTTCTGCCCAGGTACGACGCCGTTGTCTGCTGTTCGCCGGAGAGAAACACCAGCGTGCTCATCTGCCGCAGCGCCTCTTGCGCCTCGATGCCGAACTCTTCGGCAATCGACTGCGCCGCCTGCTCGGGGTCGTCGCGGATGAAGTCGACCGCGCGCATCTGGTTTTTCAGGTAACGCACGACCAGCTCGGGATGGCGTTCGGCAAAGCCGGAGCGGACGATACCGATGTCACCGGTCAGAAAACCCTGTGCGGCAAGCTCTCCACTGGTGATCAGTACGCGACCGCCGAGCTCCAGCATCGCCGCCAGTGTCGGTTCCCAGACAAAGCCGGCGTCGATATCGCCCCGTTGCCACGCGGCGCGCATGTCGCCGGGAGACATGTCGAGAATCGTAAGCGAATTGGGATCGACGCCGGCCAGCTCGAGTGCCGCCAGCAGGTGATAGTGCGTGGTGGCGCCAAACGGGGCGGCCACCCGTCTCCCCGCGAGGTCCGCAACCTGCCGCACGTCACCGTCGGCGCGGACCACCAGCGCCTCGTTGTCACCGATGATGTTGTAGATCCAGATCACCTCGGCCGGTACACCCTGTGTAATCGCGGCGACCGTTGTCGAGCTGCCGCCGAGTCCCAGGTCTACGCTTCCGGCGGCAACCGCGGCATTCAGCTCGCTGCCGGAATTGAACTGCACCCATCGTACGCCGACACCGAAGGACTCTTCGTGCCAGCCGAGATTCTTGGCAATCATCTCACCGTTGGGAATAGCCTGGTAACCGATGACAACCTCGCGCAAATCGCGCTCCGCGCGGCCAGCGCTGAAGACCGGCTGCGCGGCGATCAGCATGGCCAGAACACCGGTCAGAAGCATTTGCGGCAGCGTTGCGCCGCTTGTTTGGGTTCTTCTGTTCATCTCGCAATCCTCCTTGCGGAATCGGGATCTATTCGCGCCCTTTCCAGGGCACGAAGCGGGTTTCGGCCAAACGAATCAGCCCGTCCAGAGCCAGTCCGGTCAGCCCCATGACAATAATCGCTACAAAGATGATATCGGTTCTCAGGAAACGTCCGGCGTCGAGCACCATCCAGCCGATGCCGTTGGCGGCCGCCACGATCTCGGATGAAACCAGGGTGGTGTAGGTAAACCCTATGCTGACGCGCAGCCCGGTGAAGATCTGCGGCAGACAGGACGGGAAGATGACCCGGCGGAACACCTGACTGCGGGAGGCGCCCAGACTGAGCGCACTCTCGACTCGCTCGCAGTTAACCGCCTTGACCGCCGACATGGCGTTGATTGAAAGGGGAGGGAAGGCGGCCAGATAGAGCAGTGCGATCTTCGACTCATCGCCGATTCCCAGCCACACGATCAACAGTGTGTAGTAAGCCAGCGGCGGCAGCGGTCGATAGAACTCGATCACCGGATCAAGCAGCGCCTGTACGCGTCGGCTGTGCCCCATCAGAAGGCCCAGCGGGATTGCCGTGGCCACCGCCAGCAGGTAACCGACCGCAACGCGGGTCATGCTGCCGGCAAGGTGTTGGCTCAGCGTGCCGCCGCGGTAGCCGGCAGAGGTGACCTCGCGAAAAGCCGACCAGACGCTCGACGGTCGGGGAATGAAGAGCTCGGGAACCACCTCGAGGTGCGCGATCAGCGTCCATCCGGCGAGCAGCAGTACCACCGTCGCGAGGCTCAACAGGTGGTGCGAGCCGCGCAGGCGATCAAACGGCAAACGCATCCGGGTTTATCCTGCGGTAGGTGTCGATGAAACGCTTGCGCGTCTTGTCGGTGATGCTGTCAACGTTGAGTACCAGCGCGGTCTCCAGAGCACCGCCGAAGTCGGTATCGATTACGGTGTCGAAGGTCCGCACATCGGTGGCAGCCCGCAGGTACGACACCAGAATCGGCGGGACGCCCAGCCCGTAGCCCGCCAGCCGGTCCGTCAACTGCTGATAGGCGGTGTCGTAATCTGCCGGCCGTTGTGCAGTGTCTCCGACGACCGGCGGCGGCTCGCCGGCCGGGGTGTAGCGGCAACTCGGGTCGGCAATCAGCAGTGACTCGGTTCCCCGATGATAGCGGTCGAGGAAGCAGACCACCGCGTCACGCGCGGCATCCGGCCAGTTGGCATAAATCGAGACGTTGCCGAAGAAGTAGCGCAGCCACGGATACTCGCACACCAGCGCGGCGAACCCGCACCAGACCACAAAGAGCCCGACAACTGCCCGTTTGGCACTGCTGTTGACCACCGAGCGACCGACCTCCGCCGCGTGAGGAAGGTAATCCGACACAAACAGCGGCGAGAAGTGAAACAGGCCGGCGGTACGCAGCACAGCGAGCCGGCCGTGCTCGGCGACCGGGCGACCGAGCATGTAGCGATACATAGCCACGATCTCGGCCGTCTCGGGATCCCATGCTACCAGCTGCGTGTAGCCGTCGTCGTCGGTATCGTGGTGGTCGATGTCACGCGCCACGTTACGGCCGGCTCCGACGGTGCGGTACTCGACCTCGCGGATACGACCGATTTCGTCCATGATCGGGGCCGACTGGGCGGCCCGCAGCACATAGACCTCCAACCCTTTGTACTCGCGCACCGGTTTGAGGCGCGCGAACTCCTCGCGCAGCAGCTCCGGCTCAACAGCCGGCGCCACGGAAACCGTCGCAGTAACGGATACTGCGCGGGCCGCCGATGGAGCGTCATTGGGGTTCATTGATGGGCCTCCTTGCTGCTGCGGACGGACGAGGCGGTACCGGCGGGCGCCTCGGTGCCCGCTGCGCCACCGCGACCCAACCGATGCACCTGCATCCGCAGGTGTGCCGCCAGGCTCAGGTCACTGTGGCTGTTGCCGGCGAACACGCGAAGCGGTGTCCCGACGGTCAGCTCAATCCGCCGGCCGCGCTGCCTGAACAACTCATCGACCAGGTAGAGCATCTCGAGATTGGCGTCCACGCGCAGTGCACGCCGCAATCGCCACAGGGCATAGAAGAAACGCGAGTTGCGCCCGGCAATGTACAGTGGCACGATGATGCGATCGTGTTCCCGGGCCTTGCGAATGAAGGTCTTTGACCACGGGTAGTCGAGCAACCCTCGTGGTCCCGGGCGCGCGGTGCGTCCGGCCGGGAATACCAGCACCGGATGCTCGCACGCGAACAGGCGGTCATACTGCCGCACCTGCCCCGCGTTTGACCCGTACTTGTCCACCGGAACGATGAACTCCCGCAGACCCGGGAGGGTCGTCAGCAGGTCGTTGGCCGGCACCCGCAGGCTGCCGTAGCGCCGGCAGAGAAGCTGCATCGCACAGAGGCCGTCGGCGCCGCCGGTGGGATGATTGGCGCACAGCACGATCCGCGGGTCGTCGGGCAGGCGCCCGTCGTAATGCGTGACGGTGCCGATATCGAGAAATTGCAGCGCCTGCATGACAAACGCGCAGCCCGAGAGCGCGGCGTTGGCGGTCAGGAACGCGTTGATCTGCCGCTCGTGGACAATGCGGCGCAGGTAGCGATAGCCGACCGCCGGTATGCGCGCCGCAAGTCGCGGGTTCTTGGCGTAAAACAGCGCCTGAACGTCTATATGGAGCGGTTGAGGATCACCGTGCGGCATTGACCGGGTCTCCTTGCAGCGCGGCGGCCGGATAGCGCTGCGTCATGCGGTTCACGAACAACCGCCACCCCGCGATCTCAGCCAGCTGTGACCGGGCCGCTGCGGTGAGTGTCACACCGCTCGCCAGCGCCATCGCAATACCCATCAAAGTGCGCCCGTTCTCGACGTCGCTTCCGACCTCCTGCACGTTGCGGCTGTGATACCACGCCAGGCGAATTGCACGATCTGAGTCACCCGGCCGCTGGTAGAGGCAGACCAGGTAGGAAAGCGCATAGCCGTAGTATCCTTTGGCTTTCAGCTGCCGCAGCAGCTTGAGTGAGTCTTTGAGGTACTCGAGCGCTTTACGGTTATCGTGCATCTTGAAACAGGTGGCCCCGATACTGAAGAGGGTGTATGCCACCGCCAGTTGCTCTTCAATTGCCTCGGCAATGCGGCGCGCCTGTACAAAATACTCGATTGCCGCGTCACAATCGCCCGTGCGGTCCTTGAGCACCCCGAGATTCAGCAGGGCCTGGATCAAGTCGGCCCGCAGCGCGACCACCGTCCGGGTTGATTCGATCTCGCGGCGGAAGTGGTTGATCAACAGGCTCTTGCCGATCCCCGCTTCTCCGCTGAGCTGCAGCACGCCGGCGGACCGGCCGTTGTCAGAGCGCTGCAGCCATTGATGCAGCGACTGCATCGCCGCTTCGCGGCCGAATATCGGCTGGTCGGGCGGTGCCTCAACAGCGGCAGCTCCTTCAGCCGGGCCGCGGAAGCAGTAGGTCCGCCTGTGCTGGCCGGCGTCAACTATCGACCAGTGCACCAATCCGCTGCCGATGCCGATTCTGGCGTCTATAGCAAACTCGCCGTATGCGGTTCGCTGCAGGTGCAGTCCGTTGAGCAGGGACAGCAGGTGCAGCGCAACGTGTGCGACAGTGGTCTGCGAATTCGAAGGGTAGGGGAAGATGGCCGTCAGCGCGTCTCCGGCGAACCCGGCCACAAATCCGCCCGATTGCTCGACTGCCTCAACAAGCGGCTCGAAGACGCGGTTGATGATGCGCGCAACCGTCCCCGCACCGTCGTCTTTGTGCTGCATCAGCGCCGACGTCATGCGGGTGAAGCCCGAAAGGTCCAGGAACAGCGGCTCGCCGTTGAAGTCCCCATCGGTCTTGGCGCTACGGAGTTGGTCTGCAATAAACCGCGGTACCAAAAGCGGCCCGCCACTGCTGCCCGGGTCTTGTTTCACTGAATATTACAATACTAAAAATTCATTGTAGATACAACCAGTAAGAAGTGGCGCGCAGCCATACGATGCCAACCGACTCCGGGCGGTCAAAATGCGGCTTTTTGTTTTCCGCGGCTTTACTGGTGTTCGGCCCCGCAACGTGTTATTTTTTGTACAGGAGCCTGTAGTGCGACGCATGGCGCTGTTTCTGGTGGGTTTGGCGCTATTCTCAGCGTGCGGAGACGGTGGGCTGGTTATGCCTTCGCTGCCCGACCACGGTGAAGTCGGGCTGCAGACGGTTGCCGACGGCGCGGTAGTAACGTACGGCGAACGGATTGACGCCTCGCTGCAGGCCGGGCCCGACGAACGAGCCCCGGATCGCATCGAGGTTACTTTTCGCGACGCAGCCGGTGAGGTGGCAGCTTCCCGGACCATTGTGGCTGCCGAGATCGACCGCTCCCGGCTGCCCCCGCTGGCAATTGATGAGCTTCCGACCGGCTACTATACGCTGCGGTTTGAGCTGTTCAGGGACGGACGCAGGATCGGCGACCATCAGCGCCGCTTGTTCATCAGTACGGCGCCATTTGCCGTGGCCGGCATTTCGGCGTATCCGCCGACCTTCATGACCGATTCCAGGGGCATTCTGCGCGCCGATCTCAACCTTCCGCCGCAGGCTGATCCCTACATCCGTTGGAGCTTCAATGGGCGCCCGATTTCACGAGGGCTGTTATCCGCGGGCGCTGGTGAGCTTCTGCTGCGTTCGCCGGCCGCGGAAGGGGTCTATTCGGTTGAGCTGGAGCTCTTTCCGGAGGCGCCGCGCGATGCCGATTGGGGCTTCGCGTCGCAGGTTCTGCAACGCACTGATCTGGTGGTCAAGGAGTCTCCCGGATCGGCCGATCGCGGTTTCGGGCCGCCGGAGTCGTACTACGTACTGCTGCATTTCGCCGGCAACACGCGTGACAGCGGGATGCGGACCAAACTGCTCGGCGGGCAGGCCGCGGAGGCACGCGAGAGCGGCGAGGTCGACCTGCGTATCGCGCACGATCTATTCGGCTACTACCTGGACGGCAGTAGCGGAATCGAGTTCAACGAGGTCATCGTCCCGTACCGCGCCGGCGGCTTTGCCCCGTTTTCGGTGGCACTGCGCCTGGTTCTGACGGAGCCGCAGTCTGACCGGGTGCTGTTCCAGAGCGAGTCTGCTGATTCATCCTTCGGTCTGCAGTTGCTGCTGGCCGGCGAGGGAGAATTGCAGGCACGGCTGTACGCTGGTGAGCTCATGACCGCGGTCACCACCAGCGGCGCGGGCGTACGAGCCGGGCGGCCGTTCGACGTCAACCTGTCACTGGTCCCGCGGGTTACCGATACGGTGCTGGAGCTGTTTGTGGACGGGGAGCCGGCTTCCGGCGCCGATACGGCGCTGAGGTTGCCACAGCCGGCCGAAGGCGTTGACGGGCAGTGGCAGCGGCTGGCCGGGCACTCGGTGATCGGCGGCCGGAACGGCTTTGCGGGCGTGATCGACGAGTTCGGCGTGTTCTTTCGCGATGAACGCAACCGCCCGGCCGCCAACACCGCTCCGTTTCGTGCCGCCCAGGTCCGGCGTTACGGTGACGCCCTGATCTTTGCCGAAGGTTTTGAATCCGGCCGACTGCCGGCAGCCTTGGCCACCCGCGGTACGGTCCGGGTCGGCAAGGGCGGCGTCTTCCTTGACCCCAAAGGGGTGCTTGTCGGGCCGCAATTCGCGCACGACATCGGCGCGGTGACACTTGAGCTCAGCGTGGCGGCTGACCGTGAGGCCACGTACCGTATCGACGTGCGCAGTGTCGCGGACGGCGCCCTGATGCTGAGCCGGCACAGGCGCGGCACGGAGACTGTTGTACTGCACCTGGATCGCTCGCACGAGGGGCTGACCTTTGTGATCCCGGAACACGAGGAATATGAGATCGCGCTGCCGGTCGGGTTTAGCGCCGCGCGGCTTGAGATCGTGAACGATTCGGCTGAGCGCGAGGTAGCGGTGGAGTCACTGCTGGCGTACCTCGGTACGCGCCAGGTTCGGCAATCAATGAATGTACCGTGATGCGCGTTTCTGCTATACTGCGTGCGATGAACGGATCGTTGCGGCGACTTCTGGTCGCGTTCTTGCTGGGCCTGGCGATGGTTTCGCCGATTACCGCGCAGTATTTCTCTCAGCGGCAGGAAATCGCGATCTTCCGCCTCAGCTACTACGGCGAGCCGCGTGACCCGGTTCCCGAGCGTCAGACCGTGGTGCAGCTCGGCCGCGTGTTTCGCTACGAGCGGCGTGTCGAGTCCCGCACGTCGGAGATTTTCCGTCAGGCCGTCGGGGCCGTGGACGAGCAGATCCGCAGCGTATTCATCAATCTGGGGCGGTTTGACGTCATAGGTTTGACTCACCGGCTCGACTATGAGAATGTCGGGGCGTTTGCCGATGCGCTGCGCCGCTATCGGGAAGACACGGCTGTGTTTCCCGAGGCAGTTCTGCTGGGACAGGAGGCGTTTACCGCCGAGGAGCTCGAGCGCATCGGCGGCGGTTTCATTGTGGTGATCCCGTCGGTGTCGTTCTACAACCTGGCTCAGGAGCGCGACGGGGACTACCGGGCGACCATCGAAACCTCGTTCACCTTTCTGGATGTAGAGAACCTGTCCACCGTCGGTCAGTTCTTTGTGGAGACTTCGGGGTCGCACCGTGATGCGGTAAGCGCAATGCGCGCGGCGGTCAACGGCATTGCACCGCAGTTGGTGTACCGTATTCGCGACATGGACGTCTTTCGTATCCGGACCGGAATTCTGGAAGTCAGCCGGCGCAGCGTGATCATCGAGTTCGGCCACAACATGGGCATCCGGCGCGGTGACGAGTACGCCATTGTTGCGCCGCGCATCACGGCCCTGGGACACCAGACGGTTGACGAGACCGGGGTGATCGTCGTGCGCGAGGTGCGCGAAGAGTACTCGGTCGGACACCTGCTCTACGCGCGTGAGGGGCCCTACGTGGGTGACCAGCTGCGCGAGGTACCGCGTCTGGGCGCCGACATCATGATCTACGGCAACACGTTTGTCGACCTCGCCGAACAGCGTACGGTTTTTGCCGCGGGCCTCAAGGCGGTGCTCAGTCGCGGGTACTTCAACTTTCGCCCGTTGATCGGTATGGAGATACCGTTCACCGGAACGGTGCTCGGGCTGCTGTTCCCGATGAACATCTACCTCGGGGGTGAGTTCAACCAGTACCTCGGCCGGGTCAAACTGACGCCGAGCTTCGGCTTCGGTCTGGGGGGCGGGGTGCCGTTCAACCCGGGTCTCTTTGGAGATGATTTCTTCGCCAGTCACTTCGGCGGCAGTGCTCGTCTTACCCTCAACGTACTGCTGAACCGCGACACACTGCTCTTCCTCGAGGGCGGCTATGCGCGCTGGGTCGGCTTCTACGACGGATTGGTGCCGTCCGAGCTTACGCGCTTTTTCGACGGATACGGTGGAATTCTGATCGGGGCAGGGGTAACTTTCAAGTAACAGACAGGAGTTGGCGGCTATGCGATCTCTGGTACCTACAATGAGCGCCGTTGCGGCGCTGCTGCTCGTCGCAGGGTGTGCGTCGAGCCCGTCGCGGACACCCGACGGCAGCTCGCAGCGGGATGTCTATGCGGGCAACGGCCGCGGGCCGAGTCTGGCGCTGGCAATGAACGACGCCAAGATGGATGCGGTGCGGAACGCCGTGATCGACATGGTCGGCGCCGAGGCCGAGGCGGCCAACAGTGCCACGCTGGAATCGGTGCTCTACAACACCCGCAATCCCAACGCTTTTGTACACAACGAGACCATGGAGACGGTGCGGCGCGAGAACGTCGGTTCGATTGACGAGATCGACATGATCTACCAGATCACGATTCGCGTGAATCGGTCTGCGATCGAGTCGGTGCTGGCGGCCAACAACATCACCGCCGCCGAGGTGGCCGCTGAGCGGCGCAGCCCGCAGGAGCTGGTGCAGGATACGCATGCCGACGTCGAGACTCCGGCGCAGCGCGCGGCGACCGCCGCGCTGGAGGCACAGGTCGACGACTGGGAGCTGGCGACGCCGGAGGAACAGCGTTTCATCCGGCGCTACGTCGACACCATGACCTACCTGGTCTACTTCAGCCAGGAATCGCCCGAGAGCCCGTTTGTGATGCGCAGTGGCGTCAACCAGGCCAACAGCTATCTGACCTCCAACGGTATGACCGCGGTTGACGCAGGCCAGGTGGAGAGCCTGACGCGAGATCAGCAACTGGTCTACGAGCAGGAGACCGGCCGTGAGGTGAGTATCCTGCAGTGGGTGGCCCAGCGTCTGGGGGCCGATGTCTACATCGAGCTCGATGCGGTCACCTCCGGCGAAACCCAGGGCGGCACGCACTACGGCAGTGCCAACGTTACCCTGCGCATGTTCGAAACTTCCACCGGTCAGCTGCTTGGTTCGGTGAATCGCCGCAGCCAGCGCACCGCCAGCCGCTCATCGCAGGAAGATGCGGCGCTTAACGCGCTGCAGTCGACCGTCTACCAGGCGATGCCGCTGGTGGTAGAGCAGTCAAGGATACAGATGGCCAACGCGGTGGCGCGCGGCGTGCGCTACCAGGTTGTGATTCAGAATTCGGCTGATTCGCGCATGATGAGCGAGTTGCGCCGTCGTCTGCGTTCCAGGGTCTCCGACATCATCACCGTGTCGCAGACCGCCGAGCAAACGCAGTACGACGTATTCTACTTCGGCCGTATCGACGAGCTGGAGGATCTGATGTATGACGTGTCGGCAACAGTACCCGGCATGGAGCGTATGTACCACGTCATGACGCGTGGTAAATCCCTGACCTTCAATACCGGCTGGTAAGGCCGGACACTGCAGGAGGAACAAGAGTGAAGAAGATCGCTGTGTTGGCTACGCTGGTTACCGTCGCCCTGCTGGTAATTGTCGGCTGCAGATCGGAACCGGAACCGCGGCCGGTTACCGCCGACGTACCGGCGCCGGTTGCCCGGCGGCCGGACGTGCTCGACCACAAGAACTACCGCTTCGGCAGAGACGTGCCGGATTGGGTCGTGCTCAGTGCGCTCGAGCTCGAGGAGCATTCACGCTTCAATGATGTCTACGTATTCAAGTTCGAGTCACCGCGCGCGCAGAGCCTGCAGGGTGCCGAACTGTGGACGCGTAACTTCAGTGCCGCGTCCGAGATCGCTCAGACGGTGCGCAACCGTGTACAGACCAAGTTTGCCGGCGCCGCGGTTGGTGATATGGACCTGGTGGAGAGCTACATGGAACAGGTAGTGCTGACGTTCTCCGACGCCGAGTTCTCCGGGTACCGGCCGATCGACGACTACTGGATGCAGATGCGCTACTACACCGCTGACGGAGACGTCGACGAGGATGCCTACAGCTACTACGTGCTCTACACTATTCCGCGCACGACTCTGGACCGCATGATTCGCAACGCCCTCGATGAAGCTGCGCGGCGCAACCAGCCGGCCAGCCAGGAAGAGCAGACCGCTCGGGATCGCGTCAAGGAAGCTTTCGAGAACGGTCTGAGAATGTAGCTCTCGCGATGACTCGATTGTTGTCTCTCGGACCGGTCCTGATTGCTGCCGCGCTTGTCGCGGCAGCCTGCGCATCGACGCCGTCCCCGGTTGCCACGACGCCCGATGAGAGGGTTGATGCGCCCGAGTGGGTGACCAGGCGTCCGCCGGCCGACGCACGCCACGAGTACTTCGTCGGCCGGGGTACCGATCCGGCCGGTGACGTTGCCGCCGCCGAGGAATACGCGGTCAATAGTCTGATTGAAGAGATCGTGCGCTACATCGGTGTTTCGGTCACCACCGATACGACCGCCGAAGCGCGGGCCAGTCTGGAGCGTTTTGAGACTTCGGTAACCCAGGAGATACGCCAGAGGGGCAGCGCGCGCATCTCGGGGTTCCGAGTTCAGGACCGCTTCATCGAACGTCGCGCGGGCGCGGCTACGGTGCACGTGCTGGTTGCGTATGAACGCGCGGCGCTGGAGGCCGAGAAAGCGCGCATCGAAGAACTGTTCCGTGAGCGGCAGGAAGCAGTCAGCCGACCGGAGCGCCTGGCGCGCGACGCCGAAGCGGCCGGAGAGGTCTTTGCCGCCATCTCCGGCTATATCGAGGCCGCGGCGGCTGCCGTTCGGTCGGATATCGACAATGCCGGGATCCGGTTTCAAAACAACCTCAACGCGGCACGCAGGCTGGTGGCCGCGCTGCAAATCGAGCCGCTCAGCGGTGATCTGACGGCCATGGTCGGAGAGAGCTTTGATGAGCCGTTCCGAGTGCGGGTGGTCGAAACTCCCTCCGGACGCCCGGTTGGAGGCGTGCCGCTTTCGGTCAGCTATCGCGAGATGATGCCCGGCGGGCGGCTGGGGGTGCGAACCGCGAGGATCATCAGTGACGCCGATGGCCTGGCCGAGTTCCGTCATCCGCCGACTACGTTTGTCGGGACGGAGACGCTGACGGTGTCGCTCGACATGAGCGGCATGCTGCAGGAGCTCGACGGTGTATCGCGCGCGCAGCGGCCTATGGTGGACGGCCTGCGCGATGCACTACTGAGCCGGCGGGTAGTGATGCGCTACCACGTTGCGTCACATGCGCGGGCCGTACCGACCGGGGTGATCGTTCTTGACAGCGATCTTGTAGGCAATCCAATCCCCGACAATACCACCGCCGGTGGCATTGTGACGGCCCTGTCGCGGGCCGAGTTCAGCGTGCGGTTGCTGCCGTTTGATTCCTCGCGCCTGGCGCAGGTCAACCGCGAGCAACTGCTCGCGCAATGGCGTTCCCTGTTCGGCGCGACGGTCGAAAGGGTCATCTACGGTGTGGTGTCGATCGACGAGTTTGACGAGAGTGACGGTGTCATGGTGCGCGTCTCCGGTACGGTACAGGCGGTCGATCTGCAGACCGGCGAGGTGCTGCACGCGATCTCCTCGTTTCAGCGCAGCCGCAGTGCGGCCGCGGCCGGCGCGATCAATGCGGCGTTCCGCAATCTGGGCATCAAGATGGGTGAAGAGTTCAGTTCGCGGTTGCGCTGAACGTATCACCGCGGTCACGGATCGCGGCCGCAACCGCCGCGGGGTCATCGCTGATTACGCCGACGCAGCCGCGCCGGATCAGAGCCAGCGCTTCCTGCGGGTCGTTGATTGTCCACGGCAGAACCGGAAGCCGGCGTCCGATGCGCGGTTTACGCAGCGCCGCCGCGGCCTGCTGCCGCCGCGGTTTGAGCACATCAACAGCTACCATGAACCGCCCCGCCCCGCGCCGCAACACCCACGGCACCGCGGGATCGTTGGCGTATATGAGCGCCAGCGGAATCCGGGGCGCACGGCAACCGAACGCGCGCAGCGCGTATGGATTGAACGACGATACCATGCAGCGCTCCTGGAGTGCGTGCCTGTCGATGGCGCAAGCGACCGCCGCCTCCAGCTCTGTTTCCCCGCGTCGCTGGTGCTTCAACTCGATATCGTAGACCACCGCGTCGCCCAACAGCGCAAAAACGTCGTCCAGGCGCGGTATGCGCTCAGCGGCAAACCGCGCGTCGAACCAGCTGCCGACGTCGATTGCGGCCAGTTGGCGGTAGTCGGTTTGCATGATGCGGGCGTCACGACCGGCGATGCGCCGCAGATCCCAATCGTGAAACACCACCAGCTCCCCGTCGGCACTGCGCTGGACGTCGAGTTCGACGCCGATGCGGAGCGCGGGTGCGTCCGCAGATGGCCGGACGACGGCAGCGCTGCGGCTGCCGTAGCAGCGTGCCAGCTCAGCGAGGGCACCAAAGGCCGCCAGCGTATTCTCCGGGGCCACCGCGCTGCAGCCGCGATGTCCGTAGACAATCGGCGGGCCGGGGGGCGGACGCACGCGACGCGTAGCGCCCCTCATGCGTTGGACCGTCCGCGCGCGGCGGTCTCAAGCTGATCGGCAAGTGCGGTGGCAAACTGGACCGAAATGCCGGCGGTACGGTGTACGCGCAACTGATCGATCAGGTCTGCGGCCTCGACCTGCAGACGCTCCACGTCGGCTTGCAGCTTTTCGGTCTCGACGGTCAGGTCGATGAGCTTTTCTTCGGCCGCACGGCGCAGGTCATCGCGACCGGCCTGAGCCGCCAATCCGATGCGTTTCTGCCAGCGGTCTTGTTCCATCAGCTGAGCATCCAGCCGCCGGCGCCGCAGCTTCAACTCGGTAACCACGTGCAGCACGTAGCCACGGGCACCTTCTTCATCCATCTGTGATAGATCCCGCGTGTCACCCATACGCGCTTCCCGTTTGACCTTGCCGATTGATAATGGCCCCCATTACGGTTAGATTCTATCGCAGCCATGGCTGAACATCAAAACCAACCAATTGCTGCGCTGGCTACAGCGTGGGGCAGTAGCGCGATTGCGGTTATCCGTACCTCTGGGCCGGGTTCCATCGAGCTGATCGACCGCCTGTTCGAGCCCCCCGGGCGGCTTGCCACGGCCGGCGGGAACACGGTGCACCACGGTATTCTGCTGGAGCCCCGGACCCGCGCGCAGCTGGACGAGGTGCTTGTCTCGATCTTCAGGGCCCCGAGAAGCTACACCGGCGAAGACGCGGCGGAAATCATGTGCCACGGCAGCACCGCAGGTGTCGAACGTATTCTGGCGGCGCTGTTCGCGGCCGGCTTCCGCCAGGCCGAGCCGGGCGAGTTCACCATGCGGGCCTTTCTGGCCGGCAAACTGGACCTGACACGCGCCGAAGCGGTGCGGGAGATCGTCGGCGCCAGGACCGCCGAATCGCACGCAATGGCGCTGCAGCGGCTCTCCGGCGCGCTGGAAGAGCGCATTAACGCCATCAAGGGACGGCTGGTTACACTGCTGGCGGCGGTCGACATCCAGCTTGACTATCCTGAGGAGGAGAGCGGCGAAGTAGTGATTGCGCCCGAGGTGGTTATCGAGATCCGTGACAGCATTCGCGGTCTGCTGGCGAGTTACCGCACCGGCCGGATCTACCAGGAAGGCGTGCGGGTTGCAATTGCCGGGCCGAGCAACGCCGGCAAATCTTCGCTCTTCAACGAGCTGTTGCGCCAGGACCGCTCGATTGTCTCGGCTATTGCCGGTACCACCCGGGACTATATCGAATCTCCAATTGCGGTCGCCGGTGTACCGGTGCGCCTTTACGATACCGCCGGGTTTCGTGAGTCGAACGAGCAGATCGAGTCCGAAGGAATGCGGCGCAGCCGAGAGATCCTCGATGCCGCTGAGCTGGTACTCTACGTGGTCGATGCCACCGAGGGCGTAGCACCGCACCAGCGGGAGGTGATCGAGGCGCTGCGCGACAGCGGCCGTCTGGTGGGTGTCTGGAACAAGGTCGACCTGCCCGGCGCGGCGGATGCTCCGGCAGGATTTGCTGCCGTCAGCGTGGCCACGGGTGGCGGGCTCGAGCGGCTGGTCGAGATAATCGGCGAGCGTATTCTGCCCGACTCGCTGGCGTGGACCGGGGAACCGGTGATCGATTCGCTGCGGCAGAAGCAACTGCTCGAGACCGCGCACCAGGCGTTGGGTCACGTGCTCGAGGGGCTGGCCGATCAGGTGCCGGTGGATGCAGTGGCGCTGGATGCCGAGGAGGCGCTGCGTGCCCTCGGAGAAATCACCGGTGAGGTGACCACCGCCGACGTTCTCGACGCGATGTTCTCCGGCTTCTGTGTCGGCAAGTAAAGGGCATCGGCTTGCATTGACAGTCGCTCGGCTGCAACGCGATAATGAGTCCGGGTGCGCACACTGCGGAGTGCCGGGACTCCTGAGTGTGCTCCACCCCAATCGACCTGGACAGTTTGCACGCATCAGCGGCCCCGGTTTCCCGGAGGATTCAGCGCCGCCGGAGACGTGCGGCTGCCGATGATGGATAGCCATGGATTTTGACGCGATTGTAGTCGGCGGTGGACACGCCGGTATAGAGGCGGCGCTGGCCGTTGCCCGGTTGGACTTCTCCGTCCTGATGATAACCCAGAACCTCGACTGTATCGGCAAACTGTCGTGTAACCCGGCAGTCGGCGGACTGGCAAAGGGCAACATGGTGCGCGAGATTGACGCGCTCGGCGGGCAAATGGGGCGCCTGATCGACGCCACAATGATTCAGTTCCGCGTGCTCAATCGCAGCCGCGGCCCGGCGGTGCAGGCGCCGCGCGCCCAGGCCGACAAGCTGGCGTATCAGACGCTGGCCAAGCAGACCCTCGAGCAGCAGAAGAACCTCGTCGTGTTCCAGGATACTGTTGTCGACTTCATTCTTGACGAGCCCGGACGCCAGGTGCAGGGCGTAGTCACCGAACGCAAGCGGCGTTTCCGCGCTCCGAAGGTGATCGTCACCACCGGGACCTTCCTCAACGGCCGGATCTATATCGGTGAGTTTTGCATGTCCGCCGGCCGGCTGGGAGAACCGGCGGCTGCCGGGCTGGAAGAGGGGCTTCGTCGCGTGGGCTTCACGCTCGGCCGACTGAAGACCGGTACGCCGGCTCGCGTGCACCGCGAGTCGCTTGATTTCGACAGGATGGAACCTCAGTTTGGCGACCAGGATATCGTTCCCTTCTCGTTTTCGCACGATTCCATCGACCGGCCCCGGCTGCCGTGCTACATCACCTTTACCAACGAGAAGACGCACCGCATTCTGGCGGACAATATGCATCGTTCGCCGCTCTATTCGGGAAGGATCGTCGGCCACGGTGCGCGCTACTGCCCGTCGATCGAGGACAAGGTGGTCAAGTTTCCCGACCGTACGCGACACCAGATCTTCGTTGAACCCGAGGGACTGCAGACCGCGGAGATGTACCTCAACGGGGTTTCGACTTCGATGCCCGAGGACGTGCAGCAGCGTTTCATACATACGATTGCCGGAATGGAACACGCCTGGATCATGCGGCCGGGCTACGCGGTAGAGTACGACTATATCGATCCGTCACAGCTGTTCGCCAGCCTGGAGTGCAAGATGGTGCGCGGACTCTACGTGGCCGGACAGACCAACGGCTCCTCCGGCTACGAGGAAGCCGCCGGGCAGGGGTTGATAGCGGGCATAAACGCGGCGCGCGCCCTGCAGGGCAAGCAACCGCTGATACTTTCACGGGCGGAGGCCTACATCGGAGTGATGATCGACGACCTGGTGACGCTGGGCACCGACGAGCCATACCGCATGTTCACCTCCCGGGCCGAACACCGACTCAGTCTGCGTCACGACTCGAGCGACATGCGGCTGGTTGAAATCGGCCGTGAAGCCGGTCTGGTGGGAGACCGCTGCTACGAGCGCTTCCTGGCCAAGCGCAAGGGCGTGGAGGAGATCAAGGAGCTGCTGCAGAAGCGGCGCGTCTCGGAGGCCGACATAGCGGAACTGCGTGCGCTCGCCGACCGTGCGGAGGGCAGGGCGCCGCGGTTCAACGGTAGGTTCGATCTTGACGGCTGTTTCGGTAAGAGCTTCCACCAGATGCTCAAGGTTCCCGAGATCTCGCTGATCGATCTGACCGCCCTTGATTCCGTTCTGGCCGAGCCGCGGCCGGTCGAGTGGCTGCGGCAGGTCGAGCTGGACGTCAAGTACGAGGGGTACGTGGCGCGTCAGGACCGCCAGGTTGACCGGTTTCGCCGCATGGAACGCATGAAGATCCCGCACGATTACGACTACGACTCGGTGACGGGGATTTCCAGCGAATCACGCGAGAAGTTCAAGCGCGTGCGCCCGCTGTCGGTCGGTCAGGCGGCGCGCATTTCGGGCGTGCGCAATTCGGATATCGCGATCCTGCTGGTAAGCCTGGGACGATGGGCCCGGCAGGCGGGGTAGACAGGACGGGTCGCCGACGGCCCGTGCTGTCGGAGTCTGATCGCGCCCTGTTGCGCGACGGCCTGGCGGCCGTCGATGCTGCGCGGGGCGGAAGGGAGAGCTCGTCGCGGATCACGGCAGCCGGCAACGCGGCCGACTCGGCCGTTTCTCCGGTCACAAGCGCGGTGTTGTGTGCCGCGCTCGAGCGCTATCTGGAAGAGCTGCTGCTGTGGAGCCGTCGCACCAACCTGGTGAAGTTTGACCTGCCGCGTGATCTGATTGTGCGGCACGTGCTCGACAGCCTGGCGGCTGCGCCGATCATCGAGCAGCTGCTGGCCGAAGACGGGCCGCAACGCGGCCGGTCGCGCGTGTGTGACGTGGGTTCGGGAGCCGGTTTCCCGGGGATTCCGCTGGCGCTCTACCTGCCGCTGGGTGAGGTAGTGCTGCTGGAGCGCTCGGCGGCGCGGGCAGCCTTTCTGCGCACCGTGTGCGCCCTGCTGGACCGACCGGGGCTGTCGGTCAGCCAGACCGACCTGGCCGCGGTCGATCAGACGTTTGACGTGCTGCTGGTGCGCGCGCTGAGCCCGTTTGATGACCGTGCCGTCGGGCAGCTTGCCCGGATACTGGCTGCCGGCGGGGCGCTGCTGGTCTACCAGGGGCGGGAAGCGAAAACCGCCGCAACCGCCGAGCGCCTGAGTCGTGTGTTCGAAGATGTGCGCACCGTACCGGTCAACGTACCGCTGCTGAAGGCCCAACGCCACGTAATTGTCGCCCGCCAGCCCCGGGGCGTCAGGACGTCTTGTTGAGAATCCTGACCAGCTGCTCTTTCTCGACCAGGTCCATGACCCGCGCTTCGACAAATTGCCTGGCGACGTCGGAGAAATGGCCGGCTGTCATGCAGAAGCCGCGCCCGGCTTTGAGTTCCTTCAGGCGCGCGTGAAAATCACGCAGCATCAGCTCGCCGGTCTGACCGCTGCTGCGGATGAAACGGAACAGGATCAGGTTCAACCACGTGCTGGTCTCGATTTCGGCCAGAACGTCGGCGTACTCGTTGCGCGTCATTGAGATGTCGGTGATCTTTACCTGGGCCTGCGGAAAAAAGCCGTTGACCACCTTGCGGCAGAGTCCCAGAAACTCGGAGGAACCGCCGCCCAGGAAGACCTGCAGGTTGCGGTTCGAATGCAGCTCACGCATGCGCTCGAGCTGGGCTGCGGTGTCCTTGTAACCGGGCCGTTCCTCGTGCACCTGCTCCAGCAGTGCGAGCGCCGCGCCAATCTTCTGCACGCGGCTGCAGGCGCCGGCGAGGCGGTAGCGCAGTTCAATTGCGACGTCGGGCTCAATCCCCTGATGGCTCAGGCCGAGCTCAAAGTCGGTCAGGGCCTGTTCGTACTGCTTGTGCTTGAGCCGGATGGTGCCGCAGAACAGTGCGGACCGCGGTCCAACGTCCGGATCGGTCCTCAGATCCGAGAAGACCCGCCCTGCCTGCTCTTCCTGCCCGAGTTCAAAGTAGGCCCGGGCCAGGACAAACCGCGATTCCGTATCCTCCGGTTGCAGCTCGGTGACCACTCGCAACAGTCCGATGGCGTCGTTGTACTTCTTGATCTTGTAGAGAGCCTGAGCGAGGTAACGGTTGGTACCAATGTGTTCGGGCTTGTCCTCACGAGCTGCGCGCAGGTATGAGATCGCCTTCTCGAAATTCCGTCGCAGAAACTCCAGATAGCCGAGGCTGTAGTTCAAGTCGAAGCCGTCGCCGTTCAGCGAACGCGCAAACAGCAGCGACTTGTAGGCGGTATCGTACTGCTCGAGCTGCAGTGCGCAGAGTCCGTGACGCAGGTTGATGAAGAACGCGTCAAGCTCAGGGTTGGCGGCACTGAGTTCGAGCAGCGCCGCGTAGGACTTGAACGCCTTGTCCCACGCCTGTTCGTCGTAGTAGAGATCTGCCAGCGCCCGCAGCGCCTCCGGATCCCTGGGGTTCTGGCTCAGCGCCCGGGTGGCCGCGCGTACCACCGACTCGCGGTCGCGCCGGTGCCGGCGTTTGCCGCCGGCTGAACGCGGTTTGCCTCGGACAAGCACCAGCGCCAGACCGGTGAGGACAAGGATGGCGACCATCAACAGACCCATCAGCGTCAAATCAGGCACTGAGGCATTATCCGGGGGCCGCCATCATCTGTCAACAGAATCCCCCGACGCCGTAGCATGGGCCGCCGGCATGCGGCCGGCGAGTGATCCGCACTACGATTGATTGACAAACTGCCGATAAAGAAATAGGCTGATTTTGCGAGACGAGGAGGCGGCACGTGTCGGGATCCCACATCGGGATAAAAACCGCGGATGGGTCCTTCTATCCCATCTGTGCAAAGACCGCAGAAGGACGAAAACGACTTATTCTCACCACCGCGCACGATAATCAGCAGGCGGTGCACATATCGCTTTATCAGGGGGACGAGCCGGGAGAGGGCTCGGCAGATGCGGAGTATATCGGAACTCTGGTGGTGGAAAACCTGGTGCCTGCACCACAAGGCCGGATGGAAGTCAGTCTGGTACTCGGCCTCAATGATTCCGGCAACCTCACCGCCACCGCCACCGACGTCACCAGCGGGGAGTACCAGAGTCTTTCGGTCAACCTGGCGTCGGTTGACGAGCAGAGCCTGTTCTCAGCGTCAAGTTTCTCGCTCGAGGAGCTGGAGGAAGAACGCTTGGGTGAAGGCTCTGAGCCCGACGAAGACAGTACTGCCGCAGCGCAACAGTCGGCGGCTGGAGCCTCAGGCAGTGAAGCGCTCGAGGATGACTTGCCGGTTGATGAGGCCCTGACACTGGAAGAACTGGACGACGACTTCAGCTTTGAATCCGGTGCGGAGCAGGATGCCGCCTGGCAGGAGACGCTCGACTCGGACGAAAGACGCTTTGCGGCAGAAGATGGTGCGGTCGGCGAGGGCGGGCAGGCGGATTCCGGACCGCGGTCCGACGAGGAGTTCGACCTGGGACTGGATGAGGAAGAGATCGACTTCGACTTCGACATCGAAGACGGGGAACCCCGTCTGGAGCTTGACGGCGACGCTGCCGAGGCCCCGTACCCGGCCGACACCGGGCAGGAGCAGCCTTCCGCGGTTGTCGCCGGGCACGAGCCCGATACGCAGCCCGAGTTGGTGAAGTCGGTGCGTACCGGCTTCACGGCCGATCTGGAGAGTCAGCGCGAGCAGAGCGGCCCTGGTATCGTGATGTTTCTCGGATTTCTTCTGCTGGCGCTTGCGGCGCTCGGTTTTCTGACGTACATTATCTTTCGTGCAATTGAGACTCCCGATATACCACCGCTGGAAGCGGGGCTGCTGTACGTTCCGTTTGCTGGTGCTGGCCGTGCTCGCACTCACGCCCGGGTGTGCCGAAAGCGCGGACGTCTGGGGCTATGACGTAGAGCTGGCGCGCACCAAGCTGCGCGAGCGCCGCTACGAGCCGTTTCTGTCACTCGACTTCAGTGAAATCGATACCTCCGAAGCTCAGCGACTGGGCGACGGGTCGGCTTACTACCTGGCGCTGATCTTCGAACGTGCCGGTCTGCAGCAGGAATCGCTGCGTCTGCTGCAGCAGTCCTGGACGGCTGATCCCGAGCCGTGGCGGCGCCGCTCACTGATTGCGCTGCTCGAGCGTCAGCTTGCCGCTGAGCACTATCAGGATACACTGCTCCTGAGCAGGCAGGCGCTGGAGCACTACGGCGAGGACAGCGAGATCGCGTTCTATAGCCTGGAGGCGCTCTACCGCGCCGCTTCGTATGCCGACCTGCTGGCCGGGATCGAGGCTCGCGAAACTGCCGCTCCGGTCTCGCCCGCGGATGAGGCCGGACGCTGGATTCCCGGCATCGACATCGCGCTCTGGCACGCGGTGGCCGCCTACCGCCTGCAGAAGCCCGACTGGATCGACCGGTTCTATGCCGTGTTTTCCGACTATCCGGCAACGGCGCATCATGCGCGGCTGTTTCTGTTTGCACGCAATCAAGGCGACATCCTGCCGCGTTTCGATCGACGGCAGCGATTGTTGATCGAGGCGCGCTACCATCTGGCGGACGGACGCTCTGACCAGTCCGCACGGCTGTTTCGCACCCTCATCGATGATGCGGCAGCGGACGCCGAACAGGCCGTTGAGCTGACCGGTTCGGCTCTGCTGCCCGATCTCGGCCGCGCACTGACCGCCGGTGGCGACTGGCGCCTGTCCGCTCCGGCGATTGAAAAACTGCTGAATGTTGTTGCCGGACGCGTCTCGCGCGAGCAGCTGGCTCGCCTGTACGAGTACCTGGGCCGCGTGCAACGCTCGGGGGGCAATCGCGCAGCCGCGCTGAGCTCTTTCCGGCGCGCGCTTGAACTGGACAACCGCGGTGCGGACCGCGATCGCGTTGCGTGGTACGTGCTGCAGTTGCTGATCAGCGGTGAACCGGCGGCGGCGGTCGGCTTTCTGGAGACGCACGCCGGCGGCTTCCACGGGCCGAGCCGTTTTAACGGTCTGCTCGACGAACTGGCATCGCAGTTGGTTCGGCGCCGGGACTGGTCCGCATTGCAGCGTGCCGAGCGAGCGCTGGACGGGAATGTCGATGAGGGCAGCCTGGCGCAGTACGCGGTCATCAACGCGGCCGCGGCGCGGGCCGGGTTGGCTGCCGCGCGCGACCGCGACGATGAGCATTACCTGCGCCGCGCACGCGAACAGTGGCACAATCCGTACTACGCGCTGGTGGCGGCTGTACTGCTGGATGCGGCCAGGGGTATGCTCGACGGGCATGGCGGCCCGCCGGTCAACCCGGCGGTTGAGGGTTCGCTGCTTCCTGACGCCGACGCGGCGCAGGCAGCGCAGCGCGGTGACGATCAAGCAGCCGACTGTGCGCTTGCGGCGTATGTCGCCGGTTACTTTGCTCACGGACTGCTTGTCGAAGGCTACCTGGCCGCGCGCCTCTACGAGGCCGATCTGCCCGACCGGGCGCTCGTCGAGTACGCCGCGATCATTGCCGAGTCGGGCAACTATCTCGATTCGCTGCGCCTGATGGATGTAGTCGTGCGGCGCTCCAGCCGGGTTCCGCCGCGAGAATGGGCCTACCTGATGTATCCGCGCGCTTTCGCGCAGGAGATGGCGGCCGTCATTCAGGCCGAGAGGCTCGAGCCGGAGCTATTCTACGCTCTGGTACGTGAGGAGAGTTATTTCTCGGCCGATATCAGCTCCCACGTCGGCGCTATCGGACTGGCGCAACTGATGCCGGCCACCGCAGCTGAGGTTGCCCGCGCGATGCGGCTGGAGAATCCCGACCTCATAGATCCGCAGACCAACCTGTCGCTCGGCGCACGCTACCTGCGTGCACAGATCGATCGTTTCGGGTCGCTGCAGGACGCGTTGCTGGCCTATAACGCAGGACCGACGCGAGTACGCCGCTGGCGGGCGCAGAACGGGACACTGCCGCCGCTACTCTATCAGGAAGCGGTGCCGTTTCACGAGACGCGCCATTACGTGCGCAAGATACTGGTAAGCGCCGCCTTCTACGGACGGCTCTATGGCGGCGTTGAGCCCGATACGGTCTTCATGCAGCTGTTCGGAGAACCGTGACCCGCGGTATCCGGCGCGTTTGCCTGTCAACGTCGGCCGACGAAACACCGATAGAGTAACTATGATGCAGCAGCGATCGACATCGCTGGTCGCCGCCTCGATTCTGGTGTCGACCGGTGTGGTACTCCTGGCGTCGTGCGTAACGCACGTGCTCGGTGCGGGTAGCCGGAGTTTCTTTCTTCTCATTCTGGAACTGCCGGGACAGTTCCTGTATCACAGTTTCCACGCCGCAGGGTTCTTTGTGCCGCTGTTCTTTCTGGCCGCCGGCGTACTGGTGACGCGTCCGGCAGTGGCGACCACCTCAGTGCTCTATCTCAATCTCTCCGTACTGCCGTTTCTGTCGCTCAGCCTGTCGTTGCGGCTCTTCTTTGGGGCCAACATCCGGCGCTCGCTTGGCACGCGCGTGATCGCCGACGCCATGACGCCACCTGGCGGCGCCCTGGCGCTGCTTGCGCTGGCGCTGGTGCTGATCCTGATGATCCGCAGACTCGGCCTATGGATCGAGCGAGGCGCCAGCAGGCATGCCGACCGGCAGCCCGCAGCCCTGATTTCCGATACACGCGCGGACCGTTTTGCCGCGCAGCCCGCGGTTGATGCTGACGTCGACGGAGAACTCGAGTGCGTGGAGGTGGACTGGACCGCTCCCCCGGTGGCACAGATGGTCGCCGACTCATTGGCCGCGTTGCACCGCGGGCCGGAGAACGACCCGCTGGATCAGGCCGACCCGCAGTGGCACGCTGACGGCGACGCACTGCTCGATGATGCCGATCTGCTGGAGGAAGACGGCGACGATGACGGTGCCGGCGATGCCGCGGTCGGAGATGCGGAGTTCGATGACGGCGGGGTCGAACCGCTGAACGATGCGTCGTCTGAGCCGGAGGTGCTGGCGTTGCGCTTTGCGGGGGGGAGCTTTGAAGATGTCCCCGGCCGAATCGCACCCGGCTCGGGGTCGGCAGAGGCCGCGCAGCACGGCGGCCACAATACGCCGGCGCGCCGCGCTCCGCGGCGCCGCAACAGTCGCTACCACGTTCCGATCGACGGCCTGCTGGACAAGTACGCCGACGTCGGCTACTGGGTGATTGACGACGAGACGCGCCAGGCCGCGGAGCTGCTGCGCGTCACGCTGCAGGAGTTCCAGATTACAGCCGAAGTGACCGGTATCCGCAAGGGTCCGGTGATCACAATGTTCGAGATCCTGCCGGCCCCGGGGGTCAAGCTGGCCAAGATCACCAACCTGGCCGACAACATCGCGTTGCGGCTGGCCGCCCAGAGCGTACGAATCGTGGCGCCGATACCCGGCAAGCACGCAGTGGGGATCGAGATCCCCAACCGGAACCGCAACATCGTCTCCTTCGGCGAGCTGCTGCAGGAAGAGCGGTTCCGTAATCCCAAGATGTCGATCCCGATCGCGCTGGGCAAGGACATTCCGGGTGACGCCCAGATTGTCGACCTGACGCGTACGCCGCACCTGCTGATTGCCGGCGCCACCGGCTCGGGAAAGTCGGTATGCGTCAACTCGATCATCTGTTCGATTCTCTACCGGCGCTCACCGTGCGAAGTGAAGATGATGCTGATCGATCCCAAGATTGTAGAGCTCAAGTTCTACAACGACATCCCGCATCTGCTGACGCCGGTGATCACCGATCCCAGGCGCGCCTTTCAGGCCCTGCAGTGGTGCATCTACGAGATGGAGCGGCGTTACAGTCTTCTTGACAGCCTGGCGGTACGTGATGTGCGGTCCTACAACGCCAAGGTCGAGAAGCGTAATCTTGCTACCGAGCCGTTGCCCTACATCGTGGTGGTCATTGACGAGTTTGCCGATCTGATGCAGACCAGCGGCAAGGAGCTTGAGTCAACCCTGGCCCGGCTGGCGGCAATGTCGCGAGCGGTCGGTATTCACCTGGTGCTGGCCACCCAGCGCCCGTCAACCGACGTGATCACCGGTCTGATAAAGGCCAACATACCGTCGAGGATCGCCTTCATGGTATCGAGCAAAGTCGACTCGCGGATCATTCTCGATACACAAGGTGCCGAGAAACTGCTCGGTCAGGGCGACATGCTGTTCACCTCAGCCTGGGATCCGTTCCCTTCGCGCATGCAGGGCGCCTTCCTGTCCGAAGAGGAGGTCGAGCGAATTGTCGAGCACGTCAAAACGCTCGGCGAGCCGGAGTATATTGATGACGAGATCTTTCTCGACGAGGATGACGAAGACTACATCCGCGATGAGCTCGAAGATCCGCTGATGGAGAAGGCCATCGAGATCGTCGTAACGGCCAAGAAGGCCTCGGCATCCTACCTGCAGCGGCGTCTCAAGATCGGCTACAATCGTGCCGCGCGCCTGGTGGAAGAAATGGAGCGCATCGGGATTGTCGGTCCTCAGAACGGCAGCAAGCCGCGCGACATAATCAGCGCTCCGCACTGAGGCCGCCCGGTCGACCGTGGGCCTGCGACCTCAGCTCTCGATGCTGAGACGGACACGCTTTGCGGCCAGCGCGTCGCGCAGGGCAGCGAAGCTGACAGTCTCGGCCTCATACGCAAACCAGCGCATGGCGATATCATCCAGAAAATGGGCGTCCGAATTGCAGATGCGGGTATAGTCGTGCGTGTCCAGCGGGCACGGCGAGCGCGTCACCTCGACCGCGGCGTACGGGGCGTGCGGCAGGAAACCGAGCTGAGAGCCCATGCTGTTGACCGATCGATCTATGTGCGCCGGGATGAACAGCCCTCCCCGGCTGTTCACGGCCTCGCAAATCTCGTCAACACTGTAGTCAAGGGCCCCGACGAGGTGTTTCTCAACCGCACCGAGAATGTTTTCGTCGACGTCGACGTAGACCTGGTCGCCGAGTTTGGCGGGGATGTTCTGCACGTCCGCCAGTGCGCGGTAGAACAGCTCTCCCGCGTCCAGCGCCTGCTCGACGGTCGCAAACAGGCAGAGCAGGTGCACCTCTTCGCGGCTGGTAGCTTCAATTCCGTACAGCGCCGCCACTCCCTCACGCCGGCACGCCTCGGCAAATGCCGGGCAGTTGAGAGCGCTGTTGTGGTCGGCCAGTGCTACCAGGTCCAATCCGCGCTGCTTCGCGGTCACCGCGATGGCCGACGGAGAGCACTCCAGATCGCCGCACGGACTCAGGCACGAGTGGAGATGCAGATCGGCGCGAAACCACGGCATCGAAGCGGCTACTCCGCCTGGAGTCGGTTATAGACCTCGGCGCTGACGGTGAACTGATTCTTGGGGGTCGTAAACACCGCGATGCACTCGCTGCGAGCGGTTTCGAGCATGTCATCGGGGATGGGGCGCGAGTTGCAGATCACGATAGCGGCAATTCCGGCCATACTGGCTACGGCCACCGCATTCTTGTGCGCCTGGATGGTGATCAGCACGCTTCCTTCCGCGGCATTGGCCATTACGTCGCTGAGCAGATCGGACGTGTAGCCGTGCTGGATGTCACGGTCCTGGAACTGATCCTGAACGGCGGTGTAGCCGAGCGAGGAACTCATCTCTGAGAGCTTCATGTCTGATCTCCTTTGTCGAATCGGATCGTGGCGCAAACCCGGGTTCCTCCCGGCGATGATTCAATTGCGAAGTCATCTGAAACGCGTTTGGTATTGGGCAAGCCCATACCGGCGCCAAACCCCAGCGATCGGACCCATTCGGTCGCGGTTGTGTAGCCTTCTTCCACCGCCTGGTCCACGTCTTCAATTCCCGGTCCGGTATCGACCGTTTCGATGACCGCCGTATCGCCGCTCAATGAGAAGAAGATCTTGCCGCCATTGGAGTGCACCACCAGGTTCATTTCAAGCTCGTAGGCCGCTACGGCCACTCGACGGACCGCCTTGGAGTTGGCGATGTGCTCCTTGCAGATCTTCTTGATCTCGAATGACGCCTTGCCCGCGTTCTCGAAATCAAACTTGCGCACCGCGAACTCGCGCGAGGTGCCGCTGGACGGGGTGGTGCTGGTATCCGGCGGGATCCTGCTCTCCAGCTTCTCGACCTCCTTGTTGAACTCCATCAGCAAAGCCACCAGGATGTCGCGACTGGTAATGATACCTACCAGATGCTTGTTGCGGTCAAGGATCGGAAAGCGCCCGTAACGGTACTTATCAAAATAGGAGATGCCGAACGACAGCGGCATGTCCTCTTCCAGCACAATCAGGTTGCGCGCCATGCGTTCTTCTACCCTGTCGTCTATGTGACCTTCATCGAGCGCCTGCAGGATATCGTCGACGCTGATCATGCCGAGCAGCCGGCCGTCTTCGGCAACCGGCACGCCGGTTATGCCGTTCTCTTTCATGATCGCCTGGACGCTGCGCAGCGGCGTACCGCGCTTGACGGTGATGACCTTCTCGGTCATGACGTCACGAATACGCAGCCGGTAGATCAGCTCCATCAGAAACGATGGCGAGTCCTCCGTGTCGATCGGAATCGGGTTCATTCCGGGGCTCCTGGATTGATGACGCGTCGCATGCGCACCAGATAGAAGAGGTTCTCGATTTCCAGTCCGATGTTGACGTTCTGTACCTCGCACTCGACTGCGGAACCAGGTTCGATTCCGTGGGAGGGACGCCTGAGCTCTACCGGGGTGAAATTGAGGAACCCGCGAATTCCGGCTTCGATCATCTGATCGAATACCGCCGCGGCCTGGTTGTCCGGCACGGCAATGACCCCTACGGTTACCCCGAGGTTGTGCACAACTTCCTTGAGCTGCGATATGTGGTAGATCGGCACATCAGCGTTGACGTCCAGGCGGTCCGGATCGATGTCGAAACCAGCGGCCACGTGAATGCCTTCCCGCTGGAACTCGTGATACTCGATCAGCGCGCTACCGATTCTGCCGCATCCGACCACGACTATGGTGTGATCATCCTTTCTGCCCAGCACGTCAAGGATATTCTCAATCAGAACGTCTATATTGTAGCCGCCGCGTTTGTTTCCCGGGATGTTGATCATCGAGAAATCCTTGCGCACCACTGCGGCAGTCACGCCGATGGCGTCTCCGAGGTTGTTGGAAAACACCTTCACAAAGCCCAATGCCCTCAGCTGCTTGAGGATACGGATATACTTGGCGAGCCGCAGGAGTATTGTTTTGTTCAGATGATATTCCGGCATTAATTATACTCGTTCACAATAACTGACATATTGTAACTTAAACGCCGCAATGCAGCAACAGAAAGCGCGGCGCGGAGGGCGTGCACGACCGGCAGCGAACCCCATACCCTTTGGTCCGGGCGTCCCTGCAGGCGCGACATCTTGACCGGCCCGCGGTGGTTGCACTACTGTAAGCTACTCGGGATGCGGGACGGAGGTTTGATTCGCTGATGAAGGATGACGCACGGGCTGTGCTCAACGAAGGAAGCGTGCCGCACAGCGATACCGTGGAGCGGCTGCGCCGCGCCGAGGAGCGACTCGCGCTTCTGGAGCAGGAGAACAGACGGTTGCGGGCTGGTGTCCAGGAACTGGAAACCCGCCGCGAAGAGCTGCTGAATCTGCTCAATCAGGACCCCCATACAGCCTTGCCCATACGGCGTATCTTCGATCGCGACTTCCGCAGGATCAGCGAAGAACACGCGGCGCAATCGCAACCGCTGGCGGTTGCTGCGGTGCGGCTCGACCGTGCCTATGACAGAATCAGAAACACGCGCGACCGCGGCAAGGTCTTCCTGTTTCGCACCGCCGCGCGGATCCGTGCCGTAGTCGGTGACTGTGTCTACCAGGCAGACCGGGTTGACGAATTCGTGCTTTTGCTGGGGGCGGTCAAGAACCAGAAACGGGCGCGTGCCATTGCCAGGCTGGTGGTGCGGGAGGTGTCGGCGCCGCACGAGCCTCCGGCGCAGGATGTAGCCTTCGGTTGCCATATCGGTATCTGTCTCTACAAAGACGGCGAGGAGCAGCGGGAGGAGATCCTCGGCAACGCCTACATCGCCCTCGAAGAGTGTGAAGCCAGCCGTGAGGCGGTGATTGTCTATTCCGCCGAGATAGGCAACCGCTACCGTGAACGCCAGACAATCGAGAAGGAGCTGCGGCGTGCAATCCAGGACGGATTCTCGGAGTTCTCGACCGTGTTTCAGCCGTTTGTCGATCGCGACGGCAGAATTCTGGGTACCGAGGCGCTGATTCGCTGGAAGAACCGGGTGCTCGGCAACATACCTCCGGGACGCTTCATCCCTATTGCCGAGGAGACCGGCGACATAGGGTTCATTGAGCAATGGATGCTCTACCATTCATGCCGCAAGCTGCGGCAATGGCGCGACCGCTACGGAACCGAGATCTACGTCTCGATCAACATATCTCCATCGCAGTTCAAGCAGTCGGACCTCGTCGAACGCATAACCGGTATTCTGGACGTACTCAAACTGCCCGGCAGCAGTCTGAAGCTCGAGCTGACCGAGGGTGCGGTGATGGAGAACCCGCAGGACGCGATTGCCAAGATGAATACCATTCGCAGTCACGGCATCCAGATTTCCATCGATGACTTCGGCATCGGGTACTCTTCGCTGAACTATCTGCGGCAACTGCCGATCAACACGCTCAAGATCGATCGCTCGTTCATCGAGGATCTCTCCTTGAACAGCAACAACCAGGAGATTGTCAAGGCAATCATATCGATGGCTCACAGCCTGAAGATCGAGGCCCTGGCCGAGGGTGTCGAGACGCGCGAACAACTGGACTTCCTGCTGAGCGAACAGTGCCACAGCATTCAGGGTTTTCTCTTCTCGCGCCCGGTCTCCGCCGGTGAGTTTGAAGAGTTTCTGGCGGCCGGAGGCATGATCTTCTCCAGCAGTGACGGAGTCGCTGCAGCGATTGCGGGGAACAGCGCTCAGTGATCTGCCTCAGTCTGACGGCGGGCACGCTGGCGGAGAATTTGCGCGCGGCGGCACGCTTTGCGCCGGTTATCGATATGGTCGAGCTGCGCGCCGACTTCCTGCTGCGCGAACAGCGGACTGATCTGCACCGGTTTCCTTCAGCGCTGCCAGCGGCGCGTGACGGCAACCGCCTGCCTGCAATTCTGACGGTGCGGGCCGGCCGGGACGGCGGACAGTGGCGCGAAGGGGAGGGCGAACGGCGGCATCTGCTGTTGCACGGAGTGCGCGGCGGGGGCTATGCCTGGGTGGACCTGGAGGGCTGGCTGCGCGGCAGCGACGCCGGATTGCTCGAAGCCGCCGCCGCGGCCGGAACTACCGTCATCCGCTCGATGCACGATTTCGAGGGCGTCCCCGACGACCTCGCGAAGCACCTCGACGGTGCGGCACGCCCGCAAGAGATCCCCAAGGCAGCCGTCATGCCCGGGGGCAGCGCTGATCTGCTGCGATTTGCTCGGGCTCTGCAAGGTCTCGCGCCGCGACGGCGCGTTGTGGTAGCCATGGGGGCAGTGGGCTTTGCGACGCGCGTGCTCGCGCGTCGATTTGGTTCCATGTTCACGTTCTGTTCGCCCAACGACATCGACGCACGGGTTGCGGCCCCCGGTCATGTCGACCCCGAGACAATGGCCGGTCTTTACCGCTACCATTCCATAGACGCGGATACCGCCGTGTTTGGTGTTATCGGCAACCCCGTCATGCATTCGCAGTCGCCGGTCTACCATAACAGGCGCTTTGCGGAAGACCAGCTCAATGCAGTCTATCTGCCGTTTGCGGTTGACGACGTCGATGCGTTCTTTGAGCTCGCGGACCTGATCCCGGTGGACGGATTCTCGGTGACCATCCCGCACAAGCAGGCGGTCATGGGCCACCTTGTGCAGTCTGATGCTTCGGTGCTCGGGGCCGGCGCCTGCAACACGGTGGTGCGCCGCGGCGGCGGCGACGCAGATGGAGGCTGGATCGGCTACAACAGCGACGTGGAAGGGTTTCTGACGCCGCTTCTGGATGCGGCCTCGCAGGCCGGGTGGCCCGATCTGCGAGGTCGGCGTGCTACCGTGATAGGTGCCGGTGGCGCCGCGCGGGCGGTCGTGTACGCGCTGCTGCGGCGCGGTGTGAACGTGCTGCTGCTCAACCGTACACTTGATCGCGCCGAGGCTCTGGTACGCGATCTCGCCGGCACCGACAGCGGGGCTTCCGGCGCCGTGACGTGCGCGGTGCTCGAGGCATCGGCCGCCGACGTCATGCGGCGATACGCGGACGTCATTGTACAGACCACCAGTGTTGGAATGGTTCCCGATTCAGAAGCAGAACCGATTCCGTTCTACCGTTTCAGCGGCCACGAGATCGTCTACGATATCGTCTACACTCCACCGGTTACGCGGCTGCTGCGGCGAGCGGCCGATGCCGGGTGCACGACTATTGGCGGAGCCCGGATGTTTGCAGCGCAGGCCGACGCTCAGTACCGGCTATTCAGCCGCCTGCAGCTCGCGGATCGCAGTCCACGCCAGTAGGCCGGATCCGATCTGCAGCGCCGCTTCGTCGAGGTCAAGCCGCGGTGAATGCAGGTGATCGGGATTCCCGGCCTTCCCGGGTGCACATACTCCCAGATTATAGAAACACGCCGGTATCAGCTGCCCGTAGTATGCAAAGTCCTCGCCGCCCATGGTCAGCGGCAACTGCTGGACGTTCTTGCGCCCGATGTACTCGGCCGCGTAGGCACCGACGCGTTCACTCAAGGCCTCGTCGTTCCACAATACGGGGTAGCCCTCGACAATCCTGACGGTGCAGCTGCCGCCAAGCGCCTCGGCGGTCTTGCGGGCGGTACGACGGATCAACTCGTGGGCCGTGGCGCGCCATTTTTCGTCAACGGTGCGCAGGGTTCCGGCCATCTCCACCAGCGGCGGAATTACATTGGTAGCTCCGTCGGCTATTACCCGTCCGACTGAGAGTACAGTCGGAATCTCGGGCGAGCTGCCGCGACTGACGATCTGCTGCAGCGCGACAACCACGTGCGAGGCTATCAGCACCGGATCAATCAGCTGGTCCGGCATGGCCGCGTGCCCGCCGACGCCATGGACCGTCAGGTAGAGATCATCGACCGAGGCCATGAAGGCGCCGGCTCTGATACCAATCGAGCCGGTTGGCAGGGTGGGGTTGATATGCTGTCCAATGGCTACCCGCGGCTGAGGGTTCGCGAGCGCTCCGTCGCGGATCATTGCCCCGGCACCGCCGGGCAGTTTCTCCTCGGCCGGCTGAAACAGGGCGCGCACCGTGCCGTTCAGCTGCTCGCTCAACTGCGACAGAATCCGGACGGCGGTCAGCAGGCAGGCCGTATGGGCGTCGTGGCCGCAGGCGTGCATGACTCCGGCGCGTTCGGAGGCAAACGGAAGCCCGGTGGCCTCGGTTATGGGAAGCGCATCGATATCGGCGCGTAGTGCGACGGTCGGACCGGATGCTCGTCCCGGCACCTCGGCAACGATTCCGTGCCCGCCGATCGGGCTGCGAAAAGCGATTTTCCAGGTGCGCAGCTGCTGCGCGATGAAATCCGCGGTTTCGCGTTCTTCAAATGACAGCTCGGGCCTGCGGTGAATCCGGCGCCGAATGGTGACGGTGTCTTCAAAGTGGCGCTCTGCGAGTGCTTGAACGCGGCTCGGCGTCTTCATGACGGTAAGCGATAGTAGATCGAACAGGCCCGTTTATCAATAACCCGCGGTGCTATACTATTGTGTTATAGCAGGAGGTCCGAGGTGCCCGATTCAATCAAGACCTTTGTCATTGATACCAACGTTCTTATTCACCGTCCGGACGCTATCATGAGTTTCAAGGACAACGAGGTGGTGGTCCCGTTGTGGGTGCTCGAGGAGCTCGACCGGCTCAAGACCTATAGCGATGAACGCGGCCGTAACGCGCGGCACGCGATACGCTTTCTGGACGAAGCCAGCAGGAAGGGTGACCTCAGCAGCGGCGTCAAGATAGATAACGGCTCGATCCTGCGTGTGGTGCTGACGCACCGGGAGCACGCGACCGCCGAGATCCTGCTCGACAAAGCCGATAACAGGATCATACTGACCGCGTACCAGTTGGTCCGCGAGGGCAAGCGGGTGTTCTTTGTCTCCAAGGACATCAACGCACGCGTCAAGGCGACCGCGCTCGGGATCAAGGCCGTTGACTACGAAAAGCAGAAGGTCAACATAGAGAGTCTGTACTCCGGTCTGACCGAACAGGACATCAGTGCCGACAACTACGATGCGCTCATCGAATCGGGCCGTCTGCCGTGGAGTGACAGTCTTCCACCCAACCACTGTTTCCTGTTCCACGATCGGACCGGCGACCGCAGTGCGATTGCCCGTTTCAACCAGCAGAATAAGGAACTGCGATTTGTGGATCACAAGATGCCGTCGGTAGCCGGAATCAGACCGCTCAACGATCAGCAGCGGGTGGCGTTCGAACTGCTGCTGGACAGCGACGTCCAGTTGGTAACGCTGGTGGGCAAAGCGGGGACCGGCAAGACGCTGCTGGCAATTGCGGCCGGGCTCAAGCTGACACTCGAAGACAAAGCCTACAGCCGTCTGCTGGTGAGCCGTCCGGTTATTCCGCTCGGCAAGGACATCGGCTATCTGCCGGGCGCCAAGGGCGAGAAGCTTTCGCACTGGATGCAGCCCCTGTTTGACAACCTCGACTACATCCTCTCGGTCTACAAGCGACCCAACGTCAAGACCGCTGACCAGCTGATCAACTCCAACGCTATCGAGCTGGAGGCGATCTCCTACATCCGGGGACGATCACTGCCGGGGCAGTACATAATCATCGATGAGGCGCAGAACCTCTCGCCGCACGAGATCAAGACGATCGTTTCGCGCGCAGGCGAGGGATCCAAGGTCGTGCTGACCGGTGATCCTTATCAGATCGACAGTCCCTACCTCGATGCAAACTCCAACGGATTGTCATACCTTGTAGAAACGTTCAAGGGCCAGGATCTCTTCGGGCACGTCACGTTGACCCACTCGGAGCGCAGTCGGCTGGCCGAGCTGGCAGCCGAGCTGCTGTGACCGGCGGCAGGGTGCGCGCCGGGGACGAAACCGGTTCCGACGACTGCCGCGGGCGCAATCTCGACCCTGCCGCGGGCAATGTGCCGGACTCCGTGACCCGTCGGCCGTGAGTCAGAGTAAACAATCTGGTCCAAACTGCCGATGTTGTGTAAGAGCGACGTTACGAGGAAGGTGCTTTGAAGAAACCCGCGCTTGTCTTTCTGGCAGTGCTGTGTGCCGCGACGCTTCAGGCGGATGTCGAGTTCTCCGGACTCGACCTGGCAGACAGTGATGAGCTGCTGTTCACCGCCACGCTGAGTGCCCCTCCGTTCGGCAGTTACCGGACTCTGCTGCTGGCGGAGCTCGAGGCTCAGCGGATGAGGCAGTTGACGGTGTTTCCCGAGCGTCTGACCTATCTGCGCGAGACGGGAGAACTCCAGTACCAGAACCGGTTTGGCGTGTTTCGCAGTAACAGCGAGCTCGAAGCACCGCTGCCGATAGACGGGTTCCCGGCCTTCATTCACGGGCGCACCACCGAAAGCGGCAAAACGATGCCGATTGAGCCCTCACCGGACGGACGCTTTCTGACCTACAGCGAAGCAACCAGCGCCGCCTACGGCAACCTGGTACTCTATGACGTCCGGACCCGGACCCGCACGGTCGTAGTGGCCGACATCGAGCTCTCGCTGGCGGGACCGCCGGTGCGCTGGTCCCCGGACTCCAGGGTCTTCATCTACCGAAAGTCCGGTGAGCTCTACTACTTCTCGATTACCCATTTTCTCGAAGATCGGCAGCTGGGTGAAAGCCTGCGCAGGATCGGTCCCGGCGCCATCAGCAGCGTACGCTGGAGCGCCGGCGGCGACCTCTATTATCTGAGCGGGTCGCTGGTGTACCGCATATCTCCCGCGGAGTTCTTTGCGCGCACTTTCTACCGTGACCTGCTGCGCACCGGGTCGGTTGTCGGCAAGCTGCCGTTGGCGTTTGATCCGAGCTTTGACCAGTTCTGGATGTCACCCGACTCACGCAGCATTCTGCTCGGCAAGGGAGGACGTAACCTGTTTGTCTACGTACTCTCGGCCGAGGACTGGAGTGCCGAAGCGGGCGTGCTGCAGTTGCCCTACGTTCTGTTGCCTCACGGTTCACGCATAGACCGCGTGCTGTGGAGTTCTGACGATGTCATCACGGTACTGGTGAGCGCAATCAGAGACGGGCTTCCCGAACGTACGGCGTACCGACTGACGCGCGTACGCGGCGGGCAGCACCGGCTCGAGCGTCTGTCCCGGGAGGAACAGCCGTTGCGCGACGTTGTACTCTCTCCCGACGGCACCCGTGTGGCGGTGCTTTACGATCGGAGCGTCGTCATCCGTTCGCACGTCAGCTGGCGTGCGCAGCAGTCATTCGCGCATCGGCAGCCGCTGCACGCGGTGTGGCCTGACGACCAGACCGTGGTTGTCGCCGGACGATACCTGACCGAGCGCATAGCGCTGCGCACCGGCAGCCAGCGTCCGGTGGCGCTGTCACAACCCGACCGCGCGGGATTCAGCGCCCTGGCGGCTGAGCCGGGAGTAGCCCCGCACATCGTTGTCGATGTGGCCGGCAGGTCGTTTCGTTACCAGCGCGACGAGGAGCGCTTTCTGCCCACGCCCGCTATTGCCATCCGGGAACATCGTACCGCGTCCTCGCGTTACCGGGTCTATCTGGAGACCCACAGCGCGGGGAGTTACCGCAATATCGTCATGCTGCGCGATATCGAGGGCGTTCAGACTTCAGCGTTGTTTCTGCCGCCGCAGCGGGACTACGATCCGTTCCCGCTCGAGGACGATCCGATAGATCTGACGGTCTTTTCGCACGGCTCACGCATCCGTGCGCGCGAGGCGGCGTTTGCGATTAACGCTATCGATTCGGTTGAGGGCCTGTCGACCATCCTGGCGACACTGGCCGAATACTCAATCCGGACGACGTTCTTTGTCAATGGCGACTTCATCCGCCGGCATCCCGATGCGGTCCGCGAGATTGCGCGCTCCGGCCACGAGGTTGGTTCGCTGTTCTACACTCACTTCGACATGACCGATGCACGGTACGAGATCAACCGCGAGTTTATCAAGCGCGGGCTGGCACGCAACGAGGACAAGTACTACGAGGCAACCGGCCGGGAATTGAGTCTGATCTGGCATACCCCCTTCTACTTCGTCAGCCCGACCGTCGTTGCCGCGTCGCGCCAGATGAACTACACCTACGTCGGACGTGACGTCGATTCTCTGGATTGGGTTCCGCGACGTGACGACAGCGGAGTGTCACGGCTCTACTACCGTAGCGCCGACATCATCGAGCGGGTGATCGAGCAGACACGGCCCGGATCGATTATCAGCATCACCGTCGGTGTTCCACTGGAAGACCAGCCGTGGGGTGGACGCGACGACTACCTGTTCAACGATCTCGACCTGCTGATCAACCGTTTGAGCGAGCGAGGCTATCGCATCGTGCCGGTATCAGAACTGATCGAGCGGGCACGATAGGAACCGCCTTGAGAAGAGCCCCGTGGTGAGATACACTCGGGTGCGGAGCCAAAGGAGTTGATATGGGCCTGAGAGGCAATCCGGTAGACGCCTATAAGCAGACACGGGTCAGGACGGCGAGTCAGGGGCGGGTGATCGTCATGCTGTACGACGAAGCCATTCGTCAGCTCGATGTTGCGGGGCAAGCGCTTGCGGAAGGGGCCCACAGCTATGACAGGGTCAACGCCGCGGTATCAAAGACCCAGCAGATCATCACCGAACTGATGGTGTCACTCGATTTCGACAAGGGTGGTGCGTTTGCCCAGAACCTGCTGAATCTCTACATGTTCTTCAATCGCGAGCTTACCGAGGCCAATCTGAAGAAGAAGCCCGAACCGATTGCAAAGGTAAGAAGCTTCCTGGCCGAATTGCGCGATGCCTGGGATCAAGCCGAGCGAACGAGCTCATACGACGGCAGCGCCGGTTCGAGCGGCATCAACATCGCGGGGTAGAGTATGTCGCCGCCAGCAGGTGAAGGACACCAGCGGCGCGTTGCGCTGCTGCGAAAGCTGAAGGATACCCTGCAGGCCCAGCGGGACAGGCTGGCCCGATATCTGACGCTGCTGGAGCGCCAGGAGGCCACCATCCGCGGCGGCGATGTTGACGGCATTGTGCGTCTGGCCGAACTGGAGACGGGGCTTCTGCGCGAGATCGGGGCGATTCAGAAGGTCCTCGGGCCGCTGGAGCAACTCTACGCCGAGTTCTATCCCGATGGCGAGTTCCAGATTCCGCCGTTGCGGAAGGCGGTGAGTGAGCTGCACAACTCGGTGGTACGCCGCAACCGCGGCAACCGCGACCTGCTTCGCGCCCGGCTGGATCGTGTACGCGGGGAGCTCGAGACGGCTCGTTCTCACTCCGGGCCGCGCTCACTCTACGCCGACTCCGAGCCGTCGATAATCGATATCTCGACCTAGGCCGTTTGACGTGCTATAACGAGGGCATGCGCGACGCCCTGTACCTGCTGGACGGCTACAGCCTCATATATCGATCGTACTTCGCCTTCATCCGTCAACCGCTGCGCAATCCCCGGGGCCAGAACAGCTCAGCCATCTTTGGTTTCTTCCGCTCGCTGCTGGCGCTGCTTTCCGAGCGCCGGCCGCAGCAGTTCCTGGTGGTACTCGACTCGCGCACACCGACGTTTCGGCACCAGAAGTATGAGGCCTATAAGGCCACGCGGGACAAGACACCCGAGGATCTGACCGCCCAGATTCCGGTTATTGAGCAGATGCTGGAAGCACTCGAGGTTCCGATGGCCCGGGTCGACGGGTACGAGGCCGATGACCTGATAGCTACTCTGGCAACCGCCTGCCGCGAACGCGGACAGCCATGTTACATCGTATCCGGGGACAAGGACCTGCTGCAGCTGGTCGACGGCCCGGTCCGAGTTCTGCGACCCGGCCGGGACGGATTTGAAGACCTCGACCGCGAGGGGGTCCACCGGGACTGGGGTGTCTATCCGGAGCAAATCCTCGATTACCTGGCATTGACCGGTGACACATCGGACAACGTGCCGGGCGTAAAGGGAATAGGCGACAAGACCGCCGCCCGGCTGCTGAACCAGTACGGTAGCCTCGAGGCTATCTATGAGCACATTGAAGAGATCAGCGGTGCGGTAAAGACCAGATTGCAGGACGGCCGAGATGCCGCCTGCCTCAGTCGCGATCTGATCCTGCTCGAGACCGGGGTACCGCTGCAGATCCCCGACGATCGGTTCCGGCTGCCCGGGCTGAACGCCGAAGCGGCGATCCCGCTCTTTCTGGAGCAGGGGATGAAGTCGCTGGCGGATCAAGTGCGGCAGGCCGGCGGTGCGGCGGCGGCCGATCCTGACTCCGGCACGCAAGACGCCGACGCGGGTGTGGCCGGGCCCGATGCCGCGCAGGCAGAGCTCGCCGCGCGCGGCCGCTACACCCTGGTCACCGACGCGGACGAGCTGGAGCGCTGGATCAGACGCGCGCGTTCGGCCGGCGAAGTGGCATTTGACACCGAGACCGACGGCCTGGACTCCCACGTAGCCCGGCCGGTAGGTTTCTCACTCTGTATCGAGCCCGGTGCGGCGTGTTACGTTGCGCTTCGCGGCCCGGATGGGCCGGTTGTTCCCGAGGACCGCGCCCGCGAGCTGCTGCACGAATTGCTGACCGATGGGGCCGTCAGACTGATCGGTCAGAATCTGAAGTACGACTATCAGGTGATGCGCCGTTGGGGCATTGAGATCAGCAACCTCTGGTTTGACACCATGATTGCCGCGTGGGTGCTGGACGCCGGCAGCAGCAGCTATGGAATGGACCAGCTGGCGGAGACCTATCTCGGTTACCGCACCACGGCATATACCGATATTCTGCCGAAGACGCGCGAGGGTCAGGCTACCTTCGACAGTGTCGATCTCGACACCGCCTGCCGCTACGCCGCCGAAGACGCCGACGTGACGCTGCGGCTCTACCGGCTGTTCGCGCCCCGGATCAAGGAGCGCGGCTTTGAGCGGCTCTTTCATGATATGGAGATGCCGTTGGTGCGGCTGCTGGCCGAGATGGAGCTCGCCGGTATTGCCATCGACTCGGCTACGCTGGACGACTACAGCAGGGAACTGGGAACGCAACTCGAGGCTCTCGAGCGTGAGGTCTACGATCTGGTAGGGTATGAGTTCAATATCGCCTCCACCCGACAGCTGCAGCAGGTACTCTTTGAGGAGCGCAAACTCAAACCGCTGCGCAAGACCAAGACCGGCTACTCTACGGATACCGCGGTGCTGCAGGAGCTGGCGCGGGAAGACCCGGTACCTGCCAAAGTGCTGCGCCACCGGTTGCTCGCCAAGCTGAAATCCACCTACGTCGATGCGTTGCCGCGCATGGTGGACCCTGAAACCGGCCGGATTCACACTCACTTCAACCAGACCGGCACGGCAACCGGCCGGCTGTCGAGCAAAGACCCCAATCTGCAGAACATACCGATTCGTGATGAAGAGGGACGCCGTATCCGCGAGGCTTTTGTGCCCGCCGACGGGCACCGGTTTGTCAGTGCCGACTACTCGCAAATCGAGCTGGTGGTGCTGGCGCATCTGTCCGGTGATCCCGGATTGACCGCGGCATTTCGGGAGGGGCACGATGTACACCGCGCTACCGGGGCTCTGATATTCGGTGTCGATCCGCGCGAGGTCAGCGCTGAGCAGCGGCGGATTGCAAAGACAATCAACTTCGGGGTCATGTACGGGATGTCGGCGTTCCGCTTGTCGCGTGAGCTTGGCATACCGCGTCAGGATGCCGACCGCTTTATCGAAGCATACTTCCGAACCTACTCGCGTATCCGCGAGTTTATTGACGCCACCGTTGCCGTGGCGGAGAAGAACGGGGCGGTGCGTACGCTGTTCGGGCGTGAGCGCAAGGTGCCCGATATCAACAACCGCAACAAGGCCGTGCGGTCGGGAGCGCAGCGCGTGGCGGTCAACACGCCGATCCAGGGAACCGCGGCCGATATCGTCAAGCTCGCGATGCTGCGCATAGACCGGCGGCTGCGCGACGAGAATCTGGCGTCAAAGGTCATCCTGCAGGTACACGACGAATTGATCATCGAGGCTCCCGAACAGGAGACCGAGGCAGTCCGTGCGCTGCTGGAGCAGGAGATGACCGCCGCCGTGTCGCTTGATGTTCCGTTGCGCGTCTCGATTGAGGTCGGCGACAGCTGGGGCAGACTGCACTGATGCCCGGGTCCACGGCCCCGGTTGTCGGTATTGGCGGGGCGTACTGCTCGGGCAAGAGCACGGTTGCCCGGATCCTGATTGATGCCGGTTACCGGGAGATCAACGTTGACGCGCTGGGTCACCGCGCGCTGTACGACTGCCGCAGCCAGGTGGCGGCCGAGTTCGGCCGTTCGGTTCTTGATGACAACGGCCAAATTGACCGGGCAGCGCTTGGTGCGCGGGTCTTCACTGATGCCGCCGCTCTGCGACGTCTGGAATGTATTCTCCATCCGCGGATGGTTGCCATGGCACGCGAGAGTACTACCCAATCCGGCGAGACCCCGATTGTGATGCACGCGGCGCTGCTCTTCCACATGGGACTGGATGCCCTGTGCGATGTGATTATCTGGGTACGCGCTCCGCTTCTGCTGCGCATTCGCCGCGGTGTGCAGCGCGACAACGCATCGCTGCTGCGTGTGCTGCGCATAATGTGGGCACAACGGAAACTGAGGGTTCAATCGGGCGCCGATTCGGTCGATACTCATATTGTGGAGAACCGGGGAAACCAGCGTCGGCTGCTGGATCAGCTGCGCCACCTCAACCTTCCCCGGATATGAGTCAGGCAGATGGAACAGCAGAAAGTTCTGATAGTGATAGTCAGTGTGGCACTCTTTGTGGCCGCGGTGGTCGGTATCGGGTTGATCTTCTTCTATCCGCGCGCCGAGGTATCGCCGGACGCCCCGCTGCGGATTGTGCAGGAACCGAGCGTCGAGAGCCGCCGGCAGTTCGACCCCATAGAGTATCTGCGCAGCCCTGAAGTCGGGAGGCCCGAATTCGCACCGCGCCCGCCGGAGGACGACAACGACCTGATTATCGTGTTTGATGACGATGATCCTCCGGATCCGCGCGAACCGCGCGAAACGCCGGAACCCAGCGTACCGCGCGATCCGTCGCCCGAGCCCGCACCCGCACCCGAGCCGCGAGAGCCGGCTCCGCGCCCGCCGGCCGAGCGTCCGGCTCGACCCGCGCCGGCACCGCCGCCTCCGCGCGAGCCGGAACCGCGACAGGTGCGTGTAACCGAATACTGGATCCAGGTGATCGCCTCGCCCAGCCGTGACCGCGTGGAGCAGGCGCGCGTCACCCTCGAGGAGCGTGGACTGCGCGGCCGCATCACGACGCGCACCGTCGACAATACCGTGTTCTATCGGCTGCGAGTCGGCGGTTACAGCGAGCGGGCCGAGGCCGAGAAGTTCCTGGCCTGGATTCGCGAAATCGAAGGTTTCAGCCAGAGCTACATCTCTGAAGAATACCCGGTGCGCACCGTATCGCGCTGACTCGGACGCTCAAGCGGAGGACTGCGGGCGGCGGTGGACGTAGTCCACCGGCCTGTTGTAGATCTTGCTGCCCGGAGGTACCGGGCCGGTGATCCATACGTTTCCGCCGATGACTGATCCTCGCCCGATTACCGTGTTGCCGCCCAGAATAGTTGCCCCCGCGTAGATGGTGACTTCGTCTTCTATGGTGGGATGGCGTTTAACGTTGGCTTTATCTTTCTTGACGCTCAGAGCGCCGATGGTGACACCCTGGTAGACCTTGACCCAGTCGCCGATGATCGTTGTCTCGCCGATTACCACACCCGTAGCGTGGTCAATGAAGAAGTAGTCGCCGATAGTCGCGCCGGGATGAATGTCGATACCGGTCTTGCCGTGAATGTACTCGCTCATCATACGCGGTATCAGGGGCACCTTCATCTGCCACAGTTCGTGCGCGATGCGGTGTATCAGTACCGCCTCGACTCCCGGGTAGGCCAGGATGACCTCTTCTCGCGACTTGGCTGCCGGATCGCCCGCAAACGCCGCCTCCACGTCCATCCTCAGGCGCTTGCGAATGTCGGGGATCTTTTCCATCAGGGTCAGCGTTATCGTCTCCGCGTCGCGCCGTGATCCTTCGCGGTCTCCAGGGTCAACGCACGACCCGTCGCTGCTGACACCGTCACCGCGTGCAGCAAAGGCCAGGCTCTTGCAGACCTCGGCCGAGAGGCTGCGCACAATGCGATGCACGTTCTCTCCAAGCGTGCAGCGCAGGTTCTGCTCGTCGAGGCTTTCTTCGGTCTTGAAGCCGGGGAACATGACTGACTCGAAGTCATAGATAATGCGGATGATACTCTCCATTGACGGCAGATTGGGTCCGTGGAGATGGTTGATGCCGCCGATGGCGGCGTACGAATCAAAGATACGATCTATTATCGAATCCAGCGTGTGTGCCATGATCACAGTATGAACCCCGCTGCGCGCAGTGTGTCAACTGCCGTGCCGTGACGCTGCTGTGACGCGCACGGTCAAAATGCGAACTGCCTGGCGCCGCCGGCGCCGGCACGATTGGCAAAGCAGCGCCGGTTCGATAGACTGCCGCCCTATGAGCAGACAATCCGGCCAACACGGGCATCTCCACTGGCACGAGGTCGCCCGCCGCCACGAATACGACGGCTATATTTTCCAGCTTCTGAAGGTAACCCGTACCACCGACGACGGCCGTACCAACGACTTCGTTCTGGTAGACTCTCCTGACTGGGTCAACGTGATAGCGGTGGTTTCCGATGAGCAGGGGCGCGACTGTTTTGTGATGGTGCGCCAGTATCGGCACGGGAGCTGCGGCACCTCCCTCGAGTTTCCCGGGGGAATGGTCAACGACGGTGAAGACCCGGCCATTGCCGCGGCGCGCGAGTTCAGCGAGGAAAGCGGTTACTCGGTTGCCGGGTTGCGGCCGATCGGCACGACCAACCCTAACCCGGCGTTCATGACCAACACCGTGACGACCTTTCTGGCATCCGGCGCCGAGTACCACGGCCGGCAGAACCTCGATGACGATGAACTGGTAGATGTGGTTCTGGTTCCGTTAGCCGACGTTGCCTCCGACAGAGTACCGGAGTTTTCGGGGCACGCCATTATGCTTGCCGCGTACCACTGGTATCGGCGCGCAACGCAGGATGGCCGGCGCAGCTAGACTTCAATTGCGCGAGACGCCCCCGGCTTGATGGGCTGGTTTTGCCCGCAAGACAGAAAGGCGCCGACCGGAGGAAGTGAAGCGCCCCCGGCTTGATCGCATGGTTTTGCCGGCAAAACAGAAAGGCGCCGACCGGAATCGAACCGGTGAATAAAGGTTTTGCAGACCTCCCCCTTACCACTTGGGTACGGCGCCGTTGCGTATGACCCAATAGTACTAAAACCGGTTCTGATTGTCCAGCGGAGGATGGATTGGCCGCCGCGGCGGATTGTCCCGGGAGATGCGCGCGCCGACGGACGGCGGCGGCACCACGTTCAGCGACCGGTTGAACAGAACTGGTCGATACGGGCGGCTATCATGTCGATAGCCGAGCCCCAGAATGCGGGGTCTTCGATGTCAAAGCCGGCGGCTTTGGTCACTTCCGCAGCCGAGGCGCTGCCGGTTGCGGCCAGAATCTCACGGTAAGTCCCGGGGAACGTAGTCGGGTGCGCGCGGTAACGGGCGAAGAGCCCGAGCCCAAACAACAGGCCAAACGCGTACGGAAAATTGTAGAACGACTGATCGTGTCGATAATAATGCCCCTTGACGGCCCACATGTAGGGATGCAGTGCATCGGAATCCAGAGCGTCGCCGTAGGTGGCCTGCTGCGCATCCGACATCATGCGGCACAGTTCAGCAGGACTGAGTTCGGCCTGCCCGCGGCGAGCGAACAGCTGGCGCTCGAAGTAGAACCTCGACAGAATATCCACGATGACCTGTGTGGCGTCCTGCAGAAACAGCTCGATCACCGGGATGCGATCACTCTCCGTACTGTGATCCAGGGTGCGGTCCAGCACGATGGTCTCGCAGAAGATGCTGGCCGTTTCAGCGAGTGTCATGGGATAGACGCGTTGCAGGGCAGGAGCTCCCTTGAGTACATGATAATGATAGGCGTGACCCAGTTCGTGAGCCAGAGTGCAGACGCTGGAAAATGAACCGTCGAAACTGGCGAGGATGCGACTCTGGCCGGCCAGCGGCAACGAGATGCAGTACGCGCCGCCGACCTTGCCTGCTCGCGGCTGCGCGTCTATCCAGTGGTCATCAAACGCCCGCGCGGCAAGGTCTGCCAGCTCCTGCGAAAAGCCGGCGAACTGCTCGATAATGAAGGCCGCCGCTTCCGCGAAGCTCCAGCGGCGAGTGTTCACGGCATCGGTGACCGGTGCGAACAGATCGTAGAACGCCAGTTGCGGCAGGCCGAGCACGCGTGCCTTGGCCTTCAGATAGGTACGGAACAGCGGCAACGACCGCTCGATCACGGTGATCATCGTCTCTAGCGCGCTTCGGCTGACGCGTGATTGAAACGCAGCACGCTCGAGCGGGTCGGCATAGCCGCGGCGCGCGTTGAGAATTACGCTGTGGCCCTTGACGCCGTTCAAGGCGTAGCTCAGGGGTACCTGCATCGATCGCCACGCGTCGATTTCCAGTTCGTACGCCCGACGCCGAAGGTCACGGTCAGGAAGGTGCGCCATGGCGCGCAGGTCGACCACGGTGCGGGTCTCGCCGGGTTTCCAGGCCACCTCTAACTGCGAGCTGATGGCCTCCTGCAATCGCGACCAGGCATCGGCGCCTGATCGCGCCAGGTCGGCTGCCAGATCTTCTTCGGCCACACTCATCTGATGGCGGCACTCCTCGAGCTGCTCGTTAAGGTGAAAGCGGTGGGCGCGAATGCTTCCGCTCGCACCCGCCATGGCGTCAAGCTGACCGGAAACGGGCATCAGCTGCTCGCGGAACCGTACGCGCAGACGGTGCAGCGGCAGTGACAGCTGCTGAATGCGGTTCAGTTCACGCGTTGCCTGCTGGTCACCGGTATCGGTCGAGTATCGCGCGTAAGCGTACGCGTCGAGGTTTTCGTGACAATCCACGACACTGTTGATCAACACAATGCAGCGCTCGAGCCAGCGCACGGGATCACGCTCGAGCTCCAGCTGGTCCTCGACGGTGTGGTGTAACTGCGCCAGTTCATCGCTCAGCCGCTGCAGGTCGGCCTGAAACGGCGCGCTGTCAAAGCCGGGATAGATCCGGTCCAGCTGCCAGCGGGGCGCCGGCACGGTGCTCACGGTGCTCTTATCCGAGCCAGGACCGGTTGCCGTCCTCATACTCGAGGATCTCATCGGCAGTGAAAAACAGCTCGATCTCGCGCCGGGCGCTCTCCGGGCCGTCGGACGCGTGGATGATGTTGTTCTGGGTCACCAGGGCAAAATCGCCGCGGATGGTTCCGGGGGCTGCTTCAGCGGGATTGGTGGCACCGCACAGCTGTCGCAGGTAGCGTATGGCGTCCTGTCCTTCGACGACCATCGCAACCACGGGGCCCGAGGTCATGTAGTCCACCAGCGACTTGAAAAATGGACGTTCCTTGTGTTCGCTGTAGTGCCGTTCACACTGGGCGCGCGGAATGCGCATCATCTTCATCGCGCAGATCTTCAGTCCCTTGTGCTCGATCCGGCTCACTATCCGGCCTACGATTCTGCGCTGCAGAATACCGGGTTTCAGCATGCAAAAGGTACGTTCCATCTCAATTGCTCCTCCATGGTGTGGTTGACTGCATTGTTCACGGATGGCAGTGATCGATCAAGGGCCGCCGGCGTGCGACGCTGCCGCTGCTGCTGATTGAAGCAATCGGGCATTGCGGTCAGAAATCCATGACCATTGACGAGGTTCGTAAAACGCCCGAGCATTTCAAAAAAGGTTGCACAATGTGTGCAGGTGCAGTTATAGTTTGGTAAACTGCACGGGTTCAGTCCGCGTGCGCGCGGAATAGTCCCGGCCTATCTCATAGTTCTCTCAAGGAAGGAGGAGAGCGCATGGATTCATTGATGGCTTTCAACAACTGGCTTAACAGTATCGTCTGGGGGCCGCCGTTTATGGTGCTGCTGATCGGCACCGGCGTCTACCTGACGGTACGCCTGGGCTTCTTTCAGTTCGTCAAGCTTGGACTGTCATGGCGCCAGAGCTTTGGGCGTTTCTTCAAGAAGACCAAGGAAGAAGAGGGAGGGGCGATCAGTTCTTTCCAGGCCGTGAGCTCTGCAATGGCGGCGACAATTGGCGTCGGCAATATTGCCGGAGTGAGTACCGCACTCGCACTTGGTGGCCCGGGCGCGGTGTTCTGGATGTGGATTTCCGCACTGGTTGGTATGGCCA
>RECP01000025.1 GCA_007693945.1 Spirochaetaceae bacterium
ATTGCCGTGGGCGCGGCGTTCGCCGAGAAGTACAACGGCAGCGGCAACCTGGTGGTCGCGTATTTCGGCGACGGCGCGGTCAACCAGGGTGCCTTTCACGAAGCGTGCAATCTGGCCGGGGTGTGGAAGCTCCCGGTGATCTTCTTCATCGAGAACAATCTCTACGCGGTCGGTACACATTCCGACGAGGCCACCGCGGTGCACCTGCTGTCGCAGCGCGCCAACTCCTACGCCATGAACGCCCTGATAGTAGACGGTCACGACACCGTCGCGATACACGACGCGATGTCCGCCGCGGCCGCCGATATCCGCGACGGCGGCGGGCCGTGGTTCATCGAAGCGTTCTGCTACCGCAAGTATCACCACGCGGGCGACACCCCGGGGAGCGCGTTCGGCTATCGTTCGAAAGACGAGGAAGCGCAGTTTGAAGAGAAGGACGCAATGGTCCAGTATCCACGGGCCCTGGAGAGTGCCGGCATCGTGTCCAGGCAACAGATCGACCGCATCAAACAGATGGCGGTCGACTGCGTGCAGCGCGCCGTGGACGCGTGCACGAACCCGGGCGCTCCACGAACGGTCCGCAGCGAGCTCTGGCCGGAACCTGAGAGCGCGGTGACGGGGGTGCGCAGCGACGGCTCCGAGCTCGCCGGCGTCCACTACGCCGCGCGGAGTGATTTTGCTGCTACCCGAACAGTGGCCTTCAGCGACGCGATCGCCGCGGTAACCGGACGCTGGCTGGAACGCGACGAACGCGTGGTGGTGCTGGGCGAAGAGGTCGCCAGTTTCGGAGGCGGCGCCTACGGCGCTACCAGGGGGTTACCGAAACGGTTTCCGCAGCGCGTATTGAACACGCCGATTTCCGAGGCGGGGTTTGTCGGCCTGGGGCTCGGCGCTGCAATGTCGGGCATGCGACCGGTGGTAGAGATCATGTTCCCTGATTTCTCGCTGGTAGCCGCGGATCAGCTTTTCAACCAGATTGCCAAGGCGCGTCACATGTACGGTGGCACGACCGATATTCCGCTGGTTCTGAGAACCCGCATCGCCACCGGCTGCGGTTACGGAGGGCAGCACTCGATGGACCCGATCGGGCTGTTCGCGCTGTTCCCGGGTTGGCGCATCGTTTCACCTTCGAACGCCTTCGACTACATCGGCTTGTTCAACACCGCGATGCGCAGCAACGACCCGGTGGTCTTCCTCGAGCACCACGCTCTGTACAAAGTTCAGTCCGAGGCGCCGTCCGATGACCTCGATTACTGTCTGCCGTTCGGCAAAGCCGAGCTGATCCAGCACGGTGACGACGTCTCGATCGTGACCTACGGTGTGATGACCGAGCGGCTGCGCTCGTTGCGCCCGGTGCTGGAGGAACGCGGCGTTTCGGCGGACATCATCGATCTGCGCACGCTCGATTTCCCATCGATGGATTTCGAGACCGTGGGCTCCTCGCTGCAGAAGACCGGAGCGCTGATTACCGTGGAAGAGGCCGCCGGCGGTCAGTCGATCGGCAACCGCCTCGCGGGCGTGGTTTCGGCGCGCTATTTCGATTATCTGGACGCACCGTGTTTCAGCCTGACATCGCTCGACGTCCCCAACTCCGTCTCACGCGTACTGGAGACCGAGGCGATGCTCGATGACGCCAGGATCGTTGACACAGTGGTGAAGGCAGCCGAACGGCGCCTTGCATAGGAATCAAGGGGCACGCCCCGCAACAGCGCATTCTTGAGGAGAGAGGCTATGAGTAATCCAGCGCTTCAGTACGTCAACTCACGAATCCATCCGGAGAAACTGAAACAGTTCTGCATCGAGGCGTTGCAGGCAGCCGGGCTGTCCAGTGACCATGCCGAACAGACGGCAGATGTCCTGGTGACCACCGACGCATGGGGAACCTTCAGTCACGGAAGCCGGCAGCTTGTACCGCTGTTGAACAACCTGCGTAAAGGCGGGCTCAAGGCTGATGCGCAGCCCGAGATTGTCGATCAGGGCAGCGGCTTCGTGGTGGTCGACGGCCACTTTGCCATGCCGATGGTCACGTCGCGGCTTGCAATGCAGGCGGCAATCGACAAGGCGCGCAGCGCGGGTATCGCCTACGCCGCGGTACGCCGCAGCGGACACTACGGCGCGGCGGGGTACTATGCGGTCATGGCGGCCGAACAGGATATGATTGGCCTGTCAATGACAAACGTGGACGTTTGCATGACCGTTCCCGGTGCGCGCGCCCCGGTCATCGGCACCAACCCGTTGGCGTACGCCGTTCCCGCCGGCACAGAGCGCACGGTGTTCCTCGATATCGCTACCAGCGTGGTGGCCATAAGCAAGGTGATTGCGGCCAAGACGGCCGGCAAGCCGATTCCCGAGGGATGGCTGGTGGACGAGTTGGGCCGGCCCACCACCGACACCAGTACCTATCCCGACAAGGGCGCGATCCTGCCGATGGCCGGTCACAAAGGCTACGGTGTAGCGTTGCTGATAGAGATCCTGGCCGGCGTCCTGACCGGGGCCTCGTTTCTCTCGGGCATCAAGCCGTGGTTGGTACCCGACCCTCAGCCGGCCGATGAAGGGCACGCCTTTGTAGCAGTGAATATCGAGAGCCTGATCCCGATCGATACCTTCAAGGCGCGTATGGACGCAATGATCGGCGAGGTGCGCAGCGCGCCCAAAGCCGAGGGCTCCGATAGAATCTACCTGCCCGGTGAGATGGAGTGGGAGCGTTTTGACCTCGCCCACAAGAACGGTATTCAGCTGCCCGACTACGTGTTGATCAACCTGTTCAGCGTAGCCGAGCAAACCGGCCTGACCGACCGGCTCATCGCAATGCTCGAGGAGGAGTAGCTCGTGGCGATGGTCTCGATCAACCCGGCAAACGACAAGTTGATCCGCGAGTACACGGAAATGTCGCCCGGCGAGGTGGCCGCGATCCTCGACGCGGCCGCCAAACGCTTTGCGGACTGGCGACGTTCCGGTTTCGCCCGGCGCGCCGACTGCCTCCGACGCGCCGCCGGGCTGCTGCGCGAGCGCGTCCACGACCTGGCGGGGCTAATGACCCGGGAGATGGGCAAACCGATTCGCGACAGTCGCGGCGAAATCGAGAAAAGCGCCTGGGTCTGCGAGTATTACGCCGACAACGGCGAGCGGTTTCTCACGCGCGAGGACGCGCCGACGGAAGCGACGCACAGCTTCGTCAGCTATCAGCCGCTGGGGGTTATTCTGGCGGTGATGCCGTGGAACTTTCCGTTCTGGCAGTTCTTCCGCTTCGGAGCGCCGGCCCTGATGGCGGGCAACTGCTGCGTATTGAAGCACTCCTCGAATGTGACCGGTTCCGCGCTTGCTATTGAAGCGCTGTTGCGGGATGCCGGGTTTCCGGAAGACGTGTTCCGTAGCCTGGTGATAGGCAGCCGGCAGGTAGCCGCCGTTATCGAACATCCGGCGGTAGCCGCGGTGACGCTGACCGGAAGCACACCCGCAGGACGCGCAATAGCCGCGGCGTGCGGCGCGCAGCTGAAGAAGTGCGTGCTCGAACTTGGAGGCAGTGATCCCTACGTCATTCTCGAGGACGCCGACCTCGAGCTTACCGTGCCGGTGTGCGTCACCGCGCGACTGTTCAACTCCGGGCAGAGCTGTATCGCGGGCAAGCGCTTCATCGTGGTGGAATCGATAGCCGAGCGCTTCGAGCAGCAGTTCGTTAAACAGATGGCGGCGCAGATCATGGGCGATCCGATGGATGAACGGACCCAGATCGGGCCGCAGGCGCGCAAGGATCTGCGTGATGAGCTGCACCAGCAGGTGCGACGCAGCATCGACGCCGGCGCACGCTGTCTCCTCGGCTGCGAGCTGCCGGATTCCCCCGGGGCGTATTATCCGGCCTCGGTGCTCAGTAACGTGGCGCCCGGCATGCCGGCCTACGACGACGAGCTGTTCGGGCCGGTCGCGGCGATAATCCGTGTCAGGAACGAGGCCGAGGCGATTCGTGTCGCCAACGACAGCTTCTTCGGCCTCGGTGCGGCGCTGTTCACGCGTGACGCGATTCGCGGCACACGCATAGCCGAAGAGGAGATCGAGGCCGGCTGCGTATTTGTCAACGAGTATGTACGCTCCGACCCGCGCCTTCCGTTCGGCGGCATCAAAGGGAGCGGTTACGGACGTGAGTTGTCGTCGTTCGGCATCCGGGAGTTCGTCAACATCAAGGGAATCTGGGTCCGCTGACGGGCGCTGCCCGAAACCGTTTGACACGGCTCGCGCCCATCGGCTATAATAACTCCGTTGTAGTATACAACTTATATATTACACACCCAATCGAAGGAGGCTACTTATGAGAAAGTTTACGCTGTTAGCCGTTGTGCTGATAGTTGTCGTGACGGGACTCGTTTTCGGCGCCGGCCGTACGGAAGTCACGACGCGGGAATTGAGTTTTGCGCACGTCTACGAGCCTGATTTGGCCTACCACCGGGAAGCCGTCTGGGCGGCCCAGGAGATCGAACGGCGCACCGATGGGCGTTTCACGGTTCAGGTCTATCCCGCCTCGCAGCTCGGCAGTGAATCCGAAATCGCCGAAGGTCTGGGTCTTGGCACCGTCGACATGATCTACGCCGGCGCTGCGTTCCTCTCGGGATCGTACGGCCCGATCGCTATCGCCGAGGCACCCTTTATCTACCGTGATTTCGATCACTGGCTGGCGTTTGCGGACAGCGATCTGATGGGTGACCTGGCCGCCGGCTATCGTGAGGCCACCGGGCATCACATCATCAGCCCGACCTATTACGGCGCGCGTCACATAACCTCCAACAAACCGATTCGCACGCCCGCGGATATGCGCGGGCTGACGATTCGCGTTCCCGACGCTCCGCTCTACCTGCTGTTCCCGCGCGCGGTCGGCGCAAGCCCCACTCCGGTAGCGTTCGCCGAAGTCTACCTTGCACTGCAGCAGGGCGTCGTCGAGGCGCAGGAGAATCCGCTTCCGACGATCCGCGGCATGGCGTTCTTCGAGGTGCAGGACTATATCAACCTGACCGGCCACATGGTGAACACGCTGATGACCATTGTGCGCGGCGATCTCTGGGAAGAGCTTTCAGCCGCGGACCGCGCAATTTTTGACGAAGTGTTCTCTGAAGCCGCTATCCGCAGTTCGCAGGCAATCTACCAGGAGGAGCAGGAACTCGGTGAATGGTTTGAGGCGCAGGGCCTGACCGTGCTGGAAGTCGATCGCCGGCCGTTCATGGACATAGTCGAGCCGTTGCTCTCGGGCCCCCAGGTACCCTGGACCGAGGAACATCTGCAACGCATGCAGGCGATTCGCTAAGCATCTCGCAGCGATTTTTGACGGTCGGATTGCGCGAGCAGTCCGACCATTTGTGACGGATTAGTCGGCGCGGGCAACGATGTGCGTTGCCCGCGCTCTTATGCAAGCCGACCGGCATGCAGCAGGAATAACGAGGCAGATCGATGAGTGACGAACCCACTCCCAGGCAGGTGACCGGAAGCGACGAGATCATTGAACTGATCAAGGAGCAATCCGCTCAGGTGCCGGACTTCTCGTACCGCGACTACAGGATCGAGGACTACTTCGCGCTGGGAGTCTTCTGGATCCTGGCTTTAATGGTTTTTTCCCAGTTCTTTACGCGCTACTTCCTCGGTTTTTCCTACGCCTGGACCGAGGAAGGGGCACGTTATCTGCTGGTGTGCGTGACCTTCCTGGGCTCCGTTATGGCGGTCAGGCGCAATTCGCACATTTTTGTGGAGTTCTTCTACCGCTACCTGCCGCGCAAGACCGGGCGAGCGCTTGTTACCCTTGTCGACGCGATCCGTATCCTGTTCCTGGCGGCCGCCGTGCGGCTTGGGATAGCCATCTTGCCGCGAACGATGAACAATTTTCTGAGTACGGTGCGTATACCGTTGGCGGCGGTCTATTCCGTGGTTACCTTCGGCATGGCGTTGATGCTTTTTCGGGCCGTGCAGCTCGCGGTGCTGCACTGGCGCGACGGCTACGTTCCAGGGTCGCGTGAAGACCGCTCCGACAATTCATAGCAGGGCGAGGTAGACTCCAGATGATGGTCTTACTGTTCGTTTCGATCTTCGTGATGCTGATCATCGGTGTGCCGATCGCAATGTCGCTCGCTGGCGCCTCGATGCTCTGGGTCTACGTCACGCAGCGCATTCCGGACTTCATTATCCTGCAGCGCATGGTTGGTGGCGTCAACAGCTTTCCGCTGCTCGCGGTACCGTTCTTCATCCTGGCTGGAAACCTGATGAACGCCGCTGGCCTTACGACCCACATCTTCGCCTTTGCGCGTTCGATCGTCGGTTGGATGCGCGGCGGTCTCGGGCACGTCAATGTGGGTGCCAGCATCATTTTTGCCGGTATGTCCGGAGCTGCGGTGGCTGATGCCGGTGGATTAGGCACCATCGAGATCAAGGCCATGACCGATGCGGGGTACGACACCGATATCTCGGTTGCCATCACCGCCGCGTCGTCGACCATTGGACCGATTATTCCGCCGAGCCTGCCGCTGGTCATCTACGGTGTGATTGCGCAGGCGTCCATCGGCAGGCTGTTTATTGCCGGAATCGTACCGGGTCTGCTGATGGGCGTTTCGCTGATGATCCTGATTGCGTGGTACGCGCGCAGGCGCAACTATCCCCGGGATGCCCGCTTCACGGTGCGCGGGATGGCGATCAGTCTATGGCGCGGGTTCCCCTCACTGTTGACGCCGGTTATCATCATCGGTGGCATAGCGCTCGGGGTCTTCACGCCCACCGAAGCCGCGGTTGCCGCGTCGGCGTACACTCTTTTCCTTGGAACGCTGGTGTACCGCACGCTGACCTTCAAGAAGATCATGCAGGTCAGCCTTGATACACTCGAGACTACTGCGATTATCCTTTTCATTGTCGCCGGGGCCGCCATTTTTGCCTGGATTCTGACCCGCCTGCGAGTTCCGGCTCACTTTGCGTCACTGCTGCTGTCGATTACCGAGAATCCGATTCTGCTGCTGCTGCTGCTCAACCTGGTACTCTTCATCGTCGGCTTCTTCATGGAGACTATCGCCGCAATCACCATTCTGGTTCCCGTGCTGTTGCCGATTGCGATGCAGATCGGCGTCGATCCGGTACACTTCGGCATTTTCATGATCCTCAATCTGATGATCGGGTTACTCACTCCGCCGGTGGGAATGGTACTCTATGTGCTGTCCCGGGTTGCCAGGATACCCTTTGAGCGCTGTGCCAAAGCGACGGCGGTCTTCATAATCCCGCTGGTCATTGTGTTGCTGCTGGTCACTTTCGTGCCTGCGCTTTCGCTCTGGCTGCCCGGTGTGTTCTTCGGATAGGGCGGGTTGTAGTGCAGGCATTGGTAAAGACCGACCGAGGCGCCGGCAATATGGAGGTCCGCGACCTGCCCGAGCCTCGGCCGGGGCCGGGGCAGGTGAAGATCGAGGTGCACGCCACCGGGATTTGCGGGTCCGACCTGCACATCTTCCACGATGACATCGACATTCCGATCAATCCCCCGGTGGTCACGGGCCATGAGTTTGCCGGTACCGTAGTGGAAATCGGAGCAGGTGTGGAGAACTGTTCTGCCGGCGATCGCGTCACGTCGGAGACCGCCTACAGTTACTGCGGCACGTGTCGCTACTGCGCAGCCGGTTTCTACAATCTCTGTCCACAGCGGCGCACGCTCGGCTACTGGTACAACGGCGCGTTTGCGCGCTTCACGGTTGTACCGGCCGATCGCATTCACAAACTTCCGTCGAGTGTCAGCTTGCGTTCCGGCGCGATGCTTGAGCCGCTGGCGTGCGTGACTCACGCTGCAATCGATCTGACCACCATAGAATCCGGGGAATGGGTGCTGGTGAGCGGTCCGGGAGCAATCGGACTGCTGGCGCTGCAGGTCGCCCGCGCCCGGGGTGCGCGCGCGATCGTAAGCGGGACCGCCGTCGATCGGGACCGACTGCGGGTCGCGGCGGATCTTGGCGCCACGCAGGTGATTGATACCGACGCGGAGGACCTGGATTCGGCGGTTGCCGAAATCACCGGCGGACAGGGGGTGGACGTCGTACTGGAGTGCGCCGGCTCAGCGGCAGCGGTCGACAGCGGACTGAACCTGATCCGCAAACAGGGCCGGTTTACCCAGATCGGGCTCTTCGGCAAACCGGTGACCCTCAATTTCGAGAAGATCTGCTTCAAGGAGCTCAAAGTCACCGGTTCGCTGGGATCCAAACGCAGCTCCTGGCATGCAGCCATTGAGCTGCTGGCTCAAGGCCTGGTGCAGACTGATCCGCTGATCTCGCACGAGCTGCCCATCACCGAGTGGGAACGCGCCTTCGGCCTGTTTGAAGAGAAGTCGGGAATCAAGCTCATGCTTCTGCCGGTACGGTGATGAACATGACCAGAGAAGCGGCGATCACGACCATCGAACCGTTGATCCTGTACACTGCGGTCAGCGGAGTCTTACCACGGGACGGCAGGAACACCGAGGCGTTGGTCAACCGGACGCCGGTACGTCAGGCGCTGGATTGGCTTCCGGACGGGATCACGCCATGAACGCGATGGTCCTCGAGCGACCGAGGCAACCTGCGAGGTGAACACAATGCAGAATGTACGCGTTGGCACAATGGATATCGATCCCCGGCGTAACCCGGCGGTGCTCGACACCGGATCGTGGTCTTTTGCGGATGCATGCCGCACGATAGACAGCGTCCCCCGGCAGTTCCTGATGCGCATCAACGCACTGCACGATGCGCGACCGGATTGCGGTAGCGCGGACGGATACGCGTGCGAACAGGTGCAGCTGTTCCCCGGTTCGTTTGCGCGCAGCGGCGGCAGTCGATGGCTGCTGGCCGAAACCCGCGCGGACGGACAGCGGGTGCTGCTCGAGCTGGCTGCAACTGCTTCCGCCGAGCCGCTTACGCATCGGCCGCATATCCGTACGCTCCAGGATCAAACGGTGATGCGCGTCTATCCGACGGACGCCGACACGCTGCATCGCTATTTTGCCACTGTCGACCCCGAAAAAGGTCCGCGGCCACTCGGCGGTGTGCCTCGCGTCGGAATCGGTGTGCGCCACTCGGTCTACATCTGGCCCGGCGCATTGCAGGCCATGCATCGCGGCTCGTTTTCGGCCAACCTGATCCAGAACTCGGTCCGCGAGCTGCACCTGCTGAGTACGCTTACCGAGGGCCGGCCATCGCGCGAGAACTACCTCTTCAGCTTCGGTCGCATCCAGGAGGGCCACGCCGGTAGCACCTTCGAGGGGCTCTGGGTGGCAGGAGCGCTGGCGGCGCTGGCGGCGCCCACGCTGCCACGCTACGGAGCTGACGCCGATCATATCCAGGTCAAACGCGGTGCCGGCGGTCTTGACCGGGCGCGCGACTACCTGAATGCGGCTCGCTACTACTCATTCTACACCCTCGATGTATCGGACATACTGAATTACCACGCAATGTGGCGGTTTTCGTGCGCTGACGCCGTGAGCTACCTTGAAGAGGCGATACCGGACCAGCAGGCGCGGCGTGACATACTGGCCCACCACGCCAGGGAGCGCTGGCTGTTCGGGCAGACGTACCGGCTCGATGAGTCCGCAATCGGGCGGCTGGTCGGCAAATACTGGGACGCGTTGGACGCGGTTGAGCAGATGGTAGCACATCTGCTTGCTCTCAAAGAGGGTACACGCTTCGATCTGGAGATCAGCATCGACGAGACGCCGTCCGAGATCCCGACCTTCAACGCGGTCACCAGTGAAGCTGAACTGCTGTTTCTGATGCTGGAAATCCGCCGTCGCGGCATTCCGGTCACGCATCTGGCGCCCAACTTCGGCGTGGAAAAAGGTGTCGACTATCGTGGGCCCGACGGCCTCGAAGGCTTGGAGAAGCGCTTGCGGCGACTCTACCTGCTGGCATCCGAGATGGGGTTCTTTCTGGATTGCCATTCCGGCGATGATCTCAGCCAGGCAACCAGACGGACGGTCGGCAGGGCCACTTCCGGTCGTATCCACTTCAAAGTCTCACCGTCATTGCAGGTACTCTACGCCGAAACACTCTACGACGTGTATCCCGAGCGCTTCGAATGGTGGTGGAACGACACGATCGCCTGGGTACGGCGCGAAGCCGAGGCCGGGTCCAGCTTTGCGGCTGACTGCCTGCGGGCCTATGAGCGCAGCGACAACCCGCGTCCGCATCCCAATCACGCACTCTTCGAGCACTACAACTTCGCCAGCGTCGGGCGACGCGATGCCTCCGGAGCGTTCGAGAACCGCGAGCAGTTCTATGGTCTCGGAACGGAGTTTGAACGTGAGATCAACCGGCGCGTCACGGATCGTCTGACGACGATTGCGGAAGACGTATTCGATCATCCGCCGGCGTACTAGGAGGATCACCATGGAGCAGAGATTCAGCGGCAAGTGCGCGCTTGTTACCGGGGCAGCGCAGGGAATAGGACGAGCGGTTGCGCTGCGTCTTGCCGGCGAGGGTGCCGATGTCGTGGTGGCGGACATCGATGCCGAAAAGGCCGAACCCGTGTGCGGACAGATCACGGCCATGGGACGTTCATGCCGGCTTGTGGCGGTTGATCTGGCCGTTATCGACTCGATCAGAGAGATGGTAGAGCAGTCAATCGAGTTTCTCGGCCGGATCGACATGTTTGTCAACTGCGCCGGGATCGTGCACAATACGCCGCTGCTGCAGATCACCCAGGAGGACTGGGACAGGGTCATCAATGTAAACCAGCGCGCGGTAGCGTTTTGCACGCGGTTTGTCGGCCGTCACATGGTTGACCGGGTACCGGACGACGTCAAGGCGCAGGGAAGATCAACGGTCAGCTACGGAAAGATCGTGAACTTCTCGTCGATCTCCGGGCGGCGGGGACGGCCGTTGCAGATTCACTACGCGGCCAGCAAGGCCGCCGTCATCAGCCTGACCCAATCGGCGGCGCTGGCCTTCGCGCCCTACAATATCAACGTCAATGCGGTCTCCCCGGGTCCGGTACGCACGCGTATGTGGGACGTGAACGTGGTCGAGAAGGGCCGCATTTTCGGGCGTGACGCCGAGAAGGAAGCCGAGCAGTTCATCGAGCTGGTGCCGTTGAAACGCGCCGGAACGGTTGACGATATGGCCGCGGCGGTGGCTTTTTTGTGCTCTTCGGACGCCGACTTCATCACCGGTCAGACGCTGAACGTCGACGGCGGATTTGAGATGGGCTGAATCCGTGGTTCACGACGCACAGACGGGGCTGCCGCGGCTATCGCGTGAGCTCGCGGCGGCGGCAGGCCACCCGTGTCCCGACCGGCCGCTGCGCATTATCCAGTTTGGCGAGGGCAACTTCCTGCGCTGCTTCGCAGGCTGGATGATTGATTGTGCCAATCGGACCGGTGTGCTTGACTGCGGCATCGCGGTCGTTCAGCCGCTGGCCTGTGGAACTGCTGACCTGCTGCGCGAGCAGGACGGTCTCTACACTGTCATCCTGAAAGGGTTGCGCGACAGTACGCCCTACAGCGAGCAACAGCTGATTACCGCCGTGCAGCGTATCATCAACCCCTACGTGCAGTGGCGCGACTTTCTGGATCTGGCACACGTTGAGTCGCTGCGCTGGTTTGTGTCCAACACGACCGAAGCCGGTATCGTATACAGTCCGTGCGAGATGTCTGTTGATCGCTGTCCGGACTCCTTCCCCGCCAAGCTGACGCTGCTGCTCTACGAACGGTTTCGCCATTTTGCGGCAAGCAGCCGGCACGGATTGCAGATTCTGCCGTGCGAGCTGAACGCCGCCAACGGTCGCACCCTGCGCGAGATCGTGCTGCGTCACATACATGAGTGGCGCCTGGGCAGCGGGTTTGAGCGTTGGGTGAGCGACTGCAACCGCTTCTTCGACACGCTGGTTGACCGTGTTGTTCCCGGCTATCCCAGACAGGAGGCAGAGCAGCTGGAGCGGCAGCTCGGCTACCATGACCGACTGATGGTGGTTGGCGAGGCGTTTCACGCCTGGATTATCGAAGACCCTCACAACGCCACGGCGGAGCTGAGTCTGGAAAAGGCCGGCCTGGCCGTCAAGCGCGTTTCCGACCTGGCTCCGTATCGCGAACGCAAAGTTCGCATCCTGAACGGTGCCCACACCGGAATGGTGCCGGCAGCGCTGCTGGCCGGTCTGGAAACGGTGCAGCAGATGGTCTCGCACGCGACGCTGGGACTCCTGCTGCGCGCGATGCTGCTTGAGGAAGTGATCCCGCAGCTCGCGCTCGACCCGCAGGAAACGCGCCTCTACGCCGAAGACGTGTTGGCGCGGTTTTCCAATCCGGCAATCCGCCACTACCTTGCCGATATCGCGCTCAACTCGGTTGCCAAGTTCAGTGTCAGAGTCGCACCGAGCATCGTGGCGTACTACCGCGCGCACGAAGCTCTGCCGCCGATACTGTGCTTTTCCCTGGCGGCCCTGATTACCCTCTATCGGGCATGCAGCGACTCCGCACGGCGCGACGGTGTCGTACTGTACGATGCGTGCATCAGAGACGACGCCCGGGTGGTGCAAACCTTCGGCGCGGCGTGGGACGACTTCGCGCGGCAGGGTGACTCTCGCGCGTTGGTGTGCAGCCTGCTTCCGATGACGTTTGGAGACCAGGTGCCGCCGGACGGCCTTGCAGAGCGCGTAGCATCGCTGGTGCAACGTATCGCCCGCGACGGCGTCAGTGAAGTGACGCGATCACTCCTCGTGCCCTGAAACCTTCAGGCACTCCCTCGCGAAACGGCGTCACCAGAGGGGCAAACACGCCGCTGAGCAGTGACACACGGTCGCTGACCTTACCGATCATACAGATATCGCTTGACTTCCTCGAGGTGTACAATGCCGTCAACGGCGAATCCGCCGCGTGGTTTCCGTACTACGGCGCGCTCGCCGTTACTGTCACCCAGACAGCTCACTATCAGGTCGGACTGTGACAGGTCCTCCCGCTCGGTGTAATGGTTGGTGGTCGCAATGACCGGTATCCCGGCCGCTTTGGCCGCAACCACTCCGTTCCGCGAATCCTCGACCACCAGGCACTCGGCGGCGCTGCATCCGGTCTTGTGCAGTGCCAGCAGATAAATCTCCGGATCCGGCTTCTTGCGCGAAACAACATCACCGGCAAGGATGGCGGCAAACTCGATGTCGGCGAGCATCGTGGCGGCGACGGCATGCGCCGCGCGCTCATTGGATGTTGTGCAGATCGCCATCGCGAGACCGGCTTGATTTGCTTCACGCATGAACCGCTGCACGCCGGGACGCAGCGGCAGTTGTGCTTTCTCCAGGATGTCGATCAGGCGCGATGTCTTGTAGGTATGCATTTCGGCGACCAGCCGGTCGATGTCAGCTCTCGGCACCGGAGGCGTCTCGGCCATTGTGGTGAAGTAGTGCTTCATGCGCTCCTTGCCACCGGCAATCTGCAGCAGGTCGTGATAGAGATCCTCATCCCAGCGATCGGGGATTCCAAAGTGCTGGAACGTCTGGTTGAATGCCACACGGTGCCCGTCGCGCTCGGTATCGACTATCACACCGTCCATGTCAAAGAACAGTGCTCTCAGCATGGTTCGTCTGCTCTTTCGGCTGTACTGATTACGCTCGCCCCGTCGACCCCAACAGTTCGATCCACTCACCGATACGCGCTACGTGGGCCTCCTTGACGGCACTGTCGAGCTTACCAGGGTTATACGACTCCCTGTGTTGGGCCAGGTAATCGGCCGTAGTGTCGATGAGCACGTGCTTGAGATCGGTGGACACATTGAACTTGGAGCCGCCCAGCCCAACAAGACGTCGCACGATATCAGCGCCGAGTCCGGTGCCGCCGTGAATCACAACCGGGGTCCGCGGCTCGCGCCGCGCGAGCAGTTGCACGATCTCTTCCAGCCGCCGAAAATCGATCTTTGGGTCCGGCGTTGTGTAGACCCCGTGAGCGGTTCCGATCGCCGGTGCGAAAACGTCGACTCCACTGCGCTCGACAAACTCAACCGCCTTATCTACCGGGCAGAGCGCCGCTTCGTCCTCTACCACCGCGACCTGGTCTTCAACTCCGGACACCGTACCGAGTTCGCCTTCGACCGACACATCGCCGGCACTGTGGCAGTACTCCACGATCTCCCTGGTGACCGCGATGTTGCAATCGAAGTCCAGCTGGGATCCGTCGATCATGATATTGGTGTATCCCGCGTCGACGCACCGCTTGCAGAGTTCGACGTCGGTACAGTGATCGAGATGCAGACACACTGGAACCGGTGCGTCGTCGGCGAAGGCCCGGCAGGCGGCGGCTATCGTCGACGGTCCGAAGAACAGCGTCGGCGTAACCGATGTCTGGATAATCACCGGCGCGCGTTTGGCCGTCGCCGCCTCGACCACCGCCAGCATCTGCACAAAGCTGGTAACGTTGAACGCGCCGATTGCGTAGCCTTCTTCGGTGGCACGGCGCAGCATTTCGGACGCGGAAGAAATCGGCACGGCGCTACTCCATCTTCAGCGCACCAGCTGTTCGATCCGCAGTGAGGCCTCCCAGGCGGCCATGATATGGGATTTGACGGCGCGTTCGATCTGCCTGGCGTCTCTCCGCTGCAGCGCTTCCACGATGTTGCGGTGCTCGATGACTGTGTTCTCAATGCGGTGCGGCAGGCGGCTTGCCAGTATACTGATGCGTTGCTGGTGATTCATGATCCCTTCGTAGAGTTCCTGCAGGGTGCGATTGCGGGTGCACTCGACCAGATAGGTGTGAAACTGACGGTCGAGCGTGAACCATTCAGACGGCAGTTCCGTGTACGCGGTCTTCCGCTCAAGAACGGCCGCGAACTCCTGCAGCCGTGCAGCATCGACATCGTCACGCACCATGACCGCGACACCCGGCTCTATGAGCTGGCGGATCTGATATATCTCGTATACGTCCTGGACGGTTATGTGTGTGACAAACGTGCCCTTGCGCGGTATGATGGATACCAGGTTGTCGTTACGCAGCTTCAACAGCGCCTCGCGCACCGGCGTCCTGCTGGTGCCGAACTCCCGCGAGATCCGGTCCTCGTAGACCGTCTCACCGGGCAGCATCTCGCAGTTCACGATCCGCGCTTTGACCGCCTGGTAGATTCTTTCCTGATTGCCCGGAGACGGCTTACTGTGCGATAATGGGAACGAAGCAGTTCTCGGTGTCACGAATATACGGCCTCTTGTGATATGCACTCAGTATATCACAACGTCTTCACCATAAATCCTCCCGTCGCGGTTGTCAACGGTTACCGTGTGCGGCTGGTTTGCACTGCACTTGAGCGCGTGCTACACTCTTCACGCTATGGCTGAGTCCCTGAACGATATGGTCATTTGGGTGGTTGGTGCAACCGGAGGTATCGGCACCCAGCTCGTACGCGCGGCCGCTGCCGGTGGAGCACGGCTGGTACTCTCCGGGGGCCCGCTCGAGCAATTGCGGGCCATAGCCGGCAAAGACGGGCATCCGGTCCCGCTCGATCTCACCGATCATGATGCGCTGGCACCGGTGGTGGAGGCGGCGCACGCGGTTTTCGGGCGTATCGATCTGCTGGTGCTGAACGCCGGGATCAGCCAGCGTGCCGCCGCTGCTGAGACCGAATACCGGATACTGAAACGGATCATCGATATCGACTTTCTGGCGCAGGCCGAGATCGCCCGCCGTACGGCGGCCGGGATGGTGCAACGCGGTTCCGGCGCGATTCTGGTAGTCTCGAGCCTGGCCGGGCTGGTCGCCACTCCGTTGCGGAGCGGGTACTGCGCCGCCAAGCACGCCATTCACGGCTACTACAACGCGTTGCGTGCCGAGCTTGCCGGCAGTGGCGTCAGCGTCACAATCGGTGTACCCGGTTTTGTGCGCACCGACATCTCGCGCAACGCGGTGACCGCCAACGGCGGAGCGTACGGCCGCATGGACCCTAACCAGTCCGGTGGCAGCGAGCCCGCTGCGGTGGCACAAAGACTGCTGGCGGCGGCGCTTGCCGGGCGGCGTGAGATTCGAATGGCAATGGGTGTCAAGGGACGGTTGGCATTGGCGCTCAGCGCCTGTCTGCCGGGAGTATACGCGTGGATTATTGCTCGCGCCCGGGTAACCTGAGGAAAGGGTGAGTCCGGTGCGTGCGAATTCTCAAATACAGCAACGGAGGAACAGATGAAACCAGTCCAGTGGGGCGTTCTCGGCGTATCGGATCATTATATCAAGCGCGTGCACGTTCCGGTGCGCAGCAGCGATCGGTGTGAGGTGCGTGCAATCGCCTCACGCTCGCAGCAGAAGGCTGAAGCCGCGGCCGCGCGCCTCGGTATTCCCGCGGCGTACGGCAGCTACGAGGATCTGCTCGGTGATGCCAATGTTGAGGCGGTCTACATTCCGCTGCCCAACCATATGCATCTCGAGTACATCAGGAAGTGCGCCGACGCCGGCAAGCACGTACTCTGCGAAAAACCAATGGGCCTGAACGCCGGCGAGGTGCAGCAGGCCATCGAGTACACTACGCGCAAGGGTGTCATGCTGATGGAGGCGTTCATGTATCGCTTCCACCCGCAGTGGACCCATCTTCGCGACCTGGTACAGAGCGGCGAGATCGGCACGGTACATGCGCTGCAGTCATCGTTCTTCTACAGCAACACGGACCCGCGGAACATCCGCAATATCCTGGAAACGGGCGGAGGGGCCATCTACGACATCGGCTGTTACTGCGTCTCTTCGGCGCGCTTTGTGACCGACCGTGAGCCGCACCGGGTGGTGGCGCGTGTGACGCGTGACCCGCAATTCGGCACCGACGTCCTGAGTTCAGGGATACTCGATTTTGGCGACGTTCAGACTACGTTTGTCTGCGGAACGCAGACCTTTCCCCATCAGCATGTTAACGTATTCGGCAGCGGTGGTTCGGCGTGGGTCGAGATTCCGTTCAATATCTACCCCGATGTTCCGGTTGTCACCGTGGTGCGCAACGGGGTAGGCGAGCGTGTGATCAAGCATGGCCCCGTCGATCAGTACCGCCTGCAGTTCGATCGCTTCTCGCTGGCGTTGCGCGAGGGTGCCCCAGCGCCCACACCGCCCGATGACGCATTGGCAAACCAGAAGGTTCTCGACGCACTGTTTGCCTCGGAGAAGTCCGGAGGCTGGGAGAAAGTCGGCTGACCGGATGCCGCCGTTGAACCGCGACGGCGGCTGATCAGAGCTTGTCGATCAGCATCGAGCATTTTCCCGAAGGTATCGGGAGCGTCTTCTTCTTGTCTCTGAGAATATCGATAGTGAAGTAGTACAGCTTTTCGCTCTCAAGGCGGATCTCCCAACCACGGCCGCTCTTGTTGCTCAGAATCGTGATCATGTTACGTTTGAGCGACAGGTTTTCGATGCCCATGATCTCGAGTGTCGGAACAATCCAGTCAACCGTCTTGCGCGGCAGGCTGACATAGAGTCCGAGAACGTTTTCTATCATTAGCGAGATAGTCGAGAGCGCGGTGTAGGTGACGAACAGTGCGCGAGGGTAGTCCTTTTTCCCCGGCCACTGGGCCGGTCCGTCTCTGCGCGGCGCGTACGCCTCCCACACGGTACCCTTTTCGCGGCCCTCCGGATGCAGCGTATCGAGCATGTAATAGAGGTGGCGGATCGCACACTCGCGCGCCAGCTCGTACGCGCCGTATTTTTCGAGACCCTTGACAACCATGAAAGTGAATGGTGGATAGACCGAGCCGCGAAAACCCATACCCTTCTCGCTGAACTCTTTCTCATCGGCTGCCAGGGTCGGGAAAGGGTTCTCGGTGCCAAACGTCTCGGGATTCTTCAGGTGTGCCAGCATCTTTTCAAACCGCGCCTCGTTGGGCAGCTCGGCAAGCAGCGGCCAGAACGACGCGATGGTCTTGACCTCAAGCTGTTGCTCACTCCTGTCCAGATCGAAGTAGAGCCCGTGCTCTTCATTCCACATCAGACCGTTGATGCGTGTCTTCAGTGAGAAGTAGTGCCGCTTGTAGCGGAAACTGAGCTCCTTGTCGTTGAGTATATCGCCCAGCTCCGCCATGTAGAGCGCGTTCATGGCCTGTTGGACGTTGAAATCGACCGGATAGCGGGTTCCCTTGCGCGGGCTGTTGGTCATCACGGTGGCGGCCAGGGGCACGCTATAGAGACCGTTTGGTTGCTGGAAAGTCTCTTCAAGCCAGCTGTAGTACTTCTCCAGCACCGGCATCACATCCCTGATGCGCTTCTTGTTGCCCACCTTGTGATACATGTTGTACTCGGCCCACGAAAACAGCGGCGGTCCGACCGCCTCCGGATTGTCACGGTGGAAGATCGGTTTGCCGTCCCTGGTGCCGTAATCGCACCGGATCGCCCCGGAGGACTCCTGTTTGCCGTAGAAGTTATCGAGCTGCGGTGCCGCCGGAAAGATCCGGTTGCTGTAGACCAGATAGAAAGTCGAAAAGATCGCCTCGAACTGATTTACGGATTGATTGTCGGAATAATTGAAGTAGCGTTGCTGGAGCTTGCTGCGAACAGTGCCTTTCTGCCAGAAGTCCTGGATCCATGCCCACGTCTGATTGTAGATGTCAACAAAATCCTGATCGTAGAAGTGAACCGCAGGGAAGTCCTTTTTGACCACTATCGCTCCTTACACAAAAGAGGAAAAACCGCGTTCATTGTATCACTCTCTGTCGAAACGTCAAAAGAAATCTCGGCGGTAGCGGCAGATCGCTCGAAAATATACTTTCTTTGGGTTCACAAGTCAAATCTGAGACCGTCCGGGATCAATTGGGGCATTCTCATATCAGGCGCGCAGCCATACTGTTCCAATCGACTGCGTACGGTCAGAAGGCGAGTTCCTGGTCAGCGCCAGGCGTCAGTACCACCGTCTTGACAGAGACCTGCGGGAATGCCATAGTGCTGCGATATGGACATCGAGGAGCTGCACGCCACCGCCGAGCTCGCGCAGTTGGTGCTCAGCGATACCGAAGCGGCGGCACTTTCCGAGGCGGTCACGCAGATGGTGGACTACTTTGCCCGGATGCAGGAGATCGACGTCGACGATCTGCCGCCCACTACTCACGCTCTGCTTACTCGCAACCGGGTGCGGCCTGATGCAGTGCGCCAAAGCGCTGTTGCCGATGCTCTTCTCGAGCGCGCGCCCGATCTGGAAGACCGCTTTGTCGTGATTCCCAACGTGCTGTAAGCCTTTCCGGGGATACAACGGGTGAAATCGTACTGGAAAACCGTTCTTACGGGCGGTCAAGACCTCGATGAATACCGGGCGGCGGTTCAGGATCGCAACCGCGAGCTGGGAGCGTTTCTGGAATTCGATCCAACTCGCTGTGCGGCATCGACGCCCGACGATGCTGTTGTGGACGGCTCGGCAGCTGCAGAACGTGTCGCCGGTCTGCCGTACGCGGTCAAGGACAACATTGCGGTTAGCGGATTCTCGCTGACGTGTGCCTCCAGAATGCTTGACGGGTTCCGTTCTCCCTACAGTGCCACGGCAGTCAGGCGCCTCGATGCCGCCGGCGCACGGCCGGTCGGCAAGACTAACCTTGACGAGTTCGGCATGGGATCGGCCACCGAGAACTCGGCACTTGCCGAGACGCACAACCCGTGGGATCGCTCGCGGGTGGCCGGGGGGTCGAGCGGCGGTTCGGCGGTGGCCGTGGCCGCCGGTATGGTGCCGTTTGCGTTGGGATCGGACACAGGCGGGTCAATTCGCCAGCCGGCGGCCTTCTGCGGCGTCTACGGTCTCAAGCCGACCTACGGCGCAGTGTCGCGCTACGGCCTGGTGGCCTACGCCTCATCGCTCGAAGGTATCGGTGTGCTGGCGGCCGATGTCGATCTGACCGAAGCGGTGTTCCATATCATCCGTGCCGAGGACGAGATGGATCACAGTTCGATTGCCTGCCCACGGGAGCTGCTGGACGCGGATAGCAGCGCCGCCACGGATCTGCGCATCGGAGTGCTGGGGGGAGAGCTGGGCCTCGACGAGGTGGTGGCCACCGGGTACGGGCGCACTGTTGAGCGGCTGAGCGAGCTCGGCTTCAGCGTGACCGCGGTGGAGCTTCCGACCCTGGAATACTCGGTTCCGGCCTATTACACCATAGCCGCCGCGGAAGCCAGCGCCAACCTGGCGCGCTACAACGGTGTGCGGTACGGCCTGCGCCCCGATTACGCCGAGAACCCCGAAGAACTGGTGCGCGGTGCGCGTGAGCAGGGGTTCGGCCCCGAGGTCAAGCTGCGGATCCTGCTTGGAACGTATGTGTTGCGATCAGGTTTCCAGGAGCAGTACTACCTGCGTGCACAGAAGATCCGCACCGCTATCCGCAGCGATCTGGCCCGGCTGTTCGAATCCGTGGATGTGCTGTGCATGCCGGTCTTCCCGGTCCAACCTTTTGCGCACGGCGAGGCGGGCCTGTCGCCGTTCCAGCAGAAGCTGGCCGACCGTTTCACATCCACAGCCAATCTCGCGGGTGTGCCGGCTTTGGCGTTGCCCGTCGGCGTCGAGCGCGGTCTTCCGCTGGCTCTCCAGCTGCTGGCGCCGGCGTTTCACGAGCATCGGCTGTTCCGGGCTGCGCGCGTGTTGGAGCAGTATGCGCCACCGGCCACTCCACCCGACTATCCGCCTCTGTGGGTCAAGGCCGGGGTCCCGGGGTAACCGATGTATCAGTCTTTCATTGGTTTGGAGATTCATATCCAGCTGCTCACCGAGACCAAGATCTTCTGCGGCTGCCGCTCGGCTTTCGGCGATGAACCCAACACCAACGTCTGCCCGGTCTGCATGGGCTACCCCGGTATATTGCCGACCCTCAATCAGCGCGCCATTCACCTGGCGTACCTGGTGGCGCGTGCGCTGAACTGCACTCTGGCCGAAACAACGGGCTTCGATCGCAAGAACTACTTCTATCCGGATCTTCCCAAGAACTACCAGATCAGCCAGTTCGCCGTCCCGCTGGGTACCGGCGGCTACATCGACGTCGAGTTTCACCGCAAGCGGAAACGCGTCCGCATTCACGAGGTTCACCTCGAGGAAGATGCCGGCAAGATGATCCATGCCGGTGATATGTCGCTGCTTGATTTCAACCGCGCCGGCACGCCGCTGCTCGAGATTGTCACCGAGCCCGACATGGAGATCGGTGAAGAGGCCGAGACTCTGCTGCAGCAGTTTCGACGTCTGGTACGCTATCTGGGAGTCTGCGACGGCAATATGGAAGAGGGCTCGATGCGCTGTGACGCCAATGTTTCCATTAATCGCCGCGGTGCAGGACTCGGCAGCAAGGTCGAGATCAAGAACATGAATTCATCGCGCTTTGTGCGCAAGGCGCTCAATCACGAGATAGCGCGTCAGCAGGAGATTCTCGAGCGCGGCGGGACCGTGGTGCAGGAAACACGGCTCTGGAACGAGAACCGCGACCTTACCGAAACGATGCGCGTCAAGGAAAGCGCCAGCGATTATCGCTACTTCCCCGAACCGGACCTGCCACCATTCAGCGCGGATGACCACTTTCTGGCGGCGGTAGAGGCTGATCTGGTCGAGCTTCCGGCTCAGCGCAGGGAGCGCTTCGTACGCGAGTACGCACTCGCCGAGTCACAGGCCGATTTTCTGTGTGATGAGAAAGACCTGGCGGACTACTATGAGCAGGCGGTGCTGCAGGGAGCTGATCCGGCCGCTGCGGCCAGCTGGCTGTCTACCGATGTGCGCAAGATGCTCAACAGGCACGCAACCTCGCTGTTCAAAGGACCCTTGAGCGTGCAACGCTTCGCCAACCTGTTGATGCTGCTGGCGGAAGGTCGCATCCACGGTACTATTGCCAAGCAGACTCTGGAAGCGGTGTTCAATGAGGACAAGGATCCTGAGGTTATCATCAGCGAGAAGGGGTGGGAACAGATCGCCGACAGCGGAGAACTGCAACGCTACGTGGAAGAAGTGCTTGCACAACAGCCGCAGGCGGTGCAGCAGATCAATGCCGGTGATACCAGACCGCTCGGATTCCTGGTGGGCAGGGTCATGCGAAGCACCTCCGGACGCGCCGAACCGCAACTGGTGACCTCCTTGCTGAAACAGCGGCTGGGCCTGGAGATTGTGCACGTGCTCTCCTTCGGCGGCGCCATTTCCGGTACACGCGAAGATGACGGGCTGATTGTCCCCGGTGACTTGCGCGACCTGAAACAGTTGATGGACGACGAACTTTCGGCCTCGGTGCGCTTTGAAGAGGTGCAGCTGGGACGCTTTCTGAGCGAAGAGATCACGCCGGCCGATTGGGCCACCCTGATCGACGCGGTCAACGGTCGCCTGCGTAAGGGTGATGCGTCCGGGATTGTGATCGCCCACGGCACCGACACTCTGGCCTACACCGCCGGCCTGCTCTACTGGTTCTTTGCGGACGCCACCATTCCGATTGTCCTGACCGCGTCGGCGGTGCCGTGGGAACCGATTGCCGAACGCGCCCAGTCGGGCAGCGAGGCGGTGCGCAATCTTCGTGCGGCGGTTCACCGCGCTACCAGCAACGTTCCCGGGGTCCACGTCGTGTACGGAGACCAGGATCTGTCGCCGATCAACCTCAAGTTCGAGCGCTTCGGCGCCCAGAGCGACAGTTTGCCCGGACCATTTCGCAACTGGAATCAGACCGCGCCGGTCTATCACGGTCGCCCGGTGATCGACGGGCCGCTGGAGCTCGACCTCGCCACCCTTACCGAGCGGCTGGAACACGCTATCGGCTCGATTTTTGTGGCCAGAATCTATCCCGGAATGCGCGGTGATACGCTGATCGCACTCATAAACGGCGGTATCAGATACTTCATCCTCGAGCTTTTCGATACCGGAACCGCGTCGTTGCGCGAGACGCCGTTTTCGCTGCGGCAGGCGTTTTCTTACGGAGCCGAACACGGCGTACGCTTCTTCTGTACTTCGCAGCAGGAAGGCACAGTCGACTTCTCCGAGTACGTCACCGGACACGAACTATGGAAAGAGGGTGCGATTCCAATGGGATTGCTGACCACCGAGACCGTCTATACAAAGCTGATAGCCGCACTGATCGCATCGGATTCCGGCGAAGAGGTGGTGCGGAGGATGGAGGACGAGCTATGAGAACAATGGCGCGCGAAATAGCCGGCTGCGAGGGCGCAACGGTGACCGTCAGCGGCTGGGTTCACCGCGTGCGCGAGCTCGGCGCCATCTCGTTTGTGCTGCTGCGCGACCGCTCAGGGATCGTTCAACTGGTGTACCAGGAGAAGGTCGGGTTCACGCTGGAGTCGGTGATTACGGTCCAGGGTGAAGTGGCCGCCAATCAGAAGGCCCCCGGTGGGTATGAGGTCCACGTCAGCAGCAGCGAAGTGCTGGCGCCGGCTGAGCCTGATCTGCCGCTGGCCGTAAACCAGGATCTTGACGGTGTTTCGTTGGACGCGATTCTCGATCATCGACTGGTATCGCTGCGCAACCCCAGGATCCGCAGGATCTTTGTCGTGCAGTCAGCCATCCTGAAGCATTTTGCCGCCTACCTGCGCACCCGTGACTTCACTGAGATCAAGTCGAGCAAATTGATAGGGACCGGAACCGAGGGCGGTACCGGCCTCTTCCAGGTCGCCTATTTTGAAGACAAGGTCTACCTCGCCCAGTCGCCGCAATTCTACAAACAGGCGCTGGTGGCTTCGGGCATGGAGCGTGTATTCGAAGTCGGTACCGCCTACCGTGCCGAGAAACACGACACGCCGCGCCACCTCAACGAGTACGTTTCGCTCGACGTGGAAGTGGGCTTCATAGACGGCGAGCATGAGCTGATGGATCTGGAGGTCGAGATTCTGGCTGCCGTTTTCGAAGGCGTGGCGGCAGATTGTGCCGAGGAGCTCGAACTTTTTGACGCGACGCTGCCCTCGCGCGCCGAGCTGCAGCAGACACCGCGCATCAGTCACGATGACGCCCGGCAGATTGCCTCAGACCGGCTGGGTCGACGCCTCTTCGAGATCAATCCTGAAGCCGAGCGCGCGCTGTGTGACTGGGCGCTGGCCGAACACGGAGTAGAGGCGCTGTTTGTATACGGGTTCCCGCGCAAGAAGCGGCCTTTCTACACCTATCCGGATGACAGCAGAACGCGCAGCTTCGATCTGCTCTTCCGGGGCCTGGAGATCACCACCGGTGGCAAGCGCATCCACCAGTATGCCATGCTGTTGGATACGTTGCCCCGGTTCGGGCTCACCCCCGAGGGCATGGCCGACTACCTGCAGATTTTCCGCTACGGTTGTCCGCCGCACGGCGGCTTTGCCATCGGGCTTGAGCGGCTGACGCAGAAGATTCTCGGGCTGCAGAACGTCAAGGAAGCTTCGCTCTTTCCGCGGGACCGGCGCCGAATCAGACCGTAATGCGGACCCCCGAAGAGCGCACCCGCCTGATGGGTGAAGGCCGAATCAAGCCGGTGCTTGCCGGCCTCGCGGGGCCTTCCATAGTGGCGATGCTCTCCAACGCGCTCTACAACCTGGTCGACGCCGCCTTCATCGGGCGTCTGGGAACCGGTGCCATAGGAGCGGTGGCGGTGGTCTTCCCGATCACCGAGGTGATCGTCGGGATCGGCCTGACCTTTGGGCTTGGCGGGGCATCCTACATATCTCGCGCGCTCGGTGCCGGGAATCGTGAACAGGCCAACCGCGCCGCCACCACTGCGCTCTTCATGGCCGCCGCCGTGGGGGTTGCAGCCGCGGTAGCCGGCCTGATCTATTTGCGGCCGTTGCTGCGGCTGTTCGGCGCGACCGACACTATCCTGCCCTACGCCGAGAACTACGCGCGAATCCTCGTCATCGGTGCGCCGATTATCGCGGTGCGGATGACACTCAACAACATCGTGCGTGCCGAGGGCAATGCGCGGCTTTCGATGATCGCGATGATGACCGGTGCGGGGTTGAATATCGTCCTCGATCCGATCTTCATGTTCTGGCTTGGCCTCGGTATTCAGGGAGCTGCGCTGGCGACGGTTGTTTCGCAGATTGTGGCCGAAGGGCTGCTGGTCTGGTACTTCTTCCGCAGGCACAGCTACCTGCGCATTCATCCACGGTTCTTCACGCTCGAACGGCAGCTCAACTGGGAGGTCCTCAAGATCGGTATCCCAACGCTGATCCGCCAGTTATTCACCAGTTTTGCGGTCGCGCTGCTGAACAACGCCGCGGCGGCCTACGGTGACGCGGCGGTGGCGTCTATCGGACTGTCGTTCCGGATTCTGTTTCTGGGGATGTTCCCGGTGTTCGGCTTCGCACAGGGGTTCCAGCCGCTGGCAGGCTACAACTACGGCGCGCGGCGCTACGACCGCCTGTTTGAGGTGATCCGCATAGGCCTGCGCTGGGCCACCCTTTTCAGCGTGCTGTTTACCGTGTTCATTCAGCTGGCGGCACCGCTGATTGTGCGGGTTTTCAGCGATGATCCTGACGTCATCCGTATTGCAACGCTCAACGTGCGGGCGTTTCATGCGCTCTTTGTCTTTTTTGGCGCGGCGGTGATCTTCAACGTGCTCTTCCAGGCGCTGGGCCGTGGCCTGCCGGCCGCCGTCCTGTCAATGGCCCGGCAGGGCATCTTTCTGATACCGGCCATTGTGGTGCTGCCGCGGATCTTCGGTCTCGCCGGGGTCCTCTTCACTCAGACCTTCGCCGATTTCTTCACCATCATCACAACCGCGTTCTTCGCTCTGCGCGTGGTTGGTGAACTGCGGCGCGAGGCTCGCACTGCAGTCTTCGCCGAACTACCCGACGATGCACAAGGAGAAAGCCAATGACAGTCTACACCGCTGCCATCACACTCTTTCTGGTCATGGATCCGATCGGCAATATTCCGATCTTCCTGTCGATCCTGGGCCGCTTCGATGCGCGCCGCCGGCGCGCGATTATCGTCCGCGAGATGCTGATTGCACTGGCAGTACTGCTGCTGTTTCTGTTTGTCGGCAGGTACATTCTGCAGGCCATGCACATCGAAGACCACGCGTTGGGGATCGGCGGCGGCGTAGTGCTGTTTCTGATCTCAATCCGCATGATCTTTCCGCCCCACCGCGAAGTCGGCCATGATCACAAGGATGAAGAGCCGCTGATCGTACCGCTGGCGGTACCCCTGATCGCCGGCCCCTCGTCAATGGCAACCGTGATTCTGTTTTCCAGTCAGTACCCGGGCCGGATCTGGCTCTGGTTTATTGCGCTGCTGGCTGCCTGGTTTGCCTCTGCGTGTGTGCTGCTCGCATCGGACGCGATCCGGAGACGGCTGGGGCACCGCTTCATCACCGCCATCGAACGGCTGATGGGAATGATTCTCACCACGCTGGCCGTCCAGATGTTGTTGAGCGGCATCAGGGACTTTGTGCACTCGTTTTGAGCAGCTGCTCCACGGCACTGCACGCGGCCTCCAGCGTGGCCGTGATGTGACCGTCTCCGGGTTTCGGTGCCGGGATTGACGCCACGCGTACCTGTGCCGGCAGCATCGCCACGTAGCGTGAAAGCAGATCGGTTCCGGCCTGCTCGCCCGTACCGGTCGGCGTGGCGGCCTTCAGAGCCAGGTAAAGGTCGTAGCCGTGCTGGCGCTCGGCCGTCAGGCGATCCGCGGCTTCACCGTGCTCCACACTCCACCGCAGCGCAAGCTGGGTTGGATCGGTCGTTACAAACAGCAGCCGCTGCGCCTGGCGCGCCAACGCGCCCTCGGAGGCCGCCTGAGCGCGCAGCAGCAGAGGCAGATCCGCCGCGGTTGGCTCACGATCGACGTGCTCCTGCCAGAACGCCGCGTAGTCTCCGGCAAATATGGTCTTGAAATGCTCGGCCAGTGCCCGGCCGAGTGCAACGCGCTGCCCGACGTCGTTGCCGGCAATACAGACGCGGCGCACAAAATAGGGCCGAACCGGTTCGGGCAGATAGTCCCAGTATGTCATCGGCGCGGCACGCACGGCCGATGCTGATACCGGGAACAGCGAGCGTGACGGATCCACCGGTACAAACGCGGCCCCCAGTTCAAGCGAGAGGTCAAAGCCGTAGTGTTCTGAAGCGAATACGTAATCGACACCGTGCAGCATGCTGCGTGTTATGGCTGCAGCCCAAATCCGGACTGCACCCGGCTGCGCCTTGTTGGCGTTGGGGTTTTCCTCGGTGACGTGCACCAGGCGCACCGACGGAAACAGTTCCTTCATCCAGCGCAGGCGCAGTTCTCCGGGAATCGGGTCACGCGGCAGTGAGCAGAGGAATACCGTCAGTTCATCGGCGACGTGGCGCCCAAAGTCTATCAGATATCGGTGCCCGTTGTGCGGCGGCATGAAACGCCCCAGAATGACGCCGCGTTTTATTGCGCTCATAGCTTCTTTTCATACTGCAAACAGGCTATCATGTCAAAACGGAGAACAGCATGCAGGCCGCCCCATGATGATCAGCGCGTTACGCGATACAGTCAACGACCGGCGCTTTCTGGTCAATCTGGTTCGTATCTCAATACCGATAGCGTTGCAGAACCTGGTGGTGACGTCGCTCAACATGATCGACACGGTGATGATCGGTCAGCTGGGTGAGACCGAGATTGCGGCCGTAGCACTGAGTAACCAGGTCTTCTTCCTGCTGATGCTGTTTCTGTTCGGCGTCGGCAGCGGTACCACCGTCTTCACCGCCCAGTACTGGGGCGTCCGGGACGTGAAGGGCATTCGCGCTTCAATGGGTATTGCGCTGCTGCTCGGTCTGAGCGGAGCGACGCTGTTCACGTGTGCGGCACTTGTGATACCGGAGGTGGTCCTGGGATTCTATACCGCTGACGCGGCGGTCATCGAGCTGGGGCGAGACTACCTGCAAATAGTGGGTGTCAGTTACGTGGCTACGGCGCTGACAGTCGTCTTCTCGCTGGTGCTGCGCAGTACCGGTAACGTGCGCCTGCCGCTCTACGTATCGCTGGTTTCGCTGGTGGTCAACACGACGCTCAACCTTCTGCTGATCTTCGGTCTGCTGGGGTTTCCGGCGCTTGGCGTGCGCGGGGCGGCCATTGCCACCACCGTGGCGCGCAGCCTCGAGGTGATTGTCCTGCTGGTACTGGTCTACCGTGGCCGCGAGGCCGCGGCAGGCCGCATCCGTGAGTTCTTCGGGTTCAACAGCGCGTTTCTGACGCGTTTTCTGCGCATCGCTTCACCGGTTGTGCTCAACGAGATCGGATGGTCGCTGGGGATGACGATGTACATGGTGGTCTATGCGCGCATGGGCACAGATGTGGTTGCGGCGTTCAACCTGGCGGAGACCGTCGCCCGGCTTTCGTTTGTCGTCTTCATGGGTACCGCGAGCGCAAGTGCCATCATGATCGGCAACACCATCGGTGCCGGAAAGCGCGCAGACGCCGAGCGATATGCACGGCGGATACTGGTCCTGGTGCCGTTGCTGGGAGTGCTGTTTGGAGCCGGCGTGATAGCCGTGTCGCGCTGGATACCGTTGCTGTTCCGGGTGTCTCCACAGGTACGTCTGATGCTGAGACAGTTGCTGGTTGTTCTGGGCGCCATCCTGGCAGTCAAAGCCACCAACATGCACGTGATTGTCGGGCTGCTTCGCAGCGGCGGCGATACGCGTTTCAGTCTGTTTGTGGATGTCGGTATCCTGTGGCTGGTCGGCGTGCCGGTTGCCTTTGTGGCCGGGTTGATCCTGGGCCTGCCGGTGTGGCTGGTGTACCTGCTGACCGGCAGTGAAGAGCTTTTCAAGGCGGTTCTGGGTGTGCATCGGGTGGTGTCGGGACGCTGGATCCACGTGCTGACCGGTAGCGAGCCGCATGAGCCGCAGGTACAGGAGCAAGAATGATAGGACCATACTGTTCCATACACGGCCGGTTGGTGCCGTTGTCGGAAGCCACGGTACCGATAGACGACGTCAACTTTCAGTACGGCTATGGGGTCTACGAGACCATAAAGGTCCGTAAGGGCGTGCTCTACTTCCCCGAAATGCACCAGGAACGGCTGTTCCACTCCGCGGCAATCATCGGCCTGGGTCACGTTCTGCAACCTGGCGATCCGGAACGCTGGACGCGCGAGCTGATTGCCGCCAATCAACTCACGGACGCCAACATAAAGCAGTTGCTAATCGGAAGTCCGACCGAAGAGCGGCCCGAGCTCAGTAGGCTGTACATCATGGCGCTCAACCCGTTATTCCCGGATCGCAAACTCTACAGGCGGGGTGCCTCGCTGATTACCTTTGAGGCCGAGCGTCAGTATCCGCAGGCAAAGTCGCTCAACATGCTGGCGAGCACAATTGCTTTTCGCAAGGCGCGCGCGGAAGGCGCCTATGATGCGCTGCTGGCCAGCCGTGACGGCTGCGTGACCGAGGGAACGCGCACCAACTTCTACGTTACCGATGGACACTCGATCCGGACCGCGCCGGAGAAGCTGGTACTGGCCGGTGTTACCCGGACCACCGTCAACCAGGTGATACGCGATCTCGGAGTTCCGCTGATCGAAGAGACGATTACGCACGCCGAACTCGAGCGCGTGGCCGGCTGCTTTGTTACCAGCACGTCGAGCAAGGTGATGCCGGTCGGCCGTATTGACAACCAGCAGTACGAAGTGCCGCAACTGGTTCGCCGGCTGATGCAGGCATATGACGACTTCCTGCGGCGCTACGCGGTTTCAGAGTAACGCCGCACGCTTGCGTACCGGCAGGGAAAGCATTACTCTAAGAGCAGGGTACCTCACAAGTTATGTCGGAGAAGCGGAGACACGTACGGATACACGGCAGTGCGCGGGTTGCCTTCGGCAGCGGCCGGAAGAGCATCGAAGGCACGGCCACTGATATAAGCAGCTCGGGAATGCGCATCGTGGCCGCAATTGGTACGGATTCGGACACCTTGGACAGCGTTTTCGTGCGCTTTCCCGATCTCGATGGCGAGGTGCAGATTCCGGCGCGGGTTACGCGCCATGTATCAAACGGATCGGATCGCGTTATCGGGCTGCAGTTTGAGTTCGAGGCCGAGGCGCAGCGGGCACTGATTGACAGTTATGTGCGGGCGGCCAAGAACCGCGAGATCCAGAACCATGGAGTGGCGGCCAACAGCCGTAAACTGCCCCGCGCCTCTTGTTCAATAGCCTCGGTGGCCGCCGACAGCACCGAAGCCACCATTCTCAGCCTGGACAATGTCTCTACCGATGGTTTCCTCGCAACCTACGACGGACAGCTGAGAATCGGCGAGCGATTGATGCTCGAGTTCGCCCTGCCCGCGGACAGCCGCCCTATCCAGAGCGAGGTTTCGGTGGTGTACACCGAGCGTAATCCGTTCCACAATCGATCCGCGGCCGGGCTGCGCATCGAAGCAATCGGTGAAGTCGATCGCGCCCGTCTGCGTAACTTCATAGTCCAGGCCAGCTCGGGAGGCACGTTGCGCACGGTGCATACCTGGATTGCACAGCAGGGCCTCAAGAGCAGCTTCCAGATCTCTGACCGCGATTTGGTTGCGCGCTACTGCCGGCTTCTGCCGGCAACCGGAGCGCTTTTGCATCTGATACCGGCTCACGGGCACGAAGTGCGTACCGGAATCGTGACCTCGTTTGATGCACGGCAGTGGAGCATGACGTTTCAGCTGTCCACCGGACGGCCGATTGACCCCGCGGAGACCACCCTCTTCGGCAGTTTTGTTGCCGATGCCGGCAGCTTCTTCTTCTCTGCGGCCGTCACCAGGGTCTCCGATGTGGCGGTGACATGCAGCGCACCGCGCAATCTGTTTCGAAGCGAGCAGCGTTCGTACGGTCGCAAGATACTGGAGGAAGGCGCCGAGTTCGCACTGATGCTCGACGGCCCCGATGCGCGCGAGATTCCGGCGCGTCTGGTGGACATCAGCCGGCGCGGGTTTCTATGCGAGTTTCCCGCGGATCAGGAGATTATTGCCAAGCTTGAAGGGCTGGCCAGCGTCTACTATCGCATATCCGAGTCTTTGGGGCTTGATTCCCAGGGGGAGATACGGCATCTGCAGACCAGTTCAGTCAGCCGCAACGGCAAAGCGAAGTCGCTGATCCGAATTGGGGTTGAGGCGGGAGTCCGCCGTTGCCGGACCGTGGTGCACCGCATTGAAGATGCGGAATGGAACCGGTTGCCGGTATACCGCAATGAAGTACCGTTCCTGCAGCTGCCTGGTGCGGTGTCGACGCCGCTGCGCTTCTTTGACGGGCGGGGACGTTCGCTGTGCGCCTTGCTGAACAGTGTCGGTCTTGATCGCGCTAACGGCACCCGGCCGGATGCTACGGTATTCGTTCTGCCGCCGGCGTTCGGCAAGAAGAAGGAGGCCCTGGCCCCGCTGGCTGCGGTACTGATGGCCAATTTTGCCGCGCAGGGTGAGCCGCTGGCGGTAATCCGGTATGACGGCATCGATAGACCAGGCGAGAGCGACAACGTCTTCCACGACGCTGAGCGCGGCTACGAGATGCTGCAGTATCGAATCAGCGGCGGACGCTCCGACCTGCAGGCAACGCTGGACTACGTCCAGAGCAGTCCGCACTTCCGTCCCAGCCGTGTGGTGCTGGTGACGTTCAGTATGTCGGCGCTGGACGCGCGCAGGGTACTCGCCGATCCGGCCAACTACGGACTGGTTGATTACTGGATCAGTGCAATGGGGCTTCCGGCCGCGCAGACTGCGCTTCGCAACACGCTCGGCGGACTGGATGTGATCGGCAACTACAAGATGGGAATCCCGTCGGGCGTGTGTGGCCTGTTGGGCCACCTCGTTGACATGGACCGTGTGGCCCAGGACCTTATCGATCAGCGCTACGCGTATATCACCGATGCGCGGGTTGACATGGCGGCAATCGACGTGCCGGTGCTGTGGCTCTATGGCCGGCATGATATGTGGGCTCCGGCTGCCGAGGTTGAGGACATCATGAGTGTTGCGGCTCCCGCGGAGCGTGAAACCGTCCAGATTCCGGCCGGCCACAATCTTCGCACCAGTGATGACGCGCTGCGCACATTCAAGCTGATTGCCGCGCAGACCTTCCGCGCGCTGTTCGACTGCCGCCCCGAGACCGTGGATCCCGATAAGAATGAACTGCTCGAGATGATTGTCGCCGAGCGCGAGCGGTTGGAGCAGCGCCAAGCGCCGGAACCGGTTCAGTACTGGCGTGACTACCTTGTCGGGCGCGGCGAGCCCGGCAGCGGCTACGATTTCTACCGTAATCTGGTTCATTTTCGTCGCTTTCTGCAGCGTGAGGTCGAGCTGCTGGACGTGCACGACGGCATGGCAGTGGCGGACATGGGGTGCGGTACCGGGCTCTTTCTGGAGCAGTTGGTGCAGCTGCACGGAGCGGCTGCCGGGCGGCCGACGCGCACGGTCGAAGTCACCGCTGTAGATCTTGTCGCCGAAGCTCTTGAGAGTGCGCGCCGCAAGGTGGACGCAGTTCTGACCGGTGCCGGTGCTCCGGTCGGGTGGAACGTGAACTATCTGCAGGCTGATCTCGAGCCGAGCCGCCTGCTTCCGGTCAACGATCTGCTGAACGACCCGGACTTGGCGCTGCCGCGTCTGCGTGGCCGGATAGAGGGGCTGACCGGCTCGATCTGTCACGAATTGCAGAATGATCCGGATGGCTCGCTCGGAAGGTATGCGCGTGCGCTGGAGGACTGTAACCAGCCGCCGGCCGGCAGCAACGGCCGGCCGCTGTCAATTGCCGCGCGCCAGGCGCTGCACGATTTGAACCTTGCCGCACGCTATCTGCGCGGACAATCGGGGCCGGGTACGCAGTTACCCTTTGCGCGGCTGCTGTTCGGCTCGCCCGCAAAACCGCTGAGCTACGGGTTTGAGGACGGTTCTTTTGACAGAATCAACGCCAGCCTCTTCATTTCCTACCTGTTCAACCCCGACTACGCGATAGCGGAGTTTCTGCGAGTGCTGCGCCCCGGTGGGCGGGCGGTGGTGTCAAGCATGCGCCCGGATAGCGATATCTCGGTAATCTTCACTGAGTACGTTGGAGAAGCGACCCGGCATTACGATGGAGGCAGCGAGCTTCGTGACGCCCGCGAGATGCTCAATGAAGCGGCCGAACTGTTTGAACTGGAGGAGGAGGGATACTTCCGGTTCTTTGATGCTGCGGAGCTGACCGAGATGCTCGTGCGGGCGGGCTTTGTCAACGTCCGATCGGAGCGTTCGCTCGGTGACCCGCCGCAAGCCGTCATAGTGGTGGCAGAGAAACCGTTGTGACGGACACTATCGCCTCCGCGTCCCTGGAGGCGCTGGCCCGCTGGGGAGATCATCCCTGCCTGGTTACTGTGTCGTCCGACCGCCAACCGCAGATGGTCTCAGCGGCGGAGCTGCAATCGTTTATCATCGAGGCTGCACGGCAGCTTGCCGGTTGGGGCGTGAGGCGTGCCGTACCCGTGGCACTCTACCTGGAGAACTCAGTTGACTATGTCGTAATCCTGCTGGCGCTGGCGCGACTCGGTGCGGTAGCAGTGCCGGGCAAGCTTGACTACCGGGCAATGGAACTCAGTGAGTTCTTCGCCAATGCCAATCCGCCGCTGGTGATATCCGAGACCGCTCATCTGCCGGTACTCGGCCCGTTTCTGGCGGACCGTACGGTTGTCGCTCGTAGCGCGGCCGGACTCACACTGTCGCAGGCCGGGCGGCAGCCGCTGGAAGAGGCCGCGGTGCCGGACGACACGGCGTCGATCAACTATACCTATCGCGGATGCGGGTATCCTCTGGGCGCCCTGGTCTCTCATCAGCAGTATCTTCACGGTGCCCGAGTGCTGCAGGATGGACTGCAGGCCCGGCGTGGTGACCGAATGCTCTACAGTATACCGATGTCCCATATTTTCACCCTGGTTGGCTGTATCATGGTGCCCCTGCTGTATGGTATCACCGGAGTCATCGCACGCACCATTCATCCGCGCCTGCTCTTCGACGCGATTGCCGGTCTGCGGATCCAGCACGTCACCGCAGTTCCTGAATTGTATGCCCTGATGCGGCGTGCCAAGAGCGCGACTGTGACGCTGCCTTCCCTGGAGGCCTTTGTTTCCGGCGGCAGTGTGTTGACTGCCGATGAATACCAGGCATTGCGCCAAACGTTCGGGGTTGAGGTGCTGCACGGCTACGGGCTCACCGAGTTCACGCCGGTGAGCCGAAACTCGCGCGGGCAGGCGAGAGCCGGCACCGTGGGACCGATTTGTGAAGGTGTAGACTGCCGCATTGAATCCTGCGGCGATAGCGGTGACGGCGAGATTTTGGTGCGCGGGCCGACCGTCAGTTGCGGCTACTATCGCCGTGATGCCGAGACGCGCCAGGCGTGGAACGGCACCTGGTTTCGTACCGGGGACAGTGGCCGGCTGGCCGGAGATCATCTGGTGTTTCTGGGCGAAATCAAGCCTACGTGCAAGATTAACGGTGTCATGGTTGACCTTCACGAGGTTGATCGTGCATTCTATATGCATCCTGATATCAAAAAGGCTTCCGTGAGTGCGGCATCCGGTTCGCTGGTGGCGGAGGTCATCGTGTCGAGCCGCTGCGACCCGGAAGAGAAGGTCCGGCAACTCAAAGCCTTTCTCAAGCATAACTTGGCTGCATACAAGGTTCCCCGGACCATCAATTTAATAGCCTGAAGTGCCGACATTGAAATGAAGGAGTATGTCTCATGAGTAAGCATTCCGGCGGAACGTACTATGCCGGCTCGCTTCGGCATCGGATCGAGCAGATAGTGTCTCGCATTTCGCGCATTGATGCATCAGAATTCCAGGATGATGTGCTGATTCGCGAGGAGCTGGGTATTGACAGTCTGATGTCGATGGAGATTCTGGCAACTTGCGAGAAAGAACTGGAACTGAGGTTGGATGAGGCTACGTTCGCGTGCGTAGAAACCGTCGGGGAGTTCTTTCAGTTGCTTGAGACCACCTACGAGGAGCAGAAGGCGGCGGGTTAATGCGTATTCTGCTGGTATCTCCCAGAGGTGAATTCCTCGGCCGTTCCAGAGCATTTGCGGACTTTCTGCGTAACTCGCGCGAAATGAGAACCATTCTTCACTACTGGAACGGTCTGGGAGCAGCGCTTCCGACCATCGCAGCCCTTACCCCACCAGAGCATAATGTCTCCATTGTCGATGAGAACTACCAGACACTCGACCTGAATCAGGATGCCGACATAGTCGGCATCTCGGCCATGACACAGCAGGCCGTGCGAGCCTACGAGATAGCCCGCGCGTTTCGTCAACGGGGTGTTTACGTGGTTCTGGGTGGCATCCACGCGACCGTTGCGCCTGACGAGGCGGTACGGAACGTCGATACAGTTTTCATGGGCGAGGCCGAACAGACCTGGCCGCAGTTTCTCCGCAATTTTCAGGAAGGGGCCGCCAAGCGAGTCTATCGAGCATCAGACTACGGTCCTGTCGACATGACCACTATCCCATTGCCTCGATATGACCTGCTTTCAGGAACCAGGTATCCAGTCGTGTGGGTACAGGCAACACGCGGCTGTCCGCATGATTGCGAGTTCTGCACCGCTTCGCAGGTGTATGGTAGAAGCTATCGGCACAAATCCCCGGCACAGATTGCGGCAGAGATTCGCGAGGTCAAACGCTACTGGAAGAGTGCTCAAGTCGGGTTCGCGGATGACAATATGTTTGTCAATCGCCGGTTCGTTTCCACATTGCTCGATGAGTTCGAGACTCTCCCGTTTACGTGGTATGCCCAGAGTGATATCGGAATTGCCGGTGATCGGGAGCTCCTGCGCCGGCTGCACCAGACCGGCTGCAGAATCATTTTTGTTGGCCTTGAGAGTGTTGTCGAGGGCAACCTGGTCAACCTGAACGGCAACAAGTGGAAGGCTCGCCGTTTTGCGCGCTACGGTGAGCACATTCGTGCGATTCAGGAGAGCGGCATCGGTGTCTACGCGTCCTTTATTGTCGGCATGGACGAGGATGATCACTCCGTCTTCGACCGGACCATCGATTTCGTCAATCAACATCACATTATGGGCGCCCAGGTCACCATACTGACTCCGTTTCCCGGAAGCCGGTTGCGTCAAAGGCTACTTGATAGCGGACGTATTACCAGCAGTGACTGGCGTCTCTACACCGCGTGGAACCTGGTGGTCAGCCATCCGATTCTTACGCATGCTGAGATTGAAGAAGGCTTACTGCGCATCTATCGCAGCATCTATAGTGAAGAAAGCTATCGGGACAGGGCTCGCTACTTCCGCCAGGTCTTTCAGAACCTGGTTTCATGCGGTTGACGAGGACAGTAGATTGGGTGAAGCAGCGGTTAGAGAGGATCTTAGCCACGCTTTTTTTGCAGAAGCGCGGGTGAGAACGCGACGCAATGCGTGCACAGCCGCGATTGCCGCTGCCATCGCCTTTCCGGTATTCGGGCTGCTCGATTTTGTCATGTATCCGGATCACCTGACAGCTCTGCTCGCATTGCGGCTTGCAGTGGTTGTGGCAAGCGTTTGCATCTACTTCGCCGCGAAGAGCGAGCTCGGAGAGCGTTTTCCGCATCGACTTGCGATGGCCGAGTACCTAGTGTGCAGTGTAGGTCTCGCGATCATGGTCCATCTAACCGAAGGCTACCAGAGTCCATACTACGCGGGAATAAACCTCGTTTTGATCGTGTTCGTGGCAATACTGCCGCTCGACACGAAACGCACACTGCTAATATGCGTCATTGTCTACTCCGCGTATATCATTCCTATTGTGACCACGCAACAGGTGCAACAGTGGGCCGTCTTTGCCAATAACAACTTCTTTCTCTTCGGTACAATAGTACTGGTAGTGCTTACTGCGCATTTCTCTACTCGGCTGCGGTTCAGGGAGTTCTCGGCACGGTTCAACCTCGCCCAGGCCAACGAAGAGCTAAAGACCATGGACGTGCTCAAGTCACAGTTCTTCGCCAACGTCAGTCACGAAGTTCGTACACCGCTGACGTCGATCATCTCGCCGATCCAGGGGCTCTACCAGGGAGATGTCGGTGAGCTCAGTCGCGAGCAGCATCAGCTGATTGCTCAAGTATATCGAAACGGGTTGCGACTGCTGGACATGATCAACCAGATGCTCGACTTTGCCAAGTACGACGCTCATCGGATGCAGCTGCGGCTGACCTGGGTTGACATGGTTGACGTCTGCAAAGACATGACCACGGTCTTTGATGATGTCTGCAGGCGCAAGGGTGTTAAACTCAGGTTTGAGGCGGCGGAAGACACCATCGAGGCCTACCTCGATCGCGAAAAAGTAGAGCGTGTAGTCTCCAACCTGCTGCGCAACGCGTTCAAGTTCACCGACAGCGGCGCTATTGACGTCAGACTGCGCGCCGATGAACACGACATAACGCTCGAGATTGCCGACAGCGGTATCGGCATACCGCGTGACCGCCTGGATGCGATCTTCGAGCGCTTTCAGCAGGTCGACGGCTCCTCCACGCGGCGCTATGAAGGCACCGGACTCGGGCTGGCGATTGTCAAGGAAGCGGTCGAGCTGCTGCACGGAACCATAAGCGTCGAAAGCGAACCGGGGCACGGGACCACGTTTCTTGTCAGCCTGCCGAGAAACCTCGACGAAGTCTCAGAGGACGCTTTCATCGAGCGTCGGGAAGGTGACGAACGGCGCCGCACCGCCGTTGAATACGGCGGCCCGGAGCGGCGCCGATCGGTACGGCGCACGCAGGACTTTGCGCATCTCTCGGTGCGCGAGCTGGCGTTGATGGAGAGTCAGTCGATCGGGGCCCAGCTGGCCGAAGATCTTCACATACCGCAGCCGCTGCAGGTCGGCGCTACTCACGTACTCTACGCGGAAGACAACTTTGATCTGCGCAGTTTTGTCTACCGCATGCTCTCCAATCACGGCTACAAGGTCAGCGTTGCACGCGATG
>RECP01000076.1 GCA_007693945.1 Spirochaetaceae bacterium
TCGCCGGCCGCGTCGCCTCGGGCACCGTCAAGACCGGCGAAGCGATCACCGTGCTGCCGTCGCTGCGCCATTCGCGGATCAAGCGCATCCACGTCAACGAGCGCGAGGTCGAGGAAACCTTCGCCGGGCAGTCGGCGGTACTGACGCTCGAGGACGAGATCGACATCAGCCGCGGCGACATGATCGTCCGCAGCCACAACCTGCCCGAGGTCTCGGGCGAGTTCGAAGCGGTGGTCTGCTGGATGGACGAGCGCAATCCGCTCAGGACCGATACCCAGTATCTGCTGCAGCATACAACGCGTACCAGCAAGGTCTTCGTCGACGAGATCCTCTACCGAATGGACGTCAACTCGCTGCATCGTGAGTCTGCGGCAACCCTGGAACTCAACGAGCTAGGCCGCGTCAAGCTGACTTCGGCCCAGCCGATCTTTTTTGATCCCTATGACCGCAACCGCGAGACCGGCGGCTTCGTGATTATTGACCCGGCCGATTTCCGCACCGTCGGCGCCGGTATGATCCGCTACACCACGCGCGAGACGCTGCGCGAGCTGCGCCGCGAGCGCGGCCAGGAGGCCGACAGCCCGCGGGCAACCAACGTCAGTTGGGAAACGGGGCTGGTATCGCGCGATGAGCGCCGCAAGCGAAACGCCCACCCTGCAGTCTGCGTCTGGCTGACCGGCCTGTCGGGTAGCGGTAAGTCCACGATTGCCAAAGCAGTGGAGCAGCAGCTGTTCGCAGACGGCCGCCAGGTGTTCCGCCTGGACGGCGACAACGTGCGCCACGGGTTATGCGCCGATCTCGGTTTCACCCAGGCCGACCGCAGCACCAACATCCGCCGTGTCGGTCACGCCGCCCGCCTGCTGTTTGACGCCGGCCAGGTGGTGATCTGCTCGTTCATCGCGCCTTACGCGGCTGACCGAGACTTCGTGCGCGGCCTGTTCCCTGATGACGCCTTCCTGGAGGTCTACGTGCGCTGTGACATCGAGGAGTGCAAGCGCCGCGATCCCAAGGGGCTCTACGGCAAAGCCGAGCGCGGCGAGATCACCGGTTTCACCGGCGTTGACGACCCGTACGAGGAGCCAACCGCCGCCGACCTGGTAATCGACACCACCCAGCTGTCCGAGCAGCAGGCGGTCGCCCGCGTTCTGGCTCAGGTGAAGGCGTTGCTATGAGTGGGCGTTTTCCCGATTTCCTTGGTATCGGCACGACCCGCGGCGGTTCTTCGTGGCTCTACCGGGTGCTTTCCCGTCACCCCGACGTATGGATGCCTCCGGTGAAGGAGGTTCACTATTTCGATCGTCCACGGGACGGGAGGCGCACAATTGGATTCGCGCGGCGTGAACTGCTTATTCGCGGTCGTGACTACCCTATAGGGGAGCGCAAGCGCTCTACCGGTGACTCGCTCTGGCAGATCATGCGCAAAGCCGAGTCTGTAGCACGCTCGAGACGCAGCGACTACGCCGGTAATATCCGACGCTGGCGCGCCGCAATTGGTGAGGAACAGCTGTTCATTGGCTACGCCAATGACTGGCTGGACGACGCGCGCCGCTATCTCGATAGTCCGGCACCCCCCCGCTGACTTCCATGCGCCTGCTCTGGATCATCAACGGCACGCCTCACGACCAGCCGCAGCAGCAGTTCCTCAACTACCTGCTGCGTTTCGGCGCCTGTTCCCCCGAACTGCCGCGTCCGGACGCCGTGTGCATGCTGTTCATCTTTGCGGTCAATATGGATGGCCGCATGGTAGCCGCTTTTCGCGACTACGGCGCGGACGTCCGCAGCCTGAATGCCCGCGGCCCCCTGTCGTTCACCTCACTGCGTGCGGCCTACCGCGTCATGCGCGATTTTGCTCCGGACATCATCCACTCGCAGCACGCCATCGCGGGCATCCACGCGCGGCTCGCCGGCGCATTCTACCGTCTGACGCTGCAGCTCGCCGGTGCCCGCAAACCGCGCGCCGGACGGCGCGGCGGCCGGGTGCGCATCATCGCCGAGCAGCGCAATGCGCGGCACGGTCTGTCGCGCGCCGCACGGACGCTCGAAACCCTCACTTTTGCGGCCGCCGATCTGATTCTCTGTTCCTCCCCCGGTGTCGAGTGTTCGTGGTTCGGCGCCGCCGCCGAGCATATCGATCCATCGGCGCTGCAGCTGCCGCGGCGCGGCCGGGCAGGGGGCGGACGCGCTGCGCCGCGCAGGCACTACACTTTCTTCAACTCCATCGACGTCAACCGCTTTCGCCGCGCTACCGCCGGCATGGATCGCGATGCCGAACGTCGCCGTCTGGGGCTCGAGCCCGGACAGACGGCATTGGTCACGGTGGCCAGTCTCAGCGTGCAGAAGAACTACCCCATGCTGTTGCGGGCCTTCGCAGCCGTTCAAGAGCGCCTCAGTCGGAGCACCGCCGCGCGGGTGGTGTTATTGTGCGTGGGCGAGGGCGACCAGGAGCCGCGCGTGCGCGCGATGATCGCCGAACTCGGCCTGGGCGACACGGTCCGGCTGCTCGGCTACCGCACCGATATCGATCGCATCCTGTTTGCCTGTGACATTTTCGTACTCGCGTCGCGCTGGGAGGGTCTTGCCAAGGCGCTGCTGGAGGCGATGAGTCTGGCAATGCCGTGCGTCGTCACGGCGGTTGAAGGCAACCAGGACGTCATCAGCAGCGGTCAGGACGGTCTGCTTGTGCCCTCGGAGGATGCCGAGGCACTGGCGGACGCGGTGGCTCTGCTGATCGCCGATCCCGAACGTGCGGCTGAACTCGGCCGGCGCGCTGCCGGGACGGTCGAACGGTTTTCGGTCGATCGCCAGGCGTGTCGACTGCTGCAGATCTACCGGAGGCTGCTGCAGCATGAACCGTGAGTCACCCGAGGTATCGATCTATTCGACGGTCAGAGACGGCGAAGCCACGCTGCCGCAGACACTCGATTCCATTGCCGCTCAGCGCGGCGTCGTCTGGGAACTGGTGGTGGTAGATGACGGGTCGAGCGACCGGACGCCCGCGCTGCTGCGGGAGTTCGCCGGCCGCTTTGCGGCCGGCGCGGTGCGGATCATCGAGTCCGGCGCAATAGGCCGGGCTGCGGCGCTCGATCTCGCCTGGCGCGACTGCCGCAGCCGCTACGTGGCCAATATCGACGCCGATGACCTGTTTCACCCGCACAAGCTCGCGGCCCAGGTGGCGGTCATGAACGCACGCCCGGACATCGCCGCGCTGGCCACCGAGAACCTCTACGTCGGCGCCGGCCAAATCCCGCAATGGCCGTCTTATGCGCCGCCGGAGGGTGCGTTCGCCGGCCGAACGGGGTCTGCACCGCCCGGCGGTGCCGTTGCCGATCTTCCGGTGCGCGAGATCACTCACCTGCTCGGGCGCTTCAATCCGGTCAACCACAGTTCGGTGATGCTGCGCCGCAGCGTGCTCAAGGCGGTCGGCGGCTACGATCGGCAGCGCCGCCGCCAGCTCGATTACGACTTGTGGATCCGGGTCGCCGTCTCGTGCGGCGCAATCCATCTGCTCGATCTGCCGCTGGCGGCTAAACGGCTGCACGCCGCCCAGTTCTTTGAGGCGCGAGTCTCACCGGCTTACATTCTTTCGTCTTTTGTGCTGCAGAATCGCGCGATCGGCGCGCTGCGGCTGCCTGCACACTACCGCGGTCTGGCGGCGGTGCGCGTCCTGTACCGCCTGCTGCCTACGCCGCTGCGCCGACTGCTCACGCTGCCCAAACGGCTCTTGCTGAGCCGCCCCCCCTGAACCTCAATACGCCTGCTCGATAAACCAGTCCGCCAGCGTCTCAATCCGCCGCCGGAAGGCGCTCGGCAAGTGCACCTGGCGCCGGATCAGGCGCCCGGCCTCCACCCCCACCGTGCCGTACAACAGCAATTCGTTCTCAAGCGGGATCGCCAGCAAGTGGAACCGCAACCGTTCCGTGCGGATCACAGGGATGATGTAGGTCAGGCTCTGAGAGTTTTTCAGGCCGAAGGAAATGGCGTCGTCCGCGCCGTAATAGGTCGCCTCAAAGTAGCTGGTGCCAAAGTTGGCGTCCACCAGGTGCACCGGAAAGCTCGCCTCGCGCGGGACCGTGCTTACCAGCGGGTCGTCGATGCGATTGCGGCTGCGCGCCGAATCCATCGCATACACGTCGTCGAACAGGACCCGCTCCCGATCGTAATGACCCGAGTGATACTGCACCCCCGAGAGCGTGCTGACCGCCCGCAGCGTGTTGTAGATATGCAGCAGCAGGTCGCCGTCGGGCTCCGGCTTGGGCAGCAGGTAGAGCACCTCGTTGACGACGTTGGGCTCAAATCCGCGGAAGCTCTGGCGCACCCTGGCGCTTATCGAGGTCCGCGGCAGATAGCGGAAATCCATCGGGCGGTCTTCAGTATGGAAGCGGATCGAGCCCTTGGACTGCAGCTCTTCAATCTCGGCCTGTGTCAGCCCCGGGACCACCGTTTGAAGCACCTCCGCCGGGGTTTCGATGCCGCCGCGCGGCGATGAGGGGTCGGCTGACGCTGCTGCGGTACTCAGCACTATGCTCAGTACAACCACGGCGCTCGTAACAATGCTCTTCACAAGCTAGAATATAACGCGCACAGCGCGGAACACCAAAAGAGATCATGACAAGCGCGTGAATCAACGATACATTAAGTAGCGGATGCTGAAAGAACGAAGCCAGTCTGTAATCTTTACGTTTGCCTCGGTGGACTTTGTCGCTTCGCTGCTTGCGTACCTTCTGGCCATGTTCGTACGCTTCTACGTCCAGGACCCCAGTCTGGAACAGTTTCGTGAGCTGGACCTGGAGAGCTACGTCTTCCTCGGCGTCACGCTGGCGGTCATTCAGGTCGTAGCGTTTGTCGGCATGGGTCTCTACCTGCCGCGCCGCGGTTTTTCGTGGGCCGATGAGATCTCACGAATCGTTGCCGGGGTTGCCATCAACGTTCTGGTAAGCATCACGGTACTCTATTTCTTCCGCGTCGACCAGGTGTCGCGCCTGACTATCATCTACTATGCGGTTGCGGATATCGTGGTTGTCTCCTGGGCGCGCGCTCTGACGCGCCGCGCGCTGGGAGCACTGCGCGCCCGCGGTTACAACATGCGCTCGGTGATCGTCATCGGCACCGGTGACGCGGCGCGCCGCCTGACCGAGATCATCGAGCACCAGCCGATACTCGGGCTGCACATTCTGGGCTACATCTCGGCCAACGGCGATACGGAGCCCCGTCCCGGTTGGGAGGTGCTCGGCTCGTTTGACCGGCTGGAGCAGATTCTCAAGAATCATCGCCCCGACGTCGTGCTCTACAGCCTGCCCGAGCAGGGTGGTGAGCGCCTGACCGCCGTGCTCAACCAGTGCGACCGGGAGGGCATTAACCTCAAGATCGTGCCCGGCTTCAGTGCACTGATTGCGGCCAAGGGCCAGGTTGAGACGATGGAGGGCATCCCCATCATCTCGATACGCGATGTGCCGGCGCGCAGCGGGTTCAACCGGTTCCTGAAACGCGGATTCGATATCGTCTTCTCGCTGACGGTGGTAACTGTGCTTTCGCCGGTCTATATTCTGACCGCTCTGGCAATCAAACTCACTTCGCGCGGCCCGATCCTCTACAAGCAGCAGCGCGTCGGTCTCGACAACCGTCCGTTCAGCATGCTCAAGTTCCGCACCATGCGCGTCCAGCAGGAGACCGACTCAGACACGATCTGGACTACGCGCAACGATCCGCGCGTCACGCCGATCGGCCGCATCATGCGCAGGCTCTCGATTGACGAGATCCCGCAGTTCTTCAACGTTCTCTCGGGACGCATGTCGGTTGTCGGCCCGCGGCCGGAGCGCCCGTTCTTCGTCTCGCAGTTCAAGGACGAGTATCATCACTACATGCGCCGTCACTCGGTCAAGGCCGGCATCACCGGCTGGGCGCAGATCAACGGTCTGCGCGGTGATACGTCAATCAAGGACCGCATCGAAGCCGACATCTTCTACATCGAGAACTGGAACTTCTGGCTTGACCTCAAGATCATCCTGCTGACGCCGTTCAAGGGAATGGTCAACGAGAATGCCTACTGAGGCTCCGCAGCCCGCTGCTTGCGTGAGCCCTGCGGCGGCGGTCGGTGAAGACGTCCGCGGACTGCACGTAGCGTTTGTCATTACCCGTGGCGACTCCATCGGCGGTGCCCAGATCCACGTTCGTGACCTCAGTTCCCGCCTGCGTGCGGACGGTGCCACGGTGCTGGTGCTGGTCGGCACCAGCGGTCCCTTTACGGAAGACCTCGATGCACGCGGCGTACGCTGGCGCATCTGCCCGGGCCTCGCCCGCAGCATCAATCCGCTGCGCGATCTGCAAGCGGTACGCGAGGTTCACCGTGTCCTGCTGATCGAACGTCCTCAGCTGGTCTCCACCCACACCGCCAAAGCCGGAATGGTCGGTCGACTTGCCGCCTGCTGGAGCGGCATTCCGGCCCTCTTCACCGTCCACGGCTGGCAGTTTGCCCCCGGCATCCCCCGCGCACAGCGCGCCCTGGTTTACGTCCTCGAACTACTGCTGTCGCGCCTGCCCGACAGCCGATCACGCGTCATCACCGTCTCACGCTACGACTATCGCCTCGCCCGCGGCAGTGCCGCCGTACCGCCGCGTCGCCTGCGCCTCGTCTATAACGGCCTGCCCGTCATCAACCCTAACACCAACTCTCACGCCGACGCCGACGCCGACGCTAACCCTAACACCGATGCGCTGACCGCGGGCAGCCCGGCTGCGGAACCGGGGAGCCCGGACGGCCTGCCGAAGCCCACGCGCGTGCCGGTGCTGACGATGGTGGCGCGCTTCCAGTCGCAGAAGGATCACCGGACGCTGCTGCACGCAGTTGCCGACCTGGCCGGCCCGTGGCGCCTGCGGCTGGTGGGCGAAGAAGGCCCCACCGCGACCGCGGCCCGCACACTCGCCGCATCGCTCGGTCTGCTGCAACCCTCCCGCGTGCATGCCCCGGATGACGACCCGGCCGCAGCCCCGCCCGGCCCCGGGCGCCCGCCGCATCCGGGCCTTTCCCCCGGCCCCCGTGCCGAGAAACTGCCGATGCCCGCCGCGGATCGCCGCGTGGAGTTCCTTGGACACCGACGAGATATCGCCGCACTGCTCTGCACCACCGATATCTACTGCCTGGTCTCCAACTGGGAGGGCCTGCCACGCAGCATCATCGAGGCCATGCGCGCCGCGCTGCCGGTCGTGGCAACCGACGTCGGCGGCGTCGCCGAACTGGTGCAGGACGGCCGTACCGGCTACCTCGTCGAGCCGCGCAACCCCGCCCAGCTCTGCGATCGTCTGCACCGCCTGCTGAGCGATGCACCCCTGCGCCGCAGCCTCGGACACGCCGCGCTCGTCCGTTATCGGGCGCTCTTCACCTTTGAGGCCATGTATCACAACACCCTCAGCGTCTGGCGCGAACTACGCTGACAGTTGCCTCTCCGGCCTGCGGGCGGCGGAGATTCTCGCTCAGCAGCCGGACGAATGGCCTGCGCTCTTGGCACGCGGTCAGATTGCACAAAGCTACCTCGCGGACGACGACGGGCAGAGCATTGCCTTTCACGAGCATCTGATAGGCGACATGTGCCGCAGGCACGAGCCAGGGGTACCCGCGGCGCCATTGCCACGCTGGAAGCGCGGCCGCGGCTGACCAGGGGCATACAGGCGGCCTGCTCCGATTTGCGCCTTCAACGCCTGTGGCTGATCTGCCCAGGGAACCGATCGTACCTGTTGAACGATCTGGTTCACGTGGTAGCGATGCGCGACTTCGCCGCCTGCGCGGGACTCGACCCGGTTGAATTTCGTCCGCCGTTGCGGCACACTTGACCCCATATGGCAAAAAGAATCGCCGTCGTCGGCACCGGATACGTGGGGCTTGTTACTTCAGTGGGACTGGCGGACTTTGGCAATTACGTCGTCGGAGTGGACATCAATCCGGAGATCGTAGAGAAGCTGAATCAGGGCACGCCCACGATCTTTGAGCACGGACTGGAAGAGTACCTTAGCCGCAATTTGAAGACAGAGCGCCTGCGGTTCACCACCGACATCGACGCGGCGCTCAAGGCGGCCGAGATCGTCTTCATCGCGGTGGGAACTCCGCCGAAGGAAGACGGCAGCGCCGATCTGTCACAGATCGAGAGCGTGGTGAAGGCAATCGCGGAAAACCTGGATGCCTTCCAGGTAATTATCACCAAGTCGACGGTCCCGGTAGGAACCAACCGCTGGATCGAGCGCCAACTGACTGCCGCGGCGCCCGGCAAGGAGTTCGCGGTGGTCTCCAACCCCGAGTTTCTGCGCGAAGGCAAGGCGGTGCAGGACTTCTTTCACCCCGACCGCGTGGTGCTGGGCTGTGAGTCCGACCGGGCCAGAGAGTACCTCGAGGATGTCTATCGTGCGCTCAACCTGATCCACGTCCCGTTTGTGTGGTGCAATCTCGAGACTGCCGAACTGGTCAAATACGCCTCCAACGCCTTCCTGGCTACCAAAATCACCTACATCAACCAGATGGCCAACCTCGCCGAGGCGGTCGGCGCGGACATTCACACCGTGGCGCGTTCGATGGGTATGGATGGCCGCATCAGTTCCAAGTTCCTCCATCCGGGTCCCGGCTACGGCGGCAGCTGCTTTCCCAAAGACACTCGTGCGATCGCGGCTACCGGCGATGAGTTCGGTGTCGACATGAGCATTATCAAGGAAGTAATCGCGGCCAATGAAAGGCAGAAGCAGCGCGTGGCCGAACGGCTGGTCTTCCTCACCGGCCCGCTGAAAGGCAAGACGGTCTGTATCCTGGGCCTGGCGTTCAAGGCCGAGACCGATGACGTGCGCGAGTCTCCGGCAATTGCAATCGTTGAAAGGCTGCTGGAACAGGGAGCCACTATCAACGCCCACGACCCCGAGGCAACCTGGAACTTCACGGCGGTTTTTGGTGAGCGGGTGAATTGCTTTCAAACTGAGTTCGAAGCACTGGCCGGCGCCGACGCGCTGCTGATCGTCACCGAGTGGAACGAGTACCGCAATCTCGATCTGGCGCGCGCCAGAGAGCTGATGGCCGGCAACGTGATCTACGACACCCGTAACGTGCTCGACTCCGATAAGGCCCGCAGCCTCGGCTTCGTCTACGCCGGAATCGGCCGCAGCTGAATCAGCCCGGCCGCTAACCGAGTATCAGCATGGCGCCGGCTGCCAGCAGGATGATCAGAATGGCGATGCGCAATACCTGACGCGGAACGCGCGAGGCGAAATGAGCACCAATCGCGGCACCCGCAAACACCCCCGGCAGCAGTCCGGTCAACGCACTCCACGCGATGTTGCCGTGCCGCATGTGTGCCAGCGAGGCGACCAGCAGCGACACGGTGGCAACGGCGCTGGTGATTCCGACGGCGTTGGGGCTTGGAAGCTTCAGAACCAGTATGCAGGCGATGATGAGGATCGAGCCCGAGATACTTGTTGACCCTATCAGCACTCCCAGTGCCGCGCCCAGGATCGGGGACAGCCAGAGCTTCCACGGCCGGACTTCCAGTTCCCGCGGCCGGGGACGCATGACCACGTATCGATAGAACAGCAGTGTGACCGAAAGCAGTATTACCACGCCCATAACCGTTCTGAGCGGGACTACGCTGTTGATTGCACGCGCGTGCCGCGCGGTGAGATAGGACAGAGGCATGGCGGTAGCCGAGAACAGCAGCGCAATCGGGAGCACTACGTTCCCGGCGCGGTAGTGCTGCCAGCTTCCCGAGAGCATCATCACGAAGCCACCGACCGTCATTGTTCCCACCGCCAGCACGGGATCCATCCCGAACAGTACAATGAGTCCTGGAGTTCCGAGCAACCCGATGCCGATGGCGGTGAATCCAACCACCGCTCCCACTACGGCACCCCACGCCGCATATCCAAGAAGTATGATCACACTGGCATAATCCATGTAGTATGCTGGCGCCTCCTGCGCAGAGTGTAATGCAAATGCATCGGACTCGTCTGCAGGGGCCTTCACGTTGCGCGCGGATTCGGTATACTGAACGGGACCAGGGAAATTTATGACTGAAATGAGCAGAGAAGAGACCACGCGCTACCTGCGTCGCGAAACCCACAACCGAATCCTGTTCCTCGACGGGGCAATGGGCACCATGATCCAGAGCTGCCATCTCGAGGAGCGCGACTTCCGCGGTCACCGTCTGGCGGACTTCCGCGGGCCCGAGGGCAAGGCGGTCAACCTGAAGGGCAACAACGACCTGCTGACGCTGACGCGTCCGGACGTGGTCGAAGCGATCCACCGCGCTTTTCTGGACGTCGGATGTGACATCATAGAGACCAATACCTTCAACGCCACCGCCATTTCGCAGGCCGATTATCACACCGAGTCCCTGGTCCGCGAGCTCAACCGCGCGGCGGCGCGGCTGGCGAAACGTGTTGCCGCCGAGTTCAGTTCCCGGACGCCCGACAAGCCGCGTTTTGTTGCCGGCGTCCTGGGGCCCACCAGCCGCACGCTCTCGATTTCACCGGACGTCAACGATCCCGGCTACCGCAACATCGAGTTCGACCAACTCGCAGACGCCTACACCGAAGCGCTGGACGGGCTGGTGGCCGGCGGCGCTGATATCATTCTGCTGGAAACAATCTTTGATACGCTGAACGCCAAGGCGGCAATCTATGCGGTGCTGAACTACTTCGAGCGGCACGGGATCGACCTGCCGATCATGATCTCAGGGACTATCACCGACCGCAGCGGCCGTACGCTGACCGGTCAGACCGCCACTGCCTTCTGGTACTCGGTGGCGCACGCGCGGCCGTGGAGCGTTGGTCTCAACTGCGCTCTGGGCGCCGAAGACCTGCGCGAGTACGTGAGCGAGATCGCCGAGGTGGCCGACGTGGCGGTTTCGGCGCACCCTAACGCCGGGCTTCCCAATGACATGGGCCAGTACGACGACACCCCCCAGCAGATGGCACGCGAGCTCGGCCGGTTCGCCGAGCAGGGGATTGTGAACATCGTCGGCGGCTGCTGCGGCACCACGCCCGCACACCTGAAAGCAATCATCGAGGCCGCCTCGACGCATGCGCCGCGTCCTATCCCCGCGGCACGGCCGCTGAGCTTATTCAGCGGCCTCGAGCCGCTGACCATCGGACCGGATACGCTGTTTGTCAACATCGGTGAGCGCACCAACGTAACCGGCAGCCGCAGGTTCGCGCGCCTGATCCGCGAACAGCGCTACGAAGAGGCGCTCGAGGTTGCGCGTGAGCAGGTCGCCGGCGGCGCGCAGATGATCGACGTCAACATGGACGAGGGGATGCTGGACTCGACCGCCGAGATGAAGCGTTTTCTGCGCCTGGCCGCCGGCGAGCCCGATATCAGCCGCGTGCCGGTAGTGGTCGACTCATCACGGTGGGAGGTGCTGGCCGAGGGGCTCAAGAACATCCAGGGTAAGGGCATCGTGAACTCGATCAGTCTCAAAGAGGGCGAGGCCGAGTTTATCGAGCACGCGCGCACGGCCCGTAAACTTGGCGCGGCGGTGATCGTGATGGCTTTTGACGAGGCCGGCCAGGCCGATACCAGGGAACGCAAGGTGCAGATCTGTACCCGCGCCTACAGGATCCTGACCGAGCAGCTGGGATTCTGGCCGCACGATATCATCTTCGATCCTAACATCTTCGCCATCGGCACCGGCATCGAGGAGCACGCCAACTACGCGGTGGATTACTTCGAGGCCACCCGCCAGATCCGGCGCACGCTGCCCGGCGCACTGGTCTCCGGCGGGGTCAGCAATATGTCGTTTTCGTTTCGCGGTAACGAACCGGTGCGCGAGGCGATGCACGCGGTCTTCCTGTTCCACGCTATCCGCGCCGGCATGAACATGGGCATCGTCAACGCCGGGCAGCTCGCGGTCTATGACGAGATACCCGACGGCCTGCGTGAGTTGGTGGAGGACGTGGTGCTCAACCGCAACCGGGAAGCCACCGAGCGGCTGCTGGACGCCGCGCAGTCGGTCGAGAGCACCAGCCACGCGCGCGAAGAGGATCTCAGCTGGCGCGAGGAGCGTGTCGAGAAGCGGTTGACGCACGCTCTGGTCAAGGGCATCTCGAGCTATATCGAACAGGACGTTGAGGAAGCGCGCCTGGCCCTGCCCAGCGCCCTGGCGGTAATCGAGGGGCCGCTGATGGACGGCATGAACGTAGTTGGCGACCTTTTCGGCAGCGGCAAGATGTTCCTGCCGCAGGTGGTCAAGAGCGCGCGCGTCATGAAGCAGGCGGTCGCCTGCCTGCTTCCCCACCTGGAAGCCGAGAAGACCGCCGACAGCCGTGCCAGGGGCAGGGTGCTGCTGGCAACCGTCAAGGGCGACGTCCACGATATCGGCAAGAACATCGTCGGCGTGGTGCTGCAATGCAACAACTATGAAGTAATCGATCTGGGAGTCATGGTTCCCGCCCCCGACATCCTGGCCGCCGCCCGCGCGCACGACGCGGACATCATCGGCCTCAGCGGCCTGATAACTCCCAGCCTGGACGAGATGGTGCACGTGGCCGATGAGCTCGAGCGCGCCGGCTTTACGCAGCCGCTGCTGGTCGGCGGCGCCACCACCAGCCAGATCCACACCTCGGTCAAGATTGCACCGCAGTATTCGCGGCCGGTGGTGCACGTCAAGGACGCTTCGCTGGCCGCCGGGGTGGTCGGCAAGCTGCTGAACCCGGCCACCGCCGACGAGCTGATACGCGGCAACGAGCAATTGCACGCCGATACGCGCGCCAGGCGCGAACGCCGTCGCACGGCTTCCGAGTATCTGCCGATAACCGAGGCGCGCGCGGCACGTTTTGACCCCGGCTGGCAGAACTACGATCCGCCGCGGCCGCGCGCGCCCGGCCTCACCACCCTGCGCGACCAGCCGCTGGACGTCATTGCGCGCTACATCGACTGGGCTTACTTCTTTGTCGCCTGGGAGATGCAGGGCAAATTCCCCGAGATCCTCAACGACCCCGTGCAGGGCGCGGAAGCGCGCAAGCTCTACAACGACGCGCAGAAGATGCTCAACCGCATGATCGACCAGCAGCGGGTACGCGCCCACGGTGTCGCCGGCCTGTGGCCCGCCAACGCCACCGAGGACGACAACATCGAGATCTACACCGATGAGTCGCGCGGCGCGGTCCGCGCGGTCATCCCCACCTTGCGCCAGAGCCTGCGTAAGGAACAGACGCCCCACTACCTGTCGCTGTCGGACTACGTGGCGCCCAGGTCCAGCGGCATCATCGACTACGTAGGCGCCTTCGCCGTCACTGCCGGCATCGGCCTGCAGCACATGGTGCGCGAGTTCGACCAGGTGCACGACGACTACTCCAGTATCCTGGCCAAAATCCTGGCCGACCGCCTGGCCGAAGCCTTTGCCGAGTACCTGCACGAGCTGGTACGCAAGGAACTGTGGGGCTACGCTCCGGATGAGCGCCTGAGCGTCGACGAGCTGCTGATGATCCGCTACCGCGGCATCCGCCCGGCCCCCGGCTATCCGCCGTGCCCGGATCACAGCGACAAACGGCTGATCTTCGAGTTACTGGATGCCGGAAGGCAGGCCGACATCGGCCTGACCGAGAGTAACATGATGACCCCCGGCGCGAGCGTCTCCGGTTACTACTTCGCTCACCCCCAAAGCAAGTACTTCAGTGTCGGCAAGCTGGCGCGCGATCAGGTCGAAGACTACGCCCGCCGCAAAGCCGTCAGCGTGCAGCAGGCCGAGCGCGCCCTGCAGTCGGTACTGGCCTACGCCTGATTCGCCTGCTGCCCCCGGGTCCCGTAGCGGCCCGGGCGCGGAACCGGAAGGCGCGCAAACGCGTTGACCTTTGATCCCGCGGCCCGTATCTTAAGCGCACCATGAAAGACCGTACGCTTCCGTTCGACAGGCCGTTTCTCGATCGCGTGGTACAAGACCACCCGACGCCGTTCCACATCTATGACGAAGCAGCCATCCGCGACAACGCGCGAGCGATGTACAAGGCGTTCTCGTGGGTGCCGGACCGCAACGGCGGCCCCGGCGGCTTCTGCAACTACTTCGCCGTCAAGGCGCTGCCCAACCCGCACATCCTGCGTGTCCTGCGCGAAGAAGGCATGGGCTTTGACTGCAGCTCGATTGCCGAACTGGTGCTCTGCGAGCGCATCGGCGTGCGGGGCGAACAGATCATGTTCACCTCCAACGACACGCCGCTCTCCGAGTACGCCAAAGCCAGGGAGCTCGGCGGGATCATCAACCTGGACGATATCACGCACATCGAGTATCTGGCCGCCGGGGCAGGAATGCCGGAGTTGATCTGCATGCGCTACAACCCGGGGCCGCTGCGCGAGGGCAACGTGATCATCGGCAAGCCCGAGGAAGCCAAGTACGGATTCACCCGCGAGCAGATCATCGAGGGCTACCGCGCCGCGCGCGACCTGGGGGCGGTGCGCTTCGGCCTGCACACCATGGTTGCTTCCAACGAGCTCAATCCCGACTACTTTGTGGAGACGGCGGTCATGCTCTTCGAGCTCGCCGTCGAGTTGAAGCAGAAGCTCGGCATCCGGGTGGAGTTTGTGAACCTGGGCGGCGGAATAGGGATCCCCTACCGGCCGGAGCAGACAGCGGTTGACTACCAGCGTGTCTCGGACGGCGTGCGCGCGGCCTACGGGCGCATCGTCAAACCGGCCGGCCTCGATCCGCTGCCGATTGTGCTGGAGAACGGGCGCGTCGTGACCGGCCCATACGGCTACCTGGTTACGCGCGCTATTCACCGCAAGGATACCTACAAGCACTACATCGGCCTGGACGGCAACATGGCCAACCTGATGCGCCCCGGCATGTACGGCGCCTATCATCACATCACCGTGCCCGGCAGACAGAACGCCGCCGCCGATCACACCTATGACGTGGTCGGCAGTCTGTGCGAGAACAACGACAAGTTCGCCATCGACCGCCGCCTGCCGCAGATCGAAATCGGCGACTTGGTGGTTATTCACGACACCGGTGCTCACGGTCACTCGATGGGCTTCAACTACAACGGCAAGCTGCGCAGCGCCGAGCTGCTGCTCAAGCCCGATGGAAGCGTGCAGCAGATCCGGCGCGCAGAGACGCTCGACGATTACTTCGCCACTCTCGATTTGTTGTAGGTTCGCTCCGAATTGCCGACGGAGCCCGCCAAACAGCTCACCTGCGTGACTTCGATGGCGTGCCGGTGCAACGCTTCGACGTGGCGTTTGTCAACCGCATCGGTGGTGATGCGCTTGCAGCATCGCAGTAATCGCCGGCATCCCAGCGCCGAAACCCGCCTCCGCGGTAGCTATCTGCTCCCCGCCGGCGGCGTCAAGCACAACCGCGCGCACCGAACTGGTACCGATATCAACGCCTAGCACGCACGCCTGCCTCTCCGGTTTCATGAACCTCTCCTGTGCATCGTCGTCAGATCATCCGACCGTGATGGTTCCACCCGGTTAGGGTTTTCGGCCAGGAACGAGAGCACGAACAGTGCCGCGGCAACCAGCGCGAAGACGAGAGCCACAAGGAAGTAGCTGCCGGTGGCCCATTCGGACAGACTGTAGACGTACGGCCCGATCGCACTGCCGGCCACCATCCAGACAAAGGCCACGCCCGATATTCTGCCCAGATGCGTTATGCCGAAGAACCTCGGCCAGGTGATCACGGTATTGATGTTCATCATGGCGGTATTGAGCGCCATGCCCACAACCAGCACGGCGTAGGGCGTCCCTGAACCCAGAAACATCAAGGCGGTCATCATGACGAAGATGCCCGCCATGTGAACTGCGGCGAAGTACTTCAGGCGCACGTAATCGCTGACAATGCCGGCGACAAACTGCAGCACAACCGCGATGGTTGTCGCGGGAAAGAAGACCGCCAATGCGGTGGCGCGCGACATGCCGGCCGCGGCAAAGAGTGCCACCACGTGAAACGTGAACCCGGTGCCAACCAGCGAGGAAAACCCGTTGGTCATGTTGAACAGCCAGAATATCAGTGTCTTCCTGGCCTGCTCAAGCGTGAAGTCCTCTTTCGGCCGCGGGGGCTCACGCTCGGCGCGGGCGTTCAGCGCACGCCGCATGGTCTTGGGAACCGGTAGCCGCAGCGACCGCGCGTTTCGCGCCGTGCGCCGTTCCTCCTGACTGGGATCGCTGAACAGCAGCCGGACAAACAAGGAGAACAGCGTCAGCAGCAAGAGCGCCATAACGCGCCACGAACCCCGCCAGCCCCAGATTCCAATCATTGCATCGAAGACTCGCGGGGCGTAGGCAAACCCCAGCGCAATCAACGGCGCCATGCAGGCGGTTGCAAGTCCGCGGCGGCTGTCAAACCACTTCATCACCATGTTGCGCGACGCCATGTTCAGGATCCCCTGGCCGAAGAAGCGCACAAGGAAGAAGGCTGCCGCCATTACCGCGGTTGCCACAATTGCCCGCGACACCAACGGCAGCAGCGCAATCAGCGACTGCGCAATGCGATCCACATAACTGATTGCCAACACGCTCAACCCAAGCGCAAAACCGGAAACCAGCGAGAGCCGCCGTGACCCGTAGCGGTCATAGAGCGCCCCGGCGTAGGGCATAACCGCAGCGCTGCTGATCGTGCCGATCAAGTAGGCCAGACTGAGGTGTACGCGTGACAGCGCCAGAGACTCTATCAGAAAATCAATAAAGGGCGAGATGCCGTTGGTTTGCCCGGGAAGCGAGGCGAGCGTTCCAACCACGCCGGCAATCAGAATCAGCCAGGGGTTACGCATTGCTGCCATTGTATCGGGGCGAGTCCCGGGTTACAATCGACGCATGTCCCCCGCCCGCAATCCTCGGTCCGGCGCTGCCGGCCGATTACCACGGCGGCGGGCCGCCTGAACTGCTGTGGCGGCAGCGAGCCGCGATTCTGACCACGCTGGCGTTCAGCCGCAGCAAGCCGCGTACCGTGCTGCGCTACGCTATCGAGCACTTTGAGGAGGCCGAGCGGCGCGCCTTTCTGTGCGGCGGAACCGCGCCCGCGGCCGGCCCTGATTCGGAAGCGGGGCTAACCTGAGACCGCCTGTTGCACACGCGGAGATTGATACCATAGTTCGTGAAACGCGCAAGAGAGCTTGTGCTGCAGTTCGTCGCACGACAGGCAGGCGAGCAGCTCCTGCCTGAAGGTGCGGTTACGCACCAACGTTACCAGTGCAGAAAGGATCTGCAGGTAGTCCATCTCCTGCTCGGGGTGGTTGGCGACGATGAACAGCAGGTGCACCGGCCGGCCGTCAAATGAGTCGTAGTCGATACCCTTGCGCGAGACGCCGAGTGCGACCGCCGACTGAACCACTTCCGGAGTTCGCCCGTGCGCCACTGCCACGCCGTGCCCGAAACCGGTTGACTGGATCCGTTCACGATCAATGACCGTTTCGGCAAAGCCGTTCAGATCGAGGTTGGCAACTGTACGGAATACCGGCGCACGAAACACGATTTCGCGGATGGCATCGTGCTTGTCGGTGCTTTCGATCTCCCAGACCACGCTGCCGGTTTCAAAGAAGTTTGACTCTTGCGGATCTGCCATCTTCTCTTTCTGCGACTACTTCAATATGTGACCTGCCGACCACGGTTCAGCCTACCAGAATTGCAGCCGGGTGTCTACAGCCGCCGCGCGCTTTGCCGTGCCGGTCCGATTCTGCTATGCTGTACCGCGACGATGTCTGTGCACTTGCACAAGCTTCGTAACAGTCAGGAAGGAAACCACGGATGAGAATCGAGGTCGGCTACCGCGACGAGTTCCCTGACGGCAGAGCGCTTCGTCTGGCCGCCAGGCTGAAGCGCGCCGGCGTGGCGTCCCTGCAGCGTATCACGCTGTGCGATGTTTACCTGTTGTCCGGGTACGCTGATCCGGGCAACGCCGTGCTGCGCGAAGTGTTCTGTGACAGCGTCGTGCAGGACTTCTGGGTGCAGCGCTCTGACGACCAGCCGCGGCCGCACAGCGCGGACTGGAACGCCGTGATCGAGGTCACCCGTAAGCCGGGAGTCACGGACCCGGTGGGAATCACCGCCGCCGATGCATTGCGGCGCGCCGGTGTCGTCTCTCTGCCGGAGCGGCCGGTGGACGCCGCCGGCGATGGTTCCCGTGCGGCCGCCGTGCCGTCGGCGGTACAGTCCGCGCGCCAGTATCGCCTGGTTGTCGACGGCAGTCCGGACCGGCAGCTGGAGACCGCGCAGCAGGTCGCCGCCGCACTGCATAATCCGCTGATCGAGCGCGCGGTCGTCCTGGCACCGTATGTCGGGGCAGCCGCGGCCGCCCTGCCGCTGGCCTACAGTAACCGCATAGCCGCCAGTCCCGCCGAGGTGCTGACCTTCGACCTGGCATCGATGCAGCCGCACCAGCTGATGCAGCTGTCACGTGATCGGCTGCTTTCGCTGGAGCCGCCCGAGATGGGCGCGATCCGCGACTACTACGCCGATCCGGCCACCACGGCATCCCGGCGGGCGGCCGGACTGCCGGCCGGCTGTACCGACGTTGAGCTGGAGATGATCGCCCAGACCTGGAGCGAGCACTGCAAGCACAAGATCTTCCAGGCGCACATCGAGTATCGCGAAGACGGCGACGATCAATCCGCGCCGCAGCACATCGACGGTCTGTTTGACACCTACATCAGGCGTGTCACCCAATCAGTCGCCGCCGGGCGCGACGACCTCAAGTCCGTGTTTCACGACAACGCCGGCGTCGTGGCCTTTGACGACCGGACATACGTCTGTTTCAAGGCCGAAACGCACAACTCGCCCTCGGCGCTCGATCCCTACGGCGGCGCGATCACCGGTATCGTGGGCGTCAATCGCGACATCCTCGGTACCGGCAAGGGCGCCAAACCGATTTTCAACACCAACGTACTCTGTTTCGGCGAGCTCGACACCCCGGTCGAGGCCATCCCGCAGGGGCTGATGCACCCCCGGCGCGTGCTGGACGGGGTGCACCACGGAATCGTCGACGGCGGTAACCAGTCCGGTATTCCGACGATCGCCGGGGCGGTGCTGTTTGACGACAGTTATGTCGGCAAACCGCTGGTCTTCTGCGGTACCGGCGGCATACTGCCGGCGCGGATCGACAACGAAGAATCCTGGATCAAGCACATTGAACCGGGCCATCTGGCGGTCATGGTCGGCGGGCGTATCGGCAAGGACGGTATCCACGGCGCCACGTTTTCGTCGCTGGCGCTGGACGAAGCGTCGCCGGTCTCGGCGGTCCAGATCGGCGATCCAATCACGCAGCGCAATATGACCGACTTCCTGCTGGAGGCCCGTGATCGCGGCCTTTACGCCGGGATCACCGACAACGGTGCCGGCGGTCTCTCATCTTCGCTCGGCGAGATGGCGCAGCATTCGGGCGGCGTACGAATAGAGCTCGATTGCTGCCCGCTCAAGTATCCGGGGCTGGCCCCCTGGGAAATACTGGTCTCCGAATCGCAGGAGCGCATGAGCCTGGCGGTTGATCCGGCCCACATCCAGGAGTTGATCTCGCTGGCGGCCGCGCGCAACGTGGAAGCCACCGTGGTCGGCCGCTTCAGTGACTCGGGTGCGGTCGAGGTTTTTTACCACGACCGGCCGGTCGCGCGGCTGGACCTCGGTTTTCTGCACGACGGTCTGCCGCGGATGCAGCTCACGGCGCGCTGGCGCAGCCCGCGTGCGGCGGCCCCTTGTCCGGCGGCTCCCGGCCCTTCGGCCCGGCTGGTCACTGATGACCGGGAGACGCTGCTGCAGCTGCTGGGCGAGCCCAACATCGCTTCCAAAGAGGCGCTGGTGCGCCAGTACGATCACGAGGTGCAGGCCGGGTCGGTCATCAAGCCGTTTGTCGGCGTCGGTGCGGACGCGCCGTCGGACGGCGCGGTGGTGCGGCCGCGCAGCGGCAGTAACCGCGCGCTCACCGTTACGCACGGAATCTGCCCGCGCTACGGCGACGCCGACACCTATCATATGGCGATGTGCGCCGTGGACGAAGCGTTCCGCGCCCACATCGCTCTCGGAGGCGATCCGGAGCGGGCCTACGCGCTTGATAACTTCTGCTGGCCTGATCCGGTGCTATCCGAAGACACGCCCGACGGTCCGTACAAGCTGGCACAACTGGTGCGCGCCTGCCGCGGTCTGCACGACGCCTGCGTGGCCTACGGTCTGCCGCTGATCTCCGGCAAGGACTCGATGAAGAACGATGCCCGCCTTGCCGGCCGCAAGGTCTCGGTGCGCCCGACGCTGCTGATCAGTCTGATGGGCGTGATAAAGGATGCATCCAGAGCGCGCTCCACCGACTTCGTGGCCGCCGGAGACCACATCTACCTGCTGGGCGCTACGCGCGGCGAGCTGGGCGGCACCAGTCTGGAGAAGCTGCTGCAGCGAGCGGGAGTAGCAGCTCACCTCGGGGCGCCGCCGACCGTCGATCCGCGCTCCGCGCTGGCGCTCTACCGCGCGCTGCACGCCGCCATCGATGACGGTCTGGTGGCGTCGTGCCACGACCTGTCGGACGGAGGTCTGGCGGTGGCGCTGGCGGAGAGCGCCCTGGGCGGACGTCTCGGCGCGCGCGTCGACATCCAGACGGTCGTGACGTCGCTGCCGGCGACAGACGGCGCGTCCGTCCAACCGGGCCTCCCGGCCGTTACCCGCGCGTTATTCTGCGAAACGCCGTCGCGCTTTCTGGCAAGCGTCGCTCCGGTGCAGCAGCGCGAGTTTGAAGCGGCGCTGGCGGGTCACACGTGCGTGCTGCTGGGGCGCGTGGTCGAGCAGCCGGTGCTGCAGGTCCGTAACGGCAGCGAGCTGCGGTTGGAGCTTGGGCTGGAGCAGGCCAGGGACGCCTTTGGGCGGCTGAATGGAGAAATTGTATGACGGAGAAAGCTGAGACGCTGCCGGGTGTCCGCGCGGCGGCTGCACCGGCAGCAGCACGGGCGCGTGTTCCGGTGATGGTGCTGTCCGGCTTCGGGATTAACGCCGAGATAGAGCTGGCCGACGCTTTCAGGCGAGCCGGCGCCTCGCCCGACATTGTGCACATCGGCGACCTGGCAGCGCAGCCGCGGCTGCTCGAAGACTACCGGATCGTCGGTTTCCCCGGCGGTTTCTCGTTTGGGGATCACCTCGGTTCGGGTAAGGTGCTTGCCTCGCTGGTGCGCGCCGAGCTGCGGACGGCGCTGCAGCAGCTTGTGCGCCGTGGCGGGCTGGTGATCGGGATCTGCAACGGTTTTCAGATTCTGGCCAAGTCCGGTATGCTGCCCGATCTGGACGGAGACTGGACCCCGTGCGTCTCGCTGATCCACAACGATTGCGGTCGTTTCGAGAACAGCTGGACCGAGTGTCAGATCTATTCCGCGGCGTCCGAGGCGTGGTTGCGCGGGCTCGGCCGGATCGAGCTGCCCGTCCGCCACGGTGAAGGGCGCTTTGTGTGTGCCGATTCGGGCGTGCTGCGGCAGCTCCAGTCAAACGGCAGAGTGGCGCTGCGCTACCGCGGACGCAATCCCAACGGTTCGCAAGACGGTATTGCCGGTATCTGCGATCCAAGCGGACGCGTTCTGGGGCTAATGCCGCATCCGGAGGCGTTCTGTGACCGGCTGCAGCATCCGAAATGGACGCGCGGCAGCGACTCCGAGCCCACCGGACTGGCGATCCTGCGCAATGGCGTTCAATTTGCCGCCGTTTTGTAGTATATTGAAGGCATGTTGGTAGAAGCGGAGATTTGGACCGTAGCACGTACGGACAAAGGCAACGCGGTGCTCGTCAAACCTCTCGGCAGTGAGCGGGCGGTCCCGATTTTTATCGGACAGCTCGAAGCGCAATCGATTCTCATCGGGCTCGGCAACGTACCGATGCCCCGGCCGCTCACGCACGATCTGTTCATTTCGGTGATGGAGAAGATCAACGTTGCGGTCGAGAGGGTCGAGATAACCGATCTCAAAGACGGCACGTTTTACGCGCGCATCCTGATGAAACAGGGTATGAAAAAGCTTTCAATTGACTCGCGTCCCTCCGACGCCCTCGGGCTGGCGGCGCGGCTGCGTTGTCCGCTGTTCATCGCGGAGTCGGTGGTCGATGAGGCCGGGGTCGCTATCAACCTGATCACCGAGGAAGAGAGCGGCGGATCCGATGGTCCGACCACTTCGGATCTGGAGTTGGGGCGGCTTCAGGAAGAGCTCGAGAAAGCTATTGAAGAAGAGAATTACGAAGAGGCGGCGCGTATCCGTGACGCCATGAAAGACCTCTGACCGCCGCTTCCCGATAGTATCCCGTTGCGATAATCCCGCCGATCTCGTACGATATACGGCGATGGGCCGGGGCGGCTCGCCGTGCGCCTTTTGCGTACCACCACGAGGTGATTTGCATGAAGTTTCCGAGCTATGACCACAAACTGACGGGCATCCTGGTACCGCTGTCCGCGCTGAGGTCGGACGACGGCATCGGCATTGGCGAGTTTTCCGACCTGCCGCTGCTGGCACGGTGGTGCGCCGATTTCGGTGCGCAGATCGTTCAAATCCTGCCGGTCAACGATACCGGCGGTCAGTCTTCGCCCTACAGCGCGCTGAGCGCCTTTGCGCTGCACCCTATCTACGTTCGGCTGAAGGACCTGCCCGAGGTCGAGGCTGCCGGCCTGCAGGCCGATGTCGAGGTGCTGCGTGCGCGCTTTGCGCCCCTCGCGCGGCTGCGATACGCCGAAGTGCTGGCCGGGAAAGAGCGTATCCTGCGCGCCGCCTTCGATCATCAGCGAGACCGCATCGGCCGCCTGCCGGAACTGCAGCGCTGGATAGCGCAGAACGACTGGATCAGGCCCTACGCGGTCTTCCGTACCATCAAGGAGCAGAATCAGAATCGCTTCTGGCACGACTGGCCGACGATGCGTGATCCCACGCCGCAACAGATCGACCGGCACTGGGAACAGGGCTGCGGCGACGGTTCGTGTCTCTACTACGCCTGGCTGCAGTTGCGCCTCGAGCAACAGCTGCAATCCGCGGCGCGCGCGATGGAAAACGCCGGTGTGGCGCTTAAGGGCGATCTTCCGATTCTGATGAGTGAAGACAGCGCCGACGCCTGGGCACACCGTGACATCTTTGATCCCTGCTTCCGCGCCGGTGCGCCGCCGGACATGTTCAGTGAGCTGGGGCAGAACTGGGATTTCCCCATCTACAACTGGAGCCGTCTCGCGGACAGCGACTACGACTGGTGGAAGCGGCGGCTGCAGCAGGCAGACAAGTTCTACCACGCCTTCCGGATCGACCACGTGCTCGGTTTCTTTCGCATCTGGGCAATTCCTTCAGCGCATTTCTCCGGTACGCTCGGCTACTTTTCACCGTCGCATTACATCACGCGCGCGCGGCTGCACAGCGTCGGCTTTGACGACGGTCGCATCCGCTGGCTCGCCGAGCCGCATGTGCACGGCGATGCCGTTCGCAGCAGTTTCGCAGGTCAGGCGGACGAATTCATCGGACGCTTCTTCGAGCGCCTGGAGGACCAGGATCTGTTCCTGTTTGCGGATCACATCGATGGAGAGAAGAGCATCACCGGCGGGGGGCTCAGCGAAGCCCATACGCAGAGGTTGCTGGACTGGTATCGTGATCGGGCCCTGCTGCGGGTTGGGGACGACAGCTTCGCTCCCGCATGGCTGTTTCGCGACTGCTCACGTTACCGCGGCCTCGCGGAACAGGAGCAACGCCGCTTCGAACGGCTGGTGCAGCAGGCCAACGCAGCCGCCGAACGGGTCTGGGATAAGAACGGCCGCACACTGCTCGGATTCATGAACCACACCACGCCGATGCTGGCGTGCGCCGAGGATCTCGGCGTAATACCGGACTGTGTCCCCGGTACGCTCCAGGAGCTCGGTATTCTGGGCCTGCGCGTGCCGCGCTGGGCGCGGCCGGACGGCATCAACTACCGCCCCATCTCCCGCTTTCCCGAGGCGACGGTCTGCGCGCCGTCGGTGCACGACACAAGCACCCTGCGCCAGTGGTGGGAGACCGAGGTGGACGACAGCGAGCGCGCCGCGATTCTGACGGCCCACGGCATCAACGCAGCGCTCGACCGGGAGTACACCCCGCAGACCGCGTGGCGCTTCATCGAAGCGCTGCTTCAGACCAGCTCGCGGATCTGCATGTTCCAGATCCAGGACGTCTTTGCAACCGATGCCCTGTTTCGCCTGCCTGCCGCGCAGGACGAGCGCGTCAACGTTCCCGGGACATTCAACGACGTCAACTGGACCTACCGCATGCCCGGCACGCTCGAGCAGCTCGCCCGGCGCGGCGAGATCGTTGACCGCCTGCGAACGCTGGTCGCTGCCCGAACAACAAGGAGCCCGAAGTGAATTGTATCTGTTTTGCACAACGAACGCTCGAGGTGGCCGCCCTGCATCCGATCACCGGACGCAGCGCTGAACGTGAGTTTCACGTAGCCCGGGCCGCGCGCGACAAGTACCAGTTTCAGCATCCGCTGTTTACGCTGCGCGGCAACGTGGTCTTTGCCGATTTCCACGCTGCGCGCCTGTTTGCCCAGGCCATCAACCAGACCCGCGACCTGTCGCGCCATCCGGACCAGGCGGCACGCGCCGGCGATATCAACGCCATGGGGCTGATCGACGAGATCATGCATCACGTGATCCTCTGTTATCTCGACGAGTTTGGCGATGACCTGATGGCCGAGGCGCGCGAGTTCCTGATTTCGCAGATCGGCGAGCAGGAGATCGATCGCACCCTGCTGCACTTCTGTCGCAGTTTTCCGCCGCGTGAGGTCTACCAGGACTCCACAACCTGTGAAGCCTACCTGGAGAAGCTGCACGACGGTGTCCCCGGGCGCGACCTGGCGCTCGAAGAACTGATCATGCTATGGATCGAGAACCAGAACCCGGCCTATGCACCCTACGCAGAGCTGTTTCCCGACCGTGATCTGACCTCGGATACCGCCTACGCAAACATCATTCAGGGCTTGCAGGATTTCTTCGCCGACAAGCCCGCATTCGGACCGGAGAACCTCACACTGATCGAAACGCTGCTGGCGCCCATCAAGGCGCACCCGCATTCGCTCGATCAACAGCTGGCCTACATCCGCCGCCGCTGGAGTTCGTGGATCGGCCGGTACCTCTTCCGCCTGTTGCGCAGTCTGGATCTGATTGCCGAGGAACGTAAAGCGCACTTCAGCGGTGCGGGGCCGGCGCAGGTGATCGAGTACGGGCGGCGCGGCGTCGGCATGCTGGAGTATGAGCGCTTCAGCCCGGACACCGAGTGGATGCCCAACGTGGTCATGCTGGCCAAGAGTACGCTGGTGTGGCTCAACCAGCTGTCGGACCAATACGGCTACGAAATCCGCACGCTCGACCGGATTCCCGACCAGGAGCTCGACCGGTTGGCAGCCGCCGGGTTCAACTCCCTGTGGCTGATCGGCCTGTGGCGCCGAAGTCACGCCTCGAGGCGAATCAAGCAGATGTGCGGCAACCCGGATGCCGAAGCTTCGGCGTACTCGCTGCTGGAATATGAGGTGGCCGAAGAGATCGGTGGCTGGCCGGCGCTCGAGAACCTGCGTTCGCGCTGCAACGCGCGCGGCATCCGGCTTGCCAGCGATATGGTGCCCAATCACACCGGGATCGATTCGCCCTGGGTGATCAGTCACCCGGACTGGTTCGTCCAGCTGCCGCACTCCCCGTTTCCGTCCTACACGTTCAACGGGGAGAACCATTCCGGGGTGGACGGTGTCGGCATCTACCTCGAAGACCACTACTACGACAGGAGCGACGCCGCGGTGGTGTTCAGGCGCGTCGATTTTGGCTCGGGCCGGGAACGCTACATCTATCACGGCAACGACGGCACCAGCATGCCGTGGAACGACACCGCTCAGCTTGATTTTCTCAATCCCGACACGCGCGAGGCGGTCATCCAGACTATCCTGCACGTGGCGCGCAACTTCCCGATCATCCGCTTTGACGCGGCCATGACGCTGGCCAAGAAGCACGTACAGCGGCTCTGGTATCCGGAACCCGGCTCGGGCGGCGACATCGCCTCGCGTTCCGAACACGGCCTGACTGCCGAAGAGTTCGACCGAGCGATGCCGCAGGAGTTCTGGCGCGAGGTGGTTGACCGGGTGGCGGAGGAGGTTCCCGACACGCTGTTGCTGGCCGAGGCATTCTGGATGATGGAGAGCTACTTCGTGCGCACCCTCGGGATGCACCGTGTCTACAACAGCGCCTTCATGCACATGCTCAAGAATCAGGACAACCAGAAGTACCGTCAGACCATCAAAAACACGCTCGAGTTCGACCCGGCGATTCTCAAACGCTTCGTCAACTTCATGAACAATCCGGATGAAGAGACCGCGGTGGTGCAGTTCGGCAAGGGTGACAAGTACTTCGGGGTCGCCACCCTGATGGTGACTATGCCGGGGTTGCCGATGTTCGGGCACGGCCAGGTACAGGGCTTTGCGGAAAAATACGGCATGGAGTTCCGCCGCGCCTACTGGAACGAACAGCCCGACATGGAGCTGGTTCACCGTCACGAGCGCGAACTTTTTCCGCTGATGCGGCGGCGCTACCAGTTTTCGGGCGTTGACCGCTTCCGCCTCTACGATCTGTGGGGCGATCACGGGCAGATTCACGAAGACGTCTACGCCTATTCAAATGAAGCGTTCGGCGCCAGGAGTCTGGTGCTCTACAACAACGCCTACGAGACGGTTTGGGGCCGGCTGTCGCTGTCGGCCGGCTACGTGGAGAAGGACGGACACGGCAACCGCCGCCACCGCCAGGTTCACCTCGCCGAAGCGCTGGGGCTGCACAACGACCATCGCCGTTTCTGCATCATGTATGAGCAGAAGAGCCGGCTGTGGTACATCCGCAATTCGGCCGATCTCTGGTCCAGCGGGATGTTCGTCAATCTGCAGGGCTACCAGACCCAGGTCTTTGTTGATATCTACGAGGTGACGGATAACGAGTTCGCGCATTACGCGCGGCTTGCCGACTCGCTGCGCGGCGGCGGAGTACCCGACGTGGACAATGCGCTCAAAGAGATCTATCTCAAGCCGCTGCACGAGAGTTTTGCACTGGTAGCCAATTCGGGCGTCTGCCAGGAGCTGAGTGCCGAGTTCACCGGACAGTTGCCCAAGAAGGCCGCCACGTGGGACGAGCTGCGCGACAACTACCAGCGGTTCCTGCGGGTGGCCGCCGACTACGCCTGCGGTCCGGCCGATGTCGCGGGTGCGGCGCAGGAGTTCGACGCGCGCTTGCGCACACTGCTGGCCACACGCCACCTGGAGCTGGTACGGCCGCACGAACACGTGCCCAGTTTCCGCAAGGCGCTGCACGCGTTTACGCTGGGGCTGCGCGAGACGCCCGCGCGTGTCTCGACCATGATTGCGCTGCTGATGCTCAAGCCGCTGGGGGTGCTGGTTCACGAAGACGACGACGACTACGACTGCGGCTGCGAGGACGGTCAACCCAATTCGGCCGCCGGGCTGGCCGAGGACCTGATGCTGCTGACGCGTCTGGCGCCGGTGCTTCCGGTCAGGCCGTTTGAAAACGAAGACGAGATCGCCTGGAAGCTGCGTGTCCGCATTCTGCTGACCAACTACAACTGGTTGTCGCTTTTCGAGCAGGGGCAGAGCGCACGCAACGTAACCGCGGCGTTGTTGTCGGACAGCGATGTCTCGAGCTATCTCGGCGTCAATACGCACGATGGCGTTGTGTGGTACAACAAGGAACGTATGGATACCTTGATCTGGTGGTTACTGGCGGTCGGCATGCTGCAGGTGGCCTACGATGACATCATCTCCAGGCATAGTCAGTCGATCGATGAGAGTCCCGAGGTCGTCATGACGCGGGTACTGCGACTGTATGACTACTACGAACGACTGCGCCTGGCACACGCATCGGCAGCCTATCGTGTCGAGCGGCTGCTCGAGGCGCTCGACGAACCCAACGTAGAGGTCGACACGTGAGCACCGTGCGATCGCTGAACGAGCGATTGCCTGTACTATCGTTCATGGTCGATACTGAAGACCAGCTCTCTCTGCCTGGGCTCTGCCGCATCCTGCAGGATGCGGCGTGGAAGCACGCGGCCGCACTGGGCTTCGGTCCCGCGGAGCTCGATGAGCACGGCCAGATGTGGCTGCTGTCACGGCTGATGGTTCGTGCCGCCTGCTATCCGCACTGGGGCGAGGAGATCACCATCCGGACCTGGCCCTCCGGTATCGAGCGGCTGTTCGCGATGCGCGACTTCCGGCTGGACAGCGCGGGCCGGCCGGTGGCGCTGGTTCGCAGCGCGTGGCTGGTGGTCGATGCAGCCTCGCGGCGCCCGGTGCCGCCGGAGCGGGTCGTCAACGCCGACCAATACCGCGGCGTGGAACGCGTCTTTGACGAGCTGCCGCCCCGGCTGAGCGGCCCGGACGGCGGCGCACCGGAGGTCAGGAGCCATCGGGTTGTCTACAGCGACTTTGACCGGCAGCGTCACGTCAACAACGTGCAGTACCTGCAGTGGATGCTCGACGGATTCCCGATGCAGCACCTGCGTCAGCACTCGGTTGCGGAGGCCGTCATCAACTTCAATGCCGAGGCGCTCTACGATGAGACGCTAAGCGTGCGCCTTCAGGATGACGGGTCGTTCTCGGTGGTCGGCGTCTTCCGTGATGATCAAGCGGTGCCGCTCTGCAGCGCACGGCTTCTGTGGCGCCGGAGACAGGGTACCAGGGCATGAACAGGACACTTCTGCTGGCGGCAAACAGCGACGCGCATACCGTGCAGCTGGCGCAGGAGGCGCTCGCAGCCGGGTTCACCGTGATGGCAGCTGTCGATCCTTCGGTCGACAACCCGAGCCCGACCGCCGGGACCGCGCCGGGAGAGGCCCCCGGCAGTGCCGCACGGGTCAACCGCGTGGCGTGGAACCGCCGTTCACCGATCTCCGCCCGGGCGATGCTGGTGCAGGCCTGCAACATCGCGGCACCGATCAGCGACATCGTTTATCTGCACGTTCCGCAGACGGTTACCACGCCGTTTCACGAGATCAGGGCACCGCGTTTTGAGACCGCGGTTGATGTTGATACCCGCGGACGGCTGTTCCTGCTGAGGGAAGCGCTCGGCTATCTGCAGCGCGAGGGGCGCGGCTCGTTGACGCTGATGTTTCACGGTGAGCTCAACGCCGAGACGCCGCCGCTGGACGCCGAGGGCGCCGGCGCGTTCCTGGCGCTTGGGCGCTCGCTGTTCACGCAGTACCAGAACGAACCGCTGCGGCTGCGCGGCTTCCAGTCCGCCGGCGCCCCGTTCGAGCAATTCGCACGCTTTGTGCTGCAGCAGCTGGTGGCCGATAATCCACGGCAGCGCGGCCGCTGGTTCAAGTGCTCGACGAAGCCGACCCTCTTCCCCTTCCCACGCTAATCGTCTATGGTTTTGCCATGAAGATATGGATCCGATTCCTCGTGGGAAGCATCATAGGGGTTATTCTGGGCGTCTGGCTGCCCGAGAGCGGCGGGGACACCGCGCAACTGTTCGGCGCAATCTCGGCGTTCGTGATCAACATCGGCCGCTACCTGCTGTTTCCGCTGGTGTTCTTCGGCATAACGATCGGCGTTTACGAGCTCGTACAGCAACGCGGTATGCTGCGCATCTACCTCAAGATGTTGGGGCTGATCGTGGTGAGCTCGGCAGCCATGATCCTGCTTGGCGCGCTCGGCGTGCTGTTCCTGTCTCCGGCGCGCGTGCCGCCGATCTTTCAGGAAGCGCCGCTGCTGCCGTTGCCGACGCTGACCGATCTCTTACTGCGGGTCTTCCCGCGCAACCTGTTTCTGATCTTCAGTGAAAACGGTAACTTTCTGCTGCCGCTGGCCGTCTTTGGTATTCTGCTCGGTGTCGTGTTCGGGGGTGAACAGCGTCTCAGTGAACCGTTGACGCAGGTCTTCGACTCGGCGTGTCGCGTCTTCTACCGCCTGGTGTCGTATCTGATCGAGGTGCTGGCGATCGGCATGATCGCCATCTCGGCAGCCTTCATTTTCGAGTTGCGCGCGATTACCGACTTCGATATCTTCTCACAACTGATCATCGTGCTGCTGTTCACCGTCGGAATCATTGCCTTCGTGATCTACCCGCTGATCCTGTACTTCGCGACTGATCGCGAGAATCCCTACTTCTGGCTTTACGCGATGCTGGTTCCGCTGATCACGGCGGTTTTCTCGCGTGACGCCTATTTCTCGTTGCCGGCGCTGACCCGCGTCGGGAAGGAAAACCTGGGTGTTCCGCGCAGCGTCGGGAGCAGCGTGTTCCCGCTGGCGGCCGTGCTCGCCAAGGGCGGTACCGGCCTGGTGACCGCGGCGTCGTTTATCCTGATCCTGCGGTCCTATACCGCGCTCGAAATCACGTTTGGCCAGGTGACCTGGGTGATCGGCGCTACATTTGCTATCTCGTTTCTGCTGGGATCGGTGCCTGGCAGCGGCGTGCTGGTGGCGCTCTCGCTGCTGTCGAGTGCCTACGGGCGCGGCATGGAAGAAGTCTTTCTGATCCTGATGCCGATCGTTCCGATCCTGATCAGTATCGGCGTGTTCCTTGACGTGGTGAGCGCCGGATTCATCGGCTATCTGGTGGCACATTCGGAGCGCATGACCAAACGCGTCGACCACCTCGATTTCATATAGTCAACGGTTCTGGCCGCGGCCGGCACGGTCCGGCCCGAACGGTATCATTTGCGCGGTGTCGCTCAGTCGTTGAAGTGATAGCGCACCAGCGCCATCAGCGAGATCTTCATCTCGTCCCAGACCGGCACGTCGTAGGCGCTCCACAGCGAGGCGACCGGCCACAGCACGCGCAGCATTCCGCCGAAGTCAAAGCGCTCGGAAACCTGGTAGCGCAGCGACAGCTGGGTATCGGGGTACACAAAACGCAGCCCGGAATAGAAGTAGCGCCATAACGGGGAGACGTCCGAGCCGTCAATCGGCGCGATCGGCAGACGGATCAGCAGGGCCGGACCCACCCCAACGCCAAGGCGCAACTGCTCGCGCAGCTGCCATTCCCAATTGACCGGTACGCTGAGCAGTATCCCCAGTGTGCCGGCCAGTTCGCCGGCGGCGCGACCGCTCTCCTGTTGCGTCGGCACAACCTTGCCGTCTTCGGAAGCCGCCAGATACTCCTGCCAGTAGAGATCCATTCCGGGCGTGATTACCATTCCGTTGTCAAGAATCAGCGGCAGTGCCGCACCGCCGAAGACGCGCAGCGGGCTGACGTCACTACCCTGAACCGCGCTGCCGTCGGGGTACTCGCGATAGCCGTTGCCGATCCAGGTGGGGCCGGCGCGCAGTTCTATTCCCGGAAGCGAGATGGCGTTTGCTGCGTGACTGAGTGCCAGCGCGATCAGAATGAGCAGAATCAGGCGGCGCGCTTTCATACGGTTGCCGTCCCAAGTATAGCACGCGGCGGCCGCATTCCCCACATCGTCCGCGCCGCTACACGGGAAAAATGCGAACTGCCCTGGCGCCGGCTTCAGTCAGTAGCTCCTGGCGAGTATGGCCACATGCCTGGCCGGCTCCCCGGTCACAATGCAGCGTTTGCCGGCAGCTTGTTCCTGATTGCCGAACGGCAGCACCCGGATGGTGGCCTTGGTGTCATCCTTGATGCGGGCCTCTGCCTCGGGCGACCCTGACCATGCAACGCGCGCAAACCCGCCGTCGCCCTCAAAGAAGGCCACCAGGTCGTCGTAGTTGTCGATATCGCGGGTATTGGCCTGGCGGAACGCATGTGCGCGATCGTAGAGCGCCTGCTGGATCTGCTGCAGCAGCTCGGCTATGCGCTGCGGAGCTGCACCGGCCGCCACCGGCAGCTTTTCTCCGGTGTCGCGACGTACCAGCACCACCTGATTGTTCTGCATGTCCCTGGGGCCGCACTCGATGCGGATCGGCACGCCGAAGAGCTCCCACTGTGAGAACTTCCAGCCGGGAGAGTTGTTCTCATCAGCGTCGAGTACCACGCGGTAACTGCCCTTGAGCGTCTGGTGCAGCCTGTCGGCGTACCCCAGGACTTCGGTTCTGTTCTGGTTCTTGAAGATCGGGACGATGGCGACCTCCGTGGGCGCCAGCTTCGGCGGCAGCACCAGTCCGCGGTCGTCCGAGTGCGCCATGATCAGCGCCCCAATCAGGCGCGTCGAGACGCCCCAGCTGGTTGCCCAGACGTGATCGAGCGCGCCGTCGGCGGTCTGAAAGGTCACGTCAAAGGCCCTGGCAAAGTTCTGACCCAGGAAATGTGACGTACCGGCCTGCAGCGCCTTCTTGTCCTGCATCATGGCCTCTATGGCGTAGGTGTCGACCGCGCCGGCAAACTTCTCGGCCTCGCTCTTTATACCGGTCAGCACCGGCAGCGCCATGTGCTCTTCGGCAAAACAGCGGTAGACATCCAGCATCCGCAGCGTCTCCTCGCGCGCCTCCTCGGCGCTGGCGTGGGCGGTATGCCCCTCCTGCCACAGGAACTCGGTGGTCCGCAGAAACAGCCGGGTGCGCTTTTCCCAGCGCATCACGTTGGCCCACTGGTTGATCAGCAGCGGCAGATCGCGGTAGGACTGGATCCACTTACGGTACATGCTCCAGATGATCGTCTCGGACGTCGGGCGGATCACCAGCGGCTCTTCCAGCTCTTCGCCGCCCCCATGGGTTACCACGGCACACTCGGGCGCGAAGCCTTCAACGTGTTCGGCCTCTTTCTTCAGGAAGCTTTCGGGAATCAGGAGCGGAAAATAGGCATTCTGGTGCCCGGTCTCCTTGAACATCGTGTCCAGCGCCGACTGCATCCGTTCCCAGATCGCATACCCGCGCGGCCGGATGACCATCGTGCCTTTGACGGGGCTGTAATCCGCCAGTTGGGCGTTGAGTACTATGTCGACATACCAGTCCGAGTAGTTTTCGCTTCTAGGGGTAATTCGTTCTGCCATCTGGCCTCACAGCAAGCTAATGTGCGGGCATTGTAGGGGCAGGCGTTGCGCGATGTCAAGGCAACACGGGCGAAGCCGGCGGCGCCGGTACCGATTGCGACCGTCCGGTGGCGGTGGCTTGCCGCGCGTGAGCGCCGCAAGGATGCGCTCTCAGCGGAAGCGGACCGTTTCCACCATATAGCGCACGCTGCGGCCGGTAGCCGTGTCGCTGATGCGCTCCACCACAAAGACCAGTGAACGTTCGTCGGGCGACAGAAACGCCTGGTTGATCTGGTAGGAAGTCACGCCTCGGCGGAAAAAGTCGGGCAGGCCTACCGTGAAGCGGCGTGCGGCACCATCCGGCGGGACGACCGTGAGTTCCAGGTGGAAGGCGGCTTCAACGCCGGCTCCTTCACCGCGGCGACGCTGGTGCATCACCACCTGGTAGTGCGTTCCATCGGAGAAATCACGAAAGCTGATCTCGGCTTTGGGCGTCTGCGAGTTGATCAGGAAGTAGATCATGCGCCCCTGATTGAGGGGATCGATTCCGTGGCGCTCAATCAGGGCGGCGTTTTCGGACAGCAGGCGCAACAGCGCTCCGCTGCCGTCCTGTCCGGGAGCTACGGCGCTCTCGTAGGTCATGCGGCGCACACCGTCGGCCACAAAACGGTTGCGGGGAACGTCCACAACGTAGATCTCGGCAAACGGGTTGGAGGTCGGGCGTTCGATGCCGTACTGGCCGAACATCAGAATGCGCGAATCGTGCGAGAAACCCATATTCACGAAGGTCGCTATGTCGCCGGCAGACAGAGCTCCGCTGAGCGCAAACATCACGGCTATCATGAGCGATTTCTTCATGACACTTTGCCTCCCTACCATTGAGTATCGAACAAATCCGGGCGTTCTATAGCGTTATTTTTCCTGCTATACTGGGATCTGCTATGACACTCGCTCTGCGTAACACCATCCTGCGCGTTTCACTGGCCTCGATTGTGATTACTTCGGTGGCCGCGGCGGTCTCTCTGCTGAGCCTGCGCGCCCCCTTGCCGACTGCTCAAGAGTTGGGGGTACACGACATGCAGCGCTGGCTCTTCCTCAGCTGGCGCGCTGAGTCGGTCTCTCCGGGGCTGCTGGTGTCGGGGCTGTTCACGGTTGCCGGGTTCTCGGTAGCCGGCGCAACCATCATCATCCGCTATTTCCGCAAGACAACCGCCCCGGAGATGCTCTTCTTCCTGATGTTCGTGCTGGCGGCCGGCTTCGATGTCTGGAAGATCGGCCACTTCGTGTTGCAGATGGAGCAGCTGCCGGTTCACTTTGCGGCAACGCTGACGCGGATCGTGCAGTTTGCCCATCTGTTCGGCGTTCTGTGCCTGTTCATCTCAACGCTCTATCTCACCGGAGTCGAGTATCAGAAGACCGGCACGGCGCTCAGCCTGGCGGCGCTGATCTCGCTGACCGTAGTCTACGCAATTCCCGTGGATCATCTGACGCTCAACCCTCATCTGGTGCACAAGATCGGTGATGAGACAACCATTCAGATGGTCAACGTGGTGCTTCAGCTTCTGGCAATTGCCAACGTAGTCTATGCGGTAGCCTACCAGCGCAACCAGGAGTACCTGGTGCTGCTGCCCGCCGTGCTCCTGGCGATCATCGGGCGCGAGCTGGTGTTCTACCTGCCGTCAATCTGGCTTGCGTTCGCCGGGTTCGCGATGCTGGTTACGGGTGCCGCGATCTTCGGCTATCGCATACACACAATCTACCTGTGGAAGTAGCCACGGGTCTCCACACGGGAGGCCGACGGCGGGGCGCTTGGACACCCGGCGGGACGCTCAGACAAACAGCAGTACCGCCACCAGACCGGTGCCGGTGGGAAGAATCAGGTTATCGAGGTCGCTCGACGGCATCAGTTCAAACAGGGCTGCGGCCGCGGCGACAACGCCGGCTTCCAGGGCGCGCCCGGTAAGCGCGTGCGCGACCAGGAAAACCGCCGCGAAGCACGCTACGGTTCCCTCGACAGTCTTGCCGCCGGTGCCGGGAACGACCACGCGGCCGAAGAACTTGCCGAACAGACTCGCCAGCCCGTCGCCAAATGCCAGCGCGTAGATGGCTATCGAAGCAGCCGGATCCGGGTAGAGCAGCAGCGCGATCATGGCTCCCAGGCCCAGCGTAATCGGCCCCAGGGTAAGACGGCCTGACTCGCGGCGGCGCGACGCTACCGACGTCAGGCGCGATACAAGCACCACACTGCGGCCCTGCATGCGCAGCATCTCACAGTAGGTGTAGAAGAGGGTGCCGGCCGACAGGAGCGCCAGGGTGAACTGCACTCCGAAGAGCGTGGCCAAGCCGGGCACCAGAGCAATGAGCATGTGAATCGATTTTCTGACGATCTCTGTATGGAGCTCCTGCGGTAGGCTGACGCCGGGCAGCCCCGTTAGCTGCTGTGTTATCACTGCTGTCCTATCCATTGCAAATATCATCCTGCTGCGTTACTATAGCTACGTATCGGCGCAACTCCCATGTTTCAGGGCATCCACCTCAGGATTATTCTTTGCAAGAATAATGCCATTCGGCGGGTACGGATTGAAGTCTTTTATCCGATTTCATTGTAACAGATTGGACGTTTACGTTCAAGCGCCCGGCGCTGACGGACGCCAAACGTATGAAAAAGTGCACGGCGGTATTCTCGAATGACTATCATCGGGAGACGCAATCCCGCCCGTACAGTACGCTGCATTGCCGCCATTGCCGCCCTGCTCGCGTTCACGCGATGCGCCGGAGCTCCGGACAGTGTGCCGACGACTGCCGAGCACACCGCGCAGATTGGCGCCCTAACCGTCCCGGATGATCCGCCGCAGCCGGATGCGGCTGCCGAGCCGCGGACCGCGGTTGCGGTAATCGAAGACGAACCTGCAGCCCGGGCGCCGATCGACGCAGCAGCCCAGGCGCTTGCGCAAGCGGTTGCCGAGGCGGCCGAGGCGGCGCAGAAGCGGCGGCGGATGGTCGACTCCGCGCTGGCCGCGCTGTCACTTGAACAGCTGGTCGGGCAGCTGTTCATGCCGGCGTTCCCGGTGGATGCGCGCGGGCGCGGCCTGCTGGCAATCGACGACAGGGTGCGGCGCATGATGCGCGAGATCGAACCCGGAGGCGTGCTGCTGGTAGGGCTGAACGTGGATAGCACCGACCAGGTTATGCGCCTGATCGAGGATCTTCAGCAGACCGCAGCGCTGCCGCTGCTGATCGCTACCGACCACGAGGGGGGCGCTGTCAGCCGGATCAGCGCCAGCGGCCGCATCCCGGCTACGCGCATACCCAGCCCGCACATCGTTGGCGCGGTGGCCGATCCGCAGCTGGCCTATCGGCTTGGCGAGGTTATCGGCCGCGAGCTGCGCAGCCTTGGTATCCAGGTGAACTTCGCGCCGGTGGCCGATCTGCGTACCAACCCCCACAACTCCGTCATCGGTGACCGCTCGTTTGGCAGCGATCCCGAGACGGTCGGAGGCATCGTGGCGCAGCTGGTCAGAGGGATGCAGGACCAGCACGTGGCGGCCGTGCTGAAGCATTTTCCCGGCCACGGCGATACTATTGAAGACAGCCACTACGAGGCGGCCAGCGTACGCCATGACCAGGAGCGCCTGCGCCACGTCGAAATGGTCCCGTTCCGCCGCGGTATAGAGGCGGGCGCCCTGGGCGTGATGACGGCGCACATCAGCGTGCCGGAGGTCACCGGTAACCGGGCACCAGCCACACTCTCACCGCTGCTTCTGGGCCCCGTGCTGCGCGGTGAGCTCGGCTTTGAGCGTTTGATCTTCTCCGACGCGCTCAACATGCATGCCCTGACGCGCTACTACAACCGCAGCCAGGTCGCGGTGCTGGCACTGGAGGCCGGCGTTGACGTGCTGGTGCACCCGGAGCGACCGCTGGAGGCGTATCAGGCGGTGCTGGACGCGGTTCACGGCGGCGTTCTGTCCGTCGAGCGCGTTGAGCAGTCGGCGCGCACCATTCTGGAGGTCAAGTATGATCTGGGGCTTCTGGGCGATACCGCGCAGCCTTCGGGGGTCCCAAGCCTTGCAGCCGACCTGTCGATTCTGGGTGCCGAACAGCACCGGGCAGTGGCGGACGAAATCCTGAGCCGCTTCCGGCAGACGCAATCAGAACGCGGCGGGTCCAGGTGATCGGGACATGAAGGTCATCCGCAGGCACAAGAAAAACAATTTCGGCACCACCACAAAAGGAGCAACAGAGTGAACGGCAGTCAAGAGCTGCGGTTCCCCGACAGCTTTCTGTGGGGCGTGGCAACCGCCGCCTACCAGGTGGAAGGGGCAGTCGGGGCGCACGGGCGCGCGCCGAGTATCTGGGACACCTTCTGCCGCCGGCCGGGCGCCGTTGTTCACGGCCACAACGGCGACGTGGCGTGCGATCAGTACCATCGTTATCCGCAGGATGTAGAGCTGATGCGGCGGCTGGGGGTCGGCGCATACCGCTTTTCGCTGGCGTGGCCGCGCATCGTCCCTGCCGGGAGCGGAGCCGTCAACGAGGCGGGGTTTGACTACTACCACCGCTTGCTTGACGCGCTGCAGCAGGCCGGAATTGCTCCGGCTGTGACCCTCTACCACTGGGATCTGCCGCAGGCGCTGCAGGACGCCGGCGGCTGGGCCAATCGCGATACCGCCTGCCGCTTTGCCGACTACGCCGAACGCTGCTTTCGCGCGCTCGGTGACCGCGTCGGCTTCTGGTTCACGCTCAACGAGCCGTACTGCTCCTCGATACTCGGCTATCTCGAGGGTGTTCACGCGCCGGGAATCCGCGACCGCGCGGTCGCCTACCGCGCCGTTCATCACCTGAACCTGGGCCATGGCCTGGCGGTGCAGGCCTATCGCGGGCAGGCGTCCGCCACCGGCACTGCGGCTGCGCGCGGTATCGGAGCGGTACTCAACCTGCTCGCAGCGCGACCGGCAACCGCACGGCCGGAGGATATCGAAGCCGCCGACCGTGCGCTGGACCTGCAGAGCCGGATGTTTCTTGACCCGATCCTCGACCGCGGTTATCCCCGGCGGCACCTGGCGGCGTACCCCCAGGCTCCGCTGCCGATCGAGCCCGGTGACCTGGAAATCATCGCCGCGCCGGTTGATTTCCTGGGACTGAACTACTACTGGGAAGAGGCCGTGGAAGCCGACCCCGAGGCGCCCGAGGGGTACCGCCTGGCGGCGCAGTGGCAGCCGGCTAGCGAGATGGGATGGCCGGTGGTGCCCGGGGGGCTTCTGCGCCAGTTACGCTGGGTGCGGCAGCGCACCGGCGGGTTGCCGCTCTACGTAACCGAAAACGGCTGCGCGGTCGCGGACCGTCTGACCGCCGATGGGACGCGCTGCGCTGACCGGCGGCGGATCGACTTCCTGCGCGGGCATCTGGCCGCCTGCTCGCGGGCGCTGAGCGAGGGGATCCCGTTGGCCGGCTACTTCCTCTGGTCACTGATCGACAACTTCGAGTGGTCCTTCGGCTACACCAGGCGCTTCGGTATCGTCTACTGCGACTACACCGATTTACGCCGGATTCCCAAGGACAGTTACTACTTCTACCGGGATGTGATAGCAAACTATGTCTAGCAATGCAGCTGTGATCGGTGCAGGGTTGGGATCGCTTGCGGCGGCTATTCGTCTGGCTGCCGCCGGATGGAGAGTCGATGTCTACGAGCGCGCAGCGGGCCCGGGAGGCAAGGCCGGGTGTGAGACCCTGGGCGGCTATCGTTTCGACAGCGGTCCGTCGCTGCTGACCATGCCGTGGGTATTTGACGCGCTGTTCGCCGCCGCCGGCAAGCGGCGCCAGGACTACCTCGAGTTCATCCCGTTGGAGATCATCTGCAAGTATTTCTGGGATGACGGCGCGGTGCTGCGCACCTTTGCCGACCGGCAGAAGCTGCTGAGCGAGCTGCGGCGCACCACCGGCGAGTCCGAGGAGCGTATACGCGCCTATTTCGAGCGCTGCCGCGGGATCTACGATATCGCCGGAGATCTCTTCCTGGAGCATAACCCACGAGAGCCTTCGACCATCTTTTCGGCACGCTTCTTCAAGTCGCTGCTGCGCGTTGGCGGCATCGACGCCTGGCGTACAATGGCCGAAGCGCACGAGCGGGCGTTCCAGAGCCCGCGGCTGCGGCAGCTTTTCAACCGCTACGCGACCTACAACGGATCGAGCCCGTACCGGACGCCGGCCACGCTCTCCATCATTCCACACGTTGAGTACTCCGGCGGGGGCTACGCCGTGCGCGGTGGAATCTACGCCATACCGCGCGCGCTCGAGCGGCTGGCGCGCGAACTGGGGGTGCAGCTGCACTACCAGGCGCCGGTCGAGCGCATTCTGCACCAGGCCGAAACCAAACGCGGCCGTTACCGCGTGCGCGGGGTGGTGGTCGGCGGAGCCGAGCTGGAGTACGACACAGTGATAGCCGGTGCGGACGTACGCCCGGTCTACGACGATCTGCTGCAGGATCAGGAGGCGCCGGATGTCGTGCGCTACCGCCGCCTGGAGCCCTCTTCATCGGGTCTGGTGTTCTTCTGGGGCATGAAGCGCGCGTTTCGGGAACTCGAGCTGCACAACATCTTCTTCTCGCGCAACTACCCCGACGAGTTCTCGGCCATCTTCGACCGCCACGAGTGTCCCGCCGATCCCACCATCTACGTCAATATCACGAGCAAGGTGACGCCTGAGGACGCGCCGCCGGGCGGTGAGAACTGGTTTGTGCTGATCAATGCGCCGTGCGATATCGGCCAGGACTGGGCCGCGGAAACCGCGCGCGTGCGCCGGCGCGTCATCGCGCGCATATCGGAGCTCTTCGGTTTCGATCTGGCCTCCGAGATTGCCGCGGAATCGGTGATGACGCCGCGCGACATCCAGCAGAGAACCAACAGCCCCGGCGGGGCGCTCTACGGTATCTCGTCCAACAGCCGTACGGCGGCATTCTCGCGCCATCCCAACCGCTCGCGGCGCTACCGGGGGCTCTACTTCTGCGGCGGCAGTACGCATCCCGGCGGCGGCATGCCGCTCGTGCTGCTCTCGGCCAGGATAACCGCCGAGCTGATTGCGCGCTACCAGCGGTAGGCAGCCGGGCGTGAGCGCGATTCGCCGCGTGAGCCGCGCCTAACGACGCCCGGTCGGCGGTTTCAGGGCGTAGCCCACGTAACAGAGGTTCTTGAAGATGCTCTCGTGACAGCGAAACAGGTTGCACAGATCGCGGAAGTTTATCGTGTCGGCAACCAGCCTGGGCAGCCGCGGAAGATTATACACAAAGCTCAAACCCGGCAGCACGCCGCGCATGTCCTCAACTCGCATGCCGCCGGCTCTGATGGCCCTGGTGAGCTCTCCTGGTTTGATGAAGTAGCTCCAATCATGAACGTGTGCCGGCATGACACGGGTCAGGGGGAACTCCTGCATGAAGAAAATCACCACGAGATAGCTCAGAATCGTGCGGTTGACGGTCTCGAAGAAGCAGAATCCGCCGGGAACGAGCACGCGCGAGATCTCCGAGACGACCGCGCGGTAGTCACGCACGTGTTCAAGTACATCGAGGCAGAAGACCATATCGAAGCTGTTGTCCGCAAAGCTGAGCTCTTCGCCGGCGATCTCCTCGGTGAGAAAGCCGCCGCCACAGCCGATATCCAGTACTCGTCTGCTGCGGTAATCGTAGGACAGCTCGACCAGCTGCCTGATAACATACGCAAATCGGATAGGATTCATCATGTAGCGGATTATGGCCAGCGGACTTTCGGAGTCCGACCACCAGTACGCGGCTTCGCGATCATAGAAATCGTTATCGATGAACGACCTCTTGCTCCGCTTCATACCTCAGTCGTAACATGCATATCGATTTCTGTCGAACCGGAGGACGGGCACGGTCAGTAATGGCCCCACTTCTGCGCGGCTTCATAAATAGCTCGTATGTTATCGACCTTGGCGTTGGCCGGCACCGTACATCCGGTTGAAAGGATGAACCCGCCACCCTTGCCCGCCTTCTCTATCAAGCCCCGGCAGTAGTCCAGCACCTCGCACCTCTGCCCGAAGGCGGTAAGACTGGCGGGCACGTTGCCCTTTATGCACGTGTGTCCGCCCAGTACCCGCTTGGCCTCGGCCATACTGGTGTCACCGTCAAACTCGATGATACACGTGCCGGCACGAAAGCGTTTAAACACCTCGAGCCTGCCTTTCCAGCCGGTGTCGCAGTGCAGCACGGGCGTGATGTTTGACTCGATCAGCATGCCCACGATTGTCTTGAGGTCAGGATATACAAACTCTTCGAAATGCGCCGGCGAGATGAAGGCCGGCGACGCGCGAGCAACCGGGACAAACACGCGGTTGACCCCCACCAGTCCGGCCCAGCGGATCGCCATGCGGGTCATTGCACCTGCCCAGATACCGCCGGCGGCCTTGATCGCCTGCGGCCGATCGTACAGGTCCCGAAGCATCGTCGCGAGGCTGCGGCCAATCGAGAAGTACTCGAACAGCGGCCCCGGGTGCATGAAGCCCGCAGCCGGCTCGATACCGGCCGCCCGCAGCTCCCCGGCCTGGCGGCGCAGTTTCCAAATGTAGGAACACAGCAGAGACAGCCCCTGAACGACGTTGATCTCGGGATAGAGTCGCCTGGCCACTTCGCGCAGGAAGCGAAGCAAGCCGACGCGCTGAAGCAGCGCGTAATCCTCGGGGCCGAGCAATTCGAACTCCTCCACCTGGTGGACTACATCGGCCGGCAGGTCGCGGCCCGGCCAGTGCACCCGTGCCGGCACTGCCAGAAGCAGAGCTTCGCTGGCGTTCTCACCCATGTAGGTCATGTCCCACGGGCCGAGCTCCACGGCCGTTCTGAGCACGGCGGCAAACCGTTTGTCGCTGCTAAAGATGAACTCCTCCTTGGACAGCCCCGTGTAGGAAGCGGCAAACAGGCCGAGCCACGGCGCCACCGGAACACGGTCCGTTGCTTCAAGCGCTATGGCGGCCTGTATACGCTGCCGGGAGTTCATATGTTGATCATCGTAGCACGAAGAGACCGGCGCCGGTTGGCATAGTATGGCTGCGTGCCTGCCATGAGAGACGCACTCGGGCGCGGCGCATCGATCGGCTCGCTCAGCGGCGCCGCAACTCGCCGATCAGGGCGCTCAGGTAGTCCGGCAGGTCCGGCGGGCGGCGGCTGGAGACAATGTTGCCGTCGATCACTACCGGCTCGTCGAGCCAGATGGCCCCCGCGTTGGTCATGTCGTCTCGGATGCCGGGCGTGCTGGTTACGCGTTTGCCTTTCAGGATCCCGGCTGATATCAGCACCCACCCGGCGTGACAAATCTGACCGATGATCCTGCCGTCGGCGTTCATGCTGCGCACGATCGCCAGTACGGTTTCAAAGCGGCGGATCCTGTCCGGCGCCCATCCCCCGGGCACCAGCAGTACATCGTAGTCCTGGGGGTCGACGTCATCCCAGCTCATCGCTGCCGTGGCCGGGACGCCGTACTTGCCGACATAGGTCCGGGCGTGCTCGCCGGCGACATCGACAACCATCCCTTCTTCGCGCAGCCGCAGCGTCGGATACCAGAACTCGAGATCCTCAACGTCGTCGTGCAGCAGGCTCAAGGCGCGTTTGCCGTTCAGTGTCATTGCATACCTCCCGCTTGTTGCCGTCAGAATACAGGAACGCGCCGCCGGTTTCTACCGCCCGCCTGTTTGGCGGCCGTCGCGGCAGGACGCCTGGGGGTTGACGTGTGCCGTACAGGCTTTGCGTGCTACACTGGTAGCGTATCGGGAGGCAAGTCAGATGGCAAACAAACAGAAGTCTACGGCCGGTAAACGGAGTGCGACCGGAACCGGACGGAAACCCCGCGCCGGCCGGCGCGCCGCGGCCGGCGCGCAGAAGCCCGGCGCCGGGCCGAAGCTTTCGGCCGCCGACAAGAAGCTGATTGCCGAAATCGAAGCGCTGCTGCCGGGGCTGGATCGACAGGGGCTGGAGTTCATCAAGCGCCAGGCCGAAGTGCTGTTGGCTACCGAAGAGCTTGCCCGCAGTCGCGAGCAGACCATCAAGGCTATCGAGAAGGTCAGTACGAAGGAGCCGGCCCGGCTCGACCGCCCCGTCGAACCGTCGCCCCCGGCCGTGGCCATCGAGCGGAAGCAGGAGAATGCGTTTTTCATCCGCACCTACGGCAAGAAGGTATTTTTCAACCGGCACGAAATGCGGGAGCTGGCGCGCCTGGCACATGGCGCCGACAACCCCGCTGACGGTGCGCGTCGACTGCACGCCTGGCTCAAGCGCGAGCGGAATGACTATCTGATCGACACCGGGATGACCGGACCCGGCGATCCGGCGCTGAGGATAGTGTGGGAACAGATCGTCAGCACGTATGCGCCGCCGCGGATCCGCTAACAGTGACCGGCTGACGGCGCCGTGTACGTCCGGAATCGGCGTAGAGTTGCTGCCCGGTCTTGTAAGGCCGGCCGGTAGCCGACTATAATGCTCCAGATTGTGGTGCGGCAGTAAAGCGGGAACCAGAAGGGGTGTTGCGCGATGACCGTTGGTGTGCTTCGAGAAACGTTTGCGGGGGAGCGTCGAGTGGCGCTGGTTCCGGCGCACGTGGGGCCGCTCGTCAAGGCCGGTGCGGCGGTTGTACTGGAGACCGGCGCCGGGTGGGAAGCGGGGTTCCGTGATCAGGATTATGCCGGGAAGGGCGCCGAAATCGCGGCCGATGCCGCTGCGGTTCTGTCACGAGCCACGGTGCTGCTGACGGTGCGCTTTGCCGCCGCCGCGGAAAGCGACGCGGCGCTGATCGGCCGGTTGCAGGAAGGCGCGGCGCTGATCGGCTTTCTGGAACCGTGGAAGCCCCACGACAGTTTTGCGAGGTTGCGCGACCGCGGCGTCTCTTCGTTTGCCATGGAACTGATGCCGCGGATCACGCGCGCGCAGAGCATGGATGCGCTCTCCTCGATGGCCAACCTCGCCGGCTACAAGGCCGCCGTGATGGCCGCCGCCAGCCTGCCCAAGATGCTGCCGATGATGATGACCGCCGCTGGTACCATCGTGCCCGCGCGGGCGTTCATCGTCGGTGTTGGCGTCGCCGGGCTGCAGGCAATTGCGACCGCCAGACGGCTCGGTGCGGTGGTCAGTGCCTATGACGTGCGCCCGGCGGTCAGGGAGCAGGTGCAGAGTCTGGGCGCGCGCTTCGTGGAGATCGAACTGGACGCCGAGGACGCCGAGACATCCGACGGCTACGCCCGCCAGATGGACGAGGATTTCTATCGCAGACAGCGCGAGCTGATGACCGGTGTACTGGCCGAGAGCGACATCGTCATCACGACTGCGGCGGTGCCCGGTAAGACGGCGCCGGTGCTGGTTACGCGGCAGATGGTAGAGGCGATGCATGCCGGATCGGTGATCGTCGACCTGGCGGCCGAACGCGGCGGGAACTGCGCGCTGACCCGCGCCGGCGAGACCGTGCAGCACAACGGTGTGACCATCCTCGGTCCGCTCAACCTCGCTTCAACCCTGGCGCGCGACGCCAGCCAGCTCTACTCGAAGAACATCACCGCCTTCCTGCAGACAATCGTCAAGGACGGCGAGCTGGCCGTAGACGGTGACGACGAGATCGTCGCCGCAACCGTGGTAACCCACGCACGGGCGGTTCCAAACGAAGAAACCCGCTCCCGGCTGCAACTGTAGGAGAAACCGATGGGAGAGACACTGCTGTTCGTCAACATTCTGACGGTATTCGTGCTGGCGATCTTCGTCGGCTTTGAAGTGATCACCAAGGTCCCGCCGATCCTGCACACCCCGCTGATGTCAGGTTCCAACGCGATTTCCGGCATCACCATCATCGGGGCCATTCTGGCGGTCGGAACCGGCCGTCAGACGTTGACCGTGGCGCTCGGTTTGGCCGCCCTGGTATGCGCCACCATCAACGTTGTCGGCGGTTTTCTGGTTACGCACCGCATGCTGAGCAAGTTCAGGAAGAAGGACTGATCGTGGACCGGGCAATCATCTCCAACCTTGCGTATCTGGTGGCGGCCGCGCTCTTCATCGTGGGGCTCAAGGGTCTGACGCATCCCCGCAGCGCGGTACGCGGCAACCTGCTGGGCGCGGTCGGCATGCTGCTGGCGGTTGTGGTGACGCTGCTGCAGCAGGAAATCCTGGGCTTTGAAGTGATTCTGGCCGGGATTCTGATCGGCTCGCTGGTGGGAGCGGTTCTGGCGCTCAGGATCCAGATGACGGCGATGCCGCAGCTGGTGGGACTGTTCAACGGATTCGGCGGCGCGGCCTCGGTGCTGGTGGCCGGCGCGGTGCTGGTGCAGGCAATTGCGGCCGTCACTGCCGCGGCAACGGTCTCACTGCAGTTCACCGTGGCAACCGCGGCGTCGGGCCTGATTGGCGCGGTGACGTTCTTCGGCAGTCTGGTAGCCTTCGGCAAGCTGCAGGGCCTGGTGACCGAACGGCCGATCCGCTACCCCGGTGAGCAAATCGTCAAGCTGCTGGTTCTGCTCACGGCGCTCGTGTTCGGGGTGCTGGTGGTACGCGATCCCGCCGACACCAACCTGTACTGGTACCTGGTGGCGGCCGGCTCGCTGCTCGGCATCCTGCTGGTAATCGCTATCGGCGGGGCCGATATGCCGATTGTGATCGCCTTGCTGAACTCCTATTCGGGACTGGCTGCGGCGGCCACCGGCTTTGTGCTCTCCAACAACATCCTGATCATCGCCGGATCGCTGGTGGGCGCCTCGGGTATCATTCTGACTCAGATCATGTGCAGGGCGATGAACCGCTCGCTGGCCAACGTACTGTTCGGCGGGGTGGGGGCGGTCATCGAGGACGCCCGGCAGGACGATATCTACGCCGGCAAGGTTACTGCTACGTCGGCCGAAGAGGTCGCCATGATCCTCAAGACCGCGCGGCGCGTGGTTTTTGTGCCGGGCTACGGTATGGCGGTTGCGCGCGCCCAGACGCCGGTGCGGCTGCTGACCGAACTGATGGAGAAAGACGGGATCGAGGTGGAGTTCGGTATTCACCCGGTTGCCGGGCGCATGCCCGGTCACATGAACGTGCTGCTTGCCGAAGAGAACATCTCATATGACAAGCTGTGCGAAATGGATCAGATAAACCCTTCGTTCCCGCAAACCGACGTTACCATCGTGCTGGGCGCCAATGACGTGGTCAACCCGATCGCGCGCCAGACCTCGGGAAACCCGATTGCCGGTATGCCGATTCTGGACGTCGACAAGTCGCGAACCGTAGTGGTGATCAAGCGCAGCCTGGCGGCCGGCTTTGCCGGCATTCCCAATCCGTTGTTCGCCGCCGACAATACGCTGATGCTGTTCGGCGACGGCAAGAAGGCAATGGACGAGCTGGTGGCGGCGTACAAGGAGGCGTGACGGCACGCGCGGCGGCTGTGAACCGCCGGTTACGATTCTACCTCGTCCGGATCGGCATAGCGGGACGAGATGGTCTGGATGCTTGGCAGAACCTTGAAAAAAATATCGACCAGCTCGGGGCTGAACTTGGTGCCGCGCATGCCCTCGATCTCCTGGAGCGTCTGGGCTTCGGTCCACGCCTGTTTGTAGACGCGACGCGAGCGCAGCGCATCGTAGACGTCTGAAATACTGACAATCTGGCCGAAAAGGGGGATTTCCTCGCCGCACTTGCCGACCGGGTTACCCAGCGGATCGGTCTTGGTGGGCGTCCCGGTCTCGATGTCGATATGGCCGGGGTAGCCGCTTCCGTCCCAGTTCTCGTGATGATTGAGGGCTACCAGCTGTGCCAGCTCGTCAAAGTCTGACTGCTTGTTGATGAACAGCCGGGCGCCCATCAGAGTATGAGACTTCATCACGTCGTACTCGTCATCGGTAAACCGCCCGGGCTTCTTCAGGATGATGTCCGAGATGGCAACCTTGCCGACGTCGTGCAGCATGGCGGCCATGCGCAGGTTGTCCTTGGTCTTTTCAATCTCTCCGTCATCAACGCTGTGCATCCTGGCCCAGCGTTCGTAGATCTCCACCGAATAGCCGGCAACCCGGTTGACGTGCGGGCCGGTCTCTTTGGGATCGCGCAGCTCCGCCATCTTGATCATCCGCAGCAGAATCGCGCGGGTCATCTGTGCCCGCTGCAGTGCCACCGTGGCATTGGTCGCAAAATGCATTAACACGAGCTCGTCCTCTTTGTTGAAAGGAATGACGTTTCCTTTCTGACTTATCTTGTTGATAAGCTGGATGACGCCCAGGATCTCGCCGGTATTGCTGCGCAACGGTGTACTCAGAATCGATTTGGTCTTGTAGCCCGAGATTCTGTCGTATGAAGGATTGAATCCGTACGGTGCATTATCCGGAATCTTGTAGGCGTCGCGAATGTTCAGCGGCTCTCCGGTTGCCGCGGCATAGCCTGAAACCGTGGTGGTGTCCACCGGGACTTTGAACACCTTGTAGATCAGCTTTTCACCCTCCGGCAACTCCGCCTGTTTGGTGTCGTTCTGTGCGTAATTGATGACCAGCTGATCGTCGTCGCGGATGTAGATCGATCCGGCATCTGCACTGATGACTCGACGCGCCTCGGTCAGTATGCGTTCCAGCAGTACGTCGAGATCCTGCAGCTTGTTGAGTTCCGAATCCAGGCTGATGACCTGCCTGAGACGTTTGTTACCGGTGGCCATGGTGCGTAACGAGCTACTCCTCTCGTAGATTATCGGCGCAACCGGCAAAGGATATAGTCAAATCGGTTTCAGACGGCTATCTCAAGGCCTGCCCTCCGCGCGACTGCGGGAAGGTTGGAGCCCTCAGTCGTGAACATGCGGCTCGTGGGAATGCTCGCAGACAATGCGGAACTCGTGGCATTGATCACACTCGTTGATCTGGTGATGCTCGGCGAACGCCTGCCAGTGACGTTTCTGGTTGGGTGTCAGGATTCCCACGCCGCGGCAAAGCGGGCAGGCGTTATCGAGAGCATTCAGAATGGCGGCGCGGATGAATTCGCTACGGTTCGGGAGTCCGGCGAGTGCCTGAGCCAACGCCTCGTCGACCTTGAACGTGATCACCTCTCCCTTGCGGTTTGAGGACACAAAACCCCTCCTGCTGAGCAGAGCGAGACAGGCTACGCTATCGTGAGACCGATAGAACTGTCAACCGACTCCGTGCAGACAAACGCGGCTCCTGACTTCGCTGCTGCCGACGGACAGCCCGCGGCACCCGTAGTGGTAGACGGTCAAAACGCGAACTGCGAAGGCGCCGGACCGGCGCGCCTGCCTCGCGCGCGGCTACACAACGTCCTTGAGCTGCAGCCCCTGCTTGCGCAGAAACGCCATCAGGCCGAGCTTGCTGATACTGCGCAACGCGCGGGTTGAGACACGCACCCGTACGCTTCGTTCGAGTTCAGGGACATAAAGCTTCTTGTAGTGGATATTCGGTTTCTGCCACTTCTTGGTCTTGTTGTGAGCGTGCGAGATATTGTTACCCGACAACGGTTTCTTTCCGGTAATGCTGCATCGTCGCGCCATATCGAAAACTCCTTACACAGTGGGAACGTACTTATTATCAGACTATGCGTCTCTGGTCAAGCCCCGGAGGAATCTCCGGACGCCGCCCGGGCGCCGGCCGACAGGCTCTGCAGATGACGCACGGTGAGGTGCCACTTGTAACTGTTGCCGCGGCGGTCGGCAATTGTTACGCGGTACAGAGAGCCGCGGGCGTAGAATTCCAGGTGTTCGCTGTTCTGGACGTTGATGCCTTCGATGTCAGAGAGCAGGAACACCACCGGTGCGGCGCCGTCTTCGGGCAGCAGAATGATGCGATCAGCGTGCATCTGCAGCCGCCCCCGGGCAAACGGCTCCAGCGGGCTGCTCTTGTACCCGATCTTGACGATCACGCGTGGTTCCTCAAACAGCGGATCACAGCTCTGAGACGCCGCGTGCCGCTCGGCTGTGCGGCCCAGGTGGCCGCTCTGCCACAGGTTCCAGCTGCGGATGGTATCGTGATAGAGCGGGAATCCGCCGTCGGACTCGAAGAACCCGCGTGCGGAGAAGCGTACACGATAGCCGCACTGCTCGCAGGTCAGCATATCAGCGGCGGAAAGCAGCCGGCCGATGGAGTGACAGTGCGGGCAGACGCACAGCACGATCTCGAGGTACTCGGCGCGCGCGCTACCGCGGTACGGAACCATCGATTGCCGCTGAAACTCAAACTCGTCGTGCTCGAGCGCTCTGCGTATCCCGTCGTAAATCTCATCCACCGCGGCAGCCTTGAGCTGCTCGGTGGTATAGACCAGGTCAAACGAGATCACGATTCGGCCCCGCCGGTAACTCCTGGCCCAGCGCGGCAAGGAGAGAAAGGCGCCCTGCACTTTGGCGGCCACCACCGGTATCTTGAGTGCCTTGAGCAGTTTGGCGGTTGCAGGATAGATCGGCAGCGTATGGCCGTCCCAGGTGCTCTGGCCCTCGGGATAGACCCCGATAATCCCGCGACTCGCCTTGACCTTGACGATGTTCTTGACCGTCTCCAGATCCGACATGGCCTTGGTCTTGGGTATCGACCCTACGAGGCCCAGGCCGAATTCAACCAGTCGCGAGCGGAAGTTGGAGTCCGATACCACGTAGTGCACCGGCGCCGGAATCTGGCAGTTGATCATGAACGGATCCAGAACGCAGGCGTGGTTGGCGATCAGTACCCAGGGCGGCTTGAGGTCGCGCACCAGCTGCCGGTTCCTGGTTTCGATGCGGAACAGCCATCCGAGGGTCGGGCCGAGGGCGGAGCGCAGAAAGGTATTGAAGTGTCTGGGTGCGTGGATGTGACGTCGCGCGCGCCGGCGATCACGGCGCCGGGCCCGGTTCTGATTCATCGTGACGCATTATAGCGCAAGCGCCCGCCGATGCAAACCGGCCCGCCCTCCGCCCGGGAATTCGCGTTTTGACCGCACGAAGTCGGTCGGTATAGTACGGCTGCGGAGACGTTGCGAGGCGCACTCCCGGGCGCGGCGCACCATCGTCATGCCGGCGCGTAATCCGGCGTCCGGCGGCTGTACCGCTACGTTGCTTCTCGGTTACTATAGCGCTATGGCACAGGAAGCACTTCGTCACCCCGGCCGCGTCGCCGGAGCGTGTTACCTGCTGGTGTCGCTGCTGGCGATCTACCTGACCATCTCCGGCCCGGCGCCGCTGGAAGCGCCCGGTCTCGGTGATTCGCTCTACTTTGTTCTGATTGGGCTGCACGTTGTCTGGGGCGTGCTGCTGCTGATGCCCCCGGCCTCCCGTGCGGCGGCCTTTGATTGCCGCCGCGTACGACGGTTCATACAGGTTCCCGAGGCGCTGCTGGCCTATGCGGTAGTACTGTTTCTGTTCGCGTGGGTTTTTGCGATCAACGCCAACATGGATTACGTGCAGCGCTTCATCGAAATGGGTGGTGATCTGCGTCTGGCGCTCGATACCGAAACCGAGCGCGCGATCGCGGTACTGCGCTACGGACCGTTCCTGGTGCTCAATCTGGCGTTCTATCTGCTGCTGAGGGTCTTGCGGCCGCAGCTGGTACGCCGCGCGATTGCGCCCTCGCTGATCGCCGACCGGGATACTGTTGCGCGTACGGTCCGCTGGCCGGCGGTCTGGGGCCTGATGCTGGTGTTTCTGTCGGTCTTCCTCAGCGCCACGGCGTTGCCTTCGTTTCTCAATCTGAACGGCGTTGCGCTGCTGGGGTTTGTCTCACTGGCCCCGTTGCTGCTGGCGCTGCGCGGTTCGAGCTACGCACGCGGCGTCTTCTTTGCAGTCGTGTACGGAACGCTGACGACGCTGGTGGTGAACTTCTGGCTGGGAACGTTCAGTCTTGTTTCGCTGCAAATCAGTGTGATCATCTTTCTGTTCTTCTACCTGTTGTTCATTGTGCCCGCACTCTGGTTCTATCGGCGCGTCGCGGTGCTGCGGTTCACGGTGATTCCGCTGGCGTGGACCGGGTTTGAACTGCTGCGCTCATCGGGGTTTCTGGGTTACCCGTGGGCGCTGATCGCGCACTCGCAGTATGCCGTCCTGCCGCTCATCCAGATGGCGGCGTTTAGCGGTGTCTGGGGAATCAGCTTCGTGCTGCTGCTGGTCAACGCCGGCCTGGCGGAACTGCTCGCCGGAGTCGGCAGCGGCCGCCGTCCGCCCCTGATGCCGCTGCTCGGCGCGCTGGCTCTGCTGGGCAGTGCGATGTTCGTCGGTACGGCTGTTCTGGCGGCCGACGGACTGGATCAACGCCAACCCGACCGGACGGTACGCATTGCGCTGATCCAGCAGAACTCCGACCCGCGCAAGCACGAGTATCGCCGGACGTTCACCTCCCTGACACGGCTTACCGATCAGTCACTGGCCTACAATCCCGACATCGTAGCGTGGTCGGAGACGGCGTTTGTGCCCAATATCCGCCGCTGGAGCCAGGAGGATCCGCGCTATCACAGTCTGGCACGGCTGGTGCAGGATTTTGTGCGCTATCAGCACTCAATTGCAACGTGGCTGGTAACCGGCAACGACGACTACGCGCGAGTCTTTGACGACGAGGGCAGTGAGGTGGAACGCCACCACTTCAACGCGGCGGTTCTGTTCTCTGATCGCGGAGAGCGGAAGCAGACGTACCACAAGATTCGCCTGGTTCCGTTCACCGAGCACTTCCCGTACGAGCACATATTCCCGCGCGTGCACGCGCTGCTGCAGGAGTATGACGTGCACTTCTGGGAGCCGGGCAGCGAACGCACCGTCTTCGAACACCCGATGTTCCGGTTCTCTACGCCAATCTGTTTTGAAGACGTCTTTCCTGACGAGGTGCGCCGGTTTGTGCTGGAGGGCACCGAGGTGATCCTCAATATCACAAACGATTACTGGTCGCTGACCGAAGTGCAGGCCAAACAGCACTTCGTCGGAGGAATGTTTCGTGCCGTCGAGAATCGGCGTCCGCTGGTTCGCTCGACCGCCAGTGGCCTGACCTCGCACGTTGACGAGTACGGCCGCATTCTGGCAACCCTGCCATACTATGAAGAACTCTACCTGGTGGCCGATGTCGAGATTGCCGCTGATCAGCCGATCACCTTCTACACGCGTCACGGCGACTGGTTTCCGGTAACCGCGCTGGCGCTCCTGCCGATCATGCTGCTTATCAGCGACCGCAACCGCCTGGCAGCCCGGCTGAAACGGGCGCGCAACCCGGAGCCGCGCGGCCCGCGCCGCTGGCCGGCTATTCTGCGGGGGCGGCTTCGATCTCGACGCGACGATTGAGGTGCAGCGGTCACAGTCGCAGGTCACCGGGAGGACGGAGCCGTGACCGGTCACCCGTTCGGCCGCCACGCGACACGAGGTGCTCAGCGTCAGCGCTTCTTCCTGCGCCGTTTCGTCCCCTTTGCCCGGCCCTTGGCCGACGGCGGCAGCACACGCTCCATGGTGGCAACCTTCGGCTCAGCGCGCTTCATGCGGTGGAACAGCAGCAGACAGATCGCGCCGGCTACTATCATCAGAAACGAGAGGATCTGGCCGGTTGTTACGTTGAACAGTGAGACAAACAGCTCCGGAGGATTGGGCCGCCCGGAGAGCTGGATGGGAAACGCCAGATCGGCATCCGGTTGTCGCGTGTATTCAGCCACAAACCGTACGGCGCCGTACCCGATGAGGTAAGCGCCGATCATGAAGCCGCGAAACGGTTTGCGCGTGCGGAACACAAACCACAGGACGGCCCACAGCAGGATGCCTTCGAGGAAGGCCTCGTACAGCTGCGACGGATGGCGCGGGAGGTTGAGCATCTGCTCCGGACCGATGACCGGGATACCCACTTTTTGGGCTATGGCCGCCGCCCACGGCTCGCTGGCCGGAATGCGGCGCGCGTGCGGAAATATCATCCCCCACGGCCCGGCGGTAACGCGCCCGTAGAGCTCGCCGTTGATGAAATTCCCCAGCCGCCCGAACGTGTAGCCCAGCGGAATCGCGGTAACCAGCATATCGCCCCAGTCCAGGATGTCGAGCTTCTTCGCACGCAGGTAGACCACCGTACCAATCACTGCACCGACCAGGCCGCCGTGGTAGCTCATGCCCTGCAGGCCGGTGAAGTTCATGTTCTCGTCGAACGGCCAGAAGATCAGCCATGGCCGGCGAAGGTAGTATCCGCTGGGCTCGTAGATCGTAGTTGCAAAGACCCGTGCGCCGATCAGCAAACCGATGATCGCCCAGAAGAACATGTTGACCACGTGATCCTGGTCAACGTTCAGCTTGCGTCGCCGCACCTGGTACATGAACAGCAGGTAGGTGATCCCGAAGGCCAGCAGGTACATAAGTCCGTACCAGCGCAACGGCAGGCCGGGAACAATCACCGGCGAAAGCCATTCGGGATACTGCATATAGAGTGTAGACATGGTGTTCCTCGCGGTCAGGCGGCGCGTTAAGCGTCCCGTTTGTCGATCGGCTGCTCGATCACGCGTCCGGTCAGCTCGTCAAAGTTGAAGCTGACGCTTCTGCGCGGCGTCCTGATGTCAATTGTACGGCCGTGGCTCTCGAGTGTCACCCCCGGATGGACCGTTCCCGGCACGGTCACAGCAGCATCGTGGTGCTCCTCAAAGCGCTCGCGCAAGGTGAAGAGTCGCAGACTGCGTTTCTCCATTGCTTTCAGCAGACGCTTCTTCTCGCGGCGCAGCTCATCGATCTGATCAGGGGTCAGTCCGCTTCCGCGCATGCTCTGATCGACGGCGGTCACACGGCGCTTGATTGTCTCGATCTCCTTTTCCTGCTTCTCGATCTGGTCGGCAATCAGGTAGTCCTGGCCGAACGAGATCGACGTTCGAACGCCGTTGGGTGAGCCGAGGTTGGCGGCTGTCACACCGTGGCGCGCGCGGACCGAGCCCCCCGTGATTGCCCCTCGGTCGCCGTTCACCACCAGACGGCCGTTAGTCTTGACGGTGCAGTGAAGCGCCGCGCTGGCTACCGAGATGTCTCCAACCGAAAGCAGTGCGGCCTGCTCGGCAAATCCGGTCCCGATGGCGCTTCTGGACCGCAGCACTCCCTTTCCGGCGCCTTTGATTCCCTGCCGCACCACTATTCTGCCGTCAGCCGAGAGCAGGCTTGCTTCGACAGTCTCCCCGACCGTGATATCGCCGCCGGCGATCACCACAAAACCGCCGGTCACCGAACCGCTGACGTTGACCGAGCCGGGAAAACGGATGTTGCCGGTTGCAAAATCAACGTTCCCTTCTACACGGTACTCGACGCGGATTTCGAGGCGATTGTCCTGCATCACAAAATCGCCGTCGCGCTCGGCGACCAGCAGCAGCGTGCCGTCCGGTTGCCGCTCAGTGCGCACGAACGCGCCGATCTGCGGCTCGGCCTCGGGCTGAGGCGCCGGCGGCAGCGCCGCACCGGTGACGTCGGTTCCGTGTCGGGCCTCCGCGTGGTGCGGCAGAATGCGTGCCAGCCGGGTGCCCGCAGTAACCGTGCGAATGTTGCCCTGGTTTTTGTAGTCGGCGCCGCCGTCATCGCGGATGGTAACCGCGCTTCCACCGGCCGGCTGCACCAGCAGCTCGAAGGTCTTTCCCGCGGAGCGTCCGGGCGGTGTGCCTTCGGCTATCAGCAGATTGGTGATACGCCGGCCGCCCGTCACCGCCCGGACGGCCGCTTTGAGAACGCCATGCCTGATTCCGTGGCGAACGTTGTGCCGGGCCAGCGCGTCAGCGACGATGTCCTGGTCAACACGCCTGCCGCTGCCGCGGCCGTCGAGCAGTGACAGATAGGCTTTCATGCGGTCCGGGCTGACGGTCACGCCGACATCGGCGTCGGCGTGCGGGCGCACACGCAGCATGGTCACGCCGTCGACCTCTCCGCAATCGAGCACCCCGTCAATCTGCGCGATGACCACCGATCCGGTCTGGCTGAGGTTTTCGAACAGACGCAGCGAAGGTTCGGGAGTCGTGGCGCCCCTGATCGGTTTGCCGAATACATCGCTGCCGGGTGACCCCTCCACGGTTGGAGGGATGGTGACAACCCGCTGCTCGCGGTCAACCAGAGCCATCTGACGCACGGCGTTCATCGGGAACGTGTCCAGCGAGTCAATTCCCTCCAGCACGCGCGGATCCTCAGCGGCCGCACGCAACAGATCGCGCTGCTGTGTCTCCGGCAGCGGCCGGAACGAGAACTCCGGATCCCGCGGCGGTCCCTCGCCCGGCGCAGTGCCCTCGGCCAGCACGTAGCCGATCAGGTCGACCTCGCTGGATCGATAGAACGCCAGAACATCCTGCTGGATCTGCGCCTGGTCGAGCCGCACCAGACCCCGCGACCGGATCGCGCGGCCGACCTCCTTGAGCACCAGCGGTTTGCCGCGCCCTTTGCCCTTGCTCAGGTTGAGCAGCGCGGTGAGACGGTCTTCGGTTATGTGGATGCTGTACGCGGCGTCGCGGCTACCGGTCATCGGAATTCTGTCGGCGGCACCCCGGCGCGCGGCAACCGCGAGCTGCTGCGCGAGCAGTTCGGCGCTGATCAGCTGGTCGGTCTGGAATCCCAGCTGCTGCGCCTGCCCGATGAGCTCCCGCGCATCCGGCAGGCGGGCCTCGGCGTTTCCGGGAAAGAAATCGACAAAGCAGCTGACCTGGTCCTCCGAGCGCACGACCTGCCAACTGTGCGCAGCGTAGGAAACAACGTCAGTCCAGTTGGCTCCGACGCGTAGAAACCCGGTTGTGTCGGCAACCAGCTCCTCGCCGCGGCGCTGCACGCCGCTGCCACAGTAGAAAAGCGGGTCGGCCGACGGCCTGGGATGGATGACCTTGCCGTAGACGCTACGTCCCGGAGCTCCGGCAGTGCGCGGCACGATGCGTCCGATCCGCTGCCCGGCCTCGACGTAGGCCGTCTGCTCGACGACCGGGTCAACGTAGACTCGTTCGGGAACCGTTTCGGTTTCGGTAACCATTACCCGTTCCTGCCTCGGACGCATGAACGGCAGTTTGGGTTTCACCGTTTGAAGCTTGGAGCGCTGGACCTTGCGTGTGCGTTTGACCACGATTTCGGGATTGGCGGCCGCGGCCAGCACTCGCTCGGCCTCATCGGCCATCTCCTCCGGTACCGCTATGCCGGCGAACTCGGCGCGCTCGGAGGTTGCGGTTTCAGCCGCCAGCCCCTGGGCGACTACAATTGCGACCACCGGCTCGTCATTCTTGTCCGCCGCTTCGATGCGCCGTCGCATCTCCGCCCCGTCGAGGGGTTCAATTACGCCCCTGCGCTTGAGAAACGCGTGTATTGAGTCCGCCGACCACGCGGTCCCATCCGCATCGCGGGTGATGGTCAACGTTGCAACCAGACCGTGTTCGTCTACCTGGAGCTCGACACTCCCGATGATCTGCGCCTCGGTATTCGCCATTCCTGTTGCCTACCTGGTGTAGCCCTGCTGTATTGCCTGCACCAGTCTTGTCTTGTAGAACGTGTTCTGCTTGCGTAGATGACTGATCTCGATCTGTTGACTCCTGATGGTCTCGATCAGATCGCCGGTCGACAGCGCACCGCTGTTCATCAGATCCTGTACGTAGTCGATCTTACCGGCAAAATCCGCCTCGGCCTCCAGCCCGGCTTCCCTGTAGCCGGCGTCGATCGCGGGCCACGTCTCCGGCTCGCCGTCCCGGTCGAGTTGAACCATCTTGGCGGCGATTCTGGCAACCGCCTGCGACAGTACGGCGCGCGGCTTATAGACCAGCACCGGCAGTCCCGAGGAAAGCGCCGTGTCCTGGATATCGTCGCGGTAGATGATCCCGAGATGCTCGAGCTCGATGCCGAGATACTGCTGGCATGAACGGCGCAGTCCATTGACCTTCTCGGCGTCCTCGGGATCCTCGAGCATGTTGAGTATCAGGCGCGGCCGAAAGCCCTGCATGCGAGCGCGCAGGCCGTCGAAACTGTGTGGGTCGACCTGCCCGATATTCGCCATCAGCTGCGGGATGGATGCGTGCCGCAACGAGTCCTTCTGCTTGTGCAGCGATGCCAGGTACTCGCCCGCAGTGCTCTTGCGCGGCAGCGAAATCTGGATCAGACGGAAGACCGCGTTCTTGAGAAACAGATAGGCATTCACTGTTGCGGTGGGCGTGGGGGTCGTAGCGACGATTCCGCGCCCCGATATCAGAAAGAAATCGAGAACATTGAAATGAGTGCCGGCGCCCAGATCCAGAATCAGGAAATCGGCATCCAGCTCGGCGAGCCGCCGGATGAGCATGTTCTTCTGCGATGCCGGCAGGTTCGCGATACCCGCAATCTCGGCGTCTCCGGCGATGAACCGCAGCCCGCTATAGCCGGTTTCAACCATGATCTCTTCGAGCGGTCGTCGCGAATGGCTCAGCCACGTTCCGATGCCGTGCTTGAGGTTGCGCATGCCGAGGATCAAATGCAGATTGGATCCGCCGAGGTCCAGATCGGCCAGAATAACGCGTTTGCCCTCGCGGCTGAGTGCCACGGCCAGATTGGCGGCAATCAGCGATTTGCCGACTCCTCCCTTGCCTCCCGCAACCGGAACGATTCGCATGAGAGTCTTACTCCTCTCCGGTGATGCGGTATGATAGCAGGAAGAAAAACAATAGGGAATCGACGCCCAGAACGGCCAGCGGCGTAACCGCGCGCACCAGATAGGCTGCCGGCGAGACCATATCGAGACTGACCGGGATTCCGCTTGTCACCGCGAGGATCGCGGGGCCGAACGACAGCAGCTTGGCAAGGCGCACAAGCGGCAGGTAGCATCGGTAGCGCTCCGGGAAGAAACCCAGCATAGCCATCGCTGCGGCCAATGCCAGTTGCCCGGAGCCAAACCAGAGAGCGGTAACGGTATACACCGCTGCGCCGGCAGTTCCCGGTTGTACCGTCAGAATTGCAAACAGGGCGGCAAAACGCACGACCTCCCACGCGGCGCACACGGCAAAGAACAGTTTCTCTCGTCCCACGTATCCTCGGCCGAGTGTAGGCGCGAAAGATTTGGCGCGTCAATAGAAAGTTGATCTGAATCGCAGTATATTGTGATTACGACGGTAAAAGAGGGGATAACGTCATGTTCGATAGAGCAAAAGCCGGTCAGTCGCGTGAACGGCTGGTATGGTTAGGCGTCACGGTTGCCCTGATTGGTGTGCTGTTTGTCGTTCTGCTCCCAACCGATGTCTTCGCGCAGGCCGGGGCCCAGCACCGTACCGGTGAGACCGAGCGAGTGCTTGAAGTGTTTTCACAGGTGTTCCGCTTTGTCCAGGACAACTATGTGGACGAGGTGGAAGCCGACGAACTCATAAAGGGGGCCCTCGACGGCCTTTTCGAGAGCCTCGGTGATCCGCATTCCAAGCATCTCAGCGCTGAAGAGATGCGTGGGCTCAGCGACACCACCTCCGGTCAGTTCGGTGGCGTCGGTATGTATATCTCCAAGCAGGCGCCGTCGGGTAACGGTACACCGTCATATGTCGAGGTCGTGTCGCCGATCGAGGGTACGCCCGCCTATTTTGCCGGGGTTCAGTCCGGCGACCTGATCATCCGTATCGAGGGCGAGAGTACCGCACCGCTTTCGATCGACGAAGTTCTCAACCGTCTGCGCGGGCGGCCCGGCAGTGAGGTCAATATCACCCTGCGACGCGGCCGCACTCACGAGTTCGACGTCGATCTGGTGCGTGACGTGATCCAGGTTCCAACCGTACGCCGTGAAATGATCGACGATGACATCGGCTTTATGCGGATAATCCAGTTCACGCCTTACACCGACGATCGCGTGCGCGACGCAATCAAGTACTTCGAGGAGAACAACTACCGTTCGATGATCATCGATCTTCGACGTAACCCGGGCGGCCTGCTCAGCGGCGTGGTCGATACCGCCGATCTGTTTCTCGATGGTGGCCTGGTGGTCGGCACGCGTGGCCGCAACCCGCGCGAAAACGAGCAGTTCCGTGCAACCAGCGGCACGGCGGTTTCCGATGAGATCCCGATTGTAGTGCTCATTGACGGCGGTTCAGCCTCGGCGGCTGAGATCCTCGCCGGGGCGCTGAAGGATCGCGGCCGAGCCTTTCTGATCGGCGAGACTACCTACGGAAAGGGCAGTGTGCAGCAGGTGCGCAGAATCGGGAGCGGTGGTTTCCGCCTCACCATGTCGCGCTACTATACGCCGTCAGGAACCTATATCGACAAGGCCGGCATCTCGCCCAACACGATCGTGCGCGAGCCCGAGTTGAGCGACCAGGAGCTCGAATCGCTGGCTACGCTGCGTACCGAGCGGCGCGTGATACGTTTTGTCGACCAGAACCCTTCACCGTCCGCCGCCGACGTCGACGCCTTCATCGACCGGATCGAGTCCGACGGACTGTCGTTGCGCGAATCACTGGTGCGACGGCTGGTACGCGACGAGGTCAACCGCGTCAACAACGTGACGCTGGTGTACGACCTCGATTTCGATACCGTACTGCAAGAAGCGGTGCGTATGTTGCGGGACAACCAAATCTCGCTCCCGTAGCGCTGCGATGCGCACGTTCGTGCTGCCGCCGCAGTGTGCCGCGGCGGGCCGCCAGACGCTGGACGGTCGGAGCTATCACTACCTTTGCCGTGTGCGACGCTGCAGCGTCGGTGACGCCTTCGATGCTACCGACGGCAGGGGAACCCCATACCGGTGTACCGTTGTTGAGCTGCGGCGCAACAGCTGCGTTGTGCAAGTGAGTCATGCGCCGCGTAACCCCGTGCACGTTTTACCCGCTTCGACCCGCATCACGCTCTACCAGGCGCTGGCCAAGGGCAGGAAGCTCGAGCAGATCATCCGGCAGACCACCGAGGCCGGGGTTGCGTGCATTGTACCCTTCAGCAGTCGGTTCTGTGTGGCCGAAGTGGTCCAGGGCCAGCGGCTGCGGTCCAGGCTGGCCCGCTGGCGTACGATCGCGCGCGAGGCGGTTCAGCAGTCGGGGCGGCTCGAGGTGCCCGAGATCACCGAACCGGTCTCCCTTGAGCAGATAGCGGCGGTCGACGGTACTACGGAACTGGGGTTGCTGTTTGTTCAGCAGCCGCTTGCACAGCACTCCCTTCACGAGTATCTTAGGCCCAATCCGTCACGCGTGGCCATCGTTATCGGCGCCGAAGGCGGGTTCTCCGGCGACGAGGTGGATTATCTGTGCGGTCAACGCGGATATCAGCCGGTCTGTCTGGGGCCCACGGTGCTGCGCACCGAGACTGCGGCTCTCTACGCGCTGGCAGCAGTACAGACGATACTGATGGAGATCGAAGCTTGGAGCGGAAACTAGCCGACGTGGTGCGCACCGATGTGCTTGGTGTCCCGGTTGATGTGGTCAAATCGCAGGATCTGCCTTCCGTGATTGCCGCCCTGCTGGCTGAGCCGGGTCGCAATCAGATTGTGTTCCTGCGTACCTGGGATCTGATGCGCGCCCGGCGCAGTCGCGCCGTGCGCCTGATGCTGCGCAATGCGGCACTGGTGATTCCGGTGTCCCGAGGAATTCAGCGCGGCGCTCGCTTCCTGCTGCGCCGCGTGCCCGCGCGCTACCACCCGTTCGACTTCGTTATACGCATGCTTAACGTTGTTGAAGAGAAGCGGGCCTCGCTCTACCTGCTGGGACTCAAGCGCAAGGACGTAGTTCTGGTGGAGAACAACATCCGCCGTACGTTCCCCGGGATAGCGCTGGTCGGGCGGTATAACGGCTACTACCCATCGAGCGTCGAACCAGACATCATCATGGCAATCAAGAAAGCGGCGCCCTCGGTCTTGCTGGCAGGGCCCGGCGTGCCCCGGCGCGACCGGTGGATCAACGATCGCAAGTCGCAGTTGCATCCGGGGATCTATCTCTGGTCGGCCGAAGTACTCGAAATACTGGCCGATCGCCGCCAACGGCCACCCAGGAAGTCGTTCGAACGCGGCACCGACGCGCTCGCGGATGCCATCAGACGCCCCTGGCGTATCCTGCGTCTGTTCGTTTACGCCTGGTACGGCCTGCTGCTGCTGGTCCACCGCGTTCTGAAGAAGTAGCCTGCGCGCGCAGGCCGCCGGGGCGCTCGGACGGCCACAACCGGAGGTGGCGTCCCTCAGGTCGATTCCATTCTCAAATGTTCGTATACTTCGCTCAGCTGTCTGCGCCACGGTCGGCAAACCGCAAACCCCAGCGCGCTGCGCAGCGGCGGCAGGTAGAACAGCAGCCCTATCAGATCGGTAAAGAATCCGGGAATGATCAACAGCAGTGCGGCAATCAGCAGTGCGGCCACGTCGTGGTACTGGCGACGCGGGTATTCACCCTGAGATACCCGGATCCGCAGAGTGTGAAGGGTGGTCGAGACCGAGTTGATCAGGAAGAAGAGACCGAAAAAGCCGGTTGACGCGCAAATTGCGAGCGCCAGATATCGGCCGCAGCGCTCCGCCAGCAGCAGCAGCAGGAATCCGTCCGCAATCAGAGGGACGGACAGCAACAGGAGCAGCATGAACAGCCGTACGATGTAGCCTCTGCTGAACAGCTGCAACAGTGTCGGTGCGCGGTACATGGCATAGCAGAGTATATCCCGTCGGTTGCTCGCCCACAATCGGCAGGTGATCACCGGGGCCGAAACTGCGCTCTCCGGCACCGCGTTGCCTCGTCCGGCACCGCGCTGATCGAAAACTTGACAACAATCCCGGCAGCAGCTATAAAGAGGCGACAAAAATGGTCAGGATTTTGTTGGTTGCAAGCGATCCCAGGTCGCACAACACCTTGCGAATGATGCTGCCCGCCGGCTGGGGAGTCCAGGCGGCCGGCACGGGTCGCGATATCCGGTCCAGCATCGGCAGTCAACAGCCCGACGTGGTGCTGATCGATTGTGACGACGAACCCGAGACCATCGAGCATCTGGTGCGGCGCGCGACCGCCGCGCCACTGTCTCCGCCGGTGGTAGTTCTTTCGTCGCTGCGCAGCGACAGCGTGATAGTCAGATCGATCCATGCCGGTGCGCTGGACTTCGTCGTAAAGCCCTTCAGCGCCAGACGGTTGATGGACGCCTTTGAACGCGCGGCCATCGCGCGTGCGACTGCCGACAGCCGGACGTCGGCGGTAGCACCTGACGCCGCCGACGAGCGCTTTCTGGGCGGCAGCCGATCCGCGCGTCAGGTCAGAAATCTGATCCGATCATACAGTGGGGTCGACGCTCCCGTACTGCTGCAGGGTGAGAGCGGTACCGGCAAGGATCTGGTGGCGCGGCTGATCCACGATCTGTCCGCTCGGGCCGCCGGGCCGTTTGAGCCGGTCAACTGTGCTGCGGTTCCGGAGTCGCTGTTCGAGTCCGAGGTCTTCGGCAGCGAGCGCGGCGCGTTCACCGGGGCCGTGTCGCGGCCGGGTTTGTTTGAACGCAGCCATGGCGGCACGTTGTTCCTGGACGAGATTGGTGAAGCATCGCCCCGGGGGCAGGTCAAGCTGCTGCGCGCTATCGAAAGTGGCTCCGTGGTCCGGATCGGCGGTCGAAGAGCAATCCCCGTCGACTCGCGCCTGATTGCGGCCACCAATCGGGATCTGCACGCCCGGATGCAGCGGGGCGCCTTCCGCGGCGAGCTGTTCTATCGTATCAGCGTGCTGCCGCTGGTCATACCGCCGCTTCGTGAGCGGGTGGAGGACATACCGGTACTGGCTCGGTTCTGGCTGGAGCGACTGGGATCGGGCGGTGAGAGCTTCACTCCGGCGGCCGTCGAGCGGCTGGCTTCGCACCGTTGGCCGGGCAACGTCCGGGAACTGCGCAATGTCGTGCAGCGCAGCCTTTTGCTCGGCGACGGTAACAGCGTCGACGCCGCCTGCATTCAGTTTGTCTGAGGCCGTCGGGCGTCAGTTGATCGGCCGCAGGTCGAATCCGTCGATAATCGGCGCCCGGGTTCCGTCCTCATCCACAAAGACGTCGATAATCGAACCGAGTACAATCACGCGGCTGTTGAGCGCGATGACGCCCGTAGCGTCCTCAGGCAGAGGCCGCGCACTGATGCGCTCGGCGAACGCGGACCCCTGGACGAACACGTAGGCGCGATAAAGGCGGACCTCCTGCAGTCCAATCCAACGGCCGCTCACCAGGTCGATCTGGGCCAGATAGCTCTCCGGATCGGGATCGATGACCGTGATCTCGGCTACCACGCCGTCCAGCAGCACGGCGCGGTCGGTCGGTAAGCCTGCCGCCCCGTGTTCTTCGAGTATGCGGTGGATTTCTTCGAGCGTGAGCGAGAAATCGACAACGTTCGCCGGCACGCTGCGCTCCAAAGCCCCGAGCACAGCCGCGCCCGGCATCAGAACCAGCAGAAGGCCCAGCGTAATCGCAACCCTGGCTGTACGCACCACAACTCCTCCGCAACCGGTGTAGCGCCTGTTGCGGCGCCCGTCCGGTATCTCCGGGCACCACGGCAACCCAGTATAGCCGAAACTACGCCAATCTGTCCAAGGACGGGAAAGCGGGTGTGCGATGTGCTATGCTCTGCAGTAATGAGTAGCGCCTCACCCGGTTCCCACGCCCAGACCGCACCGTTCAGCGGGACTACCGCCCTCGTGGTGGGCGCGAGCGGCGGTATCGGCCGTGCGGTCGCGCGCGAGCTTCATCGGCTGGGAGCCGAAGTGCGTATTCACGGACGCGATCGCCGGCGCATCGAAGCGCTGGTCACCGAGCTGCAGCGGAACGGAGGGCGGGCGCACCCGGTTGTTCAGGTACTCGAACCCGATGCCCCCCTTGACGCCGCCGTCGAAACGGTGCTGGCCGGAGACGTGCCCGATATTGTCGTGGTGAGCTACGGACCGTTCATTGAGCAGCAGCTGCTGCAGACCGACGGATGCGAGTGGCGCCGGCTCTATGAGGCCAACGTGATGCTGCCGGTACTACTCGGACAGCGCTGTCTGCCGACGATGATGCAGCGCGGGTTTGGCCGTATGCTGGTGTTCGGCGGAACCGGTACCGATCAGATCAGGGGCTACCGCACGATCGGCGCCTATAGTGCGGTCAAGACCGCGCTGATGTCGTGGGTCAAGAGCGCCGCCGCAGAGGTAGCCGGCCGCGATGTGGCGGTGAGCGCAATCTGTCCGGGCTACGTAGAGACCGAGTACCTCGATCAGGCGGCGCTGGCGCGGTATTCACGGCGAGTTGCGGGAGGGCGGTTGTCGACACCACAGGAGGTAGCGTACGCCGCGGTGACGCTGCTCGATCCGCGTTCGGCGCTGATGAACGGCGCGGTCATCGCGCTGGATGGCGCAGGAGCCACAGCCGTGCGCACTATTTGACAAAACTACAACGGACGCATACTATTGGACATACTGCAGGTAAAGAAACAGCCGGGTATAGTGCCGTGGCAGAGTGAAGGAGAGTCATGAGCAATAACGAGATTGTAGCGGGTTTCGACGAAGAAAAGGACGAGAGCCTCAAGATACGTCTCCAGAAAGTAGACTCTGTCGAAGGCTGTCTCATTATGTATCTCACCGGGTACATCGACACGTACAATTCGAACTTCTTCCAGAAGCGGGTCACGCGCGCGGTAGAGTCCGGCTTCACGCGGTTGATCTTTCACTGTGGTGGTCTGAACTACGTATCGAGTACCGGAATCGGGTCGTTTACGGCCTTTCTGAAGGCGGTCAAGCCGCGCGGCGGTGACCTCGTGTTGCTCGAGATACAGCCCAAAGTCTATGAGGTCTTCCAGCTGCTCGGGTTTTCGCAGTTCTTCAACATCAAGGACAACCTCGACGAAGCGGTCGATTTCTTCAAGAAGGGCGGAACCAAGGTCGAGTCCGATGTCTTTCCCAAGATCTTCAAGTGTCCAATCTGTTCCAAGAAGCTCAAAGCCACGCGGGCAGGCAGATTCCGCTGTTCCGAGTGCAAGACGATTCTGGCAATCGACAACTCGGGGCAGGTCTTCCTGGGATAAGTATCCGTGGGATTGTTTGATCGCTTTCGTCGTCTGATCAAATCCAATATCAACGATATGATCAGCAAGGCTGAAAACCCCGAGAAGATGCTGAATCAGCTGATCTCGGATATGAGCCAGCAGCTGATGGACGCCAAGAAGAGCGTCGCGTCGGCAATCGCCGACGAGAAGAAGCTCAAACGCCACATAGACGAAACGCGCGAGCATGCCACGGAGTGGGAGCGCAAGGCGATGCTGGCGCTCAAGCGTGAGCGCGAAGACCTGGCGCGACAGGCGTTGGCGCAGAAGCAGGAGTACGAAAAGCTCGCCGGCGAGTACGAACAGCAATGGAACTCCCAGCGCGACGCGGTCGAGCGGCTCAGGCTCTCGCTGCGCGGACTGGATCAGAAGATTGAAGAGGCTCAGCGCAAACGCAATATGCTGATTGCGCGGGCCAAGCGTGCTGAAGCCCAACGCAAGATGCAGGAGACACTCGGCGGACTGTCGGATACTTCGGCTTTTGAAGCGTTCGAGAAGATGTCCGCCAGGATGGACCAGATCGAGGCCGAGAACGAGGCCCTGGAAGAGATCGAAGGCAAGATTCAGGATGACTCGCTGGAGCGGGAGTTTGCCAGTCTGGAAAGCTCTTCGGGGGCCTCGGACAAGCTGCTGGATGCGCTGCGTGAGAAGATGGCCCTGGAGGATCAGAGCGGGCAGGCCTCGACCGATGCACGGGAGACGCCGGATTCGACTGCGCCGCCGGCCGCTTCGGCTGCCTCAGAAGACATCGATGAGACGCTCGAAACGCTGAAGCAGAAGCTCAAGAACGAATCATCCGGTGAAGCCTGAACGGATCACCGTTCACTGCATCGCGGTCCCCGCTGATCTTGCTGATCAGATTCGCCTCCACGTCTTGAACATGCATGAGTGGATACTCTCGTGGTCCGGGGGCGTTGCCGACCTGCCGGGCTGCGATGCAATAGTGCTGCCGGCCGCTCTGCTGCCGGATCTGCGGATATCGCAGCCCGGGGCCATCCTCGGCGCGCAGGTGCTCGCCTTCGGTCCGGCCGAAATGCTGCCGATCGCCTTGATGCGCGGTGCCGACGAATTCCTGCGGACTCCCTGGGCTGCCGCGGAGCTGTTCGCCCGCCTCAGGCACTGCCTGCTGACGGCTACCCGCGCGTCGCGGCGCCTTGGCCTGTCGCTGCAACCCGGCGCGGTATCGAGTGCGGCGACATCGGTCGCACTCTCTGGTGCCGAGTACCGCATTCTGCAACTGCTGCTGCGTTTTGCCGGGGAGGTTGTGGATCGACAGGCGTTCTGTTTCGCGCTCTGGGGCCGTTTCCTACCGCAATCGCGCGCCGTTGACGTGCACATCTCCTCCTTACGCCGCAAGTTGGCCCAACTGGCGTCCGGCACGTCGTCCTGGACCATTCAGACCGTCAGAGGCCAAGGCTATGTCTTCATCGGGCATCAGTCCCCTGTGGACAATCTGTGAATAAAATCGACTCGAAGCAAAACGGCTACACAGATTTTTAGGCCTAACCTGAACATTCGGTCGACTTCTTTTCGGATTCGACGTCAAGATCTTTTAAATAGCTATAACAAAGTGAATTAAACCGTGCCAAAACGTAATCTGGCTCGAATCGGCCATGCGGCCGTCGATTAAATCATACAACTGCCGGTCTGTAGCCTGTGGGTAACCTGTTGAAAACTCAAGCACAATCTCGTCGCGGTACGATTGGCTGCTTTGGTTGCATTGCGGGCATGCGCGTGATAGGATTCTCCTCAGCGTGAAAACCGGTTTGACTGTTCTCCTTCTGTTTCTCGGTGCCTTTCTGGCGCTGGCGCTCCTCATCAGCGGGGTGCACGTGCTGGTTCTGTGGGGAATCTCATTTGACGAGGCGTCTTCAGGGCGCGTCGGCGCCGATCTGGTGGTGTCGATTTTGCGCGAAATGCGGGCCACGCTGCTGGTGGCCGCCGTTCTGGCAACTCTCGGGGTTCTGTTTCGTTGTCTGCGTCTTGACGGCAGGCCGACCGGCGCCTTGCTGCTGCTGTGGCTCTGTGCGGCCGGCGCAATCTATGGCGGTCTGCTGGTCAGTGATGTTCTGCGCCGGCAACTGTCGCCGGTCGCGGAGCCGGTGCGGGCTCCGGCAACCGGCACACTGCTGCGATCGCCGCAAACCGCGATCTATATCGGTCAGCGGGAGAACAACGAGCTGCATGGGGTGCTGCTGTGGCGCTCGCCGGCCGCATCCGACGCTGAAGACAACGCCGTAACCGGCGCCCAAGCCGGTTTCAGCGTTCATCCGCTGGCACACTACCGCCGGGAATCCGAATTGATAGAGCTGCAAAGCAACGGCTTCAGGGTCGCGCTGCGCGACGTGCAGAACGGCCACTGGCAGCTCTTTGAGCCTCCGGCGGTGCTTGAGCGGCTGAACGAGGACGTGGCGCGCACTGCCGACCGGCTGAGCTTCATCGTGCGGTCCGACCGGATGGCCGGTGCGCTGACGGTAGTGGCGCTGGCCTTGATCGTGACGATGTCGTGGGTCATCGTCCGCCTGACCCGCTGGCCGCTGTTGAACGTTGTCATGGCAATCGGCTGGATTCGCCTGCTCTTTTCCGTATTGCCGTTTGCGCTCGATTCTGAACTGGGACAGCCGCTGCAGAGACTGCTTCCGTCAGCTGCCGCGCTGTCGCACTATCTCCACCCGCTGATTCTGGCAGCGGTCGCTCTGGTGCTGGTCATCGTAAACGTCGTCATGCCGTCCTTCAGCCACTGGAAGAGGGAAGTCAGTGATGGATAGACAGGGCCGAACGGCGATCATCGTGCTGACGCTTGTCTACCTGATCGCGTTTGCGGTTCTGGTGGCCTACTCAATGTTCGTCTTTCCCGGGCGGATTGTTCTGCCGGCGCTTCAGACGGGCTGGATAGTATGGAACAGCGTTGCGCTGTTCGTTGAGCTGCTGCCCACAACGCACCTGACGGCCGTGTTGCTGCTCTATTCACTGTTCGCCGGGATCGGGCCGGTTGTGCGGCTTGCCGATCGGGCTCTGATCCGGACGCTGAAGGGACCGCTGGTGTTGTTCACGCTGCTTGCGATGCTGTTCGCCGTTGCGGTGGGAATCATCCAGCCCTGGGCGGCCGGTCGACGCGACGGCTACGTCTACCAGAGCGAGTTTGCGCGGGCGCTGCTGCAGCAGGCTGAGCAGCTCGAGCGTTCCGCAGAATACCAGCGCGCAGCGCTGGACTACGCGCTCTACCTGAATATTGACCCCCATAATCTCGATGTGCGCGCCAGGCTCGACGAGGCGCGTGCTCGGGCTGAGGCGCGCGAGCATCAACAGCCTGCGGAGCGCGAAACTGTCTTTCAGACTGCCGCGCGTCGGGAAGGGCCGGATGCCACCGCGCTTGCCAATCGGGCGGCATCGGCTCTCCAGCGTGAAGACTTCTTCTCGGCCCACTACTACGCCCGTTTGGCGCTGGCACTCGATCCGGGGCGTGAAGAGGCGCGTCTGACACTCGCAAACGCCAACCAGGGGATGCGCTCGTTTGGACAGACGCTCGCGGAAATTGATGACCAGCGGCGCTACGCACGCAAGCGCGACGCCTACGAGCTGCTCAGCAGCGATCAGAGTCAGGCGGTGATCCAGGCCTATTACGCCTTCGCCGACCTTCGTTCAGACTACCCCGATGACCCCGACGTCGAGCGCTACTATCCGCTGGCGCTCGAGGCCGTTCAGCGTGTTTCGTTCTTTCTGGATGAGATAGCGCGCGCCGAGGCGTTTCCGACGCGCTACAACCTGACTTTCCGCAATGGGGGGCCGCACGACGGTGTCCGCGAATTCGTGCACATTGACCGCTTGATCATGGCGTCCGGCGGGCGCTATGCGTTGGGCATTGAGGCAATCAGCTACGACAGCCACGGCGAGCCGGGCTATCACCTGCGCGCCGAGTACGGCAAAATAGAGCAGCGCGACAGTTACGACGGCGTCTCTTCGGCGTTTCTCAACATGCGAACGGTTGATTCCGCTGAGCGAACCGTCAGCCAGCCGCGCTACCTTGCCGGCAAACGTGACCCGAGCGTGGCTCACGTGCTCGAGCTGCGCGCACCGCTGAGCCGCCTCGAATTGGTGGCCGCCGCCGATGGGGGGGTGTCAAACGTCGGGCTGCCCGATCTGCTGCACAAGGCGCGGTTGTTTCCCGCGTTCGGCTTTGCCGTTGAGCCGGTCTACGTGGAGATCGGGATGCGCCTTCTGCTGCCGTTCAGCCTGCTGGTGTTTTCGTTGTTCGGCATAACGCTGGGAATCCGGTGGCGCAGCCGTTATCTGCGGCGCATCACGCTGCTCGGCATCCCGGCGCTGGTATTGGTGCCCCTGGTAGTGCACCACCTGATCCTGCTCTACTTCTACTTCTTTCGCGTGCTGCTGGGGTTTCTGGTGCTCTCGGCCGGCGTTGTCGTGGCGGCTGTGGTGCTGATCGGCGTCCAGGCCCTGCTGCTGACGTGGGCGCTGTTCAGCGTGGCGGCGCGCATGAACGAATCATGAGGCGGTTGCCGCTCGGTACGCTGTTGGGCGGTCTTATTGGTCTTCCGGCGGGCGTATTTGGCGTCGGATTCGGCCTGCTGGTTGGAACGCTGGTCGACCAGGCGGTACAGCGGGCGCGCGAGCGGCGGTCGCTGACGCGGCTGGTGGAACATCCGCTGCAAGACAGCGCGCTGCAGGCGCTGCCGGTGGAAACGGCCATCGTTGTCCTCAGCTTTGTGCTCGATGGTGAGCTGTCCAGCGATCGACAGGCGCTGCTCCTGCAGCGCTTGAGCGAACTCTACCAGCCGTCGAGCCGTCGCGCTGCCGAGCTGGCGCGGGTGGCCGGCGAAGGAGCTTCTCTGGCGCTGCACGCCGACAGAGCCGGGCTTACCGAGTTCCTGCGACGCAAACTGCCGCTGCACGAGCGTGAAGCCGTCGTTGATCTGCTGCTGGCCGCCGGTGTCGAGCCCGTCCGGGTGCGGCGGACCGCGGAACGCTGGGATATTCCCGCTGAGCGCTATCGGTTGCTGCGTGAGCCCTACCGGGTGCTCGATCCTCAGGCCTGCGCGCTGCTGGGTGTCTCGCCGGCAGCCGGACCGGAGGAGGTCAAGCGGGTCTACCGGGCGCTGGCGGTACAGTTCCACCCCGATGCGGCCGGCGGCCTGGATGAGGCACAGCGCAGGCAGGCCGAGCAAGCCTACCTGAGGGTGCAGGCGGCGTATCACACCATCATGCGCGAGTTCGAAAACTGACGCGGAGCGCGCGGCTGCCGTGACGTGGGCGTCACTGGTCGACGGTGACGCGCGTGATGCCGATTCCAAGGCTCCTCAGACGTGAGGCCAGGTTCTCATAGCCGCGTTCGATCTGGTAGACATTGTGAATGATGCTCTGCCCCTCGGCGCACAGCGCGGCTATCACCATTGCCATGCCGGCGCGCACGTCGGGCGACGTAAGCACCGAGCCGGTCAATCTGCAGGGGCCGGAGACCACCGCACGGTGCGGGTCGCATAGCACAATGCGCGCACCCATGCCGATCAGTTTGTCCACAAAGAACATGCGCGACTCGAACATCTTCTCGTAAACCAGCACGGTACCGCTTACCTGGGTGGCCACAACCAGCACGATACTGGTGAGGTCGGGCGGGAATCCGGGCCACGGAGCGTCGTCGATCTTGGGAATTACGCCGCCCATGTCGGAGACTACCGTGAGTTTCTGGTTTGCCGGGACGTGGATGGTGTCGCCGCTCTGTTCCCAGCCGATCCCCAGTTTGGCAAACGCAATCCGGATCATCCGCATGTGGCGCGCCGGTGCGTCCTCGATTGTCAGCTCACCGCGGGTGGCAGCGGCCAACCCGATAAACGACCCGACCTCCATGTAGTCCGAGCCGATGCGGAACTCGGTGCCGTGCAGCTTGCTGACCCCACTGATCCGCAGAATGTTGGAGCCCACTCCAGTGATGCGGGCTCCCATTGCGATGAGCATGTTGCACAGATCCTGGATGTGCGGCTCCGAGGCGGCGTTTTCAATTGTGGTCTCACCCTCCGCGAGTACGGCGGCCATCACGGCGTTCTCGGTAGCGGTAACCGACGCCTCATCGAGGAAGATCTGGTTGCCGACCAGACGCGGCGCCGAAAGGCTGAATTGCCCGTCAATGCGTACCTCGGCTCCCAGCGCCGTGAGCGCCAGAAAGTGCGTGTCAAGGCGCCGGCGTCCAATCACGTCGCCGCCCGGAGGCGAGAGCTCCACGCGACCCGCCCGCGCCAGCAGCGGACCGGCAAACAGGATCGAAGCGCGTATTCGCGAGGCCAGCGAATCGGGAATCTCGGTGGTGCGAATATTGCCCACGCTGACGGTGTACTCTCCGGCAACCGTGCCGCCGGTCACGGTTGCACCGAGATGGATCAGAATCTCGATGACCACCTGTACGTCCTCGATATCCGGGATATTGCGCAGCGTCACCGGCTCGCTGCTGAGCAGCGTAGCTGCCAGGCAGGGGAGCGCCGCGTTCTTGTTGCCGCTGGCGCGAATGGTGCCCCGGACGGGGGTGCCGCCATCAACGAGGTACTTGTACATCGGGTTCACTCTCCTTGAAACGCTATCGGAGCAAAGAAAAACTGCTGAGGCTGAAACGGATTCCGCTGCATCCCGATCCGGGCCTCGTAGAAGTAACTCTCGGTCTCGGGTGTCACCACTCTCAGCAACGTGCGGAAACTGGTCTCAACGCCCATATCGCGAAACGGATTACGGACGATATCGGGGAAGACCACCTCCGCAATCCCGTGCTGCCGCGCGACTGCGGTCAAGGTGAGGCCGTTCTCCGGCAGAAACAGCAGGTCGACAATCGCGGTGTCGTCGAAGCCCCGCTGACGCAGGCTGCCTACGGCGGCAGGCAGTACGACCCGGTCGATGAATTGGCCCCAGGCGGCGAGTTCCAGGCTCCTGGCGGCGCGTTCGAGAAAGCGCGTCAAATTGCGTACGACGTTGGTTGTCTCGCCGGGTTCGAACCCCGCGACGGTCCAGCGCGTGCGGCTGATCAGGGTGTCGTAACCGCGCCCCTGCTCGAAAACCGGCTGGTAGCGGACGAAGTCAAGCCGATGGGTGTTATCGATGTCGGCGATGATCGTGCGTGTGGTGCCCGTGTTATCCGCCAGCAGGCTCGTGGGCTTGCCGTCAGCGTCAAATGCGCACCAGTACTGCTCGGATCCGTCACGGGTCACCACGGTGACTACAAACGCTGCCGGTGTTCCGCGATCGAGCCGCAGCGGATGAACGCTGACGTCGCTTACCACGCGGCGCTTGCCGATCGCAAAGCGGTGGCGTTCGCTGAAGCGATCCCCGTCACGGATCAGGACGGCCAGAAACAGATCGGGAGTACGGGCATCCGGAATGTAGAGTCGGGTTGCATCCGAGAGCACGGCGAAGTCGGCAAGCTCGGCGAACTCCGTCCCCAGCACCAGCAGCCCGATCTCAAGGCAGCCGTTTCCGTCCAGATCGAACACGGCGCCGAGGTAGCTGTCATCGTCGAGGCGCACCGCCACTCCATCCGCCAACGCAGCCACCGCGCGGCGGACGAGCTCACGAGCCTCGGTCGGCGTCGGCGGTTCGGCGGCCGGCATCGCCACCGAGGCCGATTCGACGGTTTCTTCCGTGGCGGTCGGATGCTCAACCTCCATCTCGACGTCGGTGGCCACCGCGCCGGGCTGCGGCGCAACGGCTGTGGCGCACGCGGCACATACCAGTAGCGCAACAAGCGGGCCGAGACTGATGCGCAGTGTCCGGCGTGACGGGAGCATGTCACTATCATAGCGTCGATTAGGGGTTTTCGCTACCGATCAAAACTTGATTTTTGTTAAGCTTTCCCCGATTATGGGCTTCAGATGGAACGGGGGAAGACACACACATGAGAGTATTGAAGTTTGGCGGCAGCTCACTGGCAGATGCGCAGCGCATTCGCGGAGTCTGCGGTATCATCGGCCAGGCGCGTCATCGTGAGCCGATTGCCGTGGTGCTGTCGGCCATGAAGGGCGTCACCAACCTGCTGCTGCAGTCCGCCGGTGAAGCAGCCGTCGGTGACGCCGCGTATCATGATCACGCCCTCGAGATCTTCGCACAGCACGCAGACGCCGCTGAGACGCTCTTCCCCGCGACTGAACGCGCATCCGTCCTGGCGCCGGTAGAGGAGCTGATGGCGGAGCTGACGGAATTGCTGCGCGGCGTGGAACTGGTCAAGGAGTGTTCGCCGCGTACGATGGACCTGATCGCCAGCTTCGGCGAGCGTATGAGCTGCCGCCTGGTAGCGGCCTACCTGGATTCAATCGGGACCCCCGCGATTACGATTGACGCGCGCAACCTGATCATTACCGATGACTACCATGGCAGCGCGGCGGTGGATTTCAGGCTCAGTTACCGTCTGATCGCCGAGGCGCTGCGCGACCTGCACGAAGTGCCGATTATCACCGGTTTCATCGCCGCGACCGGCGAAGGGGTGACAACCACGCTGGGCCGCAACGGCTCCGATTACACCGCGTCGCTGGTTGGCGCGGCTGTCGGCGCCGGCGCGATCGAGATCTGGACGGACGTGGACGGTGTGCTGAGCGCCGATCCGCGCTACGTTCCCGAAGCGTTCGTGGTAAGCCGCCTGTCTTTCAAGGAAGCGATGGAACTGTCGTACTTCGGCGCCGAGGTGATTCATCCCTACACCATGGTCCCGGCGGTCGAGAAGAACATACCGATCTGGATCCGTAACACGCTCAATCCGGGTGCGGCCGGCACGCGCATCTCCGCCGAGCCCGTGCACGACAAGCACCCGATCACCGGAATCGCTTCAATTGACAACGTCTCGCTGGTCAACGTCGAAGGTGGTGGCATGGTGGGTGTACCGGGAATGGCCGGCCGCGTCTTCTCGACACTGGCAAGGGTAGGCGTCAACGTGATCATGATTTCCCAGGCTTCCAGCGAGCACAGTATCTGCATCGTCTGTCGCCAGGGGCAGGCGCGCGCGGCAATCGAGGGCCTGCAGAGCGAGTTGGCGCACGAGCTGACCCACAAGCAGATCGAGCGCTTCGAGTTGATCGAAGACCTTGAAATCATCGCTGTGATCGGCGAGAAGATGCGCGGAACACCCGGTATCTCCGGCCGGCTTTTCAGTGCCCTCGGTGACGCGGGGATCAACATCCTGGCTATTGCGCAGGGCTCAACCGAGATGAACATCTCGTTCCTGGTGCATCGCGACGACCGCGAGCGTACGCTGCAGGTCGTGCACCGCGCGTTCTTCGGTGACGGCAACGGAGCAGGCGCCCGAAGCGGCCGGGCCGGCGCTGCGGGGGCGAAGCGATGACGTTTGCCAGTACCCGGGATCCGTCCGACCGGGTGAGCTTTGCCGCCGCCGTATTTCGCGGACTGGCGCCCGACGGTGGACTCTACCATCCGGTGACCGAGACCGACCTCAGCGGGCTGATCAGCAGCTTTGGTCCGCAGACGTCGTTCAACGAAATCGCCGCCGAACTGACCTGCGGCCTGCTTGGCGATGAGCTTTCGCGTCACGAATCCGAAGCCGTGGTCGAGCTCGCCTTCAGCTTCGGCCCGCGTCTGGAGGCACTCTCAGACTCAATCGAGCTGCTCGAGCTGTTTCACGGTCCGTCGTGCGCCTTCAAGGACTTCGGCGCGTCCTTCCTGGCTGCCTGCATGGAGCACTTCCTTGGTCACCGTGACCGCCATGCGATCATTCTGACCGCTACCAGCGGAGATACCGGCAGCGCCGTGGCGCAGGCCTTCTACGGGCGTCACAACATCAGCGTTGTGATTCTCTACCCTTCGGGGCGCGTCAGTCCGCTGCAGGAGAAGCAGCTCACAACGCTCGGAGGCAATATCGCAGCACTGGAGGTGCGCGGCTCGTTCGATGACTGTCAGAGAATGGTCAAGGAGGCGTTCATCGACCGGGAGGTGACACGGCAGCTGGTGCTGACGTCAGCCAATTCGATCAATCTGGGACGGCTTCTGCCGCAGTCGTTCTATTACGTCTGGGCGGCGACGCAGTGGCGCGCTGCGCGGCGGCCGCCGCCGGTGTTCTGCGTACCAAGTGGCAACTTCGGCAATCTGACCGCCGGCGTGCTGGCGTGGCGCTGGGGAATGCCCGTCGAGCGCTTTGTGGCTACTACCAACGCCAACGACGTCGTCCCGGAGTATCTTGCCAGGGGCGTGTTTACGCCGCGCCCGTCGGTACGGACGGTGTCGAATGCCATGGACGTCGGTAATCCGAGCAATTTCGAAAGACTCTCGGCGCTCTTCGGCGGTGATGTCGATGCGATGCGGGCCTGCATCGAAGGTTCGGTGATTACCGACCAGGAGACCCTCGCAACCATTGAACGTTATCATCGCAGCCGCGACGTGTTTCTCGACCCGCATACCGCAACCGGTGTGCTGGCGGCCGAGCGTTTTCGCGCGCGGCGTGCAGAGACCGACATTGGTGTCATCTGTCTGGCCACCGCGCATCCCGGTAAGTTTCTGGAGGTAGTCGAGCAGGCAACCGGTACCCGCCCTCCGCTGCCGCCGCAACTGGCAGCGGTGCTCGAACGCCGCAAGCAGGCCACCGTCATCGAGAGCAGCTCCGAGGCGCTCAAAGGTTTTCTGCTCGACACCTTCGGCTGACGCGCGCGACAGCGGCGTTCTGCGGGGGGACGCGTTCGGGCGCCAGGGCTACTCGACGTAGAGCCTGAGCAGCTTCTTGCCGTCGACGGCCCGGAAGGGATTGGCGCGGTTCTTGAGAAAGCTGCGATACACTTTGCAGGCGCGATAGTAGCCGTCGGGGCCGCGGTAGGTCGAGCAGAGATCGCACCGGTAGAGTTCGAGCAGCAGCGGGAAGAGTGGTGACGCCATCGCTTTCTCACTGCGGTAGGTCGGCAGCCGGTGCAGGTTGCCGGGCAACATGTGGTTGCGAATCAGCCACGTGACGTTGTCGATGAACTGGCGCGAGAACTGCAGGCGGCGCAGCAAGCTGACGGCCGTCCGGGTTCCCAGCTCGGCGTGCTGGTCAAAGGCGCGCTCCCGGGTTCGGCGCGCGTGGGGTTTCCCGCTGTCGTGCAGCAGCAGGGCCATGGTCAGGGTGAGATCGGTTGATTTGCGGTACCGCAGCGTCTCCAGCGAATGCTGCCAGACGTTGCCTTCGGGGTGCTCTTCCTTGGAATGAACGGTGCCGTTCATCGGCTGCAGCTCGGGCCACAGGGCATGAACCGCGCCGCCATCCATCAGTATCTGCAACCCCTTCCACGCGAAACTGCCGCACAGCACGTCGATCAGCTGGCGTCGCTGCGCAGCGGCGGAAAGCGTCCGCATGACCGAGACGCAAGGCGGAGAGACTCTCTCGACGTCGTAGCCGTAACGCGCGCTGAGGACCGCCCCCTCCCAGAAGCTGGCGTCGTCATCGGGGTTGCGGGCCGACAATCGTGCCGAGCGCAGCTGGTGGTAGGCGTCGGCGCGGTCAAAGAAGGTCTCCGTGCGCGGTTCGAAGAGCATATCGAGCACTGCATACCCGAAGCCGGCGTACTCAGCGTCCTCTTCAACGCAGCGGAAATAGATGTATCCCTCGCCGTTGGGAAGCGCGGCGTCCCATTCGTCCACGCCGGGATACTCGAGCGTATCGTGCATGCGGGCCAGATCGACCAGGCTTCCACGCACCGCTACATAGAGGTTCTGCCCGAAAGGGCGGTGAAAGTAGCGGTCCAGCGCGCTGATAGAAGCGAGGTAGCAGGGTAGCGGGAGCGCTTGCAACTGCCGTAACACCGAATTCCTCCTGTACGCGCACTAATCCGTGCCGCCAAGATGTCGCAGCAGCTCGTCAATCTCGGTCCGCAGCTGCAGAACCTGCGCCGCAACGTGCTGAACGACATCGTCGTCGTCCAGTTCAGGATGCGTACAACTGTAGTCGTCGATGATGCGCAGGCCCCGTTCGCGATCGCGTTCCCGCGATGCTCGCACCGACTGATGCAGCGCTTCGATCATGTCACGCAGCTGATGGAGTTGACCGCGAGCGGACCGGTCCTCCTCGCATACCGGGCGCCGCTTTCCGATCAGGCGCCGCAAGAGCCCTCTTTCGAGCGCCAGGCAGCCTGCGTAGTCGATGAACCAGCGATAGGTCTCGATAGCATCGATGCGATCCTGCTCCAACACCACGTTCTTGCCGATACCTTCGATTGTTCCCGGAAGGTAGTGCGGCGCAGGCTGACCGACCGCCTCGAGCCGCTGCACGGCTTCACCCATCATTGCTACAATGTCATCACGCAGGTACGAGAAGTCAAACTGATGGCGCCGGGCGTTATTCCGGCGGCGATACTTGATCTGATTGCGCTCCAGCGCGTAGAGGTTGTGGCGCAGGCTCCACGCCGGAATCAGGCGGTTGAAGGCCGGCGACACGCCGGGCAGGTGTTGCTGCGTCTCGACAATCAGCGAGAACGGAAACGATACCCGCTGCGGCAGCGTGGTGACTCCGCTGGCGATCACGCTGTACGGCGCCCGGCTGTAGTCGGCAGGAAACTTGATCACGCTGTCCAGCCCGAAGAACATCCCCTCGCCGGGCCAGATTTCCTGATCGGGCACGCGCGACGTGTGGTTCGAACCGACGTTGGAGCCCGCTCCGAGCACCCCGCGGCCTGCCGGCCAGAACGCCGCAATCAGCAGCGACTGATGGTGTGCGCCGGTGAACGGTCCGACGCACGAGGCGGTCACCTCACCCTCGCCAAGGACTACGTTGGGTCCCACCACGCTCTGTGACACCTTGGCCTGGCGCTCCACGGTACTGTGCTCCATGATCAGTGACCGCTGAACGATCGCGTGGCTGTCGATCCGGGCGCCGGGCTGTACCAGGCAGTGCTCCAGAATTGCGCCGGTGCCGATCTCCGTCGGCTCGTCGCTGTTCGAGAGCACGGTAGACTCAAGGATAAGCTCCGCCCCGCTGATGCGCGCCGCGGGACCAATCCAGCTGTTCCTGATCGACCTGCAGTTCTCGACTCGGGCGCCGTCTTCGACGCCACCGGCGCCGGCGGCGCACCGGGCGACGTAACGTTGGGCGACACCCTCGTAGGCGCTCTGCGCAGCGATGTCGCCGCGGCCGCCGAGCACGGCGCTGACGGTCGGCATGTCGAGCTCGGCCAGCAACGTGATCTCTCGGCCTCCGGGCTCGATCCCGGCGGAGATTCTGGTCCCGTTGCCGAACGTGCAGCTGCCGCTGTGCACCAGCGAGCTGGCGCTGAGGTAGGCGCCGGCGCCGATGAGATAGCCGGAAATCAGCGGGCAGCGATGGATCACGACGTCATCACCGAGCTCGCAGTCCACGAGCGTACTGGCGAGAATGCCGGGGCCGGGATGGCTGCCGGACGGCGTGAAGCTCCCGAGCACCACGCGGCCGTGGAAGGAGCTGTGATGGACGCGCGACGGGTCAAAGCGGTCGCGAACGGCCAGCAGTGACCAGTTGCCGCAGACATTGCCCTGCCGCTCCAACTGCGCGATTTCGGCTGCCTTCAGCGCACGCGTCGTATCGGTTGCGCGGGTCTGCTGTCTCAGCCGCATGAGAAAACTCGAATTGGCGATGATACGGTCGAAATCAGAAGATCGCTTCACGACGCTGCCCGCCTGCGGTATACTATCACGATCATGATGAGCACGCAAACCGCGCCCCGTTGTTGTTTCCGGCAGCCGTGACGGATCGCGGTAAGCCGGGCTATAATGCCGGGACAACGAGCCGTGTCGATCGGGGGGTAAGTATGAATCGCGTGGCGTTCACAATGAAACTGAAGGCGGGCTACGAGTCGGAGTACAAGCGGCGGCACGACGAGATCTGGCCCGAACTGGTACGCGAGATCGAAGCGGCCGGTGTGCAGGACTATTCGATCTTTCTCGATCCCGACAGTCTGACTCTGTTCGCGGTGCAGAAGGTCAAGGACCACGACACCACGGCGGACCTGCCAAAATCGCGGGTTGTCAAGAAGTGGTGGAAGTACATGGCCGACATTATGGACTGTAACGATGACAACTCCCCGGTGGTCAGGCATCTGCAGGAAGTCTTTCACATGGATTGACGGGAGGATAGAGACTTGAGTCTCGAACAACTGGTTGACCTTTCGCGGTTCTACGGGGCCAACCCGCAATGGGTTCTGGCGGGCGGCGGCAACACCTCGGTGAAGCAGAACGATACGCTCTACGTCAAGGCTTCGGGAACCACGCTGGCGGACGCTTCCGAAGAGACCTTCGTCAGGATGGATCGCACCCGGCTGGCCGGCGTGCTGCACAAGGAGTATCCGCGGGACGCCGATGAGCGTGAACGGCAGGCGCTGCAGGATCTGATGGATGCGCGCCGGCCGGGAGAAGAGCGGCGCCCCAGCGTTGAGACGCTGATGCACGAGCTGATGCCGTTTCGCTTTGTTGTCCACACCCATCCACCGCTGGTCAACGGGATTACCTGTTCCCGGGAAGGGCAGTCGGCGGCGCAACGCGTGTTTGGTGACACGGTGGTCTGGGTCCCGAACATCAATCCCGGGCTGATTCTGGCGCGGGCGGTGGGTGACGCGATCGAGGCCTTCCGCCGGCAGCATAACGATGCGCCGCGGATCATTCTGCTGCAAAACCACGGCCTGGTTGCAGGAGCCGATACGGCGGAAGAGGTGCGCAGTCTGCACAAGACAATCTTCGGGCAGGTGAAAGGGCACGTCGCGCGTATGCCGGATTTTGACAGTATTCCCTACGACGGCCAGCGCTCCGAGCTGTTGGCGTATCAGCTCGTCAAACGTGCGCAGGAACTCGATTCCGGAACGCCGGAGTACCGCAGCGTCTTGCTTACCAATCGCGAGATCGCCCGCTTCGTGCGGTCGGAGAACGCATTTGCCCCGCTGGCACGCGCATTCAGTCCCGATCACATAGTGTATGCCGGTCATCGCACTCCGTTTTTGAAGCTGACTGACGATATCATAGCGGCCAAGCAGGCAATCGGCGCAGCTCTCGGCGCCTTCCTCGCGGAGAGTGGCCGGATTCCGCCGGTGGTCGCGGTGCAGGAGCTGGGCGTCTTCATCAACGGCCGCACTCAGCGCAAGATGGATGCCGCGGCGGCTCTCTTCCTGGACGCGGTACAGGTTGCCGTCCACGCCGAATCCTTCGGCGGGGCCGTTCCGCTGCCGCCTGAGCAGACGGAGTTCATTATGGGCTGGGAAGTGGAACGCTTCCGTAGTCAGGTCAGCGCGGGAGAATGAGCATGGACTACGCGATAGCGGTTTTTGACGTCGGCAAGACCAACAAGAAGCTGCTGGTTTACGACCAGCAGCTGCAGTTGATAGAGACGGTCTCCGAGCGTTTTGCGGCGGTTCAGCAGCACGGTGTATCCGCGGAACCGGTGGTGGAGATCGAGCGGTGGCTGATACGTAATCTCAACCGCTTCGCGGAGCAGTACCCGATCCGGGTGATTTCAGTTGCCACCCACGGCGCCGCTTTCGTCTGTGTTGACCGTGACGGCGAGCCGACGGTGCCGGCGTTGGACTACACGCACGATCCGGGGGACGATTTTCACGACACCTTCTTCGAGGCCTTCGGTTCCCGGATCGAGCTCCAGCAGCAGACCGCCACCGCCGAACTCAAGCCGCTGATCAATCCCGGCAAGGCTATCTTCTACCTGCAGCAGAAGTTTCCCCGCGACTTCGCGCGTACCGTTTCGGTGCTCTTCTTTCCCGGCTATTTCGGCTTTCGCCTCACCGGACGCAAAGCCGCCGACTACACCTACCCGGGGTGCCACACGTTTCTGTGGGACTTTGCGCGTGACAGCTGGTCGGCGGTCACCGACGGCCTTGGCATCCGCACACTGCTTCCTGAACGGGTAGGTTCCCCGTGGGAAGTGCTCGGCACACTGAAACCCGAGGTCATCGAAGCAACCGGACTCGATCCTGCCACCGTTGTGACGCTCGGCATTCACGACTCCAACGCCTCGTTGTTGCCCTATCTGCTGAAGATGCGCGAGGATTTCGTACTGAACTCCACCGGCACGTGGTGCGTGGCGATGCATCCGATGGAGGAGGTCTTCTTTTCGGAGGATGAACTCGGCAAGACCGTCTTCTACAACCGCTCGGCCTTCGGAGCTCCGATCAAGACATCAATTCTGATGGGCGGACAGGAGTTCGAGGTCTACACGCGGCTGCTGCTTGACATCAACAATGCCGGCGTCTACCCGCAGTTCAATAGCGAGCTCTACCAGCGCGTAATCCGGGACAAATCGCTGTTCATCTTTCCGAGCGTGGTTCGCGGCACCGGACAGTTTCCCGACTCCGAGCCACGCGTCTACGAGCGTGGAACGGTCTACCCGTTGCAGGACATCACTTCCGGCAGAGCTGTGCCGGACTTCTTCAGCGATCTGCCGGTGGCGTTTGCCGTGCTGAACCTGTCGCTGGTGATTCAGACCGGTGTGGCATTCGAGCGCATCGGCCACCGCCCGGGCACGGCGATCTACACCGAGGGAGGGTTTCGCAACAACCTTGACTACAACACTATCCTGGCGGCGTATCGCTCTGAGGCCCCGGTCTACCTCAGCAATCTCGAAGAGGCAACCTCATTCGGCGCGGCAATGGTCGGACGTACCGCGTGGGAAGGTATCGACGTACGCGATCTGGCGGATACGTTCGAGATTCACACCCAGCGGGTTCAGCCGGCAGCGATCGAGGGGCTCGAAGAATACGCCCGGGCATTCATGCAACTGCTCTGACGTCCATCGCACGCTGGGCCGACGGGCCGATTTGCGCTATATTCTGGTGTAGAATCAAATCTTCGGCATACAACTGAAGGAGAACCCCATGACTGTGATTCCGGCGATTGATATTCTCGGCGGACGCTGCGTTCGGCTCACGCAGGGCGACTACGATCAGGTTGACGTCTATGACAAAGACCCCGTGGCCGTTGCGCGCGGTTTCGTGGAAGCAGGTGCCGGTCGACTGCACATTGTTGATCTCGACGGCGCGCGTGGAGACAAGCAGAGCAACCGCAAGAAGATCCGCAAGATTCGCAAGGCGGTGAACTGCACGCTCGAGTTTGGTGGCGGTATTCGCACCGATGAAGACATCGAAGAGTTGATGGATCTGGGGATCGACCGGTTTGTGATCGGTACCACCTTTGCCCGGCGACCCGAAGTCGTGGAAGGGTGGAGTGCGCATTACGGCAACGTGTTTCTGGCCGGAATAGATGCGCGTGATCACATGGTCTACGTGGAGGGCTGGGAACGGCAGACCGGCGTCGAAGACCTTACCCTGGCCCGGCGCGCCCGCGAAGTAGGCGCCTGCGGTATCATCTATACCAACATCGCCAACGACGGCACGCTCGGCGGACCCGATATCGAAGGCGCCAACCGGATTGCCGAGGTCTCGCAACTGCCGGTGATTCTATCCGGTGGAATCGGGTCCGCGGCGGACATAGAGCGCGTCGCGGTCGAGCGGCATCCAAACGTGGTGGCGGTTATCGCCGGCAAGGCGATCTACGAGGACGCAGTCGACCTCAGGGAGCTGTTTCGCGCCTTTCCACCGCCCGACGGAGAACAGCAGTGGTAGACCGCAAGCCGGTGGTCATCTGCAACCGTTGCGGAGAGCCGATCGAGCTGGCTGAGACCTCGCGCAAGGGATTCACGAAGAGTATCGAACAGGGCTCGCTGTGGATTCTCGACGCGCGCAGCGACCGGCTGCTTCCGCTGCGGCCGGAGGCCGCGCTGCGATCGATTGTTGAGCGCGCGTCGTTCTACCTGGCAGTCATCGACGTCGCCTGCCCGGCTGTCGCGGTCCCGGATGCCGCCGAAGACCCGGCCGCCGTGCGGCCGACGGATCGGCCCACGGCAGACGGTCTGCTGTCGAGTCTGCAGCAGGTCGTCGCCGAGCGCCAGGCGTCAATGCCGGAAGGCTCCTACACCACGCACCTGTTCCGCGAGGGGCTCGACAAGATCCGCAAGAAGACCGGTGAAGAGGCCATCGAGCTGATCCTGGCGCGCGGAGATCAGGAGATTATCTCCGAAAGCGCGGACCTGCTTTATCACCTGACCGTATTGCTGCAGGCGGCCGGCCTGTCCATCGACGCGGTGCTCGACAGGCTGCGTGATCGCATGACTTGACCGGAATGCTCAGCGGTCGCGCACGGCGGCGGCGATGCGCGACCCGATGTCCGCAGTCCCCACCAGCCGGCAGCCGTCGGACATGATGTCCGCGGTGCGCCATCCGTCGTCAAGGACCGAGGTGATCGCGTTGAGAATTGCCTCGTAGGCTTCATCCAGTCCGAAGCTGTACTGCAACAGCATCGCCAGCGACAGGATCTGCGCAATGGGGTTGGCCAGATCGCGCCCCGCGATGTCGGGTGCCGATCCGCCGGACGGCTCGTAGAGGCCGAAGACCGGTTGCGCGGTACTGCCGACGCTCGATGACGAGAGAGACGCGCTGGGAAGCATGCCCAGAGACCCGGTGATCATCGACGCTTCATCCGACAGAATATCGCCGAACATGTTGCCGCACAGGATAACGTCGAACTGACGCGGATTACGCACCAGCTGCATCGCCGCGTTGTCGACGTACATGTGGCCGAGTTCGACATCGGGATAGCCGGCGGCGACTTCAGTGACCACCTCGCGCCACAGCACGCCGTTGGCCAGGACGTTGGCCTTATCAATGGACGTGACACGGCCGTTGCGCTTCCGAGCCGCCTGAAACGCGACATGACTGATGCGTTCGATCTCCCGGCGAGTGTAAACCATCGTGTCTACGGCACGGTCGGCGGTGCGGCTTTTCGGTTCGCCGAAATAGATGCCTCCGGTAAGCTCACGCACTACCAGCACGTCCAGCCCTTCGCCGATCACCTCCGGCTTCAGCGGCGAGGCACTCCGTAACTGAGGGAAGATTATCGCCGGGCGCAGATTGGCAAACAGACCGAAGGTCTTGCGCAGCGGCAGCAGGGCGGCGCGCTCGGGCTGCTGATCCGGTGGCAGTGACTCCCACCGCGGACCGCCCACTGATCCAAACAGGACGGCATCTGCCTCGCGGCAGGTGTCGATGGTCTGCTGCGGAAGCGCATGACCGTGATTATCGATGGCGATTCCCCCCACGTCGGCCGGTCGGCGCTCGAACGTCAGCGTGAAGCGATCCTCGACCGCCGCGAGCACCGCGTCGGCCTGCTGCATGACTTCCGGTCCGATTCCGTCCCCGGCCAGGACGGCGATTGTGTAGCTTCTCATGTCGCTTACCATAGCCGGAATCGGCCAGTGGTATCCAGCACTTTTGGTAGCACGGCGGACTTTCGGAAACGCAAACGATCGTGTATTATGGAGCACGCTGTAACAACCGATTCTGCACTGGAGGATTCTTTTGATGAATACCAAGGCTTTGGAAGCAATCGCGCTCTCGGTGAGAACCCTTTCCATGGACGCTGTACAGGCGGCCAACTCGGGTCATCCCGGGATGCCGATGGGCCTGGCCGAGCTTGGCGCTCTACTGTACGGAGAGATCCTTTCGCATTACCCCGGGGATCCCGGCTGGCCCAATCGTGATCGCCTGATTCTCTCCGCCGGCCACGGCTCCATGTTTCTCTACTCGCTGCTGCACCTGTCGGGCTACGACGTCTCACTCGATGATCTGCGCAGTTTTCGCCAGGTTGGTTCCAGAACTCCCGGTCACCCGGAGTACGGTCACACAGCGGGGGTCGAGACGACTACCGGTCCCTTGGGTCAGGGCGTGGCTAATGCGGTGGGCATGGCAATTGCGGAGTCGATGCTGGCCGAGCATTTCAACACCAGGAAACACACGGTCATCGACCACTACACCTACGCCATAGCCGGTGACGGCTGCATGATGGAAGGCATCAGCTCGGAAGCATGCTCGCTGGCCGGCCATCTGGGACTCGGCAAGTTGATCGTGTTTTATGATTCCAACGGTATCAGCATCGAGGGCTCCACGGAGCTGGCTTTCACCGAAGACGTTGAGAAGCGCTTCGAGGCGTACGGCTGGCAGGTGCTTGCGGCAGACGCGTACGACGTCAAAGAGATCGAGCGGCTGGTCGAGCTGGCGAGGAACGAAACTGCCAAACCCACGCTGATCAAACTGACGTCGATTATCGGCAAGGGATCACCCAACAAGGCCGGCAGCGCCGACGTTCACGGTGCGGCGCTCGGTGAAGAGGAAGTGCTCGCTACGCGGCGCGCCCTCGGTGTCGGTGACAACGACGCCTTCTACATCGATCCTGATGCGGTTGAGTTCTTCAGCACCCGCCTGGAGAAGCTCAAGCGCGAGCATGACGAATGGCAGGAAATGTTCGTTGAATGGGCCGAGGCCAATCCTGAATTGAAGCAGAAATGGGACAAGCATTTCTCCGACGGTACGTCGCTGCTAATGCGCGCCGAGCTGCCCGAGTTTGCCGTTGGCGACACGGTGGCCACACGCAAAGCCAGCGGTCAGACGCTGCAGGCGCTCGCCAAATCGGTGCCGCACCTGGTCGGCGGGTCTGCCGACCTGGCTCCCTCCAACAACACCGCGCTGCCGGGATACGGATCGTTCACCAGGCAGAGTCGCAACGGACGAACGCTGCACTTCGGGGTGCGGGAACATGCCATGGGCGCCATCTGCAACGGTCTGTCGCTGCACGGCGGATTTCGCCCTTTCTGCGCCACCTTCCTGGTCTTCACCGATTACATGCGTCCCGCAATGCGGCTCTCGGCGCTGATGAAGCAGCCGGTGATCTACATCATGACCCACGACTCGATCTTTCTTGGCGAGGACGGCCCGACGCATCAGCCGATCGAACACCTGGCCGCGATGCGCAGCATTCCCAATATGCTCGTGCTGCGCCCCGGTGATGCGCAGGAAACCTCCGAGGCGTGGCAGATGGCCCTGGAGAACTCGCAGGGGCCCACCGTACTGGCGTTGACGCGTCAGAATCTGACGGTGTACGAAAAAGCGGACGCCTCATGGACCAGGACACTGCGCCGCGGCGCCTACATTGTCCAGGACTGTGACGGCGTGCCGGACGTCGTGGTGGTTGCCACGGGTTCCGAGGTCAACCTGGCACTGGAAGCCGCTGCGGCCTGCACCAGGCAGGTGCGTGTGGTGTCGATGATCTCGCGTGAGTTGTTCCAACGCCAGGACCGCGGTTTCCGTGAGTCGATTGTGCCGTCGGGCGTGCGTGCCGTGGTGGCCGAGCTCGGTGTTGCGCAGGGCTGGGAGGGCTTCGTGCGCGACAGCGCCGACCTCTTCGTGCTCTCGGATTTCGGCGCTTCCGGACCGGCGGCCAGAGTCGCCGAACACTTCGGTTTTACGCGTCAGAGGCTGAGCGATCTGATTGACGCGTAGGTGCGTTACAACGGCTGCCGCTGGAGGACATGATGGCCGGTTTTCTGCTGGGATTTGACGTCGGAAGCTCGTCGATCAAGGCCAGCCTCGTTGATGCACAATCAGGCTCGCTGGTTGGCTCGGCGACATCGCCGGACAGCGAGTTGAAGATCCATGCGGCGCAGCCGGGATGGGCCGAGCAGGATCCTGAAGTCTGGTGGGAACACGTGCAGAAGAGTGCTGCGCTGTTGCGGTCCCGGCACCCCGCGCAGCTGGCCGGGGTGGCCGCAATCGGAATCTCGTATCAGATGCACGGCCTGGTACTGGTCGATAGACAGGGTGTGCCGTTGCGGCCGTCGATCATCTGGTGCGACAGCCGCGCGGTTCCCTACGGGAACCGGGCCTGTGAGGAACTCGGCGCGGAGCGTTGTCTGCAGCGCCTGCTCAATTCGCCGGGAAACTTCACCGCCGCAAAGCTGGCGTGGGTAAAGCAGAACGAGCCCGAGATCTTCGGCCGGATCGATCGGATGATGCTGCCCGGGGATTATATTGGGCTGAAGCTCACCGGAGAGGCGGTAACTACACCGTCGGGCCTCTCCGAGGGCATCCTGTGGGACTTTGTCGATGATGCCCCGGCAGCATTTCTGATGCAGCACTTCGGGTTTCCACGGCAGATAGTACCGCCGGTCAAGCCGACCTTTGCGGAACAGGGCGCAGTTACGCCGCAGGCGGCCCGGGCTCTCGGAATACCCGCCGGGATACCCGTAGCGTATCGCGCCGGCGATCAGCCCAACAACGCCTTCAGCCTGGGTGTACTCAACCCCGGTGAGGCCGCCACCACCGCCGGAACCTCCGGTGTGGTGTATGGAATACTGGATTCGCCGCGCTATGACCCGCAGTCGCGCGTCAACACCTTTGTTCACGTTAACCACAGCAGGGAGTGCGGGCGGTACGGTGTGTTACTCTGTCTCAACGGGACCGGAATACTCTACAGTTGGCTCCGGCGGATAACCGCCCGGGCCTTTCCCGACGACGCGCCAACCGCCGACTACCCCGCCATGAACGATCTGGCCGTACAGGCGCCGATCGGCTGCCAGGGGCTGCAGATCCTGCCGTACGGCAACGGCGCTGAACGCATGCTCGAGAATCGTGATATCGGTGCGTCGGTGCACGGACTCAACTTCAACATCCACGAGCGTTGCCACCTGCTGCGGGCCGGGCAGGAGGGCATCGTTTTCGCGCTGCACTACGGGCTGCAGATCATGCGCGACATGGGTATCAGGATTGATACGGTCAAGGCCGGTCACGCCAACATGTTTCTCAGCCCTCTGTTCCAGACCATCTTTGCAACGGTCACCGGAACAGAGGTTCACCTCTATCAGACCGACGGTGCAGAAGGAGCGGCTCGCGGGGCCGGTGTCGGCGCCGGGCTGTTTGGCAGCCCGGAGGAAGCTTTCGGCGGTCTCGAACGCACCCGGGTCATCGAACCGGACCGCTCGGTTGCCGGCCAGTACCGTGAAGCCTACCAGCGTTGGGAAGGGGTGCTGCAACGGGAGCTCTCCGGCGCGCCTGACGGGCAGGCGCATGATACACCCCCGGGGCTCAGTAGTTGAGTGCCACGCGACGTTGGGGAACCGTGTCGGTGTACTTGATCAGCAGTGATCTGGTCTGCGGGTTGTAGTGCCGGCCGCGGGCGTAGGCCTCAAACGAGGGATCGTTACGCCACTCCAGCCCGAACAGTTGCATCGATCTGAAAGGCGGTATGCCCTGGACAACCAGGTAGTGGGTTCGGTTGACCGGCGCCTGCACCGCAAACGAGATCTGCTGGTCGGTTACCCTGATGGCCGAGACCGTGGCGACCGTCCACATCCAGGTGCCCGGTCCGATTTCGTCATACAGCGAGACCAGGTGCGGATAAGACGGATTGTCGTGCAGATAGGGATAGAGGTCCTCAGGGCCGATGGCCCCGTCACTGGATTGGAACCCGCCGCCGGCGGAGATCAGAACGCGCGGAAGGAAGCCCTCCTGGTCGGCCAGCGAGAGCGCTGATACGACCAGGTTGCGTCCGACATCTATCAGGATAGCATCGCCGCGTCGGCGGCCTTTGTGCTCCAGAATGACGCCGGCGCGCACCGAGAGGAGCATATCGATCTGACCCGGGGTACTTTGCAGAAAGAAACCCTCGTCGATGCGAATCACCGCCGGGAGGATCCGTTTTTCGATCACGGAATCAAAACGCGCAAAAGCGCGTTCCGCTTCGGCGCTGACGGGATCCGCCATATGAGCGTTCTGAAGCAGCCCCACGGTCTGAAACAGGTCGAGGTCACGGTAGTCGAGCTCGGCGGCAAAAGCGATGATCGCGTCGGCCAGTGCGCGGCTGCCGCGGTGCAGCGCAAACGTCATCAGATCGTCGGTGCGGAACAGATCAGCGTCGCGCTGCTCGGCGGCCGTCAGCAGTTGGCGGGTGGTAGCGCTGTCCGCCGCCTGAACCCTCAACTTGAGCTCTCGCAGATTCCCGAGGTATGCGCTCGACAGCAGACCTATCTGGTCGGCGTGGCGGTCGGCGGCACGCCGCATCTCGGCAAACGCCTGTCCGTACTGATCGCGGCGCCACGCTTCGGCCAGTGTAGCGGTCAGTATCTCTTCGCGGAATTGCGGTGAGCCCTCGCGCATGTCCCACGTGCCGCTTGCGGCATTAAAGCGTCCGCTGCGCCAGCCGACGTAGCCGCGCTCGATGTAGTTGCGCACAAAGGCCTCGTAATCCTGGTCGGCGATTGCCAGGCTGCGATCCGAGAACCAGCGCGTGACCGCGTCCTCCTCGTCTGCCTCCATGGCCGTGTAGCGAACCGTCTGGGAGTGTACGTCGGCCGGAAGCCGCAACGCGCTACCGTTGACGACCGACCGCGGCGGCGGAGCCAGCAGGAACGTGGTCGAATCATAGCGCACCGGGAGCGTGGCCCCCGCCGCCTCCTGCTCGGTCCGGGCACCGCCGACGGTAGCAAACGGGATAGTAATACGCGATGCTCCCGGCAGCGGTACCGGTATGTGCGGACGGATATGCAGCTCGGCGGCATCCTCGCCGGTCAGCAGGAACTGTAGGCGTACGTCGTCTTCCAGCTGCACTTCAAAACCGTGGTCCAGCCGCGAGTAGCCCACAACCGCCAGCATGGTCTCGGCCCCGTCGTCGCTCTCCAGTGAAACGCTTGAATTGGAGTTGAACACAAACTCGAGGCCCCGGTACTGAATCCGCAGCTCGGTGATCGGCTGATCCTGGTCTTCAATGGCCAACGCGCGCCTGCCGCGCAGGCTGAGGGTGCCGTACTGCTCGGCAAAGCTCCGGTCGTCAGAGAACTGCAGCACTACCAGCAGGGCAATTATTCCTGCGTACAACACCGGAATGACGAGCAAAGGCAACCACTTTTTCATTATAGCGCCGATTGTAGCAAGACCCGGGCGGAATTGCAACGTACATCCGGGATCCGTCGCGGAGCTCGGTAGTGCCGCGGGCCTATTGACGGGTGTCGCTGCAGCGTGGGAGAATCACGGTTACCGTAACGGTATTGATTTGGAAGAACTGACCATGGATGTATCGAGGAGGCGCCACCCGTTTCCGTGGCGCGCGGGTTGTGTATCGCTTGGGCTGCTGCTGCTTCTGTCGGGATGTGCCACCGTGGCGGAGCGTCCAGCGGAACCCCCGGACACAGCCGTGATTCCGGAACTCGAGGATACCGAGCCGGATTTCTATGAGAGTATCAGCATCTACATGAGCCTCGGGGATCCGCAGGCGGCGATCGCCGCCTACGAAGAGGCCCGGCGCGGCAGGCCCGAGGACCCCCGGACTCGTGTGTTGCTGTCGGGCCTGTTGCTGGCCGCGGGTCAGTTCGAAACCGCGGCCTCGGTGCTGGATGCGGTGCTGGAGGCAGAGCCCGATAATCCCGATGCGCTGTTCAATCGAGCGCTGCTGCTGGGTTATGACGGCGAGACTGAACGGCAGTCCGAGCTGCTGCACAGGGTCATCGAACGGCAGCCCGACAACGCCCAGGCACACGCGGCGCTGGGTGAGAACTACCTCCAGCGCGGCCGTATCACGCAGGCGCGCGCGGCGTTTCAAACCGGTCTCGAGTACGACCCGGACAACTTCGTGGCTCTGGTCGGGCTAGGCAATACGCTTCTGCGTCAGCGGGAGCATCAGGAGGCCGAGAAGGTGCTGACCCGCGCGGTCGAGATCGACCCGCAATACTCGTTTGCATGGTCGGATCGCGGTCGCGCGCGCGCGCGACAGCACAATCTGTTTGACGCGGAGCAGGACCTCAACCGGGCAATTGAACTGCAGCCCGATTTCTCGTGGCACTACGTTGACCGTGCGCGTGTACGCGCCGAGCGGCGCGACTTCCGTGGCGCCATCGATGACTACACTCGTGCCATAGCGCTTGAGCCCTCGGTCTTTCTGAGCTACGCGAATCGTGGTCGTCTCTACGCCACCGTGGGAGAGTCTGACCGGGCCTACCGTGACTACACAACCGCCCTGGAAATGCGGCCCGACTACCACGCGGCGTTCGCGCCGTTGGGGATGCTGACCTTCATGCGACAGGAGTGGGAGCGTTCGGCGGGCTACTTTCGCCGTGCATGGCAGTACGAAGAAAGCCAATACGGCTACCCGCTGTTGGCGGCGCTGGCACTGCGCAACAACGATGACGAGGCCGGGGCGCGTCGCTATCTCAACTCCGTCCTCAATCAATTGCCGCGCGACACGCTCTATTACGACATGGCGCGCTTCTACATCACTCCGAACGTCGACAGTCGCTTGCTGCGTCAGATTGAACAGGAGAGCAACAGAATGATCAAGGCGCAGATGTATTTCCTGATGGGCGGTCATTACGAGCTGCGCGGTCAGAACCGGCTCGCCAGGACCGTCTATCTTCAGACCGAAGAACAGCGGCTGCCGCAGCTGATCGAGAGTCAGCTGGCGACGTGGGCGCTCGATCAGAGGTATCGGTAAGCGATGAAAGGCATCCAGGAGCTGATCTCGCACGTCGATCGCTCTCGCGATCTCGTGATTCAGGCCCACGACTTTCCTGACCACGATGCCGTCGCCTCGGCGTACGCGCTTGCATCGCTGCTGGAAATCAACAAGGTTCCTTCGATTCTGTGCTATGGAGGGGAGATTCAGAGCAACAGCCTGAGCGAGGCAATCAAACTACTGCGGATCCCGATTGCCTCGTCCGCCGAAACAGAGTTCCACGAGGACGCGCAGATAGTGGTCGTTGACGGGTTTCTGGGAAACAGCAATATCGCCGGGCTGCCTGGAGAGATACTGGGGGTCATCGATCATCATCGCCCCCCGTCGGAACCGGATTGCAAGTACTGGGATATTCGCGAACACTACGGATCGTGCTCGACAATTCTCTACGAGTACTACAAGATATCCAAGAATGAAATGTCACGCAGTGTTGCCACCGCCCTGCTGATGGGACTGATGATGGATACAGCGTTCATGACGCGCGGGGTTGGCCCGGTGGACCTGGAGGCTTTCTCGGTGCTGTTCGGTCTTGCCGACTGGCAGAGCGGTGCGCGACTGCTGAAGAACTCGCTTTCGTTGAACGATCTTTCGGTCTTCCGTGAGGCGATCAACAGCTGCATTGTCGCGGACGACTTCTGCTTTGTGCCGATTCAGAAAGAGTGCACACCCGAAGTGATGGCGCTGGTGGCTGACTTCTTTCTGGGAATGCGCGAGATACACTTTGTCGTGGTGCTGGAACCGGAACGCGACGAGTACCGCCTGTCCGTGCGCAGCGAAGACCTCTTTCGCCCCTGCGACGTGATCATCCGGCGCGCACTGGAAGGCGTCGGTGCCGGTGGCGGCCACGTCCACATGGGAGGCGGCAGCATCCCGCGCGACCTCTTTCCCGGAGAGGAGGGGCTTCGCAAGCGCTTCCTCGCGGCGATGGGCAAAGAGTAGGGCCGGCGCCTCATTACCACTCAAGGAGAACCCCGGTGAGTCAGACTACCACCACAGTTCAACTGCAGGGACGAGAGATTGCGATCATCGGTACCGCCCACGTGTCGCGCGACAGTGTAGACGAAGTGTGCGCCTGGATTGAAGCCAACCGGCCGGACCACGTATGTGTCGAGATTGACGCTGCGCGCTACAACTCGCTGGTCAGCGGCGCCGGCTGGTCGCAGCTGAACATCTATCAGGTGATCCGCAGCCGCAAAGGGTTCCTGCTGCTCGGCAACCTGGTGCTGTCATCGTTCCAGAAACGAATCGGGATGGATCTGGGTGTCAAACCGGGCGAAGAGATGCGCGCGGCCATTGAAACCGCGCAACGAAACCTTATTCCGTACTCGTTCTGTGACCGCGATATCCAGACTACGCTGAAACGGGCCTGGGCAATGACCGGTTTCTGGGGCAAGAACAAACTGCTGGCCGCACTGCTGAGCTCGGTGCTCACGCGGGAGAAGTTCGATGCCCAGGAGATAGAGAATCTGAAACAGACCAGCGCCGTGGAAAGCATGATGGCCGAGCTGGCCGATTACCTGCCCTCGGTCAAGCACGTTCTGATCGACGAGCGCGACCGTTATCTGGCTACCAGAATCTTCGAGTCCCGCGGTGACAAGACCGTGGCCGTGGTGGGAGCCGGACATGTTCCGGGCATCGTCGCGTGGCTCGAGCGGCTGGACCGCGGCGAGGCTTCGACCGATCTGGACGACATCAGCGACGTGCCTGCGCCCAGGCCGATCAGCAAGGTGCTGCCATACGTTCTGCCGGCGCTGATTCTGGGCCTGATTGTGACCGGATTCGTGCGATCCGGCTGGCAGGGCGGTGTGGAGATGCTGTGGCGCTGGTTCCTGGTCAACGGCACGCTCTCTGCGATTGGGGCGCTGATTGCGCTGGCTCATCCGGTCACGATCATCGCCAGTTTTCTGGCCGCGCCAATAACCTCAATGAACCCGACCATCGGTGTGGGGATGGTGAGCGGACTGATGGAGGCCGGTCTGCGCAAGCCGCGGGTGATCGACTTTGAGACGCTGCAGGACGATATCCTGACCGTGGGCGGGTTCTTCCGCAATCGTCTGACGCACATTCTGCTGGTATTCTTCTTCTCCACTCTCGGCAGTGCAATTGGTACCTTCATTGCGCTGCCGTTCCTGTTTCCGCAGGCGGTGTAGAGACCCGGTCGGCCCCGACAACTATGCCCGCGGCCATCTCGCAGGGTTGCGGCTCGGGGCGGGCTGCGGCTACCAGAGTCCGGCGATGCACTCGCCAACCGTGCTGATGCGTGTCCAGTTTTCGCTGCCGCCGGCCTCGTCGCGGGCCGCAGCGGGCCCGAAGCAGTGCGTAAACCCGAATTCGTGGGCGGCGCGTACTCTCCTGCGCAGGTGCGGCACCGGCCGCACTTCGCCGGCCAGGCTGAGCTCACCGGTTACGGTGGCCTTCTCCGGCAGGGGACGACCGGTACGCGCCGAAAACAGCGCCATTGCCAGCGGCAGCTCAACTCCGACCTCGGCGATGCGCATGCCGCCGGCAACGTTGACGTAGAGATCCTGGTCCGAGAAACGGATTCCGGCGTGCTTCTCCAGCACTGCCGCGACCCGCGATACGCGCCCGGAATCGATGCGATCCGAGAAGGTTCTTGAAACCCCGCCCTTGGCCGGAACCGTCAGTGCCTGGATCTCCACCAGCAGGACGCGCGAGCCCTCGTACACCGGGGCCGCAACCACGCCGGCGGGCAGTTTGCCGTCACGGTGTACCAGGAACAGCGAACTCGGGTCGCTGACCTGGGTCAGCCCGCGTTCGCGCATCGAGAAGACCCCGATTTCGTCGGTGGCGCCAAAGCGGTTCTTCACGGCACGCAGGATCCGCACGTCGCTCTCGGACTGTTCGAAATAGAGCACCGTATCGACCATGTGCTCGAGCACCTTCGGCCCGGCTATCACGCCTTCCTTGGTGACATGCGCCACCAGGAAGAGCGCCGTGTTGTGGTTCCGTGCCCAGTCGGCCAGTTCGTAGCAGCAGTAGCGGATCTGGTTGACCGTCCCCGGCACCGCACCGGCTTCCGGATCGTGAAGCGTCTGCACCGAGTCGACAATGCAGACCGCCGGCTTGACGCTCTCCAGGGCGTGCAGCACGCTCGAGAGCCCGGTTCCTGCAAGCGTCTGGATCCGATCACCGGCTACGCCGATGCGGTCGGCGCGGCGGCGAATCTGATGCGGCGATTCCTCACCGGAAACGTAGAGCACGCCGCGGGCCGCAAGTGCCCCGGCGCACTGCAGCATCAGGGTTGACTTGCCGATACCCGGTTCACCTCCTACCAGCACGGAACTGCCCGGCGTGACCCCTCCCCCGAGTACGCGGTCCAGCTCGTCAAAGCCGCTCGGCAGGCGTGGATGCTCGTCGGTCGCCACCGCCGAAAGCCTGACAATCGACGCCTGCCCCTCGGCGGTGGAGCGGCCGCCGCGGGCGGTGTCGCTTGTTCCTTTGCCGCGGCCGCCGCCTCCGGCTGCCTGCGTCCGTTCCTCGAGGCTGTTCCACTGTCCGCACTGCGGACAGCGGCCGAGCCATTTGGGCTCGACATGGCCGCACTCGCGGCACACAAAACTGACCCTGTTTCTGCTCACTTTTCCGCTCCCCGTCCGACAACTATACTACAGAAAACCGCCGTGTATTGTAGCCTGCACCCGAACAGGATAGACTGACGATTCATGTCAATCAGCAGCAGTACTGACTCCGTTCCAAGACCCTCATTGCGCCGCGTGGTTACGGTCCTCATGGCTCCGACGTTGATGAGCATTATGACCATGTCGATGTTTGCGGTGGCGGTACCGGTCATTCGGCTTGAATACGCGTTGACCGCAGACGTCACGTCGTGGCTGCTGGTAGCCTACACGCTGCCGTTCATGATGTTCATGCCTCTGTACGGCCGGCTGGGAGACGGCCTCGGTAAACGTCGGCTGCTGCTGTTTGGAATCGTGCTCTTTATCGCAGGTACTACGATGCTGCTGTTCGTGCGGTCACTGCCGCTGATGCTGCTTGCCAGGGCGGTTCAGGGGATCGGCGCGGCCGGGGTCAACCCGCTGGCGATGGCAATCATCGTGCAGTTTGCTCCGCCCGAGCAACAGGGCAAGGCGCTTGGTACGTGGAACTCCATCGGACCGGCGGCCGCAATTGCGGGACCCTTGATAGCCGGTGCGATGATCGATGCACTCGGTTGGAGATCGATTCTGATACCGGCGCTGCTCGTGGGTTTCTGTACTCTGGTGTTCACCGCGCGGTTTCTGCCGCCCGGCACGCGGGCCGTCCGGCCGCGGACCGTGATTCGCGGCTTTGACTGGGGTGGGGTGGCGCTGTTCAACGGGGCGGTGGCACTACTGGTCTTCTTCACCTCCAGCCGACCTATAACCGGCGTGCCTCCCTTGCGCGATTTGCGGCTACTGGCCGCCGGCCTGCTATTGCTGGCGGGTTTTGTCTTGCGGGTGCGCCGCCGCCAGAACCCGTTTATCGAGCTGTCGATCTTCCGCAACCGGAATTTCTCGTTAGCGTCAGTCTGCGTCAGCATCCGCATGCTGCTGATGGGAGGCGCGCACTTCGTGCTGCCGCTGTTCGTTACCGACCTCTACGGCCTCCCGTCGGCGGCCACCGGCAGTCTTCTGATGCTGCATTCCGGTGCGCTGCTGACGACCATGTGGCTCGGCGGTATCCTCATAGATCGCTGGCGCAGTCGGATGCAGATCGTCGTGGGGCTGGGGATTGAATCGCTGGCGATGCTGCTCTTCCTGTTGCTGCCCGACGGCGCTCCGCTTCACCGGGTGTTCGCCATTCTTGGTCTTCACGGACTTGGAGCCGGATTGTGCCTGGCGGCGCTGCATCTGTACGCCATGGGTGCTGTTTCGCGCGAACGATCGGCTACCGCTGCGGGACTCTACAGCATGGTCCGCTTCGGCGGCTCGATGCTGGGTGCGGCCATCGGCGGCGTGGTGCTCTACGCCGGCCTCGAGACGCACGGTATGACTGCCGCCGGCTATCGCCCCGCGTTTCTGTTCTACCTCGTCGTCAGCGTAATCGGAGCGTTATCCGCGATGGGCCTGACAAAGCGCATGCCGCGACCGGTTGAGTGACGCTGCCGGCCGGCGGACCCGCGCTGCCGCGCGCCGCTATGGCCAGTCGGCACCGCGTTCGATCTCGTGCGCCAGGCGCAGGGTGATTGCCGAGTTGGCCACATTCGACGTGGTGCGTGCCCCGGCTCTGACGGCATCGAAGAACTCACGGTACTGATCGATGTACCCGCCGGCCTCAAGCGGGTCGGAGCTTTGCTCGCTGAATGTTTCGATGGTGGGCGAGTTGCGGCTACTGCCCGGCGGGCCGGCTCTTATTCATCAGTTTTGAGCGGCCGTTCCAGTGGTCCGGCGAGCAGCCAATCCAGGTCGAACCGGCAGGCGCGGATCATGTAGCGATCCTCGGTGTAGCTCAGTAGAACGGTGCCGTCGCGGCGTGCAACAAGCGAAGGATAAGAATACTCTCCGTCACCGCGGGCTACGCTACGGCAATGGGTCCACGTCTCCCCGTCATCGGGCGACAACGCCACCTGAAGCTCTCTGCGACTGTGTCGGGAGTTGTTCAACGCCAGCAGCAATTCGCCGCCCTGCAGCCTGATCAGGTCCAGTGCGCTGTCCGGGTTGGCAAGTGTCGTCGGTCGGCAGATCGTCCAGCTGAAACCGGCGTTGTGAGACACGCTCTTCCAGATCGTGCCCTGATTCGTGCGGCACAGCATCATAAGCCTCCCGTCGGACAACGGAACAATGACCGGCTGGATCGCCTTGCCACGTGCCATTGTCTCAGCCACCAGCGCCGCGTCGGCCGGCCTGCTGGTGTCGTCGATGATCATGACGTAGGGGCAGTACGTCGTCTCGTGGTAGAGCGGGAAGACCAGCCGTCCCTGGGCGCTGATCGGCCTGGTCTTGGCCATGAAACCGCGACGCGGTTGAAACAGCGACGGGTTGTTCCAGCTGGCGCCTCCGTCGGTCGACTGGGTTTCGAAGAGCAGGCTCTCGGTCCAGGATTCGCCCAGCAGAACCGAGAACACAAGCCGTAACGGTCCGTCCGGGTCCTGCCACACCACCGGGTTACCCAGCGGAACGCCGTGCAGGTCGACAATGGTCCGTGCCGCCTGCCACTCGGCGCCGGCGTCGCTCGGCAGGCGCGCCATTCTGAGTACCGTGTCCGACGAGGTCTCATACGCGCCCTCGTACCAGATACAGACCGCGTCTCCGGTGGCCGCCTCGGCGACCGTGGAGCAGTGGACAATCGCCGGTTGATCACGGATTTCCCGAACGGTGGAGCAGTCGAAGCTGTTCATCTGGGTCTTCCCGCTGCCGGCATTGTGCCTCGCCGGGCGCCCGGCCTGCCGCACACTATCATTTTATGGCGCCCGAAATCGAGATACCGCGTATAATGCGCCGCCGCAACGACAGGAACACCAGCAGGGACGGGATCATTATCAGCAGCGACGAGGCGAAGAGGTTGCCGTATTCGATGTTCTGCGCGCCCATGATCGTCTTCAATCCAATCGGAAGCGTCAGCATGCGCGATCGCTGCAGCGATATCAGCGACCAGAAGAACTCGTTCCAGGCAAAAATGAATACCCAGATAATCAGTGCCCCGATCGCCGGGATCGACATCGGAACAAATATGCGAAACAGCACGCCGAAGCTGCGGCAACCGTCCATGCGCGCCGCATCCTCCAGATCCTGCGGTATGTTGATGAAGAACTGCCGCAGCAGAAACATGCCGACCGGCATCGCCGCTATCGGCAGGAAGATGCCGGCATGCGTATTGAGCAGGCCCAGCGCGTTGGCCACGAAATAGAGCGGAATCGCGTTGATTTCCCACGGTATGAACATCGAAGCCAGAAAGAGCAGGAAGACCGTATCGCGACCCCTCCAGCGCAGGCGCGCAAAGGCAAATGCCGCCAGCAGTGAGACAACGGTCGTGACGACCAGCGCTCCGGCGGTAACGGTCAGCGAGTTCTGGAACCAGCGCAGGAACGGCCAGCGCTGTAGAACGGTGACGATGTTCTCCAGTGTCGGACGGACCGGAAGAATCCGCGCGGCGCTGCGCAGAATCTCGGCGTTGGGTGTGAAGGTCTTGCCTATCAGCCAGACCACCGGGAAGAACCACAACACACCGGTTGCGGTGAACAGCGCGGTTCGCGCAAGCACGCGAGGGTCAAACCGTTGTCCGCGCGGCAGCGAGCTCACTGGAGATCTCCCGTCAGCCTGAGAATCCTGACCAGGCCCATGCTCACCGCAAAGATCATCAAAAAGAGCACAAACCCGACCGCCGCCGCCCGGCCGAAATCGAGAAAGTCAAACCCCAACCGGTACATGTGCAGCGCCAACACTTCTGATGACGTTCCGGGTCCGCCGCCGGTCATCAGGATCACCTGTCCAAAGGTACGCATGCCGCCGACGGTGGTGATCACCAGGGCGAACAACAGCGACGGCCGCAACAGCGGCAACGTGATGGCGAAGAAGGTTCGAATTGGGCCCGAGCCGTCAAGTCGGGCAACCTCGTACAGCTCGTGGGGGATCGACGCCAGCGCGGCCCGGAAGATGATCATGCGGTATCCGGCAAGCCACCAGATCGTGGCAACCGCGATCATCGGCAATGCCCAGAAGCTGCTGCTGAGCAGCGGCGGTGCGGATACTCCCAGCCTGATGAACAACGGCCGGATGATTCCCACGTCCGGATCGTGCAGCAAAGCCCAGATGATGCTGATGATCGATACGTTCAACAGGTACGGAAAAAACAGGATCGACTCGAACGCACTGCGTCCGTGGAAACGGCCGAACTGGAGGATCAGCGCCGCTGCCAGTCCGACCAGCACAATGCCCGGAATCACGAACAGAACAAAGCGCCACGTGACCAGGAAGGAGTTCAGAAACCGCGAACTACTCATCAGGCCGATGTAGTTTCGTACCCCTATGAACTCGTTGCCGCGCAACGGATCCCAGCGGTGAAGACTGATTATGAAGCCGAACAGTAAAGGGCCAAACAGGAAGAGCAGCCACAGTACGGCGTAGGGGAGAATGAACACGAGCCATTCGTGCCTGTGCGACAACCGACGCAATTGCATATGGTATCCGTTGGGACTGCGCCGGGAAGCGCATCAAGTCTTCCCGGCGCGCACTGTCGGGAGAATCGGTTCCGGGCGGTCTACCGCAGAACGTCGTTCACGGCGCGTTCGCCGCGCGCCAGAGCGTCCGCCACGGAGATGTCTCCGTTGTACGCTTCTTCGATGTACGGTTCAATAGCTGCGTTGATCTCGTTGATCTTGGGATGTACCGGAAGTGGTCGATAGACGCCGCCAAACGCCATGTCCGTAAACAGGCCGAGGCTCTTCTGCCAGGTTTCCGAGTTGCGCAGCTCCGAGCTTTCAAGCGCAGTTCGGCGCAGAGGAACGTGGCCGCCGTAGATTCCCCACGTATGCGAGTTCTCGCTCATCCACTTGATGGCCTGAGCCGCCGCGTCCACGTAGCGCTCGGCGTCGCGGCCGGATTGCCGCGGGATAACCAGGAAGTGATTGGATCCCCACGTGTACTGGTGGTCGAAGAACTTCGGCATTCCCATGAAGCCCCAGTCGAGGTCTCCCCGCGCCAGGTTGAGATAGTGCCATGTACCGTTGACCATCATGCCGAGCTCTCCGGCGTCGAACTGCGCGGCGCCGTTTGTTCCGGGCTCGTTCCACCCGCGGGTTCGCGTGGTAACCAGGAACTCCAGTGCGTCGCGGCCGGTCTGGTTGTTGAACGCGGCACGCTCATTCTCGATCAGGCGGCCTCCCTTCTGCCACAGGTAGACGTACCACATGCGTCGATACCAGCGTGCCTGACCGTAGGCGCCGGGGTGATAGGCGTAGTACCCGGCATCACGGATTGCGTCCGCGGCGCGCTGAAACTCGGCCAGCGTCTGCGGCGGATTGTCCGGGTCGAGCCCCGCGTCGCGGAATATCTGCTTGTTGTAGTAGATCCCGAGCATGGTGTTGTCAAGCGGAATGCCGTACTGGTTACCGTCGATACTGGCGATGTCCCAGACTTCCTCTACGTAGTCCGATCGGTTGAAGCCGTAGCGCTCGAGCAGGTTGCCGGCCGGTGAGTCGTTCAGCGGCGTCAGCGCAGGGTAGATGTCGAGCATCCGGAAGTTGAGGCTGATGCCGATCTGCGGCGCCTCACCAGCCACCACGGCGTTGTTCAACTGTGCGAAGTACTCGGTCCAGCCGCCCTGCATCAGGTCGATCTGGATGTCCTGGTGCGACGCGTTGAACTGCTCCACGATCATCTCCATCGCCTGTGCGTCACCGCCGTGGAACAGCGTGTTCATCCACAGCTCTACGGGCTCGTCGGGTCGCGCGGCTTCGCGGGCGCCGGCCGCCAGAACCGGCGTGGCGAACGAAACCAGCATAGCAACAACGAGCATGAGAGTCAGTTTTCTCATATATACCTCCTCCTCTTGACCGTCCGCACCCTTATACGCGCAACGTTCGCATATAAGAACGCAGTTCGGATTTAAGAACCGGCTGATGCATAACCATACACCTGCTTGGTCCAGTTGTCAATTCGCCGCGGGCGGTTGCAGCAATCCGCATTTTGACCGCACGGAGCCGCACGCGCCGACGTTGTCCTTACCCCCAGGCGAGCGGCAGCCGTCGCCATATGGTGCACGGAGTCGGTT
>RECP01000056.1 GCA_007693945.1 Spirochaetaceae bacterium
GCAGCCTCTGCGAGGACAAGTGAGCGGGGGTGCTCTCGAGGCAGGCGCGCAGGAGCTCCATGCCAACCGACCCCGCGCACCATATGGCGACGGCTGCCGCTCGCCTGGGGTAAAGACAACGTCGGCGCATGCGGGGATACTGTCGGCTGACCAGGAAGTCTTCCTCCCTTACCAACAGAAGGAAACGGCACCCATACTTGAACTGCCACGACTATCCCTTGTGTGTTAATACCCACTCAGTTACCATAGGCTACCAATCGAGACGCCCATGTGGTGAATCCTGGATTTCTGTGTGCCTTGTATTTCAATCTCGGCAGACACATCTGCTGAAGGGAGGGACCCTGATGATACGATTTGGCGGGCCGGTTATTCCAACGTTTGAGAGCACCGGATATGATGCTGAAGCATATGCAACGCTTCACGAGCAGAAGGGATATCGAGCAGCTTACGTTCCTTCCGGGTTGAGAACTACCGAGACGCACGCAATCAGAGATCTGCGGAGAGCGTTTGACAAGCGAGGAATAGTGTTTGCGGAACTCGGCATTTTCAACAATATGCTCGATACCGACCTGCCGAGCCGCAACGCGAACAGAGAGGAAGTAATGCAGGGGTTGCATCTTGCGGAACTCATGCAAGCGCGCTGTTTTGTCGCGATTCTGGGGACTTTTGCGCATGGACGCTGTCGAGACGCTCACGTGGCGGCAAACTTCGCTCGTGACGCCTTTGACGCTGCTGTCGAACTAGCTCGGCACTTCATTGATACGGTGGATCCTAAGCACACCTATTTCGCTTTTGAATCGTTTCCCTTCAACGTGATTGATAGCCCGGAAGCTATCGCTCGGCTCGTGGAAGCGGTTGACCGTGAGAGGTTTGGCGTGCATCTTGATCTGGTTAATCTGATTAACTCACCGCGAAAGTACTTCTCCAGCGCAGACCTTATGAAGCAGTGCGTGAAACTGTTTGGGAACAAGATAGTATCCGCTCATGCCAAGGACATCAGACTTCGTGTCCCGTCGATCTCGGTTATGTTTGAAGAAGTGATTCCGGGCCAGGGTAATCTTGATATGGCGGCCTATTTGACTGGCCTGAATCGATTGCCGAATGAGGTCCCGCTTATGCTGGAGCATCTAGAAACCGAAGAGGATTACGATCAGGCTGCAGACTACATACGTTTCACGGCCTCCACGCTGGATATCACTTTGTAGTCGAACTGACCGCAACATCATCAACGACATCCTGACGGAGGACGTGGCAGCGGTTGCGGACTTGATCCGGCGGCTCCTATTGACGGTCAAACGGGTAGCCAGGCGGTGCGGTTCTTGTTGATCGTTCTGGTGATTGCAGTTTCCTGCCGTCAATTGATGATCTTCTCATCGCCACTGCGTGTGAGTAGTGCTGCCGCCCGGCCGGGAGAATCGTAATGCAGTTGCTCGAGATCCAGACGAACGACCAACCAGCGAATCGCCTCAGTCGCAAAAACACCAGCGGTCTGCAGATCAGCTTGTCAGATAGAATGCTCCGGAGATGATCATCAGAGCGTACACAGCTTGCTGCACGCGTGCCTGGCGAAGTCCACGAAAAACGCGAAAACCCAGAACCATGCCGATCACGCTACCGGTGATCGCGAAAGGAAATGTGATTAGCACGTCGGTTGACAAGGGACTTGACAGCAACACAAGGATCATACGCTGGACCAGGGCGATCCAGAAGAAAAACTGTGTAGTTGCGATGTATTCCTCTTTTGTCCGGGTAGCAGCCGAGTAGTAGAGTACAATCGGCGGGCCGGGAATGTTGAACATTCCGTTCATCATTCCCGAGACCAGACCGGCGATCGAAGCGTTTCTCACGGTCGGTTTGACTCTGAAGCGATTGCCAGCAATCATCAAGCTGACTGCCAGGACAATCAACACCGCTCCAAGAATCCTGATCAGAAGCGCTTCCGGGGCGCTACCGATCAGGTGGACCCCCGCTGCGTTACCCGCAATCGCTACCATACTCGGAACGATTACGAGATGAAAGTTGATTCGATGGCGAAACCGAAACGTCATAATCGAGATCACAAGAAAACTACTAAACATGAGCAAGTGAGTAGAATCCGGAATCGTCAGAACAGCCGGCCACAGTGCCATCGTGATCAGAGCAAAAGCGAACCCGCTAGTGGTCTGGACGAATGAAGCGAGAATAGCGGTAAGAAATACGAAGAGTACAATCCAGCCGTTCACCGTAGTTTTGTATTGAGTTTGCGGTCTCTTTTGATCAGACACGCTCTGTATATCATACCGACCGCCGTTCGTCATCCCGAATCAGGGATTCATCATCGCGCTGGGGCTCGTGGATGCCTGCATTGGTCCGATGATCACCTATACCTCATCTTCTCTGCCGCACTGCATGATCATGTTTGCCGACTACTTCAACACCGTCTCAACCGAGCTGGATGGCTGAAGCGGCATCGTCACGTGACCCTTTCACTGCTCCGCCCCTTCATTCTCAGCGTGGGACTGCTGAATGCCATCTGAACCTTACGGTTCTTGTTGCTGATCAGCGTCTTCTCCGTGTACTATATCAGGCGTCAACAACGGCCCATGAACTGAAGCGGACGTACGAATCACATAATGAGGTTCATCCATCTTGGCGGTAATGCTTGGAATAGACGTCGGTACTACCAACCTGAAAGCCGCCGCGTTTGACGACGCGGGCCGTGTGATAGCTGTCGAGGCTACACCCACAGCTCTTCACCGGGCCGGAAACGGTCTACAACACTACGACGCGGCCGAAGTGTGGTTAGCGGTGACCAAACTGGTACGTGCCGTCTGCGCACAGCTTCCCACGGATCGTGGGATAGACGCGGTCAGCGTAACGGGTATGGGCGAGGCGGTTGTTCCCGTTGATCGATCAGGCGAGCCGATTGGGCCGGTAATCCCCTGGTTTGACTCCCGTTCGGTCTCGAATGCACAGCAGCTTATTACCGATCCTGGCGCCGAGACCGTGTTCCGTATAACCGGCCTGGACTGCAGTCCGATTTTTTCGCTCACCAAGATAGCATGGATGAGGGATCACAATCCGGATATGGTCCGTCAGGTTGCCGTCTGGCTTTCGGTCGTAGACTTCGTAAACTTCCGGCTGACCGGCGTGGCTGCGACAGACTACACTGAGGCGTCACGGACCTTGCTGCTCGATCTCGCACAGAACGCCTGGTCGGATGAGATGATTCGCGCGGGACGAATTGATGCGGCGACACTACCGCCGATCCTGGCAAGCGGAACGCGGCTTGGATCGGTCACGAACGCGGCCGCTGTCACCTCCGGGCTTAGTGAAGGGACCCCCGTGGTGGTCGGTGGCCACGACCATCTGTGTGGATCGCTTGCAGCTGGAATCCTGCTTGGTCGGCGCATTCTTGACTCCTCTGGTACCGCGGAAAGTTTCGTGGGGATATCCCGCGCCGATCAGCGTGTACCCGTTGAGTTCCGCGGCCTGCGACTGGGTCGCTATCTCGATCCCTCACGTTGGGTCACCTGGGGCGGAATCATCGCCTCCGGTCGATCGGTGGACTGGGCCATTGACCGACTTGCTTCCGTGGCGGAATGGGGTTTCGCGGACTCCCGTGCACCTTACGACGCGGTAAACGCCGCGATCGAGGGCGTTCCGCCCGGTTCCCGGGCGCTCTTCTACATCCCCCACCTTCGCGGCTGTGGCGCGCCGCACTGGAATCCTGAATCCCGCGGCGCTTTCATCGGCCTGTTGGACACACACACCCAGAAAGACATGTTGCGGGCAGTATTTGAGGGTCTCTGCTTTGAGGCGCGCACGATCGTCGAGTTGACTGAAAAGGTGTTTGGCACCACGGTCGACACGCTGAATGCCGTCGGCGGAGGAACACGCAGCTCGACCTGGCAGCAAATCAAGGCAGACGTAACCGGGAAACAGATAGAGGTTCCTGAGGTGCAGGAGGCAACCGTACTCGGCGCGGCGCTACTCGCTGGAGTGGGCATCGGCGTCTTTTCGGATCTGGAGACCGCATCCCGCGCAACCTACCGCACGCGAACCATTTACGCGCCTAACGCCGAGGCCCACGAGCGATACGGAGAATTCTATCGAGTCTACGAGCAGCTCTACGCTACTCTTCTCCCGCTCAACGAGGCGCTAGGCAAGCTAGAACGACCAGGAGGCTGACCCGTGACAAATAGCAGGACGCTTGCCAAGCGCCCATTAATTACCGAGCTCAACCGGGTTCAGCGGTTTTACACCGGCGGACTCTTGCTCGATCGCTGGCAGAACATGCCTGATCCCCGCGACGGCAGCTGGTCTGAAGAGTACCTGGTCATGACTACTGAATACCTCGGCCACTCCGACCGTGTCATCAACCACGGTCTCAGCCGGGTCAGGACCGACAACGGAACCATTGAAACGCTGCGAGATCTTATTGCCTCCGACGAGGCTTCGTTTCTGGGGGCAGCGTACGCTGGCCAGACGTCAGGGCATTCCGGCGTCATGGCGCGAATCGGGGACTCCACCGTTCGATTGGTGATTCAGGCACATCCGCCGCAAGCGGGAGCACGGCGGTTTCTGAAGTGGCCGTTCGGGAAGACCGAGGCGTGGTACATTCTCGACTCCCGGACCGTTGATGGTGTGCCCCCCCATATTTACGCAGGGTTCAGGCCAGGAGTAACCCGGAAACAATGGCGCCGCCTGTTCGACCAACAGGATATAGCCGGCATGCTCGAGGCGATGCATCGCATCGAGGTGAAGACCGGCGACGTGATCCTGATCGAAGCGGGAATGCCGCACGCAATGGGAAGCGGGTGTCTGTTTCTGGAAATCCACGAGCCGTGCGACTACACAATCCGCGTGGAGCGAAACTATCTGGGGCGGCCGATCACCGAAGACCAGCTCCATTACGGAATCGGACTGGATGCGATGTTCGACCTCTTCGACTACGCAACCTTCGACGATGAAGCGATTCGCGCGAAGATCCTGCCCGCGCCGCACGTCGTTGAACGGACACAAGCGTCAACGCGTACGTGCGTCATCGACTACTCGCACACTGAACGCTTCATGGTCGAGGCAATCGAGCTTTCGGGCTCCTGCGTGCTCTCCGGCCTCGATCGGCACTCCATCGTTATCACGTCGCGCGGCAAGACCCGCTTCAAGTGGCCCGACGGTGAGTGCGTCGTGCCTCAGGGGCGAGGAGTGTTCCTACCGGCGTGCATCGAGACTCTCCACCTCAGCGGTCAGAGTGAGGTAGTCCGCGCCTTTCCGTTCCAGGTCGACTGACCTGACGATTTGGGCCGGTGCAACCGCTCTACGTCAGAGTACTGAGGAAAGCTACAGAGCCCATCACGCATGGGGATGGTCTGCGTAGCCGGAAATCGAAACCACCTTCGGAAAAACGCGCGTATTGCAGAAGATGCGAAACAGCTTCAGTCCGCCGCTCGTGGGCATCCTCGAGTCCGAAATCACGCCGTCGGGTCGGCCGATCACATACCAGTTCAACATCCTCATCTGCTTCCGATGCGGTGTCTACCACCGTGTTGCCACGGATACCCCCGATCAAGCTTTCGATAGCGAGTCCACAGTCGTCGCCGTATCGCATCGTCGCCGCACGATGAGCGAATACGCGGGAGGTATTCGGGAGCGATCCGCTTACCGTCGTCCGACAGCGCAACCAGCATCGCGCCTGCCTTATCCTGGTTTTCGTTCAGGACGTTCCAGTTGGCCATGTCCAGCGTGTTGAATCAGGAAGTGGCTCTTAGCCTGGGTTTAAACGTGCATCATGGTCGCCGACTTCTGCTCGATCTTTCTCTCGTAGTTTTCCTCCTCCAGGGTTTTCACGCTGGACGTCATCACTTTGAACTGCATGAAGATGTAGCCGAACTCATCATTGCGATCGGTCAGGGAGTCGGATATCGGAAATGATGCCTGGATAGGCTCAAGTCGCCCGTATCACGTAGAAGTGCGGCGAGGCTGTGCTCGCGCTCGACCCATGATGCGTCCATAAGGAAGCCCACGACGGTGAACGAATAAAGACTACGACCAGTTGCGCCAGGGTGACACAAAAGATGAGTGGCGAAGTGAAGAGTCATAGTTGCTTCATTCAACTTCCTGCCTGCTACTAGCGACTCGAGTCCCTTACTCTGAGAGCCTGTCTTTTGATAGCTGCCGTTTCACTCGTCACCTGGCACGGTTCGATTATAGCAGTCTCCCGTGCAGTCCACGTCTGCACAAACACCGCTTCTGCTTAACTCCTCCGCACCCGACAGGGTGAGTTCGATCACCTCCGCCACCGCATATGAGCCGTTGCTGCGTTACGCCCGATGCGGCGTTGCCGTGAAACCGAGCAGGCACGGCCGATTCCACGAAGGATCCCGGTGATCAAAGCCCTCCCCCTGCATAGGCTGCTCATTCGAGCGCGCTCCGGGACAGAGCGTCTCGCAGAACTGTCAGTCCTTCCTCAGCCTCAGCCTCGGCATCGGAATCAACTAGCGCCTCGATTGAGACGGCCGAAGTGTATCTGGCGCGGCGCAGGCAGCGGAAAACGCCGGCAAAATCGATGTGGCCTCGTCCGGGAACTCTCCGGTTTGAATCGGCGGCGTGAACATGGCCGATCCGTCCGGTGGCCTGTTTCAGTGCCTGCGGGATGGACGGATCCTCGATATTCATGTGGAACAGGTCTACAAGCACCGAGACGTGGTCCAGATCAAACTCGCGCAGAAAGGAGAGCGTAGAAACCACCGTGGGAAAGCTGTCAATTTCGTAGCGATTGATGGGCTCCAGGTAGAATGGCGTGCTCGAAGCGCAGCAGTGCGTCATGAGTACGCGAACGCTCTCGGCGAGGGTTGCTTCGTATTGAGGTACGGAGCGGTCGCCTCTGCGGCCGCGAATGAACCCGATCGGAGCGCCGCCGCCGAGCAGCGCTACCGTATCAAGGTGTGCTCGTACGGCATCAATTGAATCGCGGCGGCGGCGTTCGACACTCTGAGCGAGATCAACTCCGGAGGCACCCATCCAGATTCCGGCGACCATGCCGGACACTAAGCCTTCTCCGTCGAGCATACGCCGCAGTTCGCGCACCTGAGCTGCCGAGAGCTGCTCGTGTATGAAAAGATCGGTTCCGTCAAAGCCGATTCGCGCTGCCGCACTCAGAGCGTTCTTGAGGTTTCCTTCACGAAACAGTATCGGGCCAAACGCAACTGGACCCGTCGATACCGTACAACAGAGTTTCATATGCGGTGAGTGTACCACCGACGGCCTCCCCGGTGCAACGAAAGATGGTGAAACACGTGTATATATGTTGAAAATTGTTTGCAACTGGTGTAGCATCACTTCCTGGCAACATCGGTGCATCGAGCCAGGCACCGCCATTGGCAACACGGACGAGGAGTCTTCGTGCGCATCAAGAACATCACTACCCTGATCCAATCCCTGCCGTTCGGGACGTGGGCGATCCCAGCGTTCAACGTGTTCAACATGGAGTTTGCGCAGGCGGTTGTCGGCGCTGCGCAGGATGAACGTTCTCCCGTCATCCTGATGCTTGGTGATCCAATTCTTTCCTTTTGTGGCGTGGATATGCTGATCGATATCTGCGAATCCGTGATTGCCGGTGCGACCGTTCCGGTCTGTATCGCGCTCGATCACGGAAAGACCGAAGCCCACCTTATCCGCTGCGTGGAACGCGAAGCCGCGATCATGTACGATGGGTCCGACCACGAGTTCGAAGCAAACATGTCCGAAACGCGTCGCTGGCTCGATATTGCTCATCAGCACGGTCTGTCGCTGGAGGCAGAGCTGGGCTCATTTGGCGCCGAGTTCGACGATTTGGCGTCGCCGGAGTCACGTATGACGACGCCCGAAGACTGCGCACGCTTCATCTCCGCAGTACCAGTCGATCTGCTGGCAGTCGGCGTCGGGAATTACCATGGAAAGTACAAGGGTGAACCCGAAATCGATGTCGCTCGTCTCCGTGAGATTGCGGCCGCGGTGCCCACTACACCGCTGGTGCTCCACGGCGCATCGGGCATTCCCGCCGATACCATTCACCAGTGTCTTGATGCCGGAGTGAAGAAGGTGAACTTCGGGTACGACCTCAAGTTCGCCTTTGCCGACGCGCTTCGTCGGGAGCTCGGTCGCGATCCGATGCCGACCCAACCCCCGGCGTTCCTCGCTCCCGCTCGCGACGCGGTTCGTCAGGTGGCCCGCGACCGTATCAGAGACGTCTCCAGCAACGGCCTGATTGACTGAGGTTCCTGACAACCCCCGCAATGCTGCTTACACGGAAGGCTTTGGCACAACCACCACCGAGACACCGGCGGCGGTAATCGCTTCACACGCCGTGGGATCGGCGTTCCAGTCGGTGATCACGGCGTACACCGAGTCGATCGGGCAAACGGTGCTCAGCGCTACGTTGCCGATCTTTGACGAGTCCGCGAGTACGATGACCTTTTTTCCGGCGGTGACCATGCACTTCTTCACGGCGGTTTCCTGCACGTCCAGATTAGTGCAGCCCTTCTCTACCGACACACCTCGAACCGACAGAAATACGCAATTGACGTTATACGATGCAAAGAACGACTCTGTCACCGATCCGACAAGGCAACGCGAGCTGTGACGTAGAGCGCCGCCGGACATCATGAGTGATATCTGCGGCGCCTCCTGCAACGTGGAGCCCACTTCCAGCGAGTTCGTCAGAACGGTGCACTCGTCCAGGCGAGCAATCTCGCGGGCCAACTCCACCATCGTCGTGCCGGCATCAAGGATAACCGACTCTCCGGGAGCGATGTACCTGACAGCTGCTCGAGCAATCGACTCCTTCTCCGGCAAGTAGCGCTTCTGACGCACCCGGAACGGAGTCAGCAACCCGGGCCCTGAATTAGGCACCGCGCCGCCCTGGGTGCGGCGGAGCAGGCCCTCCTGTTCGAGAGCGGCCAGATCCCGTCTGATCGTATTCGCGGAAACGAGCAAACGATCGGAAAGATCGTCAACTTTTACCACCGAGCGCTGTTTAAGCAGGTTGAGAATACCCATACGCCGTTCCACCTGCAGCTGCCGTCCCTCTCCTGACTTAGTGTTCACACCACCTCCTGCTACGCTTTAAAGGCTGTTTCGCTCGGATAGTTCACTGCGTCGGCGAACCTGAGGCTGATCGAGTTTGCTTTCACTGGCCAGGCAAGGACACCGGACTCAACCAGGTGGTCGAAGAACCAGCATCGCCGGCCGTCAGCTCTCGCGGTGATGCCGCCGCTTGCAAAGGTCGGACCGCGCACGCTGTCGGGTTGCACTGATGCAACCGTGATCCCTGAGGTGTTGACGTGCTTCATGTACTCCTTCAGACGGTCGGTACCCGTGGAGAAGACCGGAAAAGCGTTTTCGGTCACGCCGCCCACCATCCCGCAGAGGCTACTGACCAATGCCATATCTTCCACTCGGTCGGACACCGGACGAACACCGCCAGGTTACGGCTCCATGAGTACCGGTTGACCGCGCCAAACGGTACACCAGTTTCCGATACCGATCTTGAGCACTGAAGGCGCCTTCCTGATACCGCCGTACGAGGCTCCCACGGAGTCGAGCCGCTCGCGCAGGCATTCAGTATTCAAACGCCATTGTACACCGCAAACGAATGAAAGAAAAGCAGATTTGGCGTTCTTATGGTGGAAAATGGTGAAATAGGGATGAATTTGGTTGTTTTTCTTGACGTGAGCCATCTATACCGCGTACACTGCTGAAGTCCCTGACTGCGGGTAGAATCAACAGGAGCCGAGAACATGCTGAATGTGAGTATCGAATATGGCGAAGGGATGATGGACATATCGCTGCCCGATTCCGCTGACATCTTTGTTCCTGGTGAGACTATTCCCGACCCTCCCGCTATCCCCGCGACTGCGATCATTGCGCGCACGCGAGAGTCACTAGACAACCCGCTGAACATGAAGCCTATCCAGCAACTGGTGAGCTCGGAGTCTCAGGTTGTCATTGTGTTCCCCGACAAGGTGAAGGGGGGCTTCCAGGACAACTCACATCGCAAAACCACTATTCCATTGATTCTGGAACAGTTAAGCGCGGTGGGGATCCCCGATGCAAATATCCTGCTGATCTGTTCGAACGGTCTGCACCGCAAAAACACCCGGGAGGAGATACGCTCGATCATCGGCGAAGAGGTTTTCGGGCGCTTCTGGCATTGCGGGCGCATCGTCAATCACGATTCGGAGGATTGGGACAACCTCGTCGATCTTGGTTCAGACGAGAACGGCAGCAGGGTCATTATGAATCGCAAGGTCTATGAGGCCGATCTCGCGATTCTGATTGGGCACACTTTGGGCAATCCCTACGGCGGCTACTCCGGCGGGTACAAACACAGCGCCACCGGCATTACGCACTGGCGCAGCATCGCCGAGCATCATGTTCCCGATGTTATGCATCGCGAAGACTTCATTCCGGTCAGCCACACCAGTCTAATGCGTCGGAAGTTCGATAGTATCAGTCAGCACATGGAGAGCAACATGAAGCGCCCGTTCTTCATCTGCGATGCAGTGTTAGATAGCAGGGCCCGGCAGATCGCCGTGTTCTCCGGATACGGCGTCGACGTGCAGCGCGAGTCGTTCACAGTAGCCAATAAACGTACCTACGTCCCTTGGGCCACAAAGAAGTTCAATGTGATGATCTTCGGCATGCCCAAGGCGTTTCACTACGGCAACGGCCACGGAACCAATCCGATTCTGATGCTACAGGCGATCAGCGCCAACGTCGTTCGCCATCGTCGTATCCTGGCGGACAACTGCGTGGTAATCTGTGCCTCGATCTGCAACGGCTACTTCCACGACGAGGAGTTTCCGTCCTATCGCGCCCTCTATGAGCTATTCCAGACAGACTATCACCAGACCCTGCCCGATCTTGCTCGATTCGGCGAACAGTTCTCGCTTCGGCAGGAATGGATTGACGCCTACCGCTACGGCTACGGCTATCATCCCTTTCACGCCTTCTCCATGATTTCCTGTGGACATATCGCCGAAACCCACTGCGCCGCGATCTACATCGTAGGAGCACAGGAACCGGGGTACGCTCGCGGAATGGGCATGAAAACGCGGGCCACCGTAGATGAGGCGCTAACCGATGCTGCGAAGATCGTCGGGCCGGACCCGAACATCCTGGTATTGCCGAAGACCTTCAAAGTCGCCGGCGTGCACCTGATGATGAAAGAGTAACCAAGGAGAGAGCGTATGAGCGAAGTGAAGAGCCAATTCAAGAATCCGATCCAGATCGGGATCCTGGTCAAAGATGCCCGGAAGGTTTCCGAGAACCTGATGCATACGCTGGGAATCGGACCGTTCCGCATCGTGGATTTCCCGCCCCCCGATGCTCCCGGGCTGATCCGCGAGTATCACGGCAAGGCCGGCAATTTCACCGCCAAGTTCTACTTCGTCGATCTGGGCAATATCGAGCTGGAGCTGATCGAGCCGGTTTCCGGCGAGAATATCTGGTCTGATTACATCGAGCGCCACGGAACCTGCATTCATCACATCAAGTTTCTGATCGACGATCTGCACGCGACTGAGACCTATCTTGCCGAGCACGGGCTCCAGTGCTCGCAGAAGGGTTCTTCGGTCGGCAAGAACGCCGGCAAGGTGTGGGCTTTCTATGACTCGCACGATCGCTTCGGCTTTGACCTGGAGATCATGACGAAAAACCCGGTACAGTGACCCGCGCGTTCTCTTACGTTGTCTGCCAAAAAAAGCGAACCGGGCTCCACTTACGGAACCATATAGGTACTCTGAGCTGACGGAAGCGGTACGACTGCATCAGGCCAACGGCGGCCGGAGCAAATTGCTACTGCTTGCTGACTATCTCAAGATCCTGCCTTTGGGTCTGTCTCGCAAGAGCAAAGCGAGGAAATCCCTGTTCGTGGCTGCAGCAATTTTGGCCGTACGGCGCCGCACGCGCCGACGGTGTCCTTACCCCCAAGCGAGCGGCAGCCGTCGCCATATAGTGCACGGGATCGGTTGGCAGACAAATTTCCGCTGCGCCGCGCCCGAGAGCGACCCCGCGAACGTCTCCGCAGCCTCTGCGAGGACAAGTGAGCGGGGGTGCTCTCGAGGCGGGCGCGCAGGAGCTCCATGCCAACCGACCCCGTACGGCCAAAATAAGAGTTGCTGTCGTGGCTGCGCGACGTGTTGCCATGAGAAGTCGCTGGCGTTAAACTGGTGGCGTGTACTCTGTTGAACTTACTCCTTCAGATGTTGATCGGCTGTCTGCTATTGGCCGGCTTCTGATCGATCAGAAGCGCGCTCGTATTGTCGTCAAGCCTCAACGACCGGCCGACGGCCACTGGTTTGGCGGGGGCAACCTTGTCGAAGGGCCAGACGGAGCTTACTACCTCTGTGGCAGATACCGCAACGCCGGCGATTCACGCACCGGAGTGGGTGCGGGGGAGCGAGGCCTCGAATTGGCGGTCTTCCGCAGCAGCAACGGGTGTACATCATTTGAGAAGGTACTGTCGCTGCCTAAACAAGCGCTCGGTGTGAACGACCTCACGGCGGTTTCCATCGAGGGATGCGCCATGCAATTCATCGATGACGGAGTGCGACTGTTTGTCTCTACGGAAAAAGCGGGAATCGGGTATCCACCAGCTCTTTCGGACTATCACAAGCCCGGCACCGGGGTTTGGACCATCGAAGAAATACGTGCCGCCGACGTCGCAGGGCTTGCATCAGCACCAGTCCGAACGGTTCTCTCAGGTGACGAACCGGAGTACCTCAACATCAAGGATCCCTTTCTCTATAACGAAGGCGGAAAGCAACGCCTGGGCTTTTGCACCCATCCGTTTACGTGGGCCAGTTCCAATACCGCCTCTGCGTGTGAAACAGAACCGGGAGTATTCTCTGCGCGCTTTGGGGTAGTTCCACGCGGTGCGGCGTGGGACGTGGCAATAACCCGAGTTACCTGTGTTGTGCCAGTCCCGCGGGTTGGCTGCTTCCGCGATCGCGCGTATTCGTTGGTGTTCTACGACGGCGGTGAATGCATGCACCAACACAGTGAGCATGAGAAGGCCGCACATCGGCCGCGGGGTTATTCCTGTGAAGAACTTGGTGGACTGGGTGTAACCTTGGACGGCGATTTCGAGACCTTCACTCGGCTGAGCCGTTTCCGCCCTGCTTTCGTCAGCCCGTGGGGAACCGGGTGTAGCCGCTATGTGAACGTGTGTTGGGGGAAGCAGAAGGTGTTTGCCACCTGGCAGCAAGGTCAGGCAGACGGCTCGCAGCCGTTGGTCTTGAACACAGTAGAACGTACAGAGATCGATCGGTTACTTCTTGCCTAAACGAAGTAGCGAAATACCCAATACTGTACGAAACGCGACGCAAGCTGCCGAATGCTCGCCTGGCAACGACTCGCAACGGCCGAGCCGGTGTTGACCTGCGATCAGATCATCGCTATATCTCACGCGACTTTAGCCCGATCGAGATGCGTCCTGGTTTGTTCCGGGAACCGGATTACGGGTTGCAAGGACGAAACAGTCAACGGTTTCATTCTGGCTCGTTGTCACTCGGAAATCGTTGGCCCATAGCTCACTTCAGGCTGTAGTAAGCCAAAGCTATTGCCAGTCTTGCCAGGCCCACAAGCCACTCGCGATTCCTGAGTCGGGCAGCACCGGCAATCACCTGTCGCTCATACAAATCCTGCCGATGCCTGAAAGGGTTCGTCACATTTGATCAAACTGCAGGCCGAATACATCGCTGACGATACGCGCGTTACGCGCTTGAGCCCCGGTCATGATGCACTGGTGGTGGGAAGAAACGCTTCGCATGAGCTGGTGACCGTCTTTTACCTCGATGACGCCACCGTTGAGGCAGTCTGAGCCGGGATACTGCGCGTAGCCTTTGAGTCTGCCCTCCATGACCCGCAGCCGATCCAGAGATGAATCGAGTTTGGCGAAGGTAATCGGACCGACAGCCAATCGCGCATCCATCATGTGGCTGTTATCGTTCACAATACCGAGAACACTGGGCCGCAAACACCACTGGTCGCAAAACGACCGCGGAGCCAACGCGAAGTAGCCGCAGTGGGCCACCAGCAGATGATTCTCAGGGTTGTCAACGATTTCGGGAAAAGCCGGAATCCTCTCGTGCTTTAGTGCTGCCATTCCCATCAGAAACGGATAGATGTTGGTCATCACCGTCGGGACTGCCAACGACTTATACAGAATATGTTTGGTTGCCAGTGAAACGATATCCGCCTCGCAGGCCCACATAATACCCAGTTCATCGAACAGCATATTCCACGCCACGCAGGGCGTGGTATCGGAGAAGTGCGACTCGTTCAGACAGTTGATGCCGACACCGAGAATGCCGTCAATGCCTGAGATGTCCTGCTTGACCGTGAGGTAGAGCTTGACCGCGGACGCAATAGCCTTTTCTGAGAGTCCGACAACAGGATAATCCCAGCGCGCCCACTCCTCCAGCGCCGTGCGTTCGTCCATTGACGATATGCGTTCCCCAAGTTCCCGATAGCTACGGTACTCGACACGCACCCCGAACCGCTGGCTGAGTTTGTGTCGGCACTGCTCTTCCCACCACCAGAATCGCTTGAAAATGCTGGCCTGCTGCCCTTCTCCGGGATTGTCCTGGTATATCAGAAATACCCCTTGCAACAGCTCGGACTTGACCCGTGCCGCCCGCAGCATGATACGCGCCTGGTCCACGCTATACGGTGCCAGGGTACTGATACCGTGCGACTCCAAAAAAGACATAATCTCCCAGTCCCACATTGAGACTGTACCAAACTCGGAAGTCAAGATAAGAATAGGAACCTTGATGCCGGCAAACTCTTTTGTTCTGCTATACGCCTCACCGAGCAGTTGTGGGAATACTACCGCATCACTGTCAGCCGGTATTGTTGCCCCTATCGCGGTGGCCGGCAGAAACTCTGCGTCGTCAGCGAACAGCCGCCTGAGCGTGACAAGCTGCTGATCAAATTCGCCGTCTCGCCTTGAGAAGTAGACCGGTACTACGCGCGCTTTCATACTCTGCTCTCCACCTGCGGTCGAACCGTTATCATTTTGTCTGCTGTGTCTGACACAACCTATTACCGACTACTGCGGAGAAAGCGCCTCCACACCCAGCTGTTCGAGCAACCGCAGTTCTTTGGACTCGAATCGATCAGACACGATTACGTCAAACTCGCTGATCGCCGCAAACCGCGCAAAAGACTGGGTCCCGAACTTCTCGTGGTCACACAGCAAGTACCGTTTGGATGCCACCGAGATCATCATCTTCTTGATGTCGGCCTGATCAAGGTCAGGGGTTGAAGCCCCCTTTTCCAGATCGAAGTTGTTGGTTGCCATGAATGCCTTGTCCACCAGCAACCCGCTAAGCATCGCGCTTGAAAGCGAGCCGGTCACACAGCGAAACTGCTTACGCACCACACCGCCGATCAATATCAGTGTTCCATCCTCATTGGCCGATAGTAGTACGCGAGCGATCTCGATATCGTTGGTTACTACAGTTAAGTCACGCTTTTGATGCAGCAGCCGCGCCAGTTCCAGTACCGTTGTACCGGTGTCGAGTATGATCGTGTCACCGTCTTCGATCAGCGAAAGTGCGGCGCTCGCGATCCTCTGCTTCTGCTCCAGGTTGTGGGTATGGCGTTCGTGCAGCGCCTCCTCGTAGCGCGTCTTGGTGATCACCATTGCGCCCCCGTGCGTACGCAGCAGCAGGCCGCGCCGCTCGAGCGCCCTCAGGTCGTTGCGGATTGTCGCACTGGAAACCTCGCATAGTGCCGTAAGATCATGTACGGTGGCCTTCTTGTACTTATGCACGTACTCGACCACCTGTGCCTGGCGCTCTTCGGCAAATACTGTCCCGCTACGATCGGAATCGTTACTCATCGGCTACCACCCGGCGGTAAGGGAAATGCAGCTCACCATGTTGACTGTCCTGAGCCTACAGCACCGACACAGTCACTTGGGAACTGTTTGCACACCATAATAACAAACAACGCGCCATTTCACCAGACAACAATCAAAAACTCGCATTTTGACCGCACGGAGAGTCGGTCGGCAGACGAAATACGGCGCGCCGCTGGCCTGCAAATAAAGAGGCTCATCCTTCGGTGGTTTGCTGATGCTCGGCGTGTTGTAGCAGTACATGTGGCCGGCTACAGCCGCGACAGCAGCATTGCTTCCACTGCTGCAGCATCGAGCTCCACCGGGTGGGACTTACCACTAGTCGCAAAAGCTACAGCGCGAGCGGTCTCAACACCAAAGCCATAGCAACCCAGCCGAGGAATTCCGATCGCATCGGTCAACCGCGCAAGCTCTCCCACCAGAGCGGCCGCGTTGTCGTCATCCGCGCCACGGTCGCGACCGCTGAGCAGCACTCCGATACGCGCGTACTTGCGACGCGCCACCGCGTGTGCCGCGTTGTGCGGGTCGAGGCGCTCCAGGGTGAATCGTACAGAGGCCCCCAGCAGCGTGCCGCAGAAGACGCCGTGCGGTATCGTAAGCGCCGCTCCGGCCGGTGAGGCCGCGCCGTGCACGATACCGAGCCCGGCATTGGCAAGACAGATTCCGGAAAGATAGGCGGCGTAGGCCATGCCGGCGCGGGCTTCAATGTCGCTGCCGTCGTGCACCGCACGCTCGATACAACGGCCGGCCCACAGCAAGCCCGACTCAGCAAGGGCATCGGTGAATGGCGCAGCGGTAGTGGAGACGTAGGACTCGATCAGCTGCGTTATGGCGTCCATTCCCGATGCGGCGGTGACCGACGCCGGACAGCCGACCGCCAGCTCGGGATCGACAATCGCGGCAACCGGGGCGTAGTTCTCGTGCCGCAGCGACTTCTTGAAACCACGCTCACCGATCTCGCTCAGCACGGCGTTCCTGGTGGCCTCGGTACCGGTCCCCCCGGTGGTTGGCAGAGCGTAGAGCGGTAGCGACCGCCCATCGGGAACACGGGTCCCGACACCTTCAAGATAATCGGCGACCGGGCCGTGCAGATGGAATGCGGCTGCCGCCGCTTTGCCGGCATCTATGGAACTGCCTCCGCCGATGGCAATAACCGCCTGCGCCTCGATTCTCCGCAACTCCGCGGCTACCTGGTCGACAAATGCCGGCCCCGGCTCTCCGTCAAGGGCGAAATCAACCCATTCCAAACCGGCGTCGCGCAGTTGTGCCTGCAACTGGCGCCACGCAGGCGAGACGCGCAGCGAGCGCGCCCCGGTGATGATTCCCGCGCGCGAGACGCCGGCATCGCGGAGCAGCGCTGCCAGTCCGTTGCGGGCTCCGACGCCGAACGAGAGCCGTGGGCAGCGCCCGATGCTGAAGGAATCGATAGTCGGCAGGTGTGCGCTCATGACATCCGGATTGTACGAACAAACCCCGCGTCTGTAAACACGCACACCACGCCGTACGTCAGTTGCAGGGCGGCACATCTCGGCATCTGCGGAAAGCATTGTGAACTGTTACGAACCTTGTGAACGGGTGCCAAAGCGGTTGCCGAAAGCTGTTCACGCGCTTGCGTACTTCGCAATACTTCCGGTGCAGAGCCGTATGAACGCCGGCGTTCCTGCTGCTGATTGAATAAACCGGGTATTTCAATGAGAAATCTCAGGACATTCACAAGTTTCGTAACACACCCAATACATTGTGGGAAAAATCGTTTCATGGGAAAAAAATCTTGTGTGAACCGTAAACACAGGCTATCATGGAGGCGGTTTGCACACCAACGCATATTTAAACCACAGTAGGAGGCGACAAGATGCGCAAAACCATTCTGATTGCTATTGCAGCGGTAATCCTGATCGCGACACCCGCGTTCACACAGACGGTTGTCGAGCGGCACAATTTCTCTTCCATGGGCCAGTGGGTGCCGGGACCCGGCAACTGGTCGGTTTCCGGTAACCGACTGCACCAGAACGACCCGCGCGAACCGCTGGCACGCGTCGACAAGCGGTTGGCTCAACACGGTACCTACCAGCTTGACTTCAACATCCGCTATGCCGACGGCGGCTATCGCAGCGCTCGCGACTTGCAGAATGAACATCTGCATGCCGGATTCGGCGTCCAGGTGGGAGTCAGCAATCCTCCCCTGCGAGGCAAGTCGTGGGGGCTCGGCGAGAGCTACCTGCTATGGCTGAACCTGGACACACGGCCCGAGACGCGCCGCGAAAAGCCTGAGCACTTCGGGTTTCGGGCCCAGGTGTATGAGAGCAAGTCCAATACCAACATGGATCTGATGCGCAGCCGGGAACTGCAGGCGCTGCTGGGATCACCGTTGGTCAGCATCGATATCGCTGAGGCAATGTATCGCGAATTGGGCTTCCTTATTGATATTGCCGACGTTGAGCCGTTTCTCTACCGCGACGTTCCCATAAGCATCCGGGTAAACACCCGCACCGGTGAGATCGGCGTCAAGGACCCAACCGCACCGTTGCGATTCTTCTTCTCGGTCGATCCGGCTGTATTGCGCGGCAATTACATCGCGTTGCGAACCAACGGTCTCGCGGCAAACTTCAGCGACTTCGTTGTCACCAGCCGCTAGGCGGACGGACTCTGATGGCAGAGGCGCATGAGCGCTTCTGCCATCAGCATCATCCCGAGACTATCTCGAGTGCAGTAGCTGAGCAGCGCACGGCGCTGTGCACGCAGAAGCGGACGTTCGCCGAGAACTGCGGCTGCAAACGTAACATTGGCCTCCAGACCGTTCCTGATCGCCAGATCGTCGTAGCCGATACCGGCGAGCAACGGCAGGACCGTCTTCATCGAGAGACTGCCGCGCTGTTCATGATGGTAATACCAGAACTCGCGAAACGGTAGCGACAAGTCAATCAGTCGCTCGCCGACTGATTTCAAAGCCGCGGCGTACTGCGGCACCCAACTGCCGAGGCGCTGCAGCATGCGCGCTTCAAAATCGCGTCCGAACACGATCACACTTCCGCGCTCACCAATGTCGCGCAGCAGTCGCCGCACCATTCGGATTCGGTAATCCCGTGCTACAGTGCCGCAGAACCGGGCCTGTCTCACAGCGCCCCCCGGCCGCATCACGGTCTGCAGCGTATAGAGGAACGGCACGTGCTCCCAGACCCGTGTGCCGGCAAACGGAGGCAGCGGCGCGGAGAAAGCCTCAAAGTCAAGGAAACGCAACGGATAGCGCAGACCGGCCACGAATTCGCTCAGCAACCGATGATCGACATACGGTCGGCGCTGTCGCACGGCGTCAATCTGGATCAGCTGACGTCGAGTAAGCTTGATACCCGCAGGCAGATCGCACAGCGAGAGGGTACCGTTACGCACGAGATCGCGGCCTGTACGCGCTCCCAGGAACAAGGTCCGTGGGTCATCGATGGCCGGTTTTCCGGCGGCCTCGCTGCCGCAGTAACCGCACTCGCCTGGTCTGCCACACACCTCCAGCTGCTCCGGCGCATCAAACGAACCGTCTGCAATCGACCGCATCCTGCGCAGCACGACCTTGACCTGCTCCGTCAGTGCCGCCGCAGTAACGGTGACGTCGTCACGGACCAGCAGTTCACCGTTGTCTATCCGTTCCCCGCGAACATATCCTCTGCGTGGATGGTAGATCACAACTCGGTCAAAACGAACACCGCACTCCATGGCAACCAGGACCGTAAAGGCGGCCGCCATCACGTACGATCGCTTGCACCAGCTCCCCGAACGCACCAGCCCAAGCAGTCGCCCATCCGAATCGCTGCGCATAATGACATCCGCGCACGCGCACAGGCCATTAGCGGTAAACTGTACTTCGTACTCTGCGCTGGACCCAGCCAGAAGCGTACGCAACCGCTCCAGCAGTGCCGCCCGACAGAGCCTTCTGTAACGAGTGCCCATCGGTTGCAGTTCACCGGCTGCACCGACGCGCCTCCGATCGCTCCTCAGCTGATCGTAGTAGTTGCGCGCACAGCTCAGGAACGTCGCAAACTGTTCGAGGTCGATGACCGCCTGTTGCGTTTCCGACATCTCACTGCGCGGGTTTGACCAGCCGGTGAGAGTCAATGGCAATCTGCAGCTCTTCGTTGGTCGGGATTACAACGATATCCACCGGCGAATAGTCGCGCGAAATCAGCCCGCGTCGAGGCCCGTTCTCAAGGTTTTTGCGATAATCCATGACGATTCCGATGTTCTCCAGCCGATTGCAGATCCGTTCCCGCATACGGGTGCCGTGCTGACCAATGCCGCCGGTGAACACCAGGATGTCCACCTTGACGAGGTTTGCCGCATACCCGCCGATATACTTGCGAATCCGGTAGGCGTAGACTTCGAGGGCGTCCAGCGCGTTGCGGTCACCGCGTTCGGCCGCCTCTTCGAGATCGCGCAGATCGTTAGAGACGCCCGAAAGCCCGAGCAAGCCGCTTTGCCGATTGAGCATGTCGTTTAGCTGCCCCGCGGTATAGCCGCGTTCGAGCAGATAGAAGATGATCGCCGGATCGATGTCGCCGCTGCGGGTACCCATCATCAGTCCTTCGAGCGGTGTAAATCCCATGGATGTGTCCACCGAAACCCCGTTGCGAATCGCGGTGATCGAGGCGCCGTTGCCGAGGTGGCACGAAATCACGTTGGTGTTCTCGGGCGACCGTTTCATGAACCTGACCGCCTCGTTGGCGACGTAGCGGTGGCTGGTTCCGTGAAACCCGTAGCGCCGGATTCTGTGTTTCTCGTAGAGCTCCCGCGGCAGACCGTAAAGATAGGCGGCCGGTGTCAGTGTCTGGTGAAACGCGGTATCAAAAACCGCCACTTGCGGAACGCCCGGGAGCGCCCGCATCGCCTCACGGATGCCGGTAAGGTTGGCCGGATTGTGCAGCGGCGCCAGTTCGATATTCTCCTCGATTGCCTGCAGAACGGAATCGTCGATGATGACCGACTGTGCGTAGCGCTCTCCCCCGTGCACCACGCGGTGACCGACCCCCGTTATTGCTTCAAGACTATCGACAAACCCGTCTTTCTCGTCCACCAGCGCTTCGACCATCGCTCTGACCGCCGCCTCATGGTCCGGCACCGGTCGCTCGCGCCGGTATTGCCCACTGACCGACTCCTGAAGAATCACACCGCCGGCGCCGATGCGCTCCACCTGTCCGCGGCCGACACTGGTACGCTCGGGCATTGCATAGACTTCGTACTTCAGAGACGAGCTGCCGCAGTTGATCACGAGTATCAGGTCTGATTCTGCTCGATGTCTGACCACGAGGACAATGTACTGAGAATACCGCATCGCGTAAACGAACTCTGCGTCAACACGCGCGCTTACTTGTGACCCGCACGCAGGCCGTGGTAGCATCGGGTGCATGCCTTCACAGCTTGCGCATCTGGTATTCGCCTCACAGAGCATCAAGGCCGCTTTTGATCACGTCCCGCTGCCGGTAGACTCACCCTATCTCGGTTTTGGAGCCCAGGGGCCGGACATCTTCTATCACAACAGGCGCCGCAAACCGTCCGGCCTGGAATACGGGGCCTTGCTGCATCGTCGCGGCTATGGCACCGCGGTAGCTGCACTGGTGAGCTACGGTACGCGCACGGGGTTACCCCTCGACTCGGACTACGGAGCCTACGTTGCCGCGTTCTCCACCCACGCTCTGCTGGACCGCATCATACATCCGTTCGTCAACTACTTTGCCGGCTGGGCCGGATACCACCGGCTTGAAGGGCAGTCACTGCCGTTCCAGTTGCACGCCTACTTTGAAAGAGTACTCGACTGCCTGGTGCTCGAGCGACTCCGGGGCCTCAGCGCTGCGTCTTTCGATTTTGTGGCTACGTTCGACTGTGGAGAGCAAATCCCCGCCGACGTGGCCGCCGGGCTGGAGGCTGCACTATGCGAGGTTACCGGCCGCGCCCGCAGCGACGCACAACTGAACGCGCGACTGCGTAACGCCTATCTGGACGCTCTCGGGTTCTATCGCACCACAAATCTGATCGACAGGCCGCGCCTCCAGGTGCTCATGCAGCAGGTCGATGATCCGCACCGCCTGGCCCGCTGGTTAAGCCTGATACACCCGGTTGAGTTGCCATCGGGGATCGATTTCACCAATGAAGCCCACGCCGGCTGGTATCATCCGTGCGGACCGACCGAGATGCGTCATGAGTCTTTCTGGGACCTGTGGAGGGTCGCCCTCGATACCGCCCCGGCGATGCTGCAGGCCATTGCGGCAGCCTGGGAGGGCGGAATCGAGCCGCAGGCACTGGTGGAGATAGTCGGCGATCAGAACCTGAGCGACGGGCGCCGCGTCGGGCGTCCGTGCCGCGACCGGCGCTGCGCACCGTTGCCGTTGGCGGATCACCTCACGCGCCTGGTGCACGCACGACGGGTGCGGAGGCTCAACGCCGAATCTGCAGCAACTCGTTCAGAAGGTCACCCAGAAGATTGAAGCTGAATACTGTCAGTCCAATAGCCAAACCGGGGTAGAACGCCAGCCACGGCGCGTCGAGGAGGTAGTTGCGTGCGCTACGGAGCATCAACCCCCAGCTCGGCTGCGGCGGCTGGGCACCAAGGCCCAGAAACGACAATGACGCTTCGATCACTATCGCCAGCGCAAACGTGACGGTGCACTGCACCACGATTTTGGGCAGCATGTTGGGCAGCAGGTGAACCGACACGATGCGTCGCAGCGGTGTACCCAGAGCGTGAGCCGACATAACGTAGGGCTCCTGCTTGAGCGTCAGCGTCTCAGCACGGACAATGCGGGCAAACAGGGGGCTGAAGATCACTCCGATGGCCGCCATGACCTGTGGCAGGCCGTACCCGAACACGCTGACAACCGTAATCGCGAGCAGCACCGTAGGAAACGACAGAACGGCGTCCATCAGCAGCATCAGGGCGCTATCCACCGGACCTTCGAGCAACCCGGCAGCCAGGCCGGTGACCAGCCCCAGCAGGAGCGCGATCCCCACCGAAACCAGCCCTACAAGCAGCGCCGCGCGCGCGCCGAAAATGATGCGCGACAGGACATCGCGGCCGAAGTCATCCGCCCCAAGCGGATAGCCGGCCGTTCCCGGCGAGGAGAAGCGAGCCGGGATATTCTGCACCAGCGGATCAGCCGGGGCGATCAGTGGAGCGGCAATTGCAACCAGCGCCAGAGTCCCGATATAGAGCAGGGTGCACCAGAGCACGACCCGAGCGGCTGTCGCGATTCGCGGTTTCATCGGCGTTCAGCGCAGCCGCACGCGCCGTAGATCGTAGGTGTCGAGTTTGGCGTCCATGTGAAAACCCTCGACGTTCTCCCGCATCGCGATGTAGCGATAGTTCGATCCGACAAAGACAAACGGAACCTGCTCGGCCAGCAGCTGCAACACATCGCGGTAGAGTGCGCGGCGCTCTTCAAAGCCGGCAACTCGACGCGCCGCGCGGATCATTTCGGCCGCGTGGGGATCCGTCCAGCCTACGTAGTTATTGTCGCTCTCGAACATCGAGAGGCGACCATCGGGATCAAGCTTTCCGGTATGTCCGATTACCGTCAGATCAAAATTGCCACCGGCGTAGACGTCCGCCAACCACGTCGACCAGTCGACCAGACGGATCCGTACGTCAAACCCGACCTCGGCCAGCATCTGCTGATACATCTCTCCGGCCCGCACGTGCGGTTCATAGTTCTGCGGCAGCACCAGATCGAGCGTGCGCATTGCGGCCCCGGCCTCTGCCACCAGTCGCCGCGCACGCTGCGGATTGTAGGGGTAGAGATCGGCGAGATCGACGTAGTAGGGGTCACCGTAGTCCATGAAGGTTCCGATCACTTTGCCCCCGGCATAGGCGACGTCCAGAATCGACTGCTTATCGACCGCATGGTTGATAGCCCGCCGCAACCGCAGATCGGACAACGGATCGCGGCGTGTATTGATTGCCAGCACCATCACCAGCGATGACAATCCGGTGTCGAGCCGCGTGCGCGGATCCCTCTCGATCCGTGCAATATCGGTCGGGCCAACCATGTCAATGATGTGCAGGTCGCCGGTGAGCACTCCCTGCACCTGCACCGCAACCTCGGTTATGATGTTGAAGTGGACCCGCTCGACTATCGGCACCGCGGGAATCCAGTAGTCGGGATTACGCAGCAGGGCGATTCGATTATCGCGAATCCACTGCTCGAAGCGAAACGGTCCCGTTCCCACCGGGTGCGCGGCGAAGTCGTGTTGCGCCGCGATCAGGCTCCGTGGCAGAATCGCGCTCCAACCGGTCGCCAGCGACGACAGCAGCGGAGAATAGGGATGGTCCAGCTCAAACACCACCGTGTATTCGTCCGGCGTACGGATCTCGCGCAGTGAAGCAAACTCTTTGGCGTGCGGCGATCCGAGTCCCGGATCGAGCAGCCGAGCGAAGGTAGCCGCAACGTCGGCAGCCGTCAACCGGTCACCGTTGTGAAAGCTCACCCCGCGCCGCAACTGGAATGTCCAGCTGAGGTTGTCCGTCGAGACCTGCCACGACTCCGCCAGCGCCGGAACGATGCGGCCGTCGTGATCCGGCTCGACAAGCGTATCGTACACACTTCTCAGCACTTGAAACGTCAGTGTGCCCTGGGTGGCCTGCGGATCGAGCGTGTCGGGGTTGCCCGACAACGCAAACCGCAACGTGTCACCCTGCGGCCGCGCAGCTTCAGGCGCTCCCCCGGCGTATATTGACGCGGCTATCAAGGCCGCGAGTATCGAAAACGGTAACCGCCTCATCTATCTCCTCCCCGGATCGGTATCGAACAGCCGTGGCGCACTCTGGAACAACATCTGAGTATACGCTTGCTGCGGATGAGCAATTACGTCAGCTGCATCACCCTGTTCAACAATCCGACCCTGTTTCATGACCGCAATCGAATCACTGATGTAGGCCACAAGATTGAGATCATGCGATATGAAAAGATACGTGAGAGCGAGTTGATGTTTCAAGTCCAGCAGCAGATTAATGATCTGCGCCTGAATCGATACATCCAGGCTCGAAACCGGCTCGTCCAGAATCAGGAACCGCGGATCCATCGCCAGTGCGCGGGCAATCACGATACGCTGCCGTTGACCACCGGAGAACTGCTCGGGATGATCACGGCCGCGCCGCGCCGGTATGCCGACCATCTCCAGCAGCTCGGCGACGCGACGCTCACGCGCACAGCGCGGCACACCACGATTGCGCAGCCCTTCGGCGACGCTTGCCGCGACGCTGCGGCGCGGATTGAGAGCTGCGTGCGGATCCTGCACGACGATCTGCGCGCGTTGCCGAAACAGCTTCATCTGAGCGCGGGATAGCACAGCCGGGTTGAGCCCGTCGATCTCTACGCTTCCCGCACTGGGCCGGTCCAGGTAGAGCACCGCCCGCGCCAGGGTACTCTTGCCGCTTCCCGACTCACCGACCAGCCCCATGATTGTATTGCAGCCGATAGTGAGCGTCACGTCGTCCACCGCGCGTACTGTACGCGCCCGCCGCTTCAGCAGCCCGGCTCCGTAGTGGACCTTGGACAAACCCTCGATGCAAACCAGATCATCCATCGGCCAGACTCCCACACGCCACGTCCTCCGCAAAGTGACACGCGCTGAGCCGCTGCAGCGTACCTGCAGGCACACGTAACAGCGGCAGTTCGCGGCGACAGAGATCGGTGGCCATCGGGCAGCGCGGCGCGAATGCGCAGCCGGCCGGCATCTCTTCCGGGTCGGGAACGCCGCCGGGAATGGCCGCCAGCCGTTGTCCGCGGCGCGCCGGGTCCGGTGTCGCCGCGATCAGTCGATCGGTGTACGGATGCGATGCACACTCGAAAAGCTCGCGGCTGGCTGCCTGTTCGACGATACGCCCGGCGTAAAGCACCGAGACATCGTCCGCGAAACCTCGAACCAGCGGCAGATCGTGCGAGATGAACAGGATCGCGGTGCCTAACTCGTGCCGCACCCGGTCCAGCAACGCCAGGATCTGCGCCTGTATGGACGCATCGAGCGCCGTGGTCGGTTCGTCGGCGATCAGCACCTCCGGGCGACACGCAATAGCCGACGCTATTGCCACCCTCTGCTTCATACCGCCGGACAGCTCGTGCGGGAACGCACGCAAGACTTCGCGACCGTTGAGCTCCACCATATCGAGCAGGCCGCGCGCTTCCAGCAGCGCCTCATGACGTCCAAGCCCATTGTGGTAGCGCAGCACCTCGGCAACCTGCGCACCGATCCGCATCGACGGATTGAGGTGCTTGTCGGGCTGCTGAAAAACCATCGTGATGCGCTTACCTCTGATGGCCCGCAGGCTGCGGTCAGACAGCGACAACAGGTCTGCGTCGTGGTAAAGGATCCGCCCGCCGGTCTCCGCACTGCGCGGCAGAAGCCCGAGCACCGCCTTGGCGCTGACTGTCTTACCCGCCCCCGACTCACCCACCAAGGCATGCACCGATGCCGGTCGCAGTACAAGGTCAACTCCCCGCACCACCGTGACCACTGACCGCCGGCCGCTGAAACGCACCGACAGATTCTCGAAGCGCAGGACGCTGTGCGCCGAGCGGCGCGTTTCAGTTTCCATTCAGCCTACTCGAATCCGCGGATTTATCACCGCGTACAGCACATCGGCCAGGAAGTTGATCACGGAGAACACTACCGCTATGAAGACCACCCCGCCCTGGATCAGAGGAAAGTCGCGGCCGTGAATCGCCGACAGAAACAGCCTTCCCAGTCCCGGCAGCGAGAATACCTGTTCGATGATGACCGCTCCTCCGAGCAGATAGCCGAACTGAATCCCCGCAACGGTAATCACCGGCAGCAGTGCGTTGCGCAACGCGTGTCGCAGCACGACGCGCCACACCGGAAAGCCCTTGGCTTCGGCAGCCAGAACGTATTCCTTGTCAAGCTCCTCGGTCATCGACGAGCGGACGAAACGTACCAGTACCGCTGCTCTTTCGGTTGCCAGCGCGATGACCGGAAGCACCCAGTGCAGCGGAGTATCGGCCCCGAACAACGGCAGCCATCCCAGTTGGACCGAAAACAGCAGCAACAGCATAATCGCAAGCCAGAAACCGGGGATTGCCATTCCGACCTGCGCAAAAAGCAATCCAAGCCCGTCCCACAGTGTCCAGCGCTTCACCGCCGCGACTACGCCGATTGGAATTGCCAACGTCAGTGCGAGTGCGAACGAAAGCAGTGCCAGCATCGCGGTAAGCGGAAATCGCTGCAGAATGAGGTCGATCACCCGTTCGTTGGAGAAGTACGACGTGCCGAAGTCAAATCGCAGGCTCGCCCGGAGCCACGAAACGTATTGGACGCCGAGGGGCTGATCGGTTCCGAGCCGAGCGCGAATTGCACTCACCTGCTGCTCGGTCGCCTCCATCCCGGCGATGGTTAGCGCCGGATCACCGGGTATGACACGAACCGTGACGAAAACTATGGTTGTGATCAGAAGAACGGTCAGTAGCAGCCTGGCTGTGCGTCGGAGAAGCAGTTCGATTATCGCCATGGCCTCGTTGCGGACGTTGCGCTGCTACTTGAGGGAATTGAGTATGCGCTCTAACACTTTTTGGCGGTCCAGCGGTTTTATGATGTAGTTCCTGGCCCCGATCATGAGCGATTTCTTGACCAGATCAGTCTTGCCGAGCGCGCTGATCATCACGACCCGCGCATTGCTGTCGAAGTCCATGATCTGCTGCAGCGCGGTAACTCCGTCCATCTTGGGCATGGTGACGTCCATGGTCACCAGGTCGACTCCGGGGTGGAGTTCCTTGAACCTCTCGACGCCGACCTGACCGTCGGGCGCCGTAGCCACGACCTCGAATCCAGCCGAGGTAAGAATCTGGGTCAACTGCTTGGCCACAAACATCGAGTCATCGACAACAAGGACGCGATACGGGGTTCCGTCGGGCTTGAATCCTTCGGGTTCCCTGTCATTCATAGTTGGCAGGTCGCCCCTGCTTATCATTGTCCGCGAGCCTCCACTACAACTTATAAGGCAAAGCGGACGATTATTCAAGGAACCGCAACTACCACCAAGCATGGTGAAAACCGTTGAGTCGGGCAGTTGGGCCACCGCCGGAGCCGAGCGACTGAGAAAAGCCCTCCAGGCGTACAGACCGCCCGGGCGGTGACTCACCCAGTGCTGGTCAACTCCGGCAATCTGCGCGTGGGTCGGTTCGGGATCACGATGACGTAACGGTTTATGGTGATTATGGTACAAGCGATACAGCAGCATTCGCTGCATGAGATTCAAGATCTCTCATACCGTCTTACACTCAGCTGTTCGTGCTGCTGATTCAGCTTTCACCAAGCTTCGTGCCAGTTAAAAAAAGGATGCGAGCCTTGAAGCCGGGATCAAGACTCGCACCTGCCAGATCAGGTGGGTTTTTACATACTTTTTTACATCACATTTTTAACTTGTTCAACTGACTATAGTAATGCAGGAATCGTGCCAACAGATCGTGATCGATTTATTTGCTTATAATGGAAAGCAATAGCCGCGGGTTTCGAAGAAGCTGCCTGGAATAAAAGGTCATGCAGTTTGCATAGAAGAACTGCAACACGGGCGTAACTGCATTCAGACAATAGGCTTACGCAGGCATGCAGAAATCATAACTATGCAATACGCATAGGGATCGGTATGAGGGTTATTGCGACTGCTTCAGTCGTCGACTCAGGGTCGATTGTGAGACCCCCAGCAGGCGCGCCGCTATCGACTGATTGCCCTGCGCCTTGGCCATCGCCTCGGAGAACATGAATTCCTCGACTTCGCGTAACGTCGGAAATCGTTGCCCGTACGACAGAGGCTGATTACCTTCAACGGCTAAGGCATCCGATTCCGCGCCGGTCTGTTCTTCAATATACGTACGGAACACGGATAGTGACAGAATCCCGCCACTGTGTCGGCTCATCGCGTCGTAGATCATGGACTGCAGCTCGCGCACATTGCCGGGGAACTGGTAGTTGGACAGCAGCGTGTAGAGTTCCTTTGGAACGGTCGGCTTCTTCTTACTCAGCGTGACGGCGGTTTCCTCGAGGAAGCGCTGCACCAGTAACGGTATATCCTCAAGCCGATGGCGCAAAGGAGGGAGGTGCACGTGGTGCGCCATCAGCCGGTAGTATAGATCCTTGCGGAAACTCCCCTCACGCTGCCCGGCATTGAGGTCCGCGTTGGTCGCGGCAATCACGCGCGCATCACTCGATTGCGGCTTGTCTGCTCCCAGCGGATAGTACTCGCGTTCCTGCAGCAGTCTCAGCAACTTGACCTGTGGGCCCAGTTCCAGATCACCGATCTCGTCCAGAAAAAGCGTGCCGCCGGACGCTTGCTCAATGAGACCCGGCCGGTTGGTGTCGGCACCGGTAAACGCCCCACGGCGGTGTCCGAAGAGCGTATCGGAGAACATCGTGTCGTCGAGCCCGGACACGTTGACCGGCACGAAGTCTCCATCTTTCTGCGACAGACGGTGAATCACTCGGGCAACCATTTCCTTTCCGGTGCCGCTTTCGCCGGTAATCAGTACCGCTTTGGGGCTGCCGGCCACCGCCTCCATGTACCGAAACAGTTTCTGCATCTGGGGACTGTTGGTGACAATTTCGCTGAACGCTTCGGGGTGCTCGAGTCCGGCGCCATCGTCGCCGGTGGATAGAATGTGTACCTCATCCTGGAGTTCACGGATCTTCAGCGCATGGTTGACGGCGGTTACCAATCGGTTGGGTTCGACCGGCTTTGCCATGAAGTCAAACGCTCCGATCTTCATGCACTGCACTGCCGTGTCGACTTTATCCTCGCCGGTCAGGATAATCACGGGAATCTCGGGAAACTCGGTAGTGATCTCGGGCAGCAGTTCCTGACCCGAGATGTAAGGCATGTTGAGATCCAGCAGGATCACCGACACCCTGCTGGAGCGCAGCACCTCCATCACGCGCCGCGAATCTTCGCACACGATCAGATTGTCGAAGTCATGCGCACCGAGAATAGTGGCATAGAGCTCCGACGTTACAATGTCGTCATCAACAATGAGAACGGCCGGGCTCTCGGAAACGGTCCTGGTAGCCATGCTATGGCTATAATTATCGGGTAATTACGCGATTCGTCAAGGAACCCCCGGACATTCGACAATTCTGATTCTGGCCAGCCGGTGGAAAACGGCGCGCAGCAGCAGCGAGCAAGGCTCCACGATGGACCTCTGCCCCTCGGCGTTGATGCTCGCTGCGCTGCGGACTGAAGCAGAACTGCTTGTCTCCGGCAACCGCACAGCCTGCCCGTGCAACGCGCGCTTGACAGCCGCACGGCGGCTTCGTATTGTGTTAGGCGGCAATTCAGACCAGGCAAAGGAGATAGCATGCGAATCAGTTACAATGCCCCGGTCACCTTGACCTACGCCTTGCTGTCCACCGCCGCCCTGGTGGCCGACATCCTAACCGGTCGGGCACTGACGGCCGCGTTCTTCTCCATTGGTCCGACGCTCGACTTCAGTAGCCCGCTGCAGTGGCTGCGGCTTGTCACGCACGTTGTTGGGCATGCGGACTGGACACACTTGATCAGTAACTTTGCCTTCATCTTGTTGCTGGGTCCGATTCTTGAAGAAAAGTACGGCTCAACCGGGATTCTTTTCATGATCCTGTTGACCGCCCTGATCACGGGACTGCTGAACGTGCTGCTGCTATCGACCGGACTTCTGGGTGCCAGTGGCGTGGTTTTCATGATGATTCTTCTGGGGTCGTTTTCCAAAGCTCGCCAGGGCGAGATCCCGTTGACCTTCATCCTGGTCGCGCTACTCTACCTGACCCGCGAGGTAATTACGTCTGTGCGTCAGGAGAACATCTCACAGTTCGCCCATGTTGTCGGCGGCATCTGCGGCAGCCTTTTCGGACTGTGGAAGCCGGGCAGATCCGGCTGAGATCCGCACCGGCCGGGTGTTGCCACGACTGCCGGTGCAGAGGGAGCGTCCATGTTCTCGCGACTGGAACAGATTGAACAGCAGTATCAAGACCTCGAGCGCCGCATCTCGGATCCCGAAATCCACCGTGATCCCGGCCGGTACAAGACCTTGATGCAGGAGCACGCACACCTGTCGGAGTTGATCTCGTGCTATCGGCGCTACGTCGAAGTGCAGCAGGAACTGCGTGATGCCGGGTCGATGCTTGATGCCGAGAGTGATCCGGAGTTGCGTGAGCTTGCTCACGAAGAGATCGAGCGTCTCGGAGAACACGAACAGGAGCTGGAACGCGAGCTCAAGCTTCTGCTGGTGCCAAGGGACCCGCTTGATGAGAAGAGCAGTATTCTGGAAATCCGTGCCGGAACGGGTGGCGATGAAGCGTCGTTGTTTGCCGCGGATCTCTACCGCATGTACCAGCGCTACGCCGAGCGCGAGGGGTGGAAGACCGAGCTGATGACCGCCAGCGAAACGGAGGTCGGCGGCTTCAAGGAGGTTGTCTTCTCGATCAACGGCAGCCAGGTCTATGGCAACCTGAAGTACGAAAGCGGCGTTCACCGCGTGCAGCGCGTTCCCGCCACGGAGTCCAGCGGACGTATTCATACCTCGGCGGTCACGGTTGCCGTACTCCCGGAGGCCGAGGATACCGATATCCGGATCAATCCCGAAGAACTGCGCATCGACGTCTTCCGTTCCTCCGGGCCCGGCGGGCAGAGCGTCAACACCACCGACTCTGCCGTGCGAGTAACGCACATTCCGACCGGCATGGTCGTTACCTGCCAGGACGAGAAGTCGCAGCACAAGAACAAGGCCAAGGCACTGCGTGTCCTCAAAGCGCGACTCTACGAAGCCGAGGAAGCGCGTAAGAACGCCGAACGTGCCAACGCTCGCAAGAATCAGATAGGATCCGGAGACCGGTCTGAACGCATCCGCACGTACAACTTTCCCCAGAACCGCGTCACCGACCACCGCATCAACCTGACGCTCTACAAGCTTGATCTGTTCATGCAGGGCGAACTTGACGAGATCGTTGAGTCCCTCAAGCTCAGCGATCACGAGGAGAAACTCAAAACACAGAATGGATAATCGCGACGTGCGATCGATTCGTGCCGCACTGCGCGAAGGAAGTGCGGCATTGCGCGCGGCCGGACTCGAGACTCCGTGGCTCGATGCGGTAGTGCTGCTCTGTCATGCGTTCGGTATCCCGAAGGAGCGCCTCTTCGCGCGGATGGAAGATCAACTTCCAGCCGGTACTTGCCGTACCTACGAGGACGCTCTCAAGCGCCGCGGGGCTGGTGAGCCCGTGAGCTACATCCGCGGCATCAAAGAGTTCTATGGCCGCGAGTTTCTTGTCGATCACCGCGTGCTGGCACCGCGCCCCGACACCGAAACCTTGATCGAGGCTGCACTCGAGGTCATCGACACTGATCCGGGCATTACTACGGTCCACGACTGCTGCACCGGCAGCGGGTGCGTCGCCATCACGCTGGCAGCTGAACGTCCGCGCCTGCGGGTGAGCGCCAGTGACATCTCCGCACCGGCACTCGAGGTCTGCCGCCAAAACGTGCGCCGCCTGGCAGCCGGTCGCGTCAGGCTCTACCACAGCGACCTGCTGCAGACCGTGGCGGGCAGCTTCGATCTGATCGTTGCAAATCCACCCTACATAACCGATGATGAAGTAAAGCGCATGATCGACAGCGGGTGGCCCGAGCCGAAGCTGGCACTGGCCGGCGGTCCAGACGGGCTTGACCTTGTGCGTCGGCTGGTGACCGAGTCTATAGATCATCTAAGCGCGAATCGTTATCTTATGTTAGAGGGTGCGTTCGACCAACGAGCGTCGGTGTTCGACGTATTCCAGAAGAACGGATTACGCGGTGTCTATGCCCGCCGGGATCTGGCCGGCCGGGATCGAGTGTACGTGGGTCGAAGGGGCCTGGTGAACGATGATCCAGACGCTGGAGGAGTTTAGAAGAAAAATCCTCATGTACTCACCCTCGGAGCAGCAACAGGTGCTGCTGGCCACCGAACTGTCCGAGAGGCTGCACCAGGGGCAGTTCCGGGAATCCGGCGACCCCTACTTCGTTCATCCTCTGCAGGTAGCCGACATTCTGGTCGACCTCAAGATGGATGCCGCGACTGTGACGGCGGCCTTGCTGCACGACGTACTTGAGGATACCGCAAAGAGTCGTACCGATCTGCGCAAGGAGTTTGGGCGTGAGGTCGAACAGCTGGTGTTCGGCGTCACCAAGATATCTACCGTCAAGGCCAAACACAAAAACGTGCAGGAGACCGAGACTATCCGCAAGATGCTGTTTGCGATGGTCAAGGATATTCGCGTCATCCTGATCAAGCTGGCTGACAAGCTGCACAACATGCGTACGCTGGAGTTCAAGAATGAGGAGGTGCGGCGGCGCCAGATCGCCCAGGAATGCCTCGACATCTACGCTCCGCTGGCCGGCCGCCTCGGTATCTCATGGATCAAGGACGAGCTGGAAGATCTGGCCCTGAAGAACCTGCATCGCGAAAGCTATGATCAGATCAAGGCGTTTGTATCACAGAAACGCGAGGTGCGTGCCGGGTATCTGCAGCGCGTGGAGGCGGCGATCCTGGAGGCCGGTCGACATGAACACGTTGATCTGGAAGTCGAGGCGCGTGCCAAGCATTTCTACTCGATCTATCAGAAGATGAAGAAACGCAGCAAGTCGATCGACGAGATTTACGACCTGCTCGGCCTCCGGATTCTGTGCGGCAGCGATAGCGAATGCTACACCGTGCTGGGAATCGTGCATCGACTCTGGCCTCCTATTGAGGGACGCTTCAAGGACTACATCGCGATGCCCAAGGCCAATCGGTACCAGAGCCTGCACACCACCGTACTCGGTTTTGACGGCAAGCTGCTTGAGATCCAGATCCGGACCGGCGATATGAACCAGACCGCGGAATACGGTATCGCGGCGCACTGGCTCTACAAGGAGGGGCGCAATTCCAACGGGGGTCCGCGCCACGACCTGGCGATTATCTCACGCGTCCGGGACCTCAACGGCTTGCGTATCACCTCGGGTGAGTTCCTGGAGGAGATCAAGCGCGAGATCCTCAAGGACTCGATCTACGTATTCACGCCCAAAGGCGAGGCGATCCAACTGCCGAAAGGCGCCACCGCCATCGATTTTGCCTACCACATTCACACCGAAATCGGCAATCACACCGTAGGGGCCAAGGCCGACGGCAACATTATTCCGCTGCGTGAGCCGCTGAAGAATACGCAGGTGATTGAGATTCTCACCTCGCCCAACGCACATCCGCACGTCAACTGGCTGCGGTACGTCCGTACGGCGCGGGCTCGCTCCAAGATCCGCCACTGGCTGAACAAACACGATGACAGCCTGATCATCGAGCGCAGTATTGTGGCGCGCAAGAAGGAGCAGCCGCCTCCGGCACCGGTCCAGCCGGAACCTGAGACTGCTGTCGAGCCTGGACCGACACAGATCCTCGACCCCACCAAGGTCGGGGTACGGATCGGCAACGAGCGCAACATGATGATACGGTTCGCCGGCTGCTGCAATCCTACCATCGGCGATCCGATAGTCGGCTACATATCGCGCGGGCGCGGAATCATCGTTCATCGACGCGACTGCTCCAACGTCAAACACATCAACGACTTTCCCGAGCGTACGATCGAGGTCGAATGGGAGACGGTCTCACCGCGCGAGACGCGCCGCTTCCGCGTAGTGGCGCGTCGCACCTCGGATCTCTTCTCGGAGATCGAAGGCGCGGTGCGCAAGTTTCGTGGTCACCTGATCGAGGGACGGGTCGACGAGAACGAGGCGGGCAACCTCGAGGCGTTCTTTACCATGGAGCTTGACCGGCGCGAGGACTTCAAGACGGTCATGAAGAGCATTCGAACTATTCCGTCCGTGATGAACATCACCGACGCATCGCTCAACCAGTACACTACCGCGCGCCCCTGATTGCTCAGTGTGACCCTCTTGCTTGCCGCCGACCGGCTGCAGCAGTACATTACCGGTACATTACCTGACTATTACAGGAGGATTTAAGATGGCAACGATTACCGTCAAGGGAACCCCCACGCAGACAATCGGCGAACTGCCGGCCAGGGGAACCAAAGCACCCGATTTCGTCCTGACCAGGGCAGACCTCAGCGATGTTGGTCTGGGAGACTTCGCCGGCAAAAAAAAGGTCCTCAATATTGTCACCAGCCTCGACACCAGCACGTGTGCCGTTTCGGCCAAGCGCTTTGACGAAGCAGTCAAGACGATGCCGGATACCGTCATCCTGACCATCAGCAACGATCTGCCCTTCGCGCAGAACCGTTTCTGCTCGGCGGAGAGCGTTGACAATGTGATTACGCTGTCTCAGTTGCGCAATCGTGATTTCGGAGTGAATTACGGTGTAGCCATCACCGACGGTCCGTTGGCCGGCCTGCTGGCTCGTTCGGTGGTTGTTCTGGATGCCGATGATACGGTAGTCTATACCCAACAGGTTTCGGAGAATTCTCAGGAACCCGACTACGAGAAAGCGATAGCGGCTGCCAGGTAGTGCGGCAGAATCGCTAACCGCGTCGCTGCAGTCAGGCGGTGGGTATGATCGAACAGGTCGCTATTCTGGGTTTCGGCAATATGGGCGAAGCGCTGGTGCGTGGATTGCGCGAGCGGCAACCTCGCATTGGCGTGTCGGTGCTTGAGAAGCGCGAGGAGCGCCGTGAGCGTGCCCGAGAACTGGGTGCCACGGTGTTCGACTCGGCTGCGTTTGACGCGTTCATGGCAACCTCAGACACCGTCGTGCTGTCGATCAAGCCGCAGGATCTTTCCGCGATTGCCACCCGTGGCGGTTCACCGTTCGCAGCGAAGCAGGTTATCTCGGTTCTGGCCGGCACCTCCCTGGAAACGCTGCGACAGCGGTTGGGCACCGATTCGGTGGCCAGGCTGATGCCCAGTCTGACCGCGCAGATCGGTCGCGCGGTAGTCGGCGTTGCGTTTGCCGACGACGTTCCGCAGGAACTGCGGCGCAATGCGCTGGCCATAGCGGCAGTCATCGGCAGCGCACACGAGGTGCCCGAGCAAATGATGGCGGCCGTCACCGGCCTGTCCGGTTCGGGCGTGGCGTATGTGTTTGCGTTTATCCACGCTCTGGCGCTCGGCGGAACCCGTGCCGGAATACCGTACCCGCAGTCGCTGGAAATTGCGCGTGAAGTAACCGCGGGCGCCGCCGATTTCCTGGCTGCCGGCGGTGAACACCCGGTCAGCGCGCTTACCCGCGTCACCTCGCCCGCAGGAACCACCATAGAGGGCATCGCCGCGCTCGAGCGCAACGGCTTCAGCGCCGCCGTCATTGAGGCGGTCGCGGCGGCTGTGACCCGCGCTATCGAACTGGAACGGTAGCTGTGGCTTGCACCTGAACTCCGCCCTGGGTATGATTGCTCATCATGCTCGATCCAAAATTCATCCGCGATAACGCTGAGGCCGTTCAGCTCAATATCCAACAGCGAAACATGCAAGCCGACGTCCAGACCTTCGTCAAGCTCTACGACCGGCGCAGCGGTGCGATCCGGGAACTTGAGAACCTGCGTGCACAACGCAACGAGAACGCCAACAAGATGAAGGGCGGACCGCCGCCGGCAGAGCGTGAACGGCTGATCCGGGAAGGCAAGCAACTCAAGGCGCGGATTCCGGAACTGGAACAGCGACTGAAGCAGATCGAGGAAGACTTGACGCGCGAGGCAGAGCGCATTCCCAACATGATGCATCCCGAGGCACCTATCGGCGTCGGTGACCAGGCTAACCGCGAGATCAAGCGCATCGGGGAGGTTCCGCAGTTCGATTTCGCCGTCAGAGACCACGTTGAGATCGGTGAGACCCTCGACCTTCTTGACTTTGAAACCGCTACGCGGGTATCGGGAACCAAGTTCTACTATCTCAAGAATGAGGCCGTGATTCTCGAGTTGGCGTTGTGCCGCTTCGCACTTGACGTGCTGCAGAAACGCGGCTTCGTACCGATGATGACGCCCGACATTGCCCGCGAAGAGGTAGTGGCCGGCATCGGCTACAATCCTCGCGGCCCCGAGACCAATATCTACTCGCTGCAGGACGATGACGGCTGTCTGGTAGGTACCGCCGAGATCACCCTGGGCGGCTATTACGCCGGCAGGATTCTGGAGGCCGAAGAACTTCCCATCAGGCTGGCAGGAATCTCGCACTGTTTCCGCCGCGAAGCCGGCGCCGCCGGACAGTTCTCGAAAGGGCTCTACCGGGTACACCAGTTCACCAAGGTCGAGATGTTTGTCTACTGCCGGCCAGATCAGTCTGATGACGTACTCGAGGAGCTGCGCGAGATTGAGGAGCAGATATTTACTACACTCGAGGTTCCGTATCGCGTGGTCGATACCTGCAGCGGCGATCTTGGCGCCCCGGCGTACCGCAAATACGACCTGGAAGCGTGGATGCCCGGTCGCGGCGAGTCGGGGGACTGGGGAGAGATCACCAGCACCTCCAACTGCACCGACTATCAGGCACGCCGGCTGGGCGCCCGCTACCGCGATGGAACCAGCCGCCGGTTTGTCCACATGCTCAACGGAACCGCAATCGCTGTCTCGCGGACCCTGATCGCGCTGTTGGAGAACTTTCAGCAGGCCGACGGATCGGTGCGTATTCCGGCGGCGCTGGCGGCCTACACCGGCTTTGACCGCATTGCACCCCGCAAGCCCTGACCGCGTGCTGATCATTGCGGAGATCGGTACTTCCCACGGCGGGGATCTGCTGCGCGCGCGCGAACTGATCGCCGCGGCCGCCGAAGCCGGTGCCGACTGCGCCAAGTTCCAGTACGTAATCGCCGCCGAGATCCTGCACCCCGCTACCGGCCTGGTCGAGCTTCCCGGCGGCGCGGTTGATCTCTATCGGCGCTTTGAAACGCTGCAGCAACCGCAGGCATTCTACCGACAGCTTATCGATGCGTGCCGCGCAGCCGGCATCGAGTTTCTGTGCACGCCCTTCGGTGCCGAAAGCGCCCGGCGGTTGCAGCAGCTCGGCGTGACCAGGTTCAAGGTTGCCTCCCCCGAGCTCAACCACGCGCCGCTGCTGCGTCAGCTGGCGGGCTACGGCAAGCCGCTGATTCTCTCTACCGGTGTGTCACTGCTCGGTGACATTGAGCGCGCGCTCGGGCAACTGCGCGGCGTGGCAGTCACTCTGCTGCACTGCGTGACTGCCTATCCCGCTCCCGAACAGCAGTACAACCTGCGGCTGTTGCCGCTGTTGCAGCGCCTGTTCGGCGTGCCGTGCGGCGTCTCCGATCATTCCGCCGACCCGCTGCTCGTGCCGACGGTGGCCGCGGCGCTCGGCGCGGCGGTAATCGAGAAGCACATTACGTTGACGCACGACGGTGACGGTCTGGATGACCCGATAGCGGTCACGCCGGTCGATTTCGCACGCATGGTGCGCATGGCGCGCGCAGCGGCCGAGGCGCGGCCGCCGGCGGCAGTATCGGACCTCACGCCCGAGCGGCTCACTGAACTCCAGCGCGAGTTCGGCCGCCGGCGCGTCGAAGCGGTTCTCGGTGACGGGCGTAAGGGCCTGGCGGCGGCCGAACTGGCAAACTACGGTCGCAGCAATCGCTCGCTGCACGCGCTGCGCGACATCCCGGCCGGTGCCACCGTGGCTTCCGATGCGGTGGCGGTGCTGCGCAGCGAGCACAACCTCAGCCCCGGGCTCTCGCCGTGGCTGCTCGATGCGGTGATCGGAGCGGTCGCCGCCCGCGACATCGCGGACGGCGCCGGCATCGTGTGGGAAGATCTTATCAGGCGCCGCGGGCACGATGAGTGAGCTCGATTGGCGGCTCAGGGCTCAGCTGCGGCTCTCCTGCAGGAACTTGCGCAAGACGGTCTGCAGAATCCCGCCGTTGCGGTAGTATTCGACCTCCACCGGGCTGTCAATGCGGCAGCGGGTAGTGAACGCGACACTGGTTCCGTCCTCGCGGGCAGCCGTAACCACCACGTCCTGAGCCGGTTTGAGATCATCGTCGATCGCAAACGCGTACTGCTCGCCGCCGTCAAGTCCGATGCTCCGGTAGCTCTCGCCCTCGGCGAACTGCAACGGCAACACTCCCATACCTACCAGATTACTGCGATGGATACGCTCAAACGACTCGGCGATCACAACCCGAATCCCAAGCAGGAAAGAGCCTTTGGCGGCCCAGTCGCGGCTCGAGCCCATACCGTAGTCCTTGCCGGCCAGCACGATCGACGGCGTACCCTCTTTGCGGTAGCGCTCGGCAGCCTCGAAAATGCTGACCCGTTCACCGGTCGGGTGATGCACCGTCCAGCTGCCCTCGGTTCCGGGCGCCAGAAGGTTGCGGAACCGTATGTTGGCAAAGGTGCCGCGGGTCATGACGCGATCGTTACCGCGGCGACTGCCGTAGGAGTTGAAGTCGCGCACCTCAACCCCCATCGATAGCAGATAGCGTCCGGCCGGGCTGTCGGGATCGATGGCTCCTGCGGGACTGATGTGATCGGTGGTGATGCTGTCACCGGCCATCACGAGGCAGCGGGCCGCGCTGATCGGCGCAATCGGCCTCGCATCAGGCGTCATCTGGTCGAAGAAACTCGGTTCCTGAATATAGGTGCTGCTATCGTCCCACTGGTAGAGATCAGAGCCGGCGAGCTCGATACTGTTCCACTGCGGATTCGAGGTCTCGAGACCGCGGTAACTCTCGATGAATGCATCACGGTCAAGCGCCTTCTGCACGTACTCGGCCAGCTCCTCATCGCTGGGCCAGATGTCTCTCATGAAAACCGGAGCGCCGGATGAGTCGCACCCGAGCGGCTCAGTCTCGAGATCGATGTCCATGTTGCCGGCCAGCGCGTACGCCACCACCAGCGGAGGTGATGCCAGAAAATTGGCTCTGGTATGCGGGTTGATGCGGCCTTCAAAGTTCCGGTTGCCGGAGAGAACCCCGGCCACAACCAGCCCGGCCTCCTCGACCGCTTGCCGGACAGGTTCGGGCAGCGGTCCGGAGTTCCCGATGCAGGTGGTGCAACCGTAGCCAACCAGGTAGAAGCCCAGCTGCTCCAGGTAGGGCATCAACCCCGCTCGTTGCAGGTACTCGGTGACCACCATCGAACCCGGCGCAAAGCTGGTTTTGATAAACGGCCTGGTGGATAGCCCCTTCTCAACCGCCTTCTTGGCCAGCAGCCCGGCTGCCAGCAATACCGACGGATTGCTGGTGTTGGTGCAACTGGTAATCGCGGCAATCACGACATCACCGTGGGTCAACTCGCCCGAATGGCCGTTGATCCTGACCGGCGCTTTGGCGTTCAGCTGCGCGGCGTCGAGCTGAAAACCGCGCTCGTCGTAGGAGGCGGTAAGGCTTGTGCGCCAGCTGCTCTTGACCTGACCGAGCGCGATACGATCCTGCGGCCGCTTGGGTCCGGCCACGCTGGCCTCGACGCTGTCCAGATCGAGCTCGAGAACCGTCTCGAAATCGGGATCGGGAGTATCGTCAGTGCGGAATACCCCCTGCTCCACGGCGTAGAGTTCAGCCAGGTCTATGACCTCCTGCGGACGTCCGGTGGCGTACATGTAGTCGAGGCACTGCTGATCAATCGGGAAGTACCCGATAGTGGCGCCGTATTCGGGTGCCATATTGGATATGGTGGCACGGTCGGGAACGGTCATGGCCGACAGTCCGCGGCCGAAGAATTCCACGAATTTGCCGACCACGCCGTGCCGGCGCAGCATCTCGGTGATTGTCAGTACCAGATCGGTTGCAGTGATGCCGCTGCGCAGCCGTCCGGTCAGCCTCACACCGACTACGCGCGGCGCCAGCATGAATAGCGGCTGTCCGAGCATCGCCGCTTCAGCCTCAATACCGCCCACACCCCAGCCTACGATGCCCAGACCGTTGATCATCGGCGTGTGCGAATCGGTACCGACCAGTGAATCAAAGAAGGCCAGCGTCCGCCCGCCAACCTCGCTGGTCTGAACGATCTTGCCCAGGTACTCGAGGTTGACCTGGTGGCAGATTCCGCTGGCCGGCGGCACCACGTGAAAGTTCCGCAGCGCAGCCTGTCCCCAACGCAGGAACTCGTACCGCTCGCGGTTGCGCTGAAACTCCAGCTGTGCGTTCTGGCGCAGGGCATCGGAGCTGTTGAAATAGTCGACCTGGACGGAGTGATCGATCACCAGATTAACCATCAGTTCAGGGTTGATCCGTTTCGGGTCGCCCCCGAGCCGGGCCATTGCGCTGCGCATCGCTGCAAGGTCCACAACGCAGGGGACACCGGTGAAATCCTGCAGCAGGACGCGTGCCGGTTTGAAGGGCACCTCGATCGAATCCGGCCTGTGCGGGTCGTACGTCAGGAGACTGTCGACGTGTTCGCGAGTCACTTCGCGCCCGTTCTCGCTGCGCAGAACCGATTCCAGCAGTACCTTGATCGAAACCGGGTACCGATCGACGTGGGGATAACCGTTCTGCGCCAATCTGCGCAGACTGACGTAATCAAACTTGCCAAAGGGCGTCGTGAGCGTCGAAAGTAGTCCCAGTGAATCGTTGATTCTCTCAGTAGTCATGCAACTCTCCTTGTCCTGCTGTCGTCATAATAGTGGTATATGAGTGTCGACTTCAACATACCCGCGTGGTATAGTTCTGGTCGACAAAACAAAACCTTAGTATAACTATAACCTATGGAGGATCCGCAGTGAGCGGCAATCAAAATCATAGCGAAACAGTACGGAAGCTCCTTAGCAGTTACCGGCATATGGTCACTTCGCGCGAAATCGACCTCCTCGAACAGGATTTCACCGGGCGCGGCGAGGCGTTCTTTCACGTCTCGGGGGCTGGACACGAGGCAACCGCCGTACTCAATCATCACCTTATTTCGGACGACTGGCTGCATGTCCACTACCGCGACAAGGCACTGATGCTGGCACGTGGTATTTCGATCGAGATGTTCTTTCTCGCAACCTTCAGCAAGGATGCCTCGCACTCGCGCGGCAGGCAGATGAATGCCCACATGAGCGCCCCGGAACTCAACGTACTGAGCCTGGTCGGACCGGTCGGCAACAGCGCGCTGCAGGCCGCCGGCGTGGCTCAGGTGGTAAAGCCCCGGCCCGCCAACCCGATTGTACTGTGCGCGCTGGGAGACGGCATGACGCAGCAGGGCGAGGTACTCGAGGGTATCGCGCACGCGGTGCGCGACCAGCTTCCGGTGCTCTTTGTGATTCAGGACAACAGCTTTGCGATATCAACGACAACCGGCGGCAGAACCTTCTACAGCACGCCCCACGGCGACGCCCAAAGCTTCTACGATGTGCCGATTACGCGCATCGACGGACGTGATGCGCCGCGAAGCCTGCAGGTATTCGGAGAGCTCGTGTCGGGGATGCGGCGCGACCGGCGGCCGCAGATCGCGGTTTTCCAGGTGGACCGTCTTTCCAACCACACCAACGCCGATGACCAGCGTATGTACCGCAGCGCTGAGGAGATCGCGGCGGTACAGGCGTCCGGTGATCCGATCATCCGTCTGCAACACTACCTGAACGACGAGGGCGTGCCGCGCTCCGAGCTGGATGCAATTGCCGCTGACGTACGCGAACAGGTCAGAAACGCTGCGTATCGTGCGCAGCGTAGCGCAGAGCCTGTCGCGGCGTTCGGTGCGTCCAGGCCGCTGCCGGTGCCGCTGGGCGACCGCAACGCCGAATACCGTGGCGATCCGTCCGCGGCACCGCAACAGAAGCCGCTGACCATGCTCGAGTCGATCCGGGAAGTGCTGCGGCTGCAGATGGAGAAAAACCCGGACGTGGTGCTGTTCGGCGAAGACATCGAGGATCCCAAGGGCGACGTTTTTGGCGTGACACGCGGACTGACCACCGCCTACGGTGACCGTGTCCGCAACTCACCGCTGGCCGAGGCGTCGATTGTCGGCATCACAATCGGGCAGGCGCTGGCGGGCAAGCGGCCGGTTGCGTTTCTGCAGTTCGCGGACTTCCTGCCGATCGCCTACAATCAGATCTTCGCCGAGCTCGGCAGCATGTACTGGCGCACCGACGGTGGCTGGCAGGCGCCGGTCATTGTTATGGTCACCTGCGGCGGCTACAAACCGGGCCTCGGCCCGTTCCATGCCTCGAGCCTGGAAGCACTGGCCGCCCACACGCCCGGTGTCGACGTATTCATGCCGTCAACCGCCGGCGATGCGGCCGGGCTGCTCAACGCGGCGTTCCAGTCCGGGCGGCCTACCCTGTTCTTCTACCCCAAGAGTTGCCTCAACGATCGTGACAGCGCGACCAGCGGCGACATCCAACGCCACCTGGTGCCTATCGGCACCGCGCGGTTTGTACGCCGCGGCAGCGACATCACTCTGGTCGGCTGGGGCAATACCGTTCCGCTGTGCAGCAAGACCGGCGACGCGCTGGCCGAGATCGGCGTACAGGCCGACGTCATTGACCTGCGCTCCATAGTTCCCTGGGATGCCGAGACCGTCCTGGCGTCCGCCGAACGCAGCGGCCGACTGGTAGTAGTGCACGAAGACAACCACACTGCCGGTTTTGGCGCCGAGGTGGTAGCCACCGTCAACGAACGCGCTTCACGCAGGATCGAGTGTCGTCGCGTCACGCGGCCGGACACCTACGTACCGTTCAATTTCGCCAATCAGCTCGAAGTGCTGCCGACGTACAAGCGAACCCTGGAGACTGCGGTGGCGCTGCTCGGCGGGCAGCTACGCTGGAAGCTACCGCAGGCGGCACTCAAGAACACCTACATGGTCGAGGCAATCGGTTCGAGCCCGTCGGATGAATCGATCACGGTGGTCGAGTGGAAGATCAAGCCGGGAGAAACAATCGAGTCCGGAACCCTGCTGGCTGAACTCGAGGCCGACAAGGCCGCCGTCGAGTTGCGCTCGCCGGTCTCGGGAGAAGTCAGCGCGTTGCTGGTCGAAGAGGGCCAGCTGGTAAAGGTCGGAACCCACATCGTGCAGGTGACAACCGCAGATCAGGACGACAGCGAGTCGTTCAAGCAGGTAACGCGTGAGAATCCCGGCACACCGCTTATAAGCGAGATTGCAGCCAACGGAGACGGCGGCGGCGGGAACCGTGCCGTCAATGCGGCCGCGGCCGCCGTGGCCACGGCATCGCGCAACGGGCGCCGGACCGTGGAAGTCGCCATATTCGGAGTGTGCGGCGCAAAGGGATCGCGGATCGTATCCAACCGTGAGATCTCGCTGATGTGTCCGCAATGGGGCGCCGACGACATCCTCAAGCGTACCGGTATTGAATCGCGACCCTGGCTGGCCGAAGGCGAGTCGCCGATCGACCTGGCAACCGCTGCCACCCGTCGTCTGCTGGACGGATCGGGCGTCGACTTCGATCAGATCGGAACGATCATCTGCGCTACCGAGACCCCGATCATGAACACCCCGGCCAGCGCGGCCCTGATTCAGGAGCGCATCAAGGGCACGCGCGAGGGATTCCTGTCGGCGGCGTACGACGTCAACGCGGCCTGCTCCGGCTACGTCTACGCACTGCAGAACGCCTACGATATTCTGACCAACGAGCCCGACAAGCTTGTGCTTGTGGTCACTACCGAAGCGCTCTCGCCGCGCACCAATACCGCCGACCCGCAGACTGCGCCGATCTTCGGTGACGCGGCAACCGCCACGCTGGTGGGAGTCACCGGCGCTGCCCACGGCGGCATGCCGATCAGAGCACGGCTCTACCGGCCGGTACTGGGAGCCAGCGGGGAAGACGGCAGCGTGCTGCGCGTGCCGGCCGACCCGGCTGACTCCATCTACATGGACGGGCCAAAGGTTTTCGTGGAGGCCGTACGCGGGATGATCGAGAGCCTCGAGCGTGCCTGTGCCGTGGCAGGCATCGGCGTCAAGGATCTCGATCTGATTGTGCCTCACCAGGCAAACCAGCGTATCATCAACGCCGTACAGCAGCGCGCCAGGGTGCCGCGGCAGAAGGTGTTCAGCAATATACGCTATAACGGCAACACGTCGTCGAGCACCATTCCGCTCTGTCTCGAGACCATATTCAGTCAGCGCTACGATGGAGCCTACCTCGGCCTGTCGGCGTTTGGAGGGGGCTTTACCTTTGGCGGTGCCGTGCTGCGTGTGGTATAATTCGAGCTACAACGCCGGGGGGAGGTCACACAAGTGAAACACTGGATACGCAGAGAGCTTCTGGTAGCAGCGGCAGTGACCATCGTAGTTGCGTGTGCGACGGTACCGGTCACGGAACGGCGTCAGTTGCGCCTGATACCGCGTTCGGAGCTGCTCGGCATGAGCTTCACGCAGTACGACCTCTTTCTGAGCGAAAACCCCGTCATCAGCGGCACCGCCGAGGCCCGGATGGTCGAGCGTGTCGGCAGCCGGATTGCCGATGCTGTCCACGATTACATGCGCCAGATCGGTCGGGTCGAAGACCTGCGGGGCTACGACTGGGAGTTTCGTCTGGTTGACGATGACACGGTCAACGCCTGGTGTATGCCGGGCGGAAAGGTCGTGGTCTACAGCGGCATTCTGCCGGTAACCGCCAGCGAGGCAGGCCTGGCGGTAGTCATGGGGCATGAGGTGGCGCACGCGGTTGCCGAGCACGGCAACGAACGCATGAGCCAGGTGTTGATGACTCAGTTGGGCGGCGCGGCGCTTTCGGTGGCAATGCGCGACCGGCCCCAGGAGACCCGCACCCTCTGGATGGCAGCCTACGGTCTGGGAGCCCAAGTCGGGGTGCTGCTGCCGTACAGCCGCCTGCACGAGAGTGAAGCCGATGAGCTGGGACTGATATTCATGGCGATGGCCGGCTACGATCCGCGAGAAGCGGTAACGTTCTGGCAACGTATGGCCGACGCTCGCGGCGGTCCGGCGCCACCGGAGCTGGTGAGCACTCATCCGGCGGACTCGCGTCGCATTCGTGACCTGGAGCGCGCCCTCCCGCAAGCGCTGGAGTACTATGAGGCCGCCCTGCGCTGACCCCCACGGGCCGCACGCTCGCGGGCTGCCGGCCCACGCAATAGAAACGGCTTCCAGGGTAAAGGAGGTCGGAAAACCCCTGGAAGCCGACAGACCGTGCGATAGACGGCGATTTGCCGCACTCTACCTGACAAACAACCAACGGTGAAAAAGGTAACACTCGAAACGCCTGATACCTCGCGACACGCACGGCAGTCGCCCGCGTTGCCGCAGCCACTCCGCCGCCGGCCACAGCCCGACGGTACGCGGCAGGTCGGCTGGGCGATTGTGACCGGCGGTACCAGCGGGATCGGGCGGGCCTACGCCGCTGAGCTGGCACGACGCGGGCACTCGGTGCTGATTACCGGCCGGCGCCGCGCGCAACTCGATGCGGTTGCCCGCAGCATCGCCGCCGAGAGTGGCGTCACGGTTGAACCGTGGATCGTCGAACTGGGCGACCCGCGGGCGCGCACGGCGTTTCTCGACCGCGTGCGCCAATGCCGGCCGCTGGATATTGTTGTGGCCAACGCCGGATTCGGGTACGCCGAGCCGTTTGTCAACGGCCCGCTCAGACAGGCCGAGGCCATGATCGCAGTGCACGTCACGTCGGTGGTGGAGCTGTTCCACGCGGTGATACCGACGATGATCGACCGCGGCTGCGGCAGCCTGGTTGCCGTGAGCTCGCTGGCGTCACACCTGCCGGTTCCGGGAGGCGAGACCTACGTCGCCACCAAGAGCTTTCTCAATAGTTTCTGCGAGTCGCTGGCGGTTGGCCTCAGCCCGTATGGCCTGCGCGTCCAGACGCTGCTGCCCGGGTTCACCCGTACCGACTTCCATCGCTACGACCCGGACTTCGCCGCCCGCCGCTCGGCCGTCCGGCTGCTTCACTGGGACACGCCCGAAACCGTGGTCCGCGCCTCGCTTGTAGCTCTGGACCGCAACCGGACCGTGTGCATACCGGGTTGGCGCAACCGGCTGGCCGCGCGGCTGCTGGCACTGCTGCCGCGGACGCTGGTGCGCGCACTGATGCGCCGGACGGCTGCCCGATAGAAGGCCGCTGGAAATGCAGCAAAATATGGGCCGTATCTGGGAAAGCGGTGTTCATGTACTATACTCTTCTGGGTGAGAGCAGCATGAACGTCGGCAGCCGAAGACCAGACTACCCTGTTCCACACTACGTCCGCGGCACGGATCGCGACCGCGATCAGATGCTTTCGCAGATCGGCGGATTCTCACCCGATGAACGACGGATTTTCCACCTGCTGTGCGCCATGTGGCAGCCGGAGATTCCCTACACCAGGGCACTGGCTCGTACCGAGCGCGAGGACCCACGCTTCGCACAGGTGCTCACCACGCTGATGGACAAACTGCAACGGGGGCGCCTCGGCCTCGTGCTGACCAGCGCTCGCGACGGCATCGGAACTCCGCGGGCGCTGGTGCTGACCACCCAGGACTCGCCGCCGTTCTTTACCGCGTTGGTCGAAGAACAGTGGTCAAAGTTGGCGGCCGATCCCACCCTGCCGCTGCCTACATCCGATCTGCTGGCTGAGCTGCACGTCAAACTGCCGCCAACGGCAGCCAGGCCGGCAACAATGACCGATGTCACGCGTATGACTCTGGAAGCGCCGGCGTCGGACCACTACGTCGTGTCGGTCAGCCTGCCGGAGATCAGAGGGCTGCTGGTTTCTTCGGCAGCTACCGCGCAAGTCGTGCCGGCTGTACTGCGTAAACTGCGTCACCGTCTGGATAACATCAATCTGATCGGTCTGATAGCGCGACTCAACAGAGCCAGCCTTACCGACGTCAAACGGCGCATCGATTCTTCGGACGCCGCCGCGTGGCGCACGGTAATCGAAGCGCTGCTGGAGAACCGCGCGGACGTCGAACGCGTTTCGGTTCCGCCGGCTGAGGAGTTACTGGCCGCTGCGGCGGTAATGCGTGGTTATATCGAGGCGCGCATCGAACTGAGACGCCAGCAGCAGCTAAGCGAGCAACAGCGGATCCGGCTGGCTTCCGAATTCGAGGAGAAGGTACGCCTTGCCGACGGGTACGTGCTGGCGGAAGAGGAGTTCAAGGCCCTGCTGCACCAACAGGTCCCCGGCGCTGATCCGGAGACCCGGCTGCAGCGTCACTCGTTGTTGCAGCGGTTGACGGAGGTCCCCGCCGGACGCCACCTGCCGCGGGTTGTCGTGCTTGCCGAGACCGCGCTGCACCGCGACCACGTCTACATGGTGCTGTTGCAGCGCATCAGCCACCTCGGCGACCTGATCCGTAAAGAGTACGTCCACCAAATGCAGCTGCTGCTGCAGTCCTCCGATCGCGACCGCTTTGTGTTCTTCTACTCCCTTGACAACTGGGAGGCTGATATCGAGCAGCGCATAGCCGCGCGCGATCCGCTGGTTGCGGAGCTTCTGCGGCAGCCGAAACTGGTAGCCGAAGCGGTGGTACACGCCTGCCGAACGCGCCTGCATATCACTGACCCGCGCGAGATCAAGCGCAGTCTGCAGGTGCTGTTCGAACCAGGCGGGGTGACGTTGCGGCCCCGCAACCGGCTTCTGGCGCTTGACCTGTCGGCGATCCTCGAGGTTGCCTACGCCAGACTCGGAAAGCTGAAGCAGTTCGTTCTGCGCATCTCGGGCCGGCTGGAGATCATGCGCCAGCGTTTCGAGGATGTCACTGCCGACTCCAGAACCGGGAGACCACCGCGGGTCACCGGGCGCGGTAGAATTGCCGATGCGCTGGCACAACTGGAACGCGGCTCGGCTGATCCGGTCGAAACCTCGTCAGCAGCGGATGCTCCATCGTCGGTCACCGCCGCCGACCATGAGAAGCCCGACGGCGACACACCACGCTGGGGCGGCATGGGTTCCCGCGCCCGCAGGAGCAGCCCCCAAACGGTACACCGGCCCTACTCCAGGAGACAGCAGGAGAGCGCCTGGAGCGAGTTCGAGAAGAACATCCGCAGGAAAACCTGAGTCACGGCACTGCCGGATCGGTGCGCAGGCTAGCCGAACACCTTCTGCAGCGCACCGCGCATCACGTCAACGGGCGCCTCCAGGCCGGTCCACATCTTGAATCCAATCGCGCCCTGGTACACAAGCATCCCGAGCCCGTCGAGCGTAATTGCGCCGCGATCGCGTGCCAGATCCAGAAAAGCCGTCTGCGGTGGATTGGGAATCACGTCGCAGACCACCATACCTTCGCGCACAGTCTGCATATCGACATCCGGGAGCGCCCCGACATCGGGAAACAGCCCGATACTGGTAGCGTTGACCAAAACATCCACATCCGCATCCACGGCTACGGTAGCATCCCACCGGCGGAACCGAACCTCACTGCCGGTGTTGCGCTGCAGCAGATCTACCAGGGCCTCCGCGCGCTCGACCGAACGGTTGACCAGATCAATGCGTGCCGCACCGGCGTTGGCAAGCTCAACACAAATCGCGCGCGAGGCGCCACCGGCTCCCAGCACCATCACCCGTTTACCGCAGGGGTCGATCCCGGCGTCGTCGCTCAGCGAGCGCAGGAACCCCTTCCCGTCCGTATTCTCGCCGATCAACCGGTCACCGTCGCGGCGCACCGTGTTGACCGCGCCCATCACGGCTGCGTCGGGGGCTACTTCGTCCAGGTGATCGATAACCGCCACCTTATGCGGGATCGTCAGATTGATTCCCCGCATGTTCATTGCACGCATCCCGGCCACCGCGGCCGCCAGATCGCGCGGCAGAACCTCGATTGTGAGGTACTTCCAGCGGATCCCGAGGTGCGCAAAAGCGGCATCCTGCATGACACAGGTGGGGTTCTCGGCCACCGGATGTCCGAATACTCCTACCAGGTTATCCAGATACGACTGCTCCATCGGTGTTCTCCTTTCAGCTGCGTTTTACTCGTTTACGTACGACGCGACTGCAGTTGTACCCGGCTGCGCCGAAGATCCCGCCGCCCGGATGCATGCCGGCGTTTGCCATGAACAGTCCCGGCAGCGGCGACTCGTATCCGGCCAGTTCCGGCAGCGGGCGAAACACAAACATCTGGTCGGTTACCATCTCAACGTGCATCACATTGGCGTTGGGCATATTGTGTTTCTCGGATATCACCGCCGGTGTCTGTGCATAGATGTCGCGAACCGCGCCGCGGGTACCCGGTGCGTATCGCTCGACCACTCCCAGCAGTCGTTCGACTTCGCGCTTTTCAATCTCGGGCCACGAAAGCCCCTGCCGCAGCCGATACGGGTAATACTGGCCCCAGACGAACAGGGTGTGCTTGTCGGCAGGAGCCAGCGTAGGATCAACCGCGCTGAAGGTCATACCGATCGCCGCCGGGTTCTCGGACGGCAGCCCCTTGAGGTAGTCCGCGTAGGCATCGTGAACGTACTGCACCGACGGGCAGAGCAACTGCAGACCGTTGTGAATGCGGTCCGCGGCAACCCGGTACTGCGGCAGGGCATCCATGGCGCAGCGCAACACCATACCGAAGCCGTTGCCGACCTGGACCTTTTCGACGCGTGAACGCAAGCTCGGTGGGGTCCAGTCCCGCAACAGCTGCAGGTAGGTCACCCACAGATGTGCGCTTGCCACCACCGCTCGACCGGTGATGGTGGTGCCATGCACGGTCTCGGCGCCACAGGCGCGGCCGTTTTCAACCAGGATACGCTTGACCTCCTGCCCGGGCAGTATCTGTCCGCCGTGAGCCTCTATGCAGCGCGCCAGAGCTTGAGTCAGCATACCCGAGCCACCCTTCGGCCGCGCCGGCCCGCGCTTGTGTATGATCGAGTGCCAGCCGACGAACTCTGCCGACATGGCATCAATTGGAGCAGGGCCGCTTTGCGCTCCCCACCATACCAGGGCTGAGCGCAGCTGTTCGCTCTCAAAACTGTCATTGACAAACCTGCCGTAGCTCTGAAACAGGGTGCGAATCAGATCGGTCCTCGGGAAGTCGCGGTCGTGGAACTTCTTCAGGAAAAGTGTGCGTCCGAGGTTGGCAGTAGTCGGCCTGTTGAGAAAGAAGTCAAACACCGCCTCGTTCAGCGGCTGCCAGCGGCGTACGAAGGTGCGGTATGCATCCGCGTCGTGCTCGCTGACCTGCGCGATGCTGCGGCACGTGCGATCAAGATCCTGGTAAAACTGGACACAGCTACCGTCTTCAAACGGCGCCGACATGAACGGATCGAGCGGAATGTACTCCAGACCGTAGCGCTCCAGTTCCAGGTCAGCCACAATCGGCGTGTGGTGGATCATGAAGTGCAGCGAACCGCCGACATCCATCCGGAATCCGCCGAACATCTCCTCGGTGCACACCGCTCCACCAACCGTGTCGCGCCGCTCGAGCACCGTAACCCGGTAGCCCCAGCGCGCCAGATAGGCGGCACACACCAGGGCATTATGTCCGCTACCCACGACAACGATATCGGTATCCATTGCTCCGTTATACGGCATACGCGCCAAGTTTGCAACAAATGGCGGTCGATCGCAGCAATCCGCATTTTGACCGCACGGAGCGCGCGTGGCGCCAGCTGCTGTTGAGCGCCGCCGCGGTGTACGGTAAGATACCCGGCATGCTGGATATGGTAATCATCGGAGGCGGGGTACACGGCACCTACCTGTCGCACGTAATCAGCGCGCGCCTGGGATTCAGGGAACTCGCCGTGGTCGACCCCTATCGGCAGCCGTTGACCGTCTGGGGGCGTCACACACAGGCTTGCGGCATGCGCTATCTGCGCTCCCCGAGCAGTCACAATCTGGATCTCGATTTTCACGCACTGCGTGAGTTTGCTGTCCGGCGCGGTTGGGACCGCAATACAGCGTTTATTCCTCCCTACGCACGGCCGCTGCTGCGCCTGTTTGACGAACACGCCGCCGCGGTGATCCGTGAGAACGGTCTGCAGCGATGGCGCCACACGGGCACCGTGCGCGACCTGATCCTGCATGACGACCACGTCACGGTGACAACCGAACACCAACGACTGCGCGCCCGTTACGCGCTACTGGCGGTCGGCCGCAGCGCGGCACTCTGCTATCCCCGCTGGAGCGCGGCGCTGGCCGCCGCCGGCGACGTCGTCGACCACGTACTTGCGCCGACGTTTTGCCGCCAACGCCTACTGCACAGCGACAGTCCGGTTATCGTTGGTGCGGGGGCAAGCGGAGTGCAACTGGCGCTCGCAACCGCGGCCGAATCCGGCACCCCGGTGACCGTGATCAGTGAACACGAAATCCGTGTGCGAAGCTTTGACAGTGATCCCTGCTTCATCGGACCGCGCTGCGCCCGGCACTTTCTGGCCGAAACCGATTACAGTCGGCGTCGTGCCATGATCATCGCCGCGCGCGATCCCGGCTCGGTCCCCGAAGAGGTGGCGCTGCAGCTGTCGCGGTTTCGCGATCAGGGGGCGGTGCGAATCATCACGGCCGCGGTCCGTTCAGTGCGGCAGACAGGCGGGCGGATCCGGCTCCAGCTGGCAAACGGAATCGATATCCAGTCGGACTGCGTGACCGTGGCTACCGGATTCGCCCCCGGCCCGCCCGGTGGTGCTCTGGTGCAGCAGGTCGCTGAGCGCTACAATCTGGCGCGCAGCGCGGATGGCTTTCCGCTGCCGGACGGATTCCTGCGCTGGCATCCGCGGCTGTTTGTAAGCGGTGCGCTGGCCGAACTCGAGCTGGGGCCCTTTGCTCCCAACATAATTGGCGCTATCGCGGCGGCAAAGCGAGTGGGGGCGTTTTTGCTGCAGCGTGACGCCCCGCACCGGCACCACTGGGTGCCGTTGTCGCGGCTGTGGGACAGCGCGCAGTCGGCCTGACCCAATGGCCGATGGTCGACGAAGAGCGTTCGGCCGGTCAGACCGGTTCGAGCGTTGCCATACGGGCCTGGAACTCCAGAATGCTGGTGCGGATGCTGGCGAAGATCGCCGGAAACACAACGTTGTAAAAATAGGCTTTCTGTACCATCCATTGTTTACGCGATTCGAACGTCGTGTTAAGCGCCTGCACGTACTGCTCCATGTGGAGATCGTAGTTCTCGAACTCCGCCGCCGGCTGCTGTTCCTCGAGACTGTACTTGACGGTATCCTGGTAGCGGCCGAGACTGCGGAAGAGCTCGTAGAGTGAGTACTGTTTCTCGATGAACGTGCCTACGCGGACCGCGTCTCCCGAGAAGCGTCGCAACAGGGCGTCGTACTTGCGCGGATGCATGCTGCGAAATATAAACGCTTTGCGCAACGTCACATCCTTGCTGCGGAACACGTCCTCGATGGCGGCGATCACGTAACGGTTGCCGCGGTAGTACTGCAGCAACGCAACAATCCGATCGGCACCGGCTTCACCCTTCTCCAGCAGCAGCGCAGCCTGGTCGCGGATACTCTCGGGCAGCCCCGGATTGACCTCGATGCTGTAGCTGCGGAACACCGCGTCCTTCTTGTCCCTCAGCTCCACCTTGCTGTAACGGAACAGCTCCTCTTTGGTGAGACTGCGATAGTAGCCGAACAGCGCCCGCGCCTCTTTGCGAAAACGGTCATAGTAGGCGTCGACCACGCCGGACTCTTCGAGCACCCGGTAGAACCGCTCCGAAATCCGCAGGCCTCCCACCGGAGCTGTTGACTCCATGCGCTTGGCCTCGATGACCGGCAGTCCGACGATGTCCCACTGCTTGGCGCCGTCGGGCCCGAAGTTACCGATTGTCACTTCACCGATATTGGCTCCGATGCGGATGCGGATCTGGAACAAAGCGTTGAATGCCGAAGAGACCTCGATGCTGGAGCGCAGTGCGGCTATTATGTCAAAGGCCCGTTTCAGCAGATCACGCGTCTCGGGGTTGGCGGCCTCGGCCAGGAAGCGGTCGTTGGCCTGATTGAACAGCACGCAGACCCGCTGCATCTCGATGCAGGTGTAGAACAGCTCACGCGCTATATAGCGCGTAGCTTCCTGCTCGCTCATGTTCTTGACCTGCGGATCGATGATGCCGCCGTAGTGGAACATCAGGCTGTCGCCCTCAATCTTGTTGAGATAGCCGCCGTGGCGCTTCAGTACCGAGTTGAACGCCGTGTAGAGCCCGTTGAGTACTTCCTGGTTCTCCTGCGGGCTGAGAAACTTGGAGAGAAAGGTATAGTCGGCGATGTCCATGAAGGCGATGCCCATGGTGGTCACCACCGAACTCTTGGGGATTCCGCCAATGTCGAGAATCGCGTCAACAAGCTGCTTGGGCAGGTAGTAGTCTTCGATCTCCTTGCGGAGTTGAAACTCGCGGCTATCGAATCCCGTCAGAGAGGACGCCAATCTGTTCCCGTTGTCCATTCGGCCTTAATCATAGTATACCTCTCAGCGATCTGCAAACGGTGGCCATCAGACAGCTCTCAGGCGTGCAACTGCTGCAGCAGCTCGTGAAACCGCTGCTCGGAGATGATGCTGACTCCGAGCACACGCGCTTTCCGGAGCTTGCTGGTGTTGGCATCGGGATCACTGGTGACCAGCCAGGTGAGGCCCTCGCTGACACTGCCTCTGGGAATCCCGCCGTATCTTCTCACCAGCTCTTCGGCCTCTGAGCGTTTCATGGATGTCAGTGCGCCGGTAAAGCAGAAGCTCTGTCCCGCCAGGGCGCGCGACTCGATGCTGTTTCCAATACTGATCATCCCGGTTTGCAGCACTCGCTGCATCTCCTCGTAGAGCAGCCGAACCCCCTCTACCAGTGCGCCGGCGGTAGCCTCTCCTATGCCTTCGGTTTGCTCCGCCAGCCGGGCCGGCTCGGCGTCGCGCAGCGCCTCGAGACTGTCGTATCCCGAACGGACCGCCTTTTCGACAATCAGCGCGCCGATACCCTCGATGTTGAAGCCGGCAACAAAGCGCGCCAGCGACACCTCCGAAACCGCAAAGAGATTTCGCAACGCGCGCCTGGCGATCCCCTCGCCCATGCGCTCCAGTTCAACGATATCTGCTTCCGTCAGCGAGTAGAGATCGTGAATCCGCCGCACGCGGCCGGCATCAAACAGCTTCTGAAGCAGTACCGGACCGAAGTCCTTGATGTCCAGCACTTCGATCCACTTCCTGACCCGGTGCAGAGCACGCTTGGCACACTGCATGTTGGGACAGTAGAGCCGAGTTCCCTCATCCGCCAGGGTACTGCCGCACGTGCCGCAGACCGTGGGAACCGTAATCTCGCGCGCATCCTGCGGGTTCTCTACCAGCGCTTCGATCTTGGGTATGATCTCGCCGCGCTTGGTAATGCGCACGGTAGAACCGATTCTGAGACCCATCTCACGGATCAGGCGCGGATTGGCCAGATTGGCGCGCCTGACGGTGGTCCCCGCCAGTCGCACCGGATCGGTTACGGCGATCGGGGTGTAGATGTGACCCGATTCGCTCCAGATCACCTCGCGCACAACGGTAGTCTGCTCCTCGAGCGCAAACTTGAACGCAATCTGCTTCTCGGGTCGCGCCCGGCGCACGTCGTCAGGATCGATTTCGAGTCCCTTGACTACCAGACCGTCGATATCGAAATCGAGCGTCTCCCGCTGCCGGGTGATCTCGTCGCGATAGACGATCACATCGTTGACGGTGGGGCATTGCCGGTACTCAACGACCCGGAACCCCTGCCGGGCCAGCCACTCGAGCTTGCTGACTTCATCGTCAAAGAAGAGATCATCTTCCTCGTGGACCGCGTCGTAGCAGATGATCTGCAGCCGTTCCGCGCCACGGCCGTCCTTACGCTTCATAACGCCGTTGGCGGCGTTGCGGCAATTGGCCTTATCGGGGTAGAACTCGCGGTGCACAGTGCGTGACATCATCACCTCGCCACGGACGCCGCCGCTGAATCCGGGCGTAATCCGCGGCGGCACGCCCTGCATACGGCCGACGTTGGCGGTGATGTCGTCACCCGTGCGGCCGTCGCCGCGGGTGATCCCGTAGAGGAAACGGCCGTCGCGGTACTGCAGCTCAATACTGGCGCCGTCCATCTTGAACTGCGCGATGTAGACCGGATGCTCAACCCGCGAAGCCCATCTCAGAAACGCTTCAGCATCCGCGGCCTTGTCCTGACTGTGCATCGGCATCAGATGAGCGCGTTTGGCGAACCGGTCGGACTGGTCGGCACCCACTGTCTCGAGAATCGGGCTATCGGGTTTGAGCCGCTTGAGCTCATCCCAGAGCTGATCGAACTCGGCATCGGAGATCTCCGGTTCGTGATTGTAGTACAGGTCCTGATGGTGACGAATCAGACGCTCCAGCTCTTTGACTCGATCTGTCATGGCACGCTACTATAGCATCGATGGAGCGCAAACGGCTATTCCTGGCGATTAAGCCGCCGCCGGAAATCTGCCAGACGATCGCCGCGACGGCCGAAGGTGCGCTGCGGCCGCCGCGACACGACGCCGGCGCTCCGGGCGCGCGCCCCGCGCTGAAACTGATCGCGACGGCCAATCTTCATATCACGCTGCTGTTTCTGGGCGATACCCCGGTTGAGCGCATCGCCGACATCCACAGAGCCGTCACCCCGCACGCCGAGCGCCGGCAGCCGTTTCGGCTGTCGCTGGCGGCCTTCGGCTGCTTTCCCTCGCCGCGCAATCCGCGCGTGGTCTGGATCGGACTGGCCGATCCGGCGGCGGTACTGGGCGCCTTGCAGGCCGACATCCGTGACGCATTGGGAACTGCCGGATTCACGCTCGAGAACCGCCCGTTCCGAGCCCACATAACGGCCGCTTACGTCAGGCGTGACGCACGGCAAGCAGCCGCTGCGGTACGCGCTTTCCTGCAGCGCGCCAACAACGCACTGCAGCTGCCGGCGCCGCACTTCACGGCACGTGAGATCCGGCTGTATGAAAGCGAACTCCGGCCCTCGGGCGCACGGCACCACACGCTATGGTCGATCGATCTGCAGCGCTGCGCCGCCGGAAACGCAGCCGGAACACAAAAAAAGCCTCCTCCCGACGCGGCGGAGGAGGCTGAGGAGGCGCCCCCGGAGGAAAGGAGGTAGAAACCTCCGGGGACTAAAACCAAAATCCGATGGAGGCAGAAAAAGACATCTGTTCCTGGTATGAATAACCACGCAGCGCGCCAAAGGTAACAGAATTTCGAAACCTGGATCCGAGCAAGGTCCGCATGCCGCCGACACCGCAGTCGTGCGGTCCCGGGCAGAAGCTTCGCCCGGCTTCCACAGGCGGCAGCGGCTACACGTCTTGCGCCGCGGCGCCGCGGTAGAGTGGATGCACCCGCCGGCGGTAACTCTCATACTGCTCGCCGGCGTGATAGGATGAGCGTACCAGCGGACCGGCCTCGCAGTGGTCAAATCCTTTCTCCAGCGCGCGCTGCTTGAGCTCGGCGAACTCGTCGGGCGTCCAGTACCGCCGCACCGGTATGTGGGTCTTTGAGGGTTGCAGGTACTGTCCGAGGTTCATCACCGTAACCCCGTTTTCCAGCAGATCATCCATCGACTGCAGTACCTCTTCACGGGTCTCTCCCAGCCCGAGCATCATGCTCGATTTGACCACCGCCTCGGGGTCAAGTTGACCGGCGATACGCAGGAAGGCCAGGGAGCGATCGTAATCCGACCGTGACCGTACAAGGCGGGTCAGCCGGCGGGTCGTCTCGATATTATGACTCATGATCTCGGGCCGGCTCCGGCTCACAATTTCGATACTGTGGCGATCGCCCATCAGGTCGGATGACAGCACCTCCACCGAGCAGTCCGGTGCCTGCCGGTGGATCTCGCGTACGGTGGCGGCCAGTACGGCTGCACCACCGTCATCGAGGTCGTCGCGGTTAACCATCGTGATTACGACGTGGCGCAGTTGCATATCGACAACTGATTCGGCCACACGCCCCGGTTCGCCCCAATCCACGGCGCCCGGAAGCCCGGTCTTGACGGCACAGAAACGGCAACGCCGGGTGCACGTATCACCGAGAATCATGAAGGTCGCGGTGCGATAATCTCCCCAGCATTCATGAATGTTGGGACACCGGGCCTCCTCACAGACCGTGTTGAGCTGTCTGGAACGCATCATGTGCTTCAGATGCCGATAACTCTCGGTTGTATTGAGATGGGTTCGCAGCCAGTGCGGCTTGCGTTGCGTCGGTCGGTCGGCAGTACTCATCGCTGGTCCCTGCCGCTACTATAGCGAATCGACGGCCGAAAGGAAACCGCTGCGGCGCTTAATGTTGACTGTCAAGATCAGTTTCTTCATACTCAACCCATGAGTACAGCTGCACCTCGCGGCCGGGGTGTCACTCACGCCGTAGAGCTGGTGCGCGACCTGGGCGCGGATACGTTTGTGATTCGGCTGCAACGCAACCAACTGGCGTTTCAGCCCGGACAGTACATCACCGTGGGGCTGCCCGGTGAAACGGATGCACGCGAATACTCGATCTACTCGGCGCCTGAAGACGACTACCTCGAGATTCTGGTCAAGAGAGTTGACGGCGGCTACATCTCGCCGCGGTTACGACGCGTGCAACCGGCGCAGTTGCTGAACGTTGACGGACCGTTCGGGTTCTTCACCATCGCAGAGACCGAACGCCTTGCTTCGCGCTTCTACTTTGTTGCCACCGGAACCGGTATCGCACCGTTTCACAGCTTCACCCGCGCTTACCCCGCAATCGATTACACGCTGCTGCACGGGGTCCGGCACACCAGCGAGCGCTATGAAATGTACAGCTACGACCGCTCACGCTACGTCGCGTGCATCTCGCGCCGCCGGGATGGTGATTTCACCGGACGCGTCACCGACTGGCTGCGCCGCTACCCGGTGCAGCCTGATGCGCTCTGTTACCTTTGCGGCAACTGCGATATGATTTACGAAGCCTTTGACATTCTCAAGGATCATGGCGTTCCCGCGGAACGCCTGTTTGCCGAGGTGTACTTCTGATGTTGCAATACTGCCTGGTACCGCTTGGTTGCCAGATGAATCTCTCTGATTCGGAGCGCATCCGGACCGTACTCGAGTCGATGGGTTTCGAACGCACCGACGATGAGAGCCGGGCCGACCTGCTGGGCATTGTAGCCTGCTCGGTACGTCAGAAGGCAATCGACAAGGTATACGCCAGGATCCACAAGTGGAACCAATGGAAGAACCGGCGCGCGCTGCTGACGTTTATCTCCGGCTGTATCCTGCCCTCCGACCGCGAGAAACTCCTGCGGCGCTTCGACCTGCTGTTCACGATCAACGAACTGCCTCAGCTGCCGGACATGATCCGCCAGTACGGGGTGGTGACACCGCTTGCCGGCGTCCCGCAACAATCATCCGGAGAAGAGGGCATACCGCCGCCGGGAATCGACGACCAAAGCACCGGCTACTGGCACATCAGACCGACCTACTCGTCGAGTTTCGAGGCCTACGTTCCCATCCAGAACGGCTGCGACAAGTTCTGTACGTTCTGCGCGGTGCCCTACACCCGCGGACGCGAGGTCTCGCGGCCGTCCGGGGAAATCCTGGCCGAAGTCGAACGTCTGGTTCAACACGGCTACCGTTCAATCACGCTGCTGGGCCAGAACGTCAACTCGTACGGCCAGGACCGCAACAGCCAGGAGATCGGCTTTGCCGAACTGCTGCGTCGCATCGGACAGCTCGGACGGCGGTTTGAGGAGCCATTCTGGCTCTACTTCACCTCACCGCACCCGCACGATATGAGCGATGAAGTCATCGACGTGATTGCCGAATACCCCTGCCTCGCAAAACAGATTCACCTTCCGCTGCAGTCCGGCGACGACAGGGTTCTGATCCGCATGAACCGCAACTACCGCGTGAGCCGCTACCACCGCGTGGTGGAGAAGATCCGTGCAACCATACCGCAGGCTACGCTCTTTACCGATATCATCGTGGGCTTCAGCGGTGAAACTGAAGAACAGTTCCAGAACACCGTAGCTGCAATGCGCGAATTGCGCTTCAACATGGCCTATGTCGCCATGTACTCGCCGCGCCCCGGTGCCGCGAGTTCTCGCTGGGCCGACGACGTGCCGCACGAAGAGAAGCGGCGGCGGCTGCACCTGCTTTCTGATGTGCTGCACGAGACATCGGGCCGTTACAACCGGTCTCTGCTGGGAACGCGACACACCGTGCTGGTCGAAGGCACGGACCGTAAACCGGGCTATCTTTCGGGCCGCACCGAAGGACGGCTTATCGTCCGCTTCGCCGGCGATGCGGTCATCGAAGGCAGCCACGCCGAGGTCTGCATAACCGAGGCTGCCCCGTTGTCGCTTACCGGAGAACTGATTGGCGTACGCCGGCCGGCTGCCGTCGGGGGCACTCGCTGATGCAGCCGCACCATGTCGCGCCGCAGAACCGCGCGTTGAGGCCGCACGACGACCGGCGCGTCGCCTTTCAGACCCTGGGGTGCCGCCTCAACCAGTTTGAGACCGACTCGCTGGCGGGCGCGTTCGAAAGCGCGGGCTATACTGTGGTGCCGTTCGAAGAGCCCGCCGAGGCCTATATCGTCAACACCTGTACCGTTACCAACAAGGCGGACCGCAAGTCGCGCAACACCATAAACCGCGCAATGCGCCACAAGAGAGGTGTGGTCGTCGTAACCGGCTGCTTTGTTGAAAGCCACCGGCGGCAACTCGAAACGCATCCCGGGACCTTTGTGGTCGACAACGCCCGCAAGCGGCACGTCGTTGAGCTTGTCGACGCTCACCTGCGCGGAGAGATTCTGCATCCGCAGTCCCTCGACGTTGATTTGTTCGGTTACCCGGTTACCGCACCGATCTTCCGCACGCGCAGCATGGTCAAGATTCAGGACGGCTGCGACAACTTCTGCACCTTCTGCATTATCCCCTTCGTGCGCGGGCGCGCCCGAAGCCGCGATCCGCGGTCCATTCTCGAACACGCCCGTCGGGCGCTTGACAAAGGGTACCGCGAAATCGTGATCACCGGCGTCAACGTCAGCCGCTATGATCACGGCCAGACCGGTTTCAGCGCTCTCGTTGAACAGATGCTCGAACTCGAAGGCAGCTATCGGCTGCGCATTTCGTCGATGGAGCCTGATTCGCTCGATGACCGTTTCTACGATCTGTTAAACCATCCGCGCATGTGCCCTCAGCTGCACCTCTGCCTGCAGAGCGGCAGCGACAGCGTTCTGCAGCAGATGCGCAGACAGTACAGCGTAGCTCAGTACAGGGCGATACTTGAGCGAATCCGCGCCCGCCGTCCGGATTTCAACATCACCACTGACGTGCTGGTCGGGTTTCCCGGAGAGAGCGAAGCCGACTTCGAGTCTACCTGCGCGCTCTGCAACGAGATCGGCTTCGGCCACATCCACACCTTTGCGTACTCGAGGCGCAGCGGTACCCGCGCCGATCGCATGTCTGCTCAGATACCCGAGGTGGTCAAGCAACTGCGCTCCGAGCGCATCCGGGCAATCGCTGCCGACAGCAAACGGCGTTACCGACGCGGCTTTGTCGGCCGTACCCAGCAGCTGCTGGTAGAGCAGATCGATCCCCGGAGCGGCCTGGCGCGAGGCTACGGTGAACACTACCTGCCGCTGATAACGGACGCCGCCGGGCTCGAACGCAACAGCCTTGTAACGGTTGTGCTGCGCGATCTCGACGACGGTGACGATCCGCTGCTGCGCGCTACGGTGTTGAAATCAGTATCTGCCGGCGGCACGCAAAAGCCGGTCACGTAGCGCGCGTCCCATGCCGGCCGCCGGCGGCAGCTCGGCGATGATCGTTTCGCAACCGCCCTGATCGCAGGCGCGCAGGCAGCGGTAGAGTTCGCGCGCATAGTGATCCAGCGAGTCAAAACCAAACAGCAGGCTGCACCCGCGGTGCTGCACCTCCCCGGACTGCAGCGGGCGCAAAGCCAACAGCGCGGTGGCGCAGCCCCCGTAGCGGTCGAGCGCAACCGCGAGATCGGCGCGCTCGACTGCTATCAGGGCGGCCTCCGGCCGGTAGTGCCGGTACCGGGTTCCGGGTGCTTCAGCGGGTCCTTCAGCAGCGTCCAATGCGCCGTATTCCGGACCGCTGCACAGTTCAACCGTAGCGCTGCCGGACTCTGCGCTGTTGCCTGCCGCGGCGTCCAATCGAGCGAGGTCGGCGATTGCCTCGCGCAGCATCTCGCGCGTGACCGCCCCTTCGCGCAGCACGCGCACGCGACCGCTTTCGACTCGCACGACGGTCGACTCCAGCCCGATCTCGCAATCCGGCCCGCGCACAATAGCCTCGACCCGGCCGTCCATGTGCTCCAGCGCGGAATCGAAATCGGTCGGACTCGGCCGCCCGGAGCGGTTGGCGCTCGGCGCGGCCACCGGAAATCCGCAGTGAGTCAGGATGGCGCGGGCCACCGGACTGGACGGAATGCGTACCGCCACGCTGCACAGGCCCGCGGTAACCACGTCGGGAATGCGTTGCGACCGAGGTACGATGATGGTGAACGGTCCCGGCGAGAAGCGTTCCAGCAACAGGCGGGCGGCCGGCTCGATCCGCTGTGCCACCAGCGGCAGCTGATCCAGACCCGCCAGATGCACGATCAGGGGGTTGCCTGTGGGCCGCCCCTTGGCGGCAAAAATCCTCGAGCATGCCCGCGGGTCAAAGGCGTTGGCTCCCAACCCGTAGACGGTTTCGGTGGGGAATACAACCAGGCCGCCCGCTCGCAGAATATCGGCAGCTCGCCAGGCGTGGGCCGGATCGAGGATGATGGTAGGATCACGCGCCGTCACAACAGCGGTTATTATAGCTTAACCCAGATGTAGCCGTCTTCGACCTTGACCGGAAAAGTTCTGACTCCACGCGTCGCCGGGAAATCCTTGACCGCGCCGCTGCGAATATCGAAGCGCGATCCGTGCTTGGGACAGTACACATCTCCGTTGACAACCATGCCCTCCGCCAGCTGCGAATACTCGTGCGAGCAGATGTTGTCAATCGCGTAGATGCCGTCGTCGAGCTTGAAGATCGCAACTTCCTTGCGACGGTGCACAAACTTGAAGGACCGCTGAAAATCCTCCACTGCTACTGCCTTCTGCCATTTGGCCACGGTAGGCTCTCCCTTGAGTGATGTACTGTGCCGCACATCGCGGCGCAGTTGCCGCAGTCAGGCGGGCGGCTGCTATTCGTCGTCGACGTCGTACTGTGCCAGAATCCGTTGCTCCACCAGCTCGCGCAGCCGTTCCCGTACCTGCAGCGGAGCGCGGTTTATGACCTCTTCCAGAAACCCCTGCACAAGCATGATTCTGGCAACATCAGAGGGGAGCCCGCGCGACTGCAGGTAGAAGAGCTGCAGCGGATCAATCTTGCCGGTAGTTGATCCATGGCTGCACTTGACGTCATCGGTATTTATGTTGAGGCCCGGGATGGAATCCGCCCGCGCACCGTTATTGAGCAGCAGCGTGTTGTTGGTCAGGTACGCGTCGGTCTGCGATGCGTTGCGCGCTACGCGGATAAGCCCCTGGTAGATCGCGTGGGACTCATCCTTCACGGCGCCCTTGTAGAACGTGCGGCTGTTGGCGTTGAAGGCGTTATGAGACTGTACGGTGCGCAGGTCCATGTGCTGGTCGCGCGAGGCAAAATAGAGCCCGTCGAGATCGATATCACCACCGGTTTCGTTGAGGTCGGCATCAAAGCGCAGTTTGCTGAACATACCACCGAAGTTCGACACAAAACTGTGGAAGCCGGCATCCCTGCCAATGTCGGCACGCCCGTTACTGAACGTCGTTGAATCTACGTTGAGATCGTAGTGGGTGAAAAGGTCAAAATAGGCCGCGGCAGCCACGTCGACGTCGATCGCTTCGTTGATCAACACCTCGCCCTCGTCGTCACCGGTAACCGAGTGCAGCAACGTTGCGCGGGCCCCCTCTTCGAGCACGGCAATCACCTGCGGTGCCGATAGCGCCTGATCTGCGCCGTTGTCAAACTGGACTTCGAAAGGGACCTTGACCTCCACAAACCGCGGTACGTAGAGCACCACCCCGTGGGTCCAGGTTGCGTAGTGCCAGGCAAGGATGCGATTCTCGAAACTTTGGCTGCGCTGCTCGAGCAGACGCCGCACCGCATCGACGGCGGCGGCGTGCTGTGCCGAATTGTTGCCGACCCCGTCGTCAAGCAGCACCGAGAGCGGACCAAAGACCACCCCCTGCCGCGCAAGGCCGGCATCGAGTGATGCCTCGCTACATTGCCCGTTGCGGAACCGTATCACCCCGGAGCGTTCGGCACCGTCTACGCTCCCGGCAATCTGCGGTGGTTGGACCACCGCAGCCGGCGCAAGCCCATAGCTGTCAAAATCGTACGACGAGATATCAGAGCGGCGCCACTCTTCGTCCTCCGTGGTTGGCCACACCATGGCGCAAAAGGCCTGCAACGCGCGTCGGCGGATGGTGCTCATCCACTGCGGCTCGTGCAGTGATTCGATGTAGCGGTCGATCTGGTGCGTGCCGCTGAAGACGGCAGTATGCGTGCTGTTCATCTGCTGTTCTGTCTCCTTGCCGTCGCCGGGCTACCCGACCGAGCCTTCCATTTCAAGCTCGATCAGGCGGTTGAGTTCAACCGCGTACTCCATCGGCAGCTGTTTGACCAGCGGCTCAAGGAATCCGTTGACAATCATCATCGCGGCTTCGGCTTCATCCATGCCGCGGCTCATCAGGTAGAAGAGCTGATCCTCCGAGATGCGACTGACCTTGGCTTCGTGCTCGATGGTTACATCATCGGAGAGGATGTCCATGTAGGGATACGTGTTGGTCCCCGACTCGGGATCCAGGATCAACGCATCGCAGACTACGTGCGCGCGCGCGTTGCGCACACCCTCCTCCACCTTTATGTGTCCCCGATAGGTGGCGATTCCGCTGTCCTTACTGATCGACTTGGAGGTAATCACACTGCTGGTGTTGTCTGCAGCGTGCACCGCCTTACCGCCGGTATCCTGCTCCTGCCCCTTGCCGGCAAACGCAATCGAAAGCACCTCGCCGTGGGCGCCTTCACCCATCAGCCAGATCGACGGGTACTTCATGGTGCGCTTGCTGCCGATATTGCCGTCTACCCATTCAACGGTGGCGTTCTCATACGCCACCGCCCGCTTGGTCACCAGGTTGTAGACGTCGCTCGACCAGTTCTGGATGGTCGTGTAGCGCACGCGAGACCCGGGCAGGGCGATGATCTCAACAACCGCCGAGTGCAGCGAGTCGGTCGCGTAGATCGGCGCCGTGCAGCCTTCGACGTAGTGCACAAAACTACCCTCGTCGGCAACGATCAGGGTGCGTTCGAACTGGCCGAAGTTCTCCGAATTGATGCGGAAATAGGCCTGTAAGGGTATTTCGACCTTCACTCCGGGTGGCACGTAGACAAAGCTTCCACCCGACCAGACCGCACTGTTGAGTGCGGCAAACTTGTTGTCGGTGTACGGAATGACCGTACCGAAGTATTTCTTGAACAGGTCAGGGTGGTCGCGCAACCCGGTTTCCGGATCACTGAACAACACTCCCTGCTCGGTCAGGCTCTCCTGCAGATTGTGATACACCATTTCGGAGTCATACTGCGCGCCGACCCCGGCGAGGAACTTGCGCTCAGCCTCGGGAATACCGATTCGGTCGAACGTCTGCTTGATGCTCTCGGGAACCTCTTCCCAGCTCTTCCACTGCTTCTCCGAAGGCTTGGCATAGTAGTAGATGTCGTCGAAGTCTATGTCCGAAAGATCGCCACCCCAGTTGGGCATCGGTTTGCTGAGAAACGTATCGAGCGAGCGCAGACGGAAATCGCGCATCCACTCGGGCTCACTCTTGTGGTGAGAGATCGCGCGCACGACATCGGCGTCGAGTCCCCTGCGCGTCTTGAACACTGAAGCATCGGGATAGTGGAACCCGAATTTGTAATCCTCTATGTGAACGGTCTGTACATCACCCGTTGGCAACTGGTTTGACATCGTTTTCCTCCTCTATGCCGTATTGCTCGCGAATCCAGTCGTAGCCGTTGGCTTCCAGCGAATCGACCAGCTCGCCGCCACCGGAGGTAACGACCCGGCCGCGATACATGATGTGAACGTAGTCAGGCCGGATATGGTTCAGGATGCGCTGATAATGCGTGATCACCAGTGCGCCGAAGTCTCCCTCGCGCAGCCTGTTGACACCCTTGGCCACGATCTGCAGCGCATCGATGTCCAGACCCGAGTCGGTCTCATCGAGAATGGCGAAGCTGGGCTTGAGCATAAGCATCTGAAGAATCTCCATGCGCTTCTTTTCGCCGCCGGAGAAGCCCTCGTTCAGATAGCGATTGATGAACTGCTGATCGATCTGCATATAGTCCATCATCTCACGAAGCTGTTTGATGAAACCTTTGGTCTTTTGCTCGCCTTCCCCGGCACGAATATCGACCGCACGCTTCAGGAAGCGACCGACCGTAACGCCGGGAACCTCGACGGGGTACTGGAACGCCAGGAAAAGGCCGAGGCGTGCGCGCTCGTGCGGCTCCATCTCAAGTATGTCCACGCCGTCCACCAGAACTTCCCCTCCGGTGACCTCAAACGCCGGATGACCGACGATAACATTGCTCAACGTGCTCTTGCCCGACCCGTTGGGACCCATCAGGGCGTGTACTTCCCCACTATTGAGCTCCAGGTCAACGCCCTTGAGAATCTCCTGCCCGTTGATCGAGGCGCGCAGATCATTGATCGTGATATTCATTATGCTTCTCCTTGTTCGCAGCGCTAAATGGGGTACCCTAACTCGAGCCGCGCTTCCTCGCTCATGAAGTCGATACTCCAGGGAGGATTCCAGACCAGCTGAGGAATGATATTCTCGATGCCGGACGCCTGCCGCAATTCGCGCACAATATCCTGCATGATGGTGTCCGCCAGCGGGCATCCCGGCGACGTGAGCGTGAAATCAACCTCGATACTGTCCTCTTTTGGCTCAACCCGATAGATCAGTCCAACATCGACAATGTTTATCCCGATCTCGGGGTCGATTACGTTTTTCAACGCATCGAGGCACTCGCCTTTTGATAGCATTTTTTCCCCCACATACATTCCTAAAATAGTAAACAATTGTATATTTGACAAGCCCGTTCGACCGAGCGAGCAGATATATCGCTGGATAGGCAGCGTTTGTTATAATGTACCAAAAACCGGGCCAAAGAGGAATCAAGGATTGCGTATTCTGCTGCTATTTGCCCACCCCGGCCAGAAGAGCTTCAACCACGCCGTTTGTGCCCGTCTGAGACAGTCACTGCGCGTCCACGATCTTGTCGAGCACGATCTCTATCGGGAGCAGTTCGACCCGATTCTGACGCAGGCCGAGATACGGCGCCGCTACAGCCTGGATTCGCTGGTGCAGGCGCACTATCGTGACCTGCAGCAGAGCGGTGCACTGATTGTAGTGCATCCGGATTGGTGGGGACAACCGCCGGCGATCCTCAAAGGCTGGATTGACCGCGTCTTGCGACCCGGTATTGCGTACGAGTTCGAGGGGCCTGAGTTCGGTCGAAAGAAAGCTCTGCCCTTGCTCACCGGGCGGCGCGCGGCGGTGTTTGTTACGTCGGACTCCAGGGCCTCGCACGTACAGCCGCTTTTTGATATGATGTGGCGCGATCGCGTATTCGGTTTCTGCGGGGTTGAGACAATCGGCGTCGAGGTATTCGGTGACATGCATCACGCCTCGCGGCAAGCCCGGGACCGGTTCCTCGATCGCGTCGGAGCGCTCGCGCAGCAGCTGGTGGCTGCTCGGGGCGACGGCGGAGGGGTTGGCGATGAAACAGATTCTGGTAGTACGTCACGTTAAGGCACACTCCGCGGTGGAAAACCTGGGCGACTTCGTACGCGAAATCACCGACGCCGGCACGCGGCACGCCCGCCACTTTGCGCGGCGCATCGCCGAGCGTAATCTGCTGCCGCAGTTGATCATCAGCTCGGACGCGGTACGCGCGGTACAGACCGCGCAGGTGTTCCAAACCGAGAGCGGCTACGACGGCGAGATCGAAGCCAACCCCGACCTGTACGATGCCACCGAAGAGACATGGCTGCAACTGCTGCGTGGGCTGGACAACAAGCTGGACAGGGTCATGCTCGTGGGACACAACCCGGCGGTCGAAGCGCTGGTGCATCTTTTGACCGGAGCGCACTGCAAGATGAAGGCCGGTGCGGTGGCGGTGGTTGACATTGGAGCCGATGACTGGCGATCGATTGCCGACAGCGACGGCAGCAGGCTGAACGCATTGATCGAGCCCGCGGACGGTTGAGCCGCCGGTAGCCGGCCCAGAGGTAACGTAGTGAGGATTATCCGCAGACGGACGTTCCTGCAACGCACTCTTCGCCACCCTTTGAGACTGCAGGAAATCGCGCGCACACTGGTGACCTACGGCCTGGCCGACTGGGTTCGCAAGCTCAAACTTGACAAGGTCTTCCCGGTACTGCGCCAGATGACCGGCTGGAGCGAGGAGGCTCCCGAAGAGCGGCGTCGATGGGTGTTGGTGCGGCAATCGTTCGAGGAACTCGGCCCTACCTTCATCAAGCTCGGTCAGCTGCTGAGCAACCGTAGTGACCTGCTGCCTGCCGACTTGCTGAACGAACTCGCCGGGCTGCAGGACAGCGTGCAACCGTTCAGCTTTACCGAGGTGCGGCAAATCGTCGAGGCCGAACTCGACCGTCCGTTAGAGCAGGCCTTCCTCTGGTTCAACCGCCAGCCTCAGGCATCGGCCTCTATCGCACAGGTACACCGCGCCCAACTGCCCGACGGGAGTATGGTAGCGGTCAAGGTGCAACGGCCCGACATCCGCTATACGATCGAGACCGACCTTGACATCCTGCGCTATCTGGCGCGGGTTGCTGAACGGTACGTCCCCGCCAGCCGCCACTTCGATCCGGTAGGCGTGGTGGAAGAGTTCAGGCGATCGATCACCAGCGAACTGAACTTCAGCGTCGAGCGCAGCAATATGAATCGCTTTCATACCCTGTTCCGCAACAACGCCCGAATCCGCGTGCCGAGTTCGTACGCCGACTGGTCGAGCGAACGAATCCTGACCATGGAATACATCAAGGGAACCAAGCTCGCCGCGATCGAAGCCGGCGAAGACCCGCGATTTGACAAGCGGCGCATAGCGCAGACCGGCGCCGACCTGGTCCTCGAGCAGATCTTCATCCACGGCTTCTTCCATGCCGACCCGCATCCCGGCAACATCCTGGTGCTCGACGGCGGAGTCATCTGTTTCCTCGACTTCGGTATCGTGGGACGGGTGCGGCCGGCGCAGCGCCAGTTCCTGACCGATGCCGTCGTGGGGGCCTTCAGGCGCGACGCAAACCGCGTTACCGAAGCTGTACTGGGCCTGACTCGCCAGAGCGGTGCGCGGCTTGACCATCAGCGGCTGGAAGATGACATCGCCGACCTGATCGATGAATACGTCGACACCGCGCTCGGTGACGTCGATATCAACCGCTTCTTTCTGTCTCTGACCGAAACAATCGTCAGACATGACCTGGGGATCCCCTCCAGCCTGATGCTGATGACCAAGACGATGCTTTCGATCGAGGCCATCGGCATGAACCTCGACCCCGAGTTCAACTTCATGGACGCAATCGGGCCGTTCAGCCGCAAGCTCTTTCTGAACCGTATCAAGCCCGGGAATCTGCTGGAGGAAGGCTCGGAGATGTTGCACGACTACGGGCGCTTCCTGCGTGACGCTCCGTTGGACGTGCGCCAGGTACTCAGGCTGACCAGAACCGGCAAACTGCGGATGGGGTTTCGGATTTCGGGCCTCGAACCTTTGCGCCAGACGCTCGACGCCATCAGCTACCGGCTGGTTCTCGGCTTTGTCCTGGCGGCACTGCTGGTGAGCTCTTCGCTGATCATTCAGGCCAACGTGCCACCGCTGTTCATGACGGTCTCGATAATCGGTCTGACCGGCTACGCGCTGGCGGGGATCATCTCGCTTGGGTTCCTGATCGCGCTGCTGGTGCGTACCCTGCGCCGCTGACTTGTCCGGCGAGGCTGCCCGGCAGCCGGGTAGTAGCCGGTGGTGTTTTGGGCCGGCCGCGCCGTGTGAGCGCCTCGCTGCACTACGGCGCGTAGCGCGCGATTATCGAGCGTACAGAGCCGGCGTAGCTGCGGCCGAACAGGTTCAAATGGTTGAGAAGGTGATAGAGATTGTAGAGATCAACCCGCTCGCGATAGCCGGGATCCAGCGGCCACGCTTCCTCGTACGAGCGATAGAACTGCGCCGAGAAGCCGCCAAAAAGCTCCGTCATTGCCAGGTCGGCCTCGCGATGCCCCCAGTAGACCGCGGGATCAATCAGCACAGCGTGCCCGTCAGGGCCAACCATGTAGTTACCGCCCCACAGGTCTCCGTGCAGCAGTGACGGCGAATCCGGTTCGGGCAGGTAGCGGTCCAGCCGTTCCATGATTCCCTCTACCGCCGCCACGGTACCGGCATCGACCAGCCCCCTGCGCCGCGCAAGCTGGATCTGGTATCCCAGCCGGCACTCAGCGTAGAACTCAAGCCAGCTGTCGTGCCAGCTGTTGATCTGCGGCGTCTGACCGATGTGGTTGTTCATCTCGAAGCCGTAGCGGGTTTCTGCGCCACCACGGTGCAACTCGGCCATGGCGCCACCGAATCGCTCCCAGAAACCGGCTGCCCTGGAACCGCTCGCAATGTATTCAAGTGCCAGATACTGGCTATCCGCCGCCTGGTAGAGTGCCAGCGGCCGCGCGGCCCGCGGTCCCGGTGCGCGGCTCAGCACCTCCAGCCCGGCCGCCTCGGCCTCGAAAAGACGATCGTGCGAACCGCTGTTCTGCTTGAGAAAAACGCGCGTGCGGTCGTCCAGCGTCAGCACCGACGTACGGTTGATCGATCCACCACCAACCGACTGGCGTGCGACAACCCGAACCGGACGCCGAAAACACTCGCATAACGCCTTTTCCAGGTCGGGCTGGTTTCTGATCACGTGGGCGGTTGATCCTCAAGGTGGTCGATTAGCGCTTCACAGGTACGTTCTACGATCCCGTACACCTGCTCGAAGCCCTGTATGCCTCCGTACCACGGATCGGGTACGTCGATCTCACCGTTAGAGATCGGATCGAAATCGCGAAACATGCGGATCTTGTCGCGCTGCTCATCGCCATGCGCCTTGCGACGCAGGATCGAGTAGTTGTCACGGTCCATCGCCAGTATCAGGTCAAACTCTTCCAGATCGCGCCGTGTGACCGCCCGCGCACGATGATCGACGCGCACGCCGCGTCGCGCGGCGGTTTCACGCATGCGACGGTCGGAACTCTCTCCCGCGTGGTAGGAGCTCACGCCGGTGGAGTCAACCCGGTACCGACGGGCGATTCCGCGCTTCTCCAGCCGGTTCTCGAACAGGGCCTGCGCAAGCGGACTGCGGCAGATATTTCCCTGGCATACGAACATGACGCTTTTTGGCTGCATAGCTGTTGTTCTCCGGGACTAACGCGCCCACGGCTCCTGCGGCGGCTCGGTGACCCAGCTGTACGGCGGCACCTCTGAATGGATGACCAGAATAGTGGCAACATCCGGCATCTCCAGATACAGCGCCTCCCGGCCGCGCCGCAGTCGCCATTCTAGCACATCGGCGCGCTCGCGCGCAACCGGCTGTTCGGCAAGCTCGGCAAACGCCTCGGAGAGATCGACCAGCTGCGGCAGGGGCACATCGGGCTCAAAAACCATGAAGAAGTGGCCGTAGAGCCGCGAGCGTTCGGCTTCGAACAGCAGGTGGCCGTGCTCACTGCTGTGATAGCGGTAGATTCCGCTGCGGCGCTCGACCTGCACGATATCCGTCATCGTACCGGATTCAAGCACCTCAACCGCAAAGTCGGCGCTGGTGGGAGCCACCAGGTGTGCGGCCAGAATCAAGGCGTAGACCAGCTGTGTCAACATCATGCACTACCCTGCTTGTAGTATCGGCAGCGGCAGGCAAAAACAAAAACCTCCCGCCGCCGCGGGAGGCTGCCCGATGACGGCAGGCGTGCCGTCCGCCCGCCCGTAACGCTTCAATCACTCGTTGATCGGGATCGTTCGCGGACGTGATTCCGCAGTCTTCTCCAGCCGCAGGGTCAATACACCGTTACGGTATTCAGCCGTGATGGCGTCACGATTCACATCCTTCGGCAGTGCAAAGCTGCGGCCGAACGGACGGCTCGAGCGTTCATGCATCAGAAACGTATGTCCGTTGGAGTCCTTCCGGCCCGGCTGTGTATCGTGGGTCTGCCCGTCCGCGGGTGCCGTGATGGTCAACAGTGCATCCTCGACCTTGACTTCGATGGCTTCTTCGGCCGTACCGGGCAGTTCGGCCTGCAGCAGGTAGTGATCGTCCGTTTCGCGAACATCCACCAGCGGGGTTCGCTGCTCCCAGTCGGGACGCCGTGCAGACTCCGCATTCATGCGCCTCTGATAGTCGGCAGACGCGATCCGACGCGGTTCAACATGCCTGATTATGTATCGCATAACATCCTCCTGATAGTAGTTACGTGTTACCCAATAGATAGCAATTACCGTGCCAAGATCTCGCGGCTGCCTCCCGGCGGAACAACTGGTGCTAATTCGCGCACTTGATTAGAATTAGGTAATCGCAGCCCATTCGCTGAGACCGGGGCGAGCGCCAACGGGAACACAACGGCAATGCTGCCGCGTTGAGGCGGGTCAAATTGACCCACCTCCGGGAAACGTCGCGCCCGGCGTGTCGCGGACACACGGCTCCTTCGGCCGACCGGTGAGCGTAGCGCAACCCGTGCAAGAGCGGCAGCCGTCGCCATATGGTGCACGGGGTCGGTTGGCAGACGGATTTCCGCTGCGCCGCGCCCGAGAGCGACCCCGCGAACGTCTCCGCAGCCTCTGCGAGGACAAGTGACCGGAGGTGCTCTCGAGGCAGGCGCGCAGGAACTCCATGCCAGCCGACCCCGTACGGCCAAAATCAGAATTGCTGGTCGCCGCTATCTGGCTTGAATTTGGCTGTGCTTTTGTGCTTTATTGCCCATGACACCACAACCACTGCAGTATACCGCGAGGAGGTCCATGTGATTCTGTGTTGCGGAGAAGCACTGATTGACTTCATTCCGACCGTCGCCGCCGACGGCAGAGAGTGTTTTCTGCCGGCACCAGGAGGGTGCCCCTACAATACGGCTATCGCCGCCGCGCGCCTGGGCGTGCCCACGGGGTTTCAGGGACGGGTATCCAGTGATATGTTCGGCGAGCAGATTGTCGAGCGACTCGCGGCCAATTCGGTATCGATGCAGCACCTGGCGCGTGGGGATCAGCCGACCACTCTCGCGTTCGTCAAGCGAAACCAGAAGGGTGAGGCCAGATACGCGTTCTTTGCCAACGGCTCCGCCGACCGCAGCTTTGCGCACCGCGATGCCGGGCAGCAGCTGCCGCGCGAAATCTCGTGCCTCATGTTCGGCTCGATCTCGCTGTTGCTCGAACCCGGGGCAACCACAATTGTCAATCTGGTACGGCGCGAGACCGGCAAGCGCGTGCTTTCTTTTGATCCCAACGTCCGCGCCAATCTGATCGCCGACCGTCCGGCCTATCTTGAACGGTTCGTCGATCTGGCATCGCGTTCGACCGTCGTCAAGATCAGCGACGCCGACCTCGCCTGGCTCTACCCGACCGTACCGGTCAACGACGCGGCAATCGGACTGGTGGATGCCGGTGCCTGCCTGGTGGTGGTGACGATGGGCGAGAACGGCTCGCGAGCTTTCTCAAAACGCCTTGACGTCGGCGTGCCGGCTGTACCGGTTGAAGTGTCCGATACCGTAGGCGCGGGGGATTCGTATCACGCCGGGCTGCTGGCGTGGCTCCACGATCGAAAGCTGCTCACCGTGGACGCTATCGCCGGCCTGAGCGCCGAGCAGGCAACCGCCGCCATGACCTTCGCCGCCCACGTTGCGGCCGTCACCTGTTCACGGGCCGGCGCCGATCCGGCCCATCGTCACGAACTGCCGCAGTCACTACAGTAGGACGCCAGCAATTCGCTCAGAAAGCGCCAGGTGTGCTCGACCGACGGCAGGTGCAGCCGTTCGCTCGGTGAGTGCGGATTGACGATCGTGGGACCTATCGAGATCATCTCCATTCGCGGATAGCGGTTACCGATCAGGCCGCACTCAAGGCCGGCGTGTACTACCTCCACCAGCGGCTCACGGCCCCTGACGCAGCGGAACACGTGGCGCGCCCTTGCCAGGAGCGCCGAATCAGGGTCGGCCTGCCATGCAGGATAACCGGCGGAATGCCGCATTGCGGCACCGCTGAGGGCCGCAAGCGAGGCGTAGCGCTCCGACAGCGCCGTGAGCTCGGAAGCTACCGAGCTGCGCAGACTGGCGACAACCTCGATGGCGCTGTCTCTGCCTGCAACCAGCGCGAAATTGCTGGAAGTCTGGACCAGCCCGTTGCCGGCCGGCGACAATGCGGAGACGCCGTGCGGCAGACTATTGAGAAGCCGCAGCGCACGCAGACTGTCCCGATGCCCGCCGACGGCCGCCGGTCGCCGGTCAAGCGCCTCACACTGGATGACCGCTGCGCTGTCCTGATCGCGCAGCTCACGTCGGATGTCGTGCTGCAGGCGGGTAAACCCGTCCGCTCGCGCCGTGAAGTCCGGCCGGTTGATCACAAAGTCGGCGACCGCATCTCGCGCAATGGCGTTGTGCGCTGTGCCACCGGAGATGCCGGTCAGCCGAAAGCTCCCGGCGTCGCTGAAATGCATCAGCAGGCGCACCACCAGCGGGTTGGCGCTGGCACGGCCGCGTCCGATATCCGTGCCCGAGTGCCCACCGGCCAGACCGCCCACGCTCAACCGATACGCTCCTGCCGCGGCCGGCGGCCTGGTGGGTGGCAACGGCACCGTCAGCACGATTCCGGCGCCTCCGGCGCAGCCGATAGTGATCACGCGGTCATCTTCGGAATCCAGATTGATCAGCACACTGCTGCGCAGAAGACTGTCATCCAGTTGTGCCGCGCCGCTGAGCCCGCTTTCCTCGTTTACGGTGAACAGCAGCTCCAGTTCCGGATGCCGCAGCCGGCTGTCCTGCGCCACCGCCAGCGCCAGGGCAATTGCGATCCCGTTATCCGCCCCGAGCGTGGTGCCGTCGGCAACCAGCCACTCGCCGTCAATGATCGGGCGAATGGGGTCATGGGCAAAATCGTGCCCCGAATGCGGCAGCTTCTCACACACCATATCCATGTGGCCCTGCAGCGCCACCGACGACGCCCCGCGGCAACCCGGTGAAGCGGGCACGTCAATTACAAGGTTGCCGGCCTGGTCACGGCGCCAGGCAAGCTCGTGCTCGTCGGCCCACGCCATCAGCCGGGCCCGAATGCGTTGCTCCCCGCCGGACGGCCGCGGCACCCGGGACACCATGCGGAAGAGATCGAGAATTGAGCGTGTCGCGTCGTCCAGCGGGTATTCCACGGGCGCATTGTAATGCGAGCCCCGCGAGCCGGCAAGCCGTGGCTTTGACAGCGGCGCGGCTTAGAGCGTATGCTTGTGATCGTGAAGACCAACCTGTTCGGGCTGACACTGCAGGATGTCGACGCGCTTGTGGACCGCCTCGTAATGCCGCGTTACCGCGCCCGGCAAGTCATGCGCTGGCTTTACACGCATCACGCCTCCAGCATCGGTCAGATGACCAATATCTCCAGAAACGACCGCCGCATTCTGAGCGAGATAGCCGAAATCCGCGTCCGATCGGCCCACGAGTGCCGTACCTCGGCCGACGGTACCAAAAAGTACACTTTCGAGACCGACCGTGGAGACCTTATAGAGACCGCGCTGATTCCGGACGGTCGGCGCCTGACGCTCTGCATCTCGTCACAGGTAGGCTGTCGTGTCGGCTGCCGCTTCTGCGCCACCGGCGCGATGCGTCTGCGGGGCAACCTCTCGGCGGGGGAAATCCTCAACCAGTACCGCTCGATCCCCGAGCGTGAAACTGTCACCAACATCGTTTATATGGGGATGGGCGAACCCCTCGACAATCTCAACGCGGTGGTCGCGTCGGTCCAGCTGCTGACCGGCGAGGCCGGCTACGGGCTGGGCAAGCGCCGTATCACGCTGTCGACCGTCGGCAAGCCCGAACCGCTGGCACGCTTCCTGGAACGCTGTGACGTACGACTGGCAGTCAGTTTGCACACGCCGTTCCAGGAACAGAGACGCCGGCTGCTGCCGGGAACCCGCGGCTACGATCTGGACGAGTTGCTCCGCCTGCTGCGCGCGCGTGCACGCGAGGACTCGCGGCGCGTATCGTTTGAATACGTCATGCTGAAGGATATCAACGATTCACTGGAGCACGCCGACGCCACCGCGCGCCTGCTGACCGGCATGCAGACCCGCATCAATCTGATTCCGTTCCATCCCTGGGCCGGCAACGACATGCAACCCGCATCGGGGGCGCAGATCGAACGCTTCCGCGCCCGGCTGGAACACCGAGGCCTGACCGCCACCGTACGGGCAACGCGCGGCGTCGACATCCAGGCTGCCTGCGGTCTGCTGGCCACCCAACAGCCGTCGCCAGCTCCGATTCCGGTCAACGGTTGAAGCAGCAGCTTCAAACAGTACGTTATACTGAGCATGACACAAGAACTCCCGCACGAGGAACACGATCCTCTGCGCGATGCGGCCCTGCGGCTGCTCGGCGTACGGTACCTCTATCCCTACCAGCGTCTGGTGATTGCCAACACGCTTGAAGCAGCGCAAAGAGACGCAGCGCACACCGCCGAGGACGGCGAGATAAACGGCCGGCAGATCGTACTGCTGCCGACCGGCGCCGGAAAGAGCCTCTGCTTTCAGCTGCCGGCGGCACTGCTCGACGGCTGTACCGTGGTTGTGTATCCGCTGCTGTCCCTGATTGCCGACCAGCAGCGCCGGCTGGAGCCAGGCGGTATTGCGTTCGCATCGCTAACCGGACGCACACCCCAAGCCGAGCGCCGCAAAGCCTTCGACGCCATGCGCGGCGGCACGCTGCGGCTGCTGCTGACAAATCCCGAGAGTCTCGCTTCTGACAGGGTGCACCGCGAACTCAAGGGCTGCCATATCGCGCATCTGGTTGTCGACGAAGCGCATTGCATCTGCGAGTGGGGAGAAAGCTTTCGGCCGGCATATCGAGAGTTGGGCGCCGCCGTGAAGGCCATCGGGCCGCGCGTGGTGACCGCCTTCACCGCAACCGCTTCGGCCTACGTGCTGCGCTCGATACGCCGCCACCTCTTCTTCGACCAGCCAACGCAGCTGGTCTCAGCCAGCCCTGACCGGCCCAACATCCGTTACTACGTTGTGCCGACGGCGTCACCCTCGCGCGCTCTGGCCGAGCTGCTGGGCGGAAACGCCGCAGGACCGAGTGCGCTCGGCTGTTCGCTGCCCCAGCTTCCCCTGCCGCGTCCGGCGATTGTGTTCTGCCGCAGCCGGGCCGGTACACGGCTCACCGCAGCCTATCTGCGCCGCGCGCTGGACGAGGAGTCGGTTCGGTTCTACCACGCCGGATTGAGTCCGGTCGAGAAACAGACGGTGGAGCAGTGGTTCTTCGAGTCACGCAACGGGATTCTGGTTTCGACGTGTGCCTACGGCATGGGGGTCGACAAGCGAGAGGTACGAAGCGTTATCCACCCCGAAGCTGCGCCGACAATCGAGAGCTTTCTGCAGGAGTCCGGGCGCGCCGGCCGTGATGGAGAACCTTCAGTCTCGGTGATCCTGCGCGGCGTTACACCGGCCACCGGCTCACCGGCCGCTGCAGCGGCACGTGAGCCGGTTTTAGCGCTACGCGACGAGTTGTACTGTGCACGGCGTGATGCTATGCAGCGCTTCCTGAGTGACGAAGGCTGTAGGCGCCGTTTTCTGCTCAACGCGATGGGTGCCGAACGGCAGCCGTGCAGCGGCTGTGATCGATGTGAGGCAGTTGAACGCAGCGTGCCGCCGGCGCTGGCGGTCCACACAGCTGCCGCCGTGGACGGACGACGCCGTCTGACGCGCGGGCAGCTCGCCCGGTTGCTGGCCGGTCGGCCGGTCGGTCGTGACTGGCAACAGGGTCTGCTGCAATCGCGACACTTCGGACGACTACGCGGCTGGACGGTCGCTGAAATCGATGAGCTGACCCGGACGGCGCTATGCGAAGGACGCCTGCGCCTACGACGACGCGGCCCGTGGCGCAACACCGTGGATGTGCCTCGTCGGCGCAGACGCGCGATTACGGCTGCTCTGCTTGACCACCGCTAACGGCGCCGTTATGGTAGCATTACCGTTCTTGAGGAGTTTGTGTGTTTACCATTTCGGCAAAAGGTGTATACGGGCTTACCGCGATGGTCGAGCTCGCGCACAGCTACAAATCCGGGCCGGTACAGATTCGCGACATTGCCGCAACCCACACTTTGCCGCAACACTATCTGGAGCAGATTCTGGTGGTGCTCAAAAAGGCCGGATTCGTGGAGAGTTTTCGCGGCGCACAGGGCGGTTACGCGCTGGCACGCGAACCGCATCTGATCGCAGTGACCGGCATTCTGGCAACCCTGGAGGGTCGGTTGGAGATCGTCAGTGAGGACAAGCGCAACGGCGCTCTCGACTTCTTCTGGGACCGTCTGGAGGTCTCCATTGCCACGCTGATTGATCTGTCGCTGGAAGACCTGCTGCAGGACAAGCTGCGCGCCGAGCAGAGTTTCGTCTACACTATCTGAGCCGTCCGTGTCCCCTGACAGAGACCCTCACCAGAACAGAACCGATCAGAGCGCCAGAACGCTCTTGGCCATCAGTTCGGCGACTTCCTTCCTGCGCTCGGGGGTCATGGAACTGCTTTCCGAACGCAAGAAGCTCTCCAGACGACCGGCAAAGGGTTCCGGCAGGATCGGTAGCGTACGGGCCTGCTCGTAGAGGCTGCGAGCCGACGGCTCGAAGCAGTGGTTGATGGCAAACAGGACACTGAACAGGCTGCGGATGAAGCCGGCCGCCGAGATGATGAAGAACAGCGAATCTCCGCGAACTACGGCCGCATGCAGATCGCCGAGGAAATGCTCCATGCGCGCCTGCAACGACGCACGCAGTCCATCCCAGAAGCGGTCGTTCAACGCATCGAGATCCTTGCGCACTTCGTCGATCCAGTCCGATTTCTGATACATTATCTGCGAGTGCTTCAGACGATAGAACATGTAGGTTCCCGAATCCCGCTGCACAACTTCGTTGGTCTTGGCAGCGTTGATGATCTCGTTGAAGCGCCGCAGGTCCTTGTACTCGATGCGGAACGGAATATCGCGCAGCAGAAAGCGGTCCTTGCGGTTGCTCTGCAGCGATTCAAACGCCACCGCATCCTCAAAGATGGTGCGCCGCAGGCTCTCGTCGGGGATAGCCGCCGTGCAATAGACGTCAAAACTGATGAAGAAATACGGATCGTAAAGATCCTCCCCCGACTCTACCATTGCTACGGTGTCAACTGCAGGCCAACTCGAGATTCGTCCGACGAGGTCCTTCACCGCGCGATCAATCTTGCCTTTCATTTCTATCCTTCCATAGCTGCAGCTACTCTGTTTCAGGCCAGTATAACACGGCTACGCCTGATTGAAAATGTTGGCGCCCGGCGTTAGTATCCAGCCATCATGCTGATAGCCGTCCTGACGTTGCCCGATCACGCTCAGCGCCCGTGCTGCCAGGCCCAGGACCGGCTCTGGCAGCGTTATGGACTGGTTTCCGCCCGTGCTCTGCCACCGCTTATCGCGCTCTGCCTGCTGGACACCCGCAAGGCATTCAGCTGGACGTCGGCCGGCTCGCTGCTGAAGGCTCTACACGACACCGTCCTGACCCCGTTCACTATCGCAGCGCCAACCCGGCTTGCCGGCGCCTGCGCGGCCGCCGTTCAGCCGGCCGGCGTCTTACAGCCGCTGCGAAACAGCCTCCTCGACGCCGTGACCGGCCGGCGCATCCAGCACCCGCCATACCCGCCGGATTCACCGCCCCGGCCTTTCGAACCCTTTCCGTATTGGGGCGGCAACTGCAGCATATCAACCGATACCGTATTTCTTGCGTGCAGCGAAGGATGCGATCTGCCCGAGATGCCGTTGGGAACGGAACCGCTATGGCCGAACCCCGTCAGGACGGCGATGCTGGCTGTTCTGGAGATTGCAACGCGGCTTGAAGAGGGCCACCGGCTGGAAGTGGCGTGGCGCGTGCTGGCAGAGCGCAAGATCACCGCGGCGGGGTGACGTCTCCACGGGCGTGAAGCACAAGACCGTGTGCCGTACACCTGCAGGTCGAGCGGAGTGTCAGGCTACCGTCACACGGTTGCGACCACGTTCCTTGGCTTCGTACAGCGCACGGTCGGCAGCCTCGATCAGATCACCCACCGTTCGGTACTCGGGATACGAACCGATACCGCAGCTGAGCGAGACGTAGAACTCCTTGCCCTGAAACTGCTGACGGATCTGCGAGAAGCTGTCCCGAATCTCGTTCATGATCTTCTCGGCCTGTTGCAGCCCCGTATCGAACAGGGCCACACCGAATTCCTCTCCGCCGTAACGCCCGACAACGTCAGTCTTGCGCAGGCGGTCATGCAACAGGCGCGCCAGGCTTTTGAGCACACGATCGCCGGTCAGATGGCCGTAGGTATCGTTGACCGATTTGAAGTGGTCAATGTCGATCATGCAAAAACAGAGACTGTTGCCGATCCGTTCTGCGCGCTTGAGCTCGGCGCCAAGTTTCTCGCGCAGATTGGAGTGGTTCAGCAACCCGGTAAGCGAGTCGCGCTCCATGAAGAAGCGCATATGTCGCGTGCGGGCCGCACGCAGCCGCAGTAGCGCATTGAGGTAGCGAGGAACCACCGGCTTGCTGACAAAGTCGTCGCCGCCATAGCCGATCGCCTCCAGCCGCTTCTCGATGTCTTTCTCGCTCGAGACAAAGATGATCGGCACGCCAATGAAAGTCTCCTGCTGACGGATCAGGCGGGTCAGCTCTATCCCGTTCCAGCCGGCCATGTGCATATCGATCAGGATCAACTCCGGCTTGGCTTCGATCAGAACCGGAAAGAGATGGCGTGGATCGGAGACTACCGAGGTTATCATATCGTCGGATTGCAGTATGTGGGCGTAGTTGGACACCTCGTCCGGGTTGTCGTTCACCACCAGCACATGGTAGGGCTCACGATCCTGCGAGCCCATCAGACTGTCGATCTTGTCAATCAACCGCGCGATCTCCAGCGGCCGCAGCAGGAAGGCATCCCCGCCGCTGCGCACCGAGATCAAGCGCAGTTCAAAGCTGTCACTGGACGAAATGTAAATCAGAAACACCGATTCCGGTCTGGAATCCTTCAGGTCGCGCATGGCCGTGGCGTACTTGGAATCACGTTCCAGCGCTTCAGCCTCCAGAATAACAACCGCTGTCCGCGTGGTGTCGACCACCGAGGGTAGATCGCTCCAGTGAGCAGCGATGCGCGTGGTGAAGCCGAAGAACCCGAGCTGATCGCTGAGATCGGCGGCCGCCGCGGGATCGGCAATTGCTATGCAGACCAGCCGTTGCCCGCTGTCGGTGAGAGCGGACCCGGTGTCCGCCGCGGCTCGCTTGTGATTCATATGCTCCGTATAGTAGGCCAAAACGCCGAAGGGTTCAACAACAATCCGAGCACCCGACCGACTCGGGATACGGACACAGTATCCGGATCTCGCACCGTTGGCATTCCGGACGCCGGGCAAGACAACGATAACGCCCGTGATAGTTGACGCGCATCGAAAACGAGTAGTGGCTCGCGGGAGGCAGCAGCTCGGCTACCTGCTTTTCGATTCGCTGCGGGGCCGTAGCGTCGGTCAGCGCCAGCCTGCGGCTGACACGGGCGAAGTGGGTGTCGACGATGATTGCCGGCTTCCCGAACAGTGCTCCGCGGACTACGTTGGCGGTCTTTCGTCCCACCCCGGGAAGCGAGAGCAGATCCGACATGGCGTGCGGAACGCGACCGTCAAAACGCTCACATAACTGCCCGGCGGCGGCCCGGATATTGCGCGCCTTGGCTCGAAAAAAGCCGGTGCTGTGGATACAGTGTTCCACGGCGCGCTGCTGCGCCCGGGCGAGATCGCGCGGGGTGGGAAATTCCCGGAACAACTGTCCGGTGACGCTGTTCACCTGGGCGTCGGTCGTCTGGGCCGAGAGGATTACCGCTATCAGCAACTGGTACGGATTGTCGTGGTGCAGCAACGGGCGCACATCGGGATAGGTGCGTTCGAGGATCCGCAGCACCGCGCGTGCGCGCCGGCGGTCATCCGGGTCGCGTTCGGCCATGGCGGCGGAACCTTCGGTAGCCGGAGCGTAGCTCACTCCAGCTGAAGCGCACCGGAACGGGATCGCTTCCGCCGCGGAACAGCGACGAGCAGCGCAACACCCGCGCCAGCGCCAGAAGCACACCCTTGAACAAACCGTGATGCAGGATGGCGTTGTGAGCGTAGTGCGAACACGTCGGGGTGTAGATGCACGACTGCGGCAGCCACGGTGAGATCATCTGACGGTAGAGCCAGATCGGAAGCACGAATACCCGCCGCACTACCCGCAGGACCGGCGGCGTTCCGCGCGCGCGCCCGCCGGGCTCTTTCCGGACGGAGTTCACACCAGTACGAACGGCTGCGGCAGCAGCTCGCGCAAGAGCAGCGTGCGCCGCACACCCTCGGCATCTGCCAGGTGGATCGGAGTGTCGGCGGCACAGAACTCGGTGAGAACCTGCAGGCAGATTGCGCACGGCACCGAGGGCGGCTCGGCGCCGGTCAACACAACGACGTACTCGACCGGCGATCTTCCGCGGCGCGACACCATATGAACGATCGCCGAGCGCTCGGCACAGATCGTGCCGCCGTAACTGGCGTTCTCGACGTTACAGCCTACGTAGAACGTATCGTCGTCAACGACCTTGATCGCCGCACCAACCGTGAACCCGGAGTACGGCGCGTAGGCGTTGTCACGCGCGCGTGCGGCGGCTGAAACCGCCTGTTCGAGAGTAACCACGTCTTACACTCCTATCATTGTTATGAAGATCTCGCGTCCCCCGGCACGGTCTCGATGCTCACAGAGATAGATTCCCTGCCACGTCCCGAGCACCAGGCGCCCGTCCGAAACCGGAACGGTGACGCCGGCTCCCAGCAGCGAAGCCTTGACGTGCGCCGGCATGTCATCGGGCCCCTCGATGGTGTGCACGTAGTACGGTTCGTTTTCGGGCACCAGGTGCGAGAATACCGCTTCCATGTCGGTACGTACGTCCGGGTCGGCATTCTCATTGAGCGTCAATCCGGCCGACGTATGCAGAATCTGGATGTGAGCGATACCGCGGTCGATCTGCCACGCTGAGGGGATTGCGTCCTCGATCTCGCGCGTAATGAGATGGAAACCGCGCGGTCGCGGTCTGAGACGAATCCGCGCTTGCTCAACTTTCACCGTGTGTGCTCCCTGGTCTGCGTCGTGACGGCCTGCGTCGTCTGAGACGGTGCGGACTCACCGAACACCGAGTGTCGCAGCCAGAGAAACGCATACGGGCGCAAGACCACGTACTCGCCCTCTATCTGCGCCGGCCGGCCGCTGAGCACGTCCGCCGCGGATGGGTCGATACCGCTCTCCTCCAGGACGTCAAACGACACAATCTGGGTAACATCCGAAACATTGGCCAGCACGAGGGTCCGGTAGTCGGCGCAATAGCGAAGATAGGCAACCACGTGCTCGTTGGCCGGATCCATCATCTGCGCGGGAAAGTCCGCGGCAAATTCAGGCAGCTCTTTACGCCGCGCGATCAGCTGCTTCATCCTGGCGAAAACCCGCCCCTCGACCGTGACACAATCCTGCGATCGTGCCATCTTGTTCCAGTCTATTCGCGGCCGGTGCATCCAGCGGTTGTCTTCGCGCTTGTCCGGTTCATCGAGGTAACTGTAGTCGTTCAGGTAACCGACCTCGTCACCGTAGTAGATGATCGGGATACCGCCAATCGAGCAGACGATGGCGTACAGCATGATCAGACAGTCGATAGCGGTTTCGATGCCGTGTCTGTCGCCACGTTCGATGGCCGACTCCAGGCCGAGCAGGCTGGCGGCACTGCCGCTGATACGGGCGTCACCAGTACGCAGATTGACCATGAACGGCGAGCCGGTTGCGGTTGAACCCGGATAACGTCCCGTGAAGTAGTCCACGATGAAGCGTCGATGCAGAAAAGGGTCAAGCCCGCAGGCGCGGATGTCTTGATCGGCATAACCGAGTCCGATGTCATCGTGACAGCGAATGTAGGTGAACCAGGTCGCGTTACGGGGGATCTCGGGCATACTCTCCAGCCCGCGGCGCAGAAGCCGCGTCGACCGCGTGGCGATACAGTCCCACAGCAACACCATCAGGGACACGTGGTACGCCATCTCGCACTCCCGGCCGGCGTAGTCATCGGTGCCGAAGTAGCGCACGATCTCCGCCGGCTGAACCACCGCCTCAGCCATCAGGGCCACCGCCGGGGCCACTATCGACGCACAGACACGGAACAGGCGCAGGATGGTATGCGCTTCATCGAGGTTCTGTCCGGTTGTTCCAATTTTCTTCCACAGGTAGGGAACCGCATCCAGTCGCAATACGTCCGCGCCGCAGTTGGAGAGGTAGAGCATCACGTCGAGCATCTCGAGGAAGACATCCGGATTGGTGTAATTGAGATCCCACTGGTATTCGTGGAACACCGTCATCACCCAGCGCTCGACTTCCGGCAGCCAGGTGAAGTTGCCCGGCGCGCTTTGAGGGAATACCTCGGGCATAGACGCTTCAAACTGATCCGGGATGGATCGATCCTCGTACATGTAGTAGTAATCCTGGTATCGCTGATCACCCGCTGCCGCGCGCTGCGCCCACTGGTGCTGATCCGAGGTGTGGTTGACCACCAGGTCGAGCTGAACAAGGATACCGTCGTCGTGGAACGCCTCGATCAGCGCCACCAGTTCGTCCATGCTGCCGATACGCGGATCGACCGCGCGATAGTCACGTACCGCGTAACCGCCGTCGTTGGCGCCCGCGGGACAATCGAGTAGCGGCATCAGGTGCACCAGGTTGACGCCGAGGTCCCGGAAATGCCCGATCCGCCGCCGCAATCCCGCCAGATTGCCGGCGAAGCGGTCCACGTAGAGCATCGTTGACACCAGTTGGTTACTGAGGTACCACTTCGGGTTGCGCTCTCGAACACGGTCGACTTCCCGAGCGCGCCGCGGGCGAGCGCGGTACTGCGTGTAGAGCAGATCAACAAGACGCCGCGTCCACTCTTCAAGATGTGAACGCCCCCCGTAGAGCGAATAGGATAGCCGGGCGATATCGCGAAAATGAAACGCCAACCGCATGAAGAACTCGCGGTCAGACGAGAGCTCACTGCCCCGGTAGGTATCAAGCAGTGTAGCCAGCAGATGAGCAGCCTGTTTGGAATCCATCGAGTCGTCAACCTGTTCTCGCTATCTCGCGCGCCATTGTAGTCGATTGCCGACGGTCCAGCAACATGCACGCACGCACGGGCTCAACGACGGAACCCGGGCCGCTGTCGCGGGGCACCGACATCCAGACGCCGAATCAGCGTGCAACGCGGGCGCGGGGTGAAAAAAAGAGCGTCTCCAGCCGACCGAAGAGCCAGTCCAGCGACAGCGCCAACACCGCGGCGGCCGCAGCGCCGGAGACCACAAACGCGATGTTGTCGCGCACCAACCCGGCAACTATCACCACTCCCAGCCCGCCGGCTCCCACAACGGCGCCGATCGTGGCGGTACCGACGTTGATGATCACCGAGGTTCGCACCCCGGCGGCAATCACGCGCGCCGATAACGGCAGTTCCGAGAAGAACAGGATCTGCAGCGGGGTCATGCCGATGCCGCGCGAAGCGTCGGTCAATTCACGCGGAATCGCCTCCATTCCCGCGATAGTGTTGTTCAGAATCGGAAGCACACTGTAGACAACCAGCGCGATAATCGTCGGCCGGAATCCGAACCCGACCGCCGGAACCGCCAGCGCCAGGACCGCAACCGGTGGAAAGGTCTGGGCCAGCGAGCTCAGGCCCTGTACCACGGTGAGGAAATCACGTCCCGGCGGCCGTGTCACACATACACCGAGGCTAACTCCCAGCGCCGTAGCGATGGCGCTTGACACCAGCACCATCACGACGTGCTCGCGAAACAGGTCGATCAGCGGGATACGAGTGTACATGACCTCACGAACAGCGGGGAAAAGCTGCCGTAATACGACCTCCAGAAGGTCGGCATTCAGCAGAACGACCAGCGCCAGACCAAACAGCAGCGGCGGGACGATATGCCGTTTCACAGTACCGCCTGGTTGAGCTCTTCGATATCGGGCAGCCGCACCTCGCCGATGATGCAGTTGCGCTCGTCGAGTACCGGAACGGCGCGCATACCCTGTCCGAGCAGCCGCGACAACGCCTCCTTCATGCTCGACATCGGCGCCACGCCGACATCTTCCGGTTTGAGACTGATCATCCGGAAGGACGCACGGGCCCCGGCGGAGAGAGCCGCCGCGCCGCTCTGCGCGGTGATACGCTGCAGCACGCCGACCAGCACGCCCGCGGGGCCGTTCACCCACACCACCGGCTCCTCATCGTGCTCCCCGTTGGAGTACGCTGCGACGTCCTGCTGCGAGATCTGTCGTGCCTGGCGGATGTAGTCGCGCACCGCAAAACACGACAACCGCTTCAACGCCCGGTCTTTCCCCACGAAATCACGCACAAACTGATCACGCGGCCGGGCCAGGATCTGTTCCGGGGTTGCGTGCTGCACAATCCGGCCGTCCTTGATCAGTATAACGGTGTCGGCGATGCGGATCGCCTCATCGAGATCGTGCGTCACGAACATCACGGTCTTCTTGAGAGCACGCTGCAGACGGAGGAATTCGGTCTGCAGTACTTCGCGGTTAAGCGGGTCCACGGCGCCGAATGGTTCATCCATCAACAGAATCGGAGGATCGGCCGCCAGGGCACGCGCAACACCGATGCGCTGAGCCTCGCCGCCCGAGAGTTCATGGGGGTACTTGAGCCGGTACTGAGCCGGATCGAGACCGATCAGATCAAGCAACTCGTCGGCGCGTTTGTACCGTGTCCGCCGATCGACACCGTTGAGCCGCGGCACAATCGCGATATTGTCGCGCACACTTAGATGGGGCAGCAGACCCACGCTCTGGATCACGTAGCCGATACTGCGCCGCAGTTGCTCAACGGGAAGCGACGCAACGTCACGACCGTCGATCGTTATGACTCCCGACGACGCATTCAGCATGCGGTTGACCATCTTGAGCGTGGTCGTCTTGCCGCAGCCCGACGGGCCGATCAGAACGCACACCTCCCCGGCCTCGACGCGCAACGATATCGAGTCGACAGCCACGGTATCTCCGTAGCGCTTGCTTACACCCGTGAACTCAATCATGGTGGGTCCTTCCTCAGTCCGGCCGGGGTGACCAGCGCGATCAGAACCGCCAGGCCGCGGTCAACCAGCACCGCCAGCACGATGATCGGTATCACACCCATAACGATAAGGTCAGGCGCTGCCTGCCCCAGCCCCTGGAACACGAACACACCGAGCCCACCGGCCCCGATGAGCGCAGCCACCGTGGTGTTACCGATTGCCTGAACAACCGACGTACGAATCCCGCTCAGAATGATCGGGATCGACAGCGGCGCCTCAACCAGACGCAGCAGCTGGTATCGGTTCATACCCATCCCGCTGCCGGCTTCGATGACGGCATCGGGGATCACCGAGAGACTGGTGTAGGTGTTGCGCACAATCGGCAACAGAGCGTAGAGGGTCAGCGCTATCAGCGCCGGTGCGGTTCCGATGCCCTGTACCCCCATGGCGCGCAGCAGAGGGAATTGGCGCGACAGTAGCGCCAGCGGTGCAATCATAAGCCCGAACAGCGCCAGGCTCGGAACCGTCTGGATGGTATTAACCGCGGCAAACACCGGTCGCTCGAACGCCCGCCGCTTCCATGCCAGCAGCCCAAGCGGAACGCCGGCGGTCACGGCGGCCAGCACGGCGCCAGCGGCCAGCCGCAGGTGGGTCACCAACTCCTGGCTGAACCGGTCCGCCCGATTGACGTATTCCTGCACCATGGCAAACGAGTCCAGCCCCCCGGTGGCGAGGGCCAGGATCACTATTGTCGGCGGAAGAGCGCGAATCGCGCCTTTGAGCAGCGGGCTGTAGCGCGCGGTGCGCAGGGATCCCTCAACAATCAGAAAGGTCGCCAGCACCAGCACCCAGAATCCGGAGACCGGACCCACGCGGCCGAAAGGCGTCTGATCAGTTACCAGAATCAGCCCGGCACGCAGCGCAGCCGGCAGCGTTGCGGCAAACAGCGCAATTCCAACCGCTACCTTGCCGGCGCGCACTCGCGGTCCTTCGCCCGATAGTCCCAGCAACAGCGCGGTCAGCACGATCGCGGCCAGCAGCCACGGCTCCCACGTTAGTCCTATCGACCAGAGATGAAATGCTTCTCCTTCCGCCACACGATTTGGTTTGAATTCAATAAACGGCAGCAGGAGGGCCACGCCCCCCACCAGAGCTCCGAGAAGCGTGACGCGTTCACAGTGAGGTTTCCACAAGACGGGCCAACCCTCCGCCGTCCGCCGGTCTGGACGGGCCTCGGTTCTACGGCTGCAGAAAGCCGAGTTCTTCCAGCCACTCCCGCGCGACCACGGCGGCGTTCTGGCCCTCAACCGCGATTCTGGCGTTGAGCGTCTGCAACGTCTGCATATTCAGCGCCGCAAACACCGGTTCGAGCAGCGTCTCGATCTCCGGATAGTGCTGCAGTACCGCGCGACGCACTATTGGCGCCGGTTCGTAGACCGGCATCACACCCAGCGAGTCTTCCATCACGCGCAGACCAAGCGCCGCAACCGGCCCATCGGTTCCGTAGGCCATGGCGGCGTTCACGCCGTCGGTCTGCCGCGCCGCAGCCTGGATTGTGGTAGCGGTGTTGCCGGTCGAGAAGGTGAGCATCTGATCATCGGCAACGCTGAAGTCGTAGGTGCGCTCGAACGCCGGCAGGACATCATCGCGGCTGACGAACTCCTCGGATGCAGCGATCTTGAATTGACCCCCATCCCGGATGTAGTTGGCCAGGTCTTCCAGAGTACGCAGGTTGTTGGGTTCGGCAATGTCGTTACGCACAGCGATGGCCCAGGTGTTGTTGGCCGGGGCGCGGGTCAGCCATACGATGTCGTTAGCCTCCAGGTCAAGCCGGGCCACGGTTTCGTACGCCGCCTGGGGATCTTTCCATACCGTGTCGTCACCATGTTCGAAGAAAAACGCACCGTTGCCGGTATACTCGGGATAGATGTCGATCTCGTCGCTGGTAATTGCGCGCCGGATCACGTCGGTCGGACCGAACTCGGTGTTGTCGACCACCTCGAAGCCGTCGGCACGCAAAACATGCACAATCATGTTCCCCAGCAGCGCTCCCTCAGTGTCGATCTTGGACGCAACCACCACCGGTCCCTTGGTAGCCTCCGGCTGGTCCGCCTCAGGGCTTCCCGCCGCCATCAGTGGGGATCCCAGTACGATAATCGCCGCAGCGACGATAGTCCATCGGTACACGTGTCTCATACAAAACTCCTTCCCTCGTTACGCCCCGTAACCGCAAGGACGATCGGAGTTGTTTCTAAACATAGGGAAGCGCAAATCGATAGTCAACCGCCGCCGCTTTCGCGGTTCGCATTTTTACCGTCTAGCGCCACGGGCGCCGCGGGGCTGTCTGTCTGCGACAGCGAAGCCAGGCGCCGCGCCCGGAAGTGCCCCTCGGCGCGTCTCCGCAGCCATGCTATGCCAACCGACTCCGTGCGGCCAAAATGTGAACTCCTGCCGGAGCCGCTATCTGATTGCCGCGGCCGGTCCAATCAGGTAGTATGCCGCATCTATGCAACGCAGTTCTTCCGTGGGCGCCGCCCTGCTGCTGGTTACCGCCGTAATCTGGGGCCTGGCCTTTGTCGCGCAGCGTGCCGGCATGCAGCATGTGGGCCCGTTCACTTTCAACGCAATCCGCTTTGCGCTCGGCGTCGTCACGCTGCTGCCGCTGCTGCCGCTGACGCGCGGAAACCGCCGGCGTGTCACGGCCGGGAGAACCGTGCGATTCGGGTTGGCAACGGGCGTGGTACTGTTCGGCGGCGCGTCGCTGCAGCAGATCGGTATTGTCTTTACCACCGCCGGCAACGCGGGGTTTATCACCGGTCTCTACCTGGTGATGGTGCCCCTGCTGGGCATCCTTCGCCGTCAACGAGTCGGGGCCGTGCGCTGGATGGCCGTCGGACTGGCGACGCTCGGAATGTACCTGCTGAGCGTCACTCCAGGTACAGCGGTGAATCCCGGTGATCTGCTGGTACTGGCCTCGGCATTGTTCTTTGCGCTGCACGTGCAGATGATCGATCACGGCGCCAGGCACCTGGACGCACTGCTGCTGTCCGTGGTGCAGTATGCAGTGGTCGCCCTTGGCAGCGCGGTAACCGCCCGTGCAATCGAGACCGTGAGCACCGCGTCACTGGCTGCGGCCGCACCCGCGATCCTGTACGGAGGAATCGGATCGATCTCGATTGCCTATACGCTGCAGGTCTACGGCCAGCGCAGCGTTGAACCAAGCCACGCGGCCATCATTCTAAGCCTCGAGGGGGCGTTTGCGGTACTGGGTGGCTGGCTGGTTCTGAGTGAGGTACTCTCGGCACGCGCGCTGGCGGGCTGCCTGCTGATGCTCAGCGCGATGCTGTTGTCGCAGCTGTGGCCGCGGCGCCAAGGCGGTCGCGCGGCAACCCGGCCAACCCTGCCGCAACCGGCCGCCGGCGGTGGTATACCGGCCGAAATCGCGGATTGAACAGGCTCAGAACGCAGGTTCACCGCCCTGACCGGCCGGTGAGCCGCAAAATATCACCCCGGATTCCGGGCGCGTGAAACGCACCACGTGATACGGTGCGGTCAGCGCCATAGTGACCATGTCACCGGGCTCGGGAACCGTCTGCGCGACGTGTACAACCGCTCGCCGGCCGATGCGACGGACCGCCTGCACCTCAACCGCATAACCGCCGCTCGGCTGCCGTCCCTGAAACACCGCCACCACTACCTCGTGATCGAAATCGACAACGGGCATCGGCGGCTCCGGGTGTCGGGTGCGATACAGTTCGGCCCACAGTGCCGCAAACTGCTCGTTGGTCTGGATGACGCAGCAGCCTGCCTGCTCGATTCCGGAATGCGTTCCGCGGTCCACGGTCGAAAAGTCGATCGGCTCACCCTGGCGGGCAAATGTAGCACACGCGGACAACAGCAACGCCCCGACGATCAATGCAGCGGCTCTCATATCCGGCTCACCACTACCGTATCACCTGATAGCGGTAGTTGGGCTGGCTGTACTGCACCTCGTCGAGGTCACCCAGCGGCCCCAGCATGTCCAACGCCTGTTGGCCGGGAGCCAGCTGTACCACCATCAAGTTCACACCGCTGCGGCGCGCCGACGCGATGCCAAAGCGCCGCTTCAACCGCGCTTCAAACGCGTGCACGTCAGCCTCGGTTGCGGGGGCCTCACCATCGCGAAAGCGCAGCAGCACGGACTGCGAATCGATGTCGGCTCGGGGTTCAGAATACTGCGCCCCGGAAAGTGCCGCGGTCTGAAGGGAGATTCCACGCGATGCGCCGGGATCACCAGCCCCCATGGGAGCACGCGGAATCCGCCGCCGCAGGTTCATCAGGTACTCGAGTGCCGCCTGCGTGTCTACCAGCCCGTGACCGTGGTAGTCATCCCACCCCGGCGCGCCCAGATCGCGCGCGGTGGCCCGCAGTAACGAATAGACGGCGTCCTGGTCCAATCCCGGCTCTATGGCGTACAGCAGTGCCGTGATGCCGGCGACGTGGGGAGTTGCCATCGATGTGCCCGTAAGAACTGCGTAGACCGGATCAGTACTCCCGTGAGAACCCGTGTAGGTACTGAGCACGTTGGCTCCCGGCGCCATAAAGTCGAGTCCGTTTCCGTAGTTCGAGCCGTATCCCGGTTGCACCCAGCGCCTCGGGGTACCGTCCACGGCTCCCACGGCGATCGTGTTGCTGAAAGCCGCCGGATAGAAGACGCTCTCTCGATCAGAATTTCCGGATGCCGCCACAACCGTTATGCCGCTGTCGACCGCCCGCCCGATGGCTTCAAACAGAGCAGGATCCGCTGCACCCTGTTCACCGAGGCTCAGATTGATGACATGCGCGCCGATCACGGCTCCCGTAACCCGCAGTTCCGTCACGTAATCAACGCCGTTAGCTACGTCGGACGTATAACCACCGCCGGTATCGGAAAGAACCTTGACCGAAAGCAGCTTGACGGGGGAGTCTTGGGCCCCGGTTGCGGTCCCGAAGATCGGACCATCATCGGCCGGAACCGCCGCGACGATTCCGGCGACGTGGGTTCCATGGCCGTCCGGATCACTGACCGCACTCTCGGAGCCGGAGGACGTGAAGCTGCGGTGATGGTTGGGCAGCATCCGCTGACTCAGTCCCGGATGATCAGCCTGGATGCCCGTGTCCAGCACCGCCACCACCACCGGGTGCAGCGCCGCACCGCCGGTTGCCAGGTTATCGAGAATCCCCCAGGCACCCGGGGCGTTGATCATTTCCATGTTCCACTGCAGCTCCGAGTCGTAGTTCTGAGGTCGGAGTGCCGCAGGAGGCGTGTAGCGGCTGTGTTCGATCCAGGTGGGATTGGTGCACGTGGTGAACAGCAAGAACACCAGAACAACAGCCGCAACACCACCGAATGCGCGAGCGCGTCTTTGCCTGCCGCGAAACAAATCGTTCACATGCTCAATATAGCGCAATGCATCCACTCAGACCATATCCTTCCTTGTCACTTCAGACTCACAGGCAACCGCCGCAATTCACGAATTCTGGTTGACGACGGAAGGTTTCAGGTCTCAACATATGGATATGGAGGTGGATATGAAGCTTTCGGTCAAGACCATCGTCTGGTGCGCAAAATAGTCCCGCACGCGTATCCGGTAACCCCTGAGGGTATGGATCACGCATTGGGACTGCTTGAACGATACCCTTCGCTGTATGCCCGTAACGCGTTCATGCCGTCACATGCCGTGCCCGCAACGCGTCGGTTATTGTCAGCTACGACAACAACTTCGACCGCGTGAAGGACTGACACGCCGGACACCGGAACAGTGTGGCTGACGCGGACCGTAAAGGGTACCCTCAGTTGTCCAGAATAGTGATCTCCACACGGCGATTGCGCCGCATACCGGCCTCGGTGCGGTTGTCGGCAATCGGCTGCGTGGCACCGACACCGCGGAACATCATCCGGTCACGCTCGCGCACACCCATTGCCAGCAGAAACTCGCCGACCGCGGCGGCGCGCCGCTCCGAAAGCAGCTGCCGACCGGCCTCGCTGCCGGCCAGCGCGGTATGCCCGGTGATCAGTATGTCCCGCTCGGGATAGCGGTTGAGAATCAGGGCGATGCGGCGCAGTTTCTCGCGCTCGGAGGCCACCAGTTCGACGGAGTCCGGCGGAAACTGAATGTTTTCGAGCGACAGAGTAACCCCGCGCTCGTCCTCGGCGACGGTGGTGTCTTGAATGCCGAGTTCATCGATTTCGCGCGCGATTTCCTCGCGCACGCGCTGACGGTCTAGCGGCGTCGATTCAACTACTTCGGCACTGGCAGTGCCCGCGAACTGTACGGTCTGGCCGTTGGACAACGACAGCACGATTTCGTACTGCTCCTCGTAGGCCTTGGCACGGCCGAAGTCACGGTCCCAGTACATGATCTGGTCGGAAAAGCCCGAGATGCGCACTGGATAGAGCGCCGCACGGTAGGTTCGCGAGGGCCGATGAGATATGTTGTAGCGCACCGAGAATGTCGGCCACATGTCGCCGTTCCATTCGCGCTCGCCCAGGTAGATGTAATTGACCTGTATGGGGAAATGGAACGCGTCGCGAATGCCGTAGCCTTCGCGCAGATCGTGGACCTCACTGCCGACGTGCGACCAGCTGTCCCCGGGTGACAGCGGATAGTCGGGAAACACCGGCACATCGCGCACTACGGGCACAAAATAGTGCGGCTCTATGTCGTATCGGCCGCGTTCATCACGCCAGAAGCTCGAGTCGTACTCACGGTCAAACTGGTGAACCGCATAGAGGCCGGTTGATTCGGCAGAGTGCTGATAGACCACGGAAAACCGTCCGCGTGTTGCGTCGATCTCATCGACCGTGATGGCGATGCGGTTGAGCATATCGGCGCGATGCGAGAACGCGCCGTCAACGGTCACCGTCTGGTCGACACGCGAAAGAATGCGGTATTGCTCGCCCTCCCGATAGGTAAACCGAAACAGCTCCTGCGCCGGTGCAATCAGGGCGCTCAGAGAGAGAATCACCACTGCCGCGAGCAGTGCTTTATGACAGCGTCGCATAGACTACCACCTTCTGTCTAGCATCGGCGTCCGACGCCGTAGTCTTGATCCCAGTGTAGCGCACTATGTGACCAGTTTCCCGTCATTCTGGATTGACAAAGGGTCACGCAATGTATACTGTTATCTTGGATAGATATAGCAATCAAGTGTGATACAGGTAGATACGTGGCACCCGTTCGAAGCGATGATCAACTGCTGGATAGTCTTAAACGGCTATCGGACAAGCGCAATCTGAAGGACCTTCCACCATCTGCAGCATGTATCTATCCGCTCATAATGAAGGGGAGAGACTTTATCGTCGCGACTGTACGTCCTGACGATGTAAGCGTGCTCATGTCTCCTCTTGTGCGGATTCGCAAAGCCAATCAGGGCATCCAGGCACTGGTCGTACGTGAACGGCCAAACGATATTGCGCGTACCGCGCAACTGTTGCAGCGGGAGTTCGCGCGCCGCGGACCTCGCAGGCATCCGCTGACGGTAGCTGCTCTGGGAACCGCAGATTCTGCCCGCAAAGAGGCCGATGTTGTCTCGCGCAAACCTGACGTACTGGTCTCGACCGCGTCACGGATTATTGATCACTTGCGACGGGATACCATTGGTCTGGATGCGGTGCGCACCTGCGTACTTGAACAGCCCGACGAGCAGGATGCCGCGGGCTTCAGCGCCGATATCGAGTTTATCTACTCGAAGTTTCGCCGCTGCCCGCAGACTGCAGTATTTGCCGCGCTTGGCTCTGAACACGTTGAACGCATTTCTGCGTTATTGCGAAGACCGGTCTCGGTAACCGTACAGGAAGAGAACCAGAGCGCATCCCACGCATCGCATCAGGAGAAGAGAGCCGTGAGCAAAAAGTCGTTCCAGCACGTGCGCAAGGACGAAGCGCTCAAGAGACGCATCAAAGAAGTCGTACGCGAGATCCATGAAGATGAGGACCCGGAGGAACTCAATGCCTATCGGGCGCTTATTAACACCAACGTATCGATCTTTGCACGCGGTTATTTTGCCGCCTATCTCTTAAAGCAGTTGTACGCCAACCCGGGTGCCGCAGGCAGGAAGACGCGTACCAATACCGCATCCAACGGCCGCGGAAACCGGAACGCTGCGCCGGCCCGCGAACAAGCCGCGAGCAGCAAGCCCGATAACGACGCGCCGACTGAAAATACCACCAGTATCTTCGTCAGCATCGGCAAGAACCGCAAGGTCTACCCGCGTGATCTGATACAGCTCTTTTCGGGCGTAGACAGCATAGACAGCGATGATATCGGTCAGATCAAGATACTCGACAACTACTCGTTCGTGGAACTCGCAAACGAAAAGACTGATTCGGCAATTGAGGCGCTGAACAATACCGAGTTCAGGGGACGCAAACTGACGGTGAACTACGCGCGCAAGAAAGACTGATCAGTGGATAACCATATTGACGATCAGTAGGGCGATGTAGAGATTCGCCAGCAGACCGACGGCAAACGCTGCCAGCGAAAAGGCCTCGAGCATTCGGGCCTTGCGCTGGCAGGTATGTGCAATCCGCTCCGGATCACCGGGAACCAGGACGAACTCGGCCAACGGATCCTGCGGACGCCCGGGCTGCTCATCATCGCTAAGCGCCCCGAAACAGATCAGCTCCGGAGGCGGATGCTTCACCACGCCGGCTGAACGATACTGTGCGCCGCGCTGCATGAGCCGCGGCCTCTCATCGGGAGCAACCGCGCAGCGCACGTAACGCTCTCCGTCGGGAAGCTGAGCCCGCCCGTCACCGTCGTAACGAAAACGCGACGGCAGGCGCACCAGATCGCGTTCGGCACGCAGGAACCGAGCGCGTTGCCATAGGCGGCGATAGAGGAAAAACAGCAGAACACCGGGCGGGCCAAGCGACAGAACGGGAATCATACTACCAAGAACCGCCACGATAGCGGCCGACCGCAGCCAGGGTGACGCGATATAGACCGAAGCCAGGATGATCAGCGACAGTGAACCGCCCGCCAACGAAACCGGAGTAAGCGGATTCCAGTACTCGTTGCGTTGGCGGCCACTCCAGATCGAGCGTTGCAGTACCGTCTGCTCCGGGCCATCGTAGATGACCACTGTCAGCCTCGCTGCCCCGTCCGACCGGAAGACCGCCTTGCTCTTACTGACGTACAACGGACCGCAGACAAACATACGCGTGCCCTCGGGGAGCGAGCCGACCTTGGCCCACGGCACCACCGAGGGCGCTTCGTCGGGCAGTGCAAGACCGTCCGCGGCCGTCGCGGGCCGGACCAGGCTCGAGGGCAGCATGTAGACCGGAACGTCGGCTACACTGACCGCGAACGACACGCGGCCGTCGCGTATCCAGAGTGTGTCATCCCCCTGAATGGCCTCGAGGGTGGCAAAACAGCGATACACCCCGAGGTACCCGGAACCCTGCTCATCAACGCGCAACTGTACGTACCCCGCCGTCGGCCGAAGCGATGCCTCGATCATCCGACGGCGGAATGAACGCCAACGCGCGCGCACGGCAAACGCCCCGATACCAGGGATAAGCAGGTAGAAGGTTACGACGATCGTCACAATCGCCATCAGACGTTCCATGCGCTTCACTTGCTCTGACTGCGGAATGACATTACCTTTGAGCCTATCATGGTAGAACGAATAATTGTAGGTCCGCTTCATACCAACGCCTATATCGTATCTGCCGGAAAGAAACACTGCATCCTGATTGACCCCGGCGGGGACGCCAGCCAGATTCTGCGGCGGCTCGAGGCACTGAACGTCAAGCCGCTTGCGATTGTTTTGACCCACGGTCACCTCGACCATACTGCAGTGGCCGGACACATTTGCCGCGAATACGAGGGGACGCCGATCGGTATCCACCGGGCGGATTCATCCCTCATGCAGGGATCAAGCCGCGAACAGCATCTGGAGACCTTCAGGAACCTGACTCCCAAGGCCGACGAGGCGGTGCGGCTACTGTACGACGAGTTGCCGGAACCGGATTTCTTTCTGGCAGACGGGGAAGCCGTGTGCGACTCGGACCTGGCGGTTATTCATACCCCGGGGCACACCGCAGGCAGCGTCTGTTTCTACTCCGAGGAGCGCGAGGTGCTATTTTCAGGTGATACCCTGCTGTTCACCGCCGTAGGCGGCTCAGAGGGGCCAGGCGCCAGCGCCCGGGACCTGCGCAACAGTATCATGCAGAAACTCTTCAAGCTGCCCGAGCAGACTCGGCTGTTTCCCGGGCATGGACCACTGTCAAGTATTGAGCGCGAGAAGCGCAGCAACGTCGATCTGCGCGACAGCAGTCCGGCTTCGCCAGCGTGAATGATCAGGCGTAAATGCTGAGCAACGATCCGGGTTCGGGCAGCTGGCTGGAGGCAAACGCCGAGTTACCGGGGTTCTTCAGTCTCTCAACCATTGCGTCGATCATACGAAGCCGGGCGGGCGAGTAGCCGGATCCCTCCTGGGAGGCCGGTACTCCCTGTACGTGTTTTAGCCGCATGTAGTTGGAGCCGCCCTGGAGCGGCAACGTGACCTTGCCGAGGCTGTGTCGAGCACGAAGAATGCTGGATAACGCAACCGTTCTGTTGAGCGCAGCGCTCTGCGCGATACCGCTTACAGACGAGCTGACCATGACTCACTCCTCCACCTAAGATTATCGGTTGCGGAGCAAATCAGTTTAGCGTTGGATTACCAATTGCTTCGGTGACTACTGTGTCAGCGGTTCTTGCGTTCGATCTCGCTCTGGTATTCAACGCGGTACAGTGCGTACGGAATTGCCTCCAGACGCTCCCTGGGTATGACCTTGCCGCTCTTCATGCAGATCCCGTAGCGCCCGTTCTCAATGCGTGACAGCGCGGCTTCGATCAACCTCAAACGCTTGATCTCCTGCGCTCCGAGCGCATCGAGCGTCTTCTTGTCGATATCGGTACTGGCTATGTCAACAAGATCCTTCGAATCATCAGACTCGATTATCTCCTTGAAGTCTTCACTTTCCGATGCCAGATTACGCAGGATGTCCTGCTTCATCTCAATCAGTTTCTGACGCATTCGGCTTACGAACTCTTGATCCATGAGTGTACCCTTACCAGCTCCCGTTCCGTCTCCGCGTATGAGCATCGTACCATGAATCAAAGGCCCGAAAAAGTCAACACTCCGCAACGGGCGCACGACAATTTTTTCATCATTATCAGTATCTCCTTTATAGAGCTGTTTCTTTATGTTATACTGTACGTATATTACGCGTTCAGTTTCGTATGGGAGGCGCACATGAAACAGGAAACCACAATCGAGAGTCTTCATTCGAAGAAAAAGCAGATTCTGCAAACCATTAGTGAGCTGGGTGATTTTCGGCAGGGTTCTCTTTCACCTCGATACCGCAAGTGCGGCAAACCGTACTGCCATTGCGCGAAAGAAGGCTCCAAGGGACACGGCCCGCTGTGGATGGTCACCCGGGCGGTGGAAGGGAAAACTGTCTCAAAGGCAATACCACCCGAGAGAGTCGAGCGGACCTTCGAACAGATCGAACGCTTTCACCAGTTTCAAAACCTGGTGCGTGAGTATACCGAGGTCAATATCAAGATCTGCGATGCCCAGCTTGAAGCAGGAAAGGAGGCCTCCAGGGAGGCTGAAAAAGGGGGCTGAACTCAGAAATCACGAAGGCGATTGAACATGAGATCTCCGAACTCGTGCAGCAAGCGTTGAACGGTGCCCTTGATTTTGAAACCCTGGAGGGCCTCGTGCGAGAAACATCGCTGCGGACAGCAGCAGCGGTACTTGAACGCATGATCAACTCCGCGGGTGACGATAGTTCTGCGGCTATCACCCGCGCTGATGATGGTACGGTACTGACCTACGTTGGAAAAAGAACGAAAACCTTCGTTACGGTGTTGGGCGAGATTACCCTGCACAGAGCGTACTACACCGACGGAAATGGTCGAGGATACTTTCCTCAGGATAGAAACCTCGGCTTTGATACCGACTGCCTGTCCGGCGGGGTGAAACGAATGATCGGTCATACTGCCGGAGTCTTGAGTTTTACCGAAAGCAGTCTGATGATCAGGAATCTCGCAGGCCTTCATGTGGGGAGTAAACACGTTGAGCGGGCCGGCGAAGCTTTGGGGCAAGAGATCATAAACACGGAAAAATCTCAAGTTGTGCAGGTGCCTCCCTGTAGCACCACGATGTATCTCGGCATGGATGGTACAGGATGCCCAATGCGGAAAGAGGAGACTGAAGGGCGCACAGGAAAGCAGCCGGATGGATCGGCGAAAACCCGGGAGGTAAAACTGGCCGTTGTCTTCAGCGCCGACAGTCGTGACAGTCATGGTAAACCTACCCGGGATGTTGGGTCGGTCTCCTATAACGCGGCCATAGAGAGTGCGGCTACCGCGGATGTGGATGAATCGCTTTCGGAATTTGCTCAGCGGACCGAACGAGAAACGCAGCGCCGAGGGTTCGACAAAGCTGCGCTCCAGGTAGTCATTGGGGATGGGGCCAAGTGGATCTGGAATATTGCCGATGAACAGTTTCCTGATGCCATTCAGATCATTGATCTGTTCCATGCCAAGGGGACCATCTCGACCGCGGCGAAGGCGATTTTCGGCACCGAGAATAAGTTTGGAGCACAGTGGGCCAAGACCTGCCGTGATGAACTGGAGGCAGGAAAGCTGGAGCGTATCATTGAGAAGCTCAAAGCGTTTGCGGAAAATTGTAAAGAAGCCCGACAGTGCCGGGAATACTTGATAACAAACAGACGTCGCTTGAACTATCCCCGCTTCAGAGCGCTCGGCTTATGCACATCCAGCGGCATTGTTGAATCAGGATGCAAGCACGTTATTGGAGCCAGGGTAAAGCAATCTGGCATGCACTGGACCGTTCGCGGGGCCAATGCGATCATTGCCCTGCGGTGTTTCAAGCTGAGCGGTCGCTTTGATGCGTTCATGGACCAACGGCGAAGTGCTTAAATGGGTGGGGTCAAACGAAATTGTCGTGCACCC
>RECP01000040.1 GCA_007693945.1 Spirochaetaceae bacterium
TAGAGCGCTTGCTTGACATGCAAGAGGTCGTTGGTTCAACTCCAATACCGCCCATTCTCAACGTAATCCTGAAAAACGCTCTCCTCAGTCCGTAGAGCGCAGTCAGCCCGCTGTCGCGCAGCCGCGAGCACTGTGCGAAGCCCGTGTTGACGCGGTTGGTTGACAGCTCTCCGGTCCCGCGGTATGTTCACGGACAATTGTTCCGCTGACATCAGGAGTCCACTGTCACAGATGCGTCATGGGCTTCCGGGAGGTCTCCGATGAGATTCAAAGCAACAGGTATCATTCCTGCAATGATCACACCCCTTACCGCCGACGAACGCGTCAATGAGAAAGCGATGCGGGCGCTGATCAATCATCTGGTCGATGGTGGGGTTCACGGGATCTTCCCGGTTGGAACAACGGGGGAGTTCTATGGGCTGAGCCTGGAGCAGAAACGCGCAGTATTCGAGATTGCGGTTGATGCGGCCGGTGGACGCGTTCCGGTGTATGGTGGCGCTGGCGGGATTACGACCAGGGAGTGTATTCAACTTGTTCAGATTGCTGAAGAGGCGGGACTCGATGCCGTATCGATTCTTACGCCGATGTTCATCAGTCCGACACAAGCCGAACTAATTACACACTATTCGCGTATCGCCTCAGAGACCAGTCTTCCGATCTTGCTCTACAACAATGTACCCAAGACCGGCGTTACGATCAGTCCCGCTACGGTGGTAGAGCTATCCGCGATTGCCAATATTGTGGGCATCAAGGACTCAAGTGGTGATCTGACACTGACGGCTGAATACATCCGCTTGACTCGCGGTAGCGGCTTTTCCGTGCTGGCCGGCAGGGACACACTGATTTACGCGAGCCTCTGTCACGGGGGAACCGGTGCGATTGCGGCCTGTGCCAACGTCGCACCGCATCTGGTAGTGGACATCTACGAGAAGTACATGGCTGGTGACGTCGCCGGGTCGCTTGAGGCGCAGTACACACTGGCACCACTGCGCCTGGCCTTCACCCTGGGGTCCTTTCCGACCGTCATCAAGGAGGCGCTCCAGCTTCAGGGGATAGACGCGGGGCCCTGCATGGGACCGGTTGGACCGATGACTCCGGAAGCAAAGGCGCAGCTCAAACAGATCCTGGTCAACATGGCTGTTCTGAGGTAGAGGAGTTCGCTGCGCAGTCGAGGTCGAAGCCGGCTCTCGGTGACGGAAAAGCAGGAATCGCCGCCCGTCATCAGGTGTAAAGAGGATGCACTGCAACGATGGAACAGATTGACGGTCCGGACGGGTTGCGGACGGGCGGAGAACTGCTGGCTGACGGACTGATCCGTCAGGGCGCTGATACCGTATTCGGCGTCCCGGGCGAAAGCTTCCTGCCGCTGCTTGACGCAATCTACGCCCGGTGTGACAGACTGCGCTTCGTTACCTGCCGCCAGGAGGGTGGGGCAGCCTACATGGCGGACGCTTTCGGCAAACTAACCGGCAGACCCGGGATCTGCCTTGTCACGCGCGGCCCCGGGGCATGCAACGCCAGCATCGGAGTGCATACCGCCTGGCAGGACTCAACTCCCATGATCGTGCTTATCGGACAGGTGCCACGGTTTAATCGGCATCGGGATGCGTTCCAGGAGATTGAGTTCCGGGACATGTTTGCGCCGATGGCAAAATGGATCTGCGAGGTTGACAGTTCGCGTCGCATCCCGGAGCATCTCAGTCACGCGTTTCACGTTGCTCTTTCCGGTCGCCCAGGGCCGGTTGTGCTGGTACTGCCCGAAGACGTTCTGGCTGAACGCGCGGTAGCGATAGATCTGCCGCCGGCGCAGATTTCGCGCGCTGTTGCAGAACCCGGCGTGCAGCAACGTCTGCACACAAGACTGACGGCAGCGAGGCGTCCGCTGATAATTCTCGGGGGCCCCGGCTGGGGGAGCGAAGCGGCGGCTGCTCTGGCCCGCGTTGCGGCGCGCCAGCACATACCGGTTGTTACGGCACTTCGCTGTCAGGACTATTTTGACAACCAGCATCCGTGCTACGGAGGCGACCTTGGCATATCCGCGCATCCGGAGGTCCTGCGGTCCGTACGCGCTGCGGACCTGCTGCTGGTGATCGGCGCTCGGCTGGACGAGATGACGACCCAGGGCTACAGCGTGCCGCCGGCACCACGCAGCAAGCAGTGTCTTGCTCACGTGTATCCTGACGGGCGGGAGTTGGGCCGGGTGTATTATCCTGACGTGCCGGTTCTTTGCGACCCATCACTGTTTGCAGCGGCACTCGAAAGCCTCGACGCGGAGGTCCCCGCTGGTCGCGCCGCCTGGTGTGCTGCGGTGCATCAAGACTACAAGAAGCTGCTGACACCCGCTTCGCAGCCCGGCGCACTCGATATGGGGCACGTAATTGCGGCGTTACGGCAAAGGCTGCCCGAGAATACGATTGTTACCAACGGCGCCGGAAACTACACGGCATGGGTACACAAATTCTGGCAATTTCGTACCTATCGATCACAATTGGCTCCTATCAGCGGGGTAATGGGTTACGGAGTGCCGGCCTCCGTGGCGGCCAAACTGATATACCCCGATCGCCAGGTCGTGGTCTTCGCGGGTGATGGATGTTTCCTGATGAACGCGCAGGAACTGGCCACGATTCGGCACTATGAACTCGATCCGCTGATTATCGTCGTGAACAACGGCATCTACGGAACCATCCGTATGCATCAGGAACGCAAGTATCCGGGCCGCGTCTACGGTACGGATCTGACGAATCCGGATTTCGCGGCACTGGCGGCATCATTCGGTCTGCACAGCCAGGTTCTGGAAAGGACCGAAGACGTGTCGGCAACGATCGATCGGGCGCTTGCGGCAGGTGGTCCGGCTCTCATCGAATGCAGGGTGGATCCCGAAGGCATAACCCCGCGGACGACGCTGTCGGACCTTGCGGCAGCAGCACAGAAGCCGGGGGATGCGAGACGCGCAACCTTGTAGCCACCGGTGGCCGCAGTCCGCTGGGAAGCAGCGTCACTTGCGTTGACGCGGTGCACGTAGAACACACAGCAGAACACCCACCAGAATTCATAGACAACCTCTGTTTAAAAACCCTGATTGACAGAAATCTCGATTGACGCATGACAGTTTCAGTGCTATGCTCAAAAATCAGTGATCTTTGATCTGTGATCTTTGAGTCTTCGTGCTCACAGCGCAACGTGTTCCCTGACGGAGGGGTCCTGCAGTTGTTCACCTATGACGAAAGCCAGTTAGAGGAAGTCCTCAGAAGCGATATCGGCCGTTTTCGCAATGCCGAGTCTCTGGCGCTCGCGGCCCTGCGCAGGGCTATCATAACCGGCACGCTGCCGCCCGGGCAGATGATTGATGAGGAGATGATTGCCGGTCACCTTCACCTGAGCCGGATGCCGGTCCGGCAAGCGATGGCGATACTGGAGTCCGAAGGACTCGTAATGCGCGCCTACAAGCGTGGCGTGACCGTGACTGAACTCAACCGGTCCGAAATAGAAGAGATCTACCATATACGCGCGAACCTCGAAAGTCTGGCAATCTCGCGGGCCGTGCCCAGCTATTCGGACGCCTACCTCGACGATGTTGCCGAGGTTCTGTCCGACCTGCGACGGGCCGGAAACGACAGCGCCGACTTTGTGGATCTGAACACGCGATTTCACACAATGCTCTACGAACCCTCGGGATGGGACACTCTCTGTGGCCTGATAGTCAAATTGCGAAACAACATTGCCCGTTACGTAGCGATCTCGCACGACTTCATACAAGCCCGACCGAATCTCTCCGTGGATCACGGCAGGATTTTTGAGGCGTGCCGTCAGCGAGATGCGGAGGCGGCCGCGGATCTCACCCGGCAGCATGTCTTCAATGCCATGAACATACTCCTCAAGACTTTTGAAACGGAGGCCTGGATCTCGGTGAAGAGGCCGGAGTCGACATAGTGAGGATCGGCACCGTGACCTGTCGTAGGTAGGAGCGTTCTCAGAAGGGGGCAAAGAATGGCTGAATGGATGACCGGAGATTGGTGGGTCAGTCAGTATAACTACCTGAAGGAATACCGCGCGCAGTTCGAGACGCCCTCGAACGTGATCATTCACGATACAACTCTGCGCGACGGAGAACAGACACCCGGCGTGGTCTTCAGCAAGAGCGAGAAAGTAGAAATCGCCAGGATGCTTGACGAGCTTGGAGTGGAACGAATAGAGGCCGGCATGCCGGCGGTGTCCACTCCGGACTTCGAAGCGATACAGGAGATAACATCTCTGGGTCTCAAAGCCCGAATATACAGCTTTGCCCGCGCTTCTCAGGAAGATATCGACATGGCAAGCGAGTGTGGTGTCGACGGTGTGATAATAGAAATACCCACAAGCGAGCCCAAGTTGAGGTACCAATTCCCCAAATGGTCAAAGGCTGACGTGATAGAACGCAGCCTGGAGTCGGTACGCTACGCCAAGACACGTGGTCTGGAAGCCGTCTACTTTGGCTATGACACAACAAGAGCGGACTACGGGTTTCTGGAAGAACTCTATTCCGCAGTTGTCCTTGACGGCAAGGCAGACTCGGTAGGAATCGTGGACACCATGGGGTGTACGCTTCCGGGCGCCATGACGCAACTGATCAGAAGGTTGCGGCAGCAGTTCGAGACAACATTCGAGATTCACGCTCACAACGATTTTGGATTGGGAACGGCGATCTCTTTTGCAGCAATGGAGGCAGGTGCCGCAGTCATTCATACTTGCGTCAACGGGATGGGAGAACGGACCGGCAACGCTCCGCTTGAACAGATAGCCGTCGGACTGAAAGTGTTGTACGGCCTGAATGTGAAGTACAGGCTCGAACTGCTGGACGGCATTTCTGAAAAGGTAGCTGAATTCTCCGGTTTTCCGGTTCCAGTCAACAAGCCGATTGTGGGCCGCAACGTGTTCTGCCGCGAATCAGGAATCGGAATCGACCTTGTGATGGATCAACCTCTGGCCATGTTCGGGCTTGCTCCGTCCACGGTTGGCAAGCAGGGCGGGGTGGTGCTGGGCAAGAAGAGCGGGAAGAAATCAATTACCCATAAGCTGGCTGAGTTGGGTTTGCGGGTAAATGACGAGAGTAGCGCGATCGAGAAAATACTTGCAGAGGTAAAGGACCGGTCCATACGCACCAAGGGTCTGGTATCCGATGAAGACTTCGTGGCACTGGTCAAGCCATACCTTGAGCGGGAGTGAGGAGGTGCAGAGCAGGGTTAGATGACGACAGAAAGTAGTCGGTAGGCTGAATCTCGTCGGGCGCGACAATGGCCCGACATCGATCGTAGGAATGAGGAGGAAAACTCGATGAAAAAGGCATTGTTCTTGAGTGCGTGTCTCCTGGTGCTGGCAGGTTCGCTGGTTTTTGCGGCCGGCGAGCGTGAGGACCCGGCGGCAGTGGACGCTTTTCCCACCGGGCCCATAGAGATCATTATTCCGGGTGGCGCCGGTGGAGGGGTTGATGTGCCGGTGCGCGCCATGGCGCCGTTCCTGGAAGCGGAACTCGGGGTGCCGATCGTTCCCAATAACCTGGCCGGCGCAACCGGGGCCATCGCGTATACCGCGCTGGCGCGCTCCACACCGGACGGCTACACGATCGGCTACACAACAAGCCCCGCCTTTGTAACCGTCTATGTGCAGGGGGCCCTCTACGCGCACCCTATAGAGGATTTTGAGCACCTGGCACAGGTTATCTTCAACGCCCAGGCTATCACCGTCCGAGCGGACAGCCCCTTTCAATCGTTTGAAGAGCTGCTGGCGCACGCTGAGAGTAACCCGGAGTCGCTTTCGCTGACCCACACCGGAGCCGCGAGTGTTAAGGCATTGATGGGCAACTTGCTGGCGGACGAAGGATACGACTTCCGGCTGGTGGCTATGGACGGTGATGCCGGCACCATCGTGAGTTTGCTCGGTGGGCATGTGGACGCAGGGATCATCATGGCTCCGCTGACGGTTGAGTACGTGGAATCCGGAGACATGCGCGTACTGGCACTGTCCGGACATCCGCGAGAAGACCTGCCCGGCGTCCCCACGTTCGAACAAGTGGGCTTCTCAATGCCGATTGGCGGTACGACGCATGGTTTTGTCGCTCCCAAAGGGGTGGATCCGGCGATTCTGGCTACACTGCGCCAGGCGATCCATAACGTGATACACAATCCGGAATTCCAGGCGGAAGCTCAGCGGTTAGGGTTGAATCTCAGCTATGCTGATCACAACTCGTATCGAGAGTTCCTGCAGAGCATATACCCGGTTCTGCGAGCGCAGTTCTGATGCGTCGCCGCAGGCGTTAGCGAGAGCAATGAGAAAACAGAGGCATATGGGCATACCGCGTGTATGCCCATATGCGGCAACTGAGGTGTGCCGTGGATAATCCGTAAGGATCGAGAGAAATGATGCGCAGACTGAACATAGAAAGGATCTTGTGCATATGGATGGCGCTGATCGCGGCCATCGCGCTGTACGGGGCCAGGGGGCTTCCCCTCGAGGCACGATATACACTCGGTCCCGGCGTCACGCCTCTCTTCTATTCAGTGCTTCTGATAGTTTCCTCGGCTGCCGTGTTCTTGATGGCCAGGAACCTGCGTCCGGTTTCATTCAAATCGCTGATTTCAGAACCGGGGCGGCGAGGAACAATGCTGTTTGCGATGTTCATTGTTCTCTCAGGGTTGGTCTATGTACTGGGCTTCATGGTGTCCATTTTTCTATTCACCTTTGCAGGCCTGATTCTGATAGAGGATTGGGCTTACCACAAGGCGCTGCTGTTTAGTATTGTGTGGACGCTTGTGCTGCATACGATATTTGTCAGGTTTCTGGCAGCGAGATTGATTCGCGGTGTCCTCTTCTGACACGGCGAGGGCTCTGAGCACGAACTGACCGTAGACAGCCAAACTGTTGCACGCTGATCCGGGCTGTCGCCGCGGAGTCGGGTTTGTCGTTATAGGAGGCATGACGGATGTCGGATACGCTGCTCCTGTTGTTGGGCGGATTCGAGAGCCTGCTGAGGGTTGAGGTCTTTCTGGCTTGTCTGGTTGGCGTTGTGATGGGAACGTTCATCGGTGTGCTGCCGGGCATTGGACCCACCTCGGCCATAGCGATACTGCTGCCCGCCGTTTACGGTATGGATCCGCTTGTGGCAATGGTTACCCTGGCGGGAATCTTCTACGGCGGTACGTACGGCGGAACAATAACGGCGGTATTGCTGAATATCCCGGGTGAGGCAACGAGCGTCGCCACCGCCTACGACGGTTATCCGATGTGCAAGGCCGGGAAAGCCGGGATTGCCATCGGAATGGGGGCAATCTGTTCGACCATTGCCGCGACCATCGGAGTGATATTGTTAACTCTGATTGCAATGCCGCTGGCCAGGTTCGGGTTGAGATTTGGACCGGTCGAATATACTTCAATCTACATATTCGCCTTTGCGATGGTGTCTTCGATGACCGGCAGGAATGTCTTCAAGGCTCTGATGTCGCTCAGCTTGGGCCTGCTCTTGGCCACCGTCGGGCAGGATGTCATGTACGGCACACCGCGATTGACGTTCGGTCAGCTGCGATTGATAGACGGTATCAGGTTTGTTCCGGCCATCGTTGGGCTGTACGGGATGTCCGAAATACTGTTCAACACCATCCACAGAGTTGATCTCCCCGGCAAGGAAATGCCCGACAATAGACTCGACTTCAAGAATGTATTTCCCAGATGGCACCATATCGCGGAGTGTAAATGGACGATTCTCAGGTCTACGATCGTAGGTTTCCTGGTAGGGGTAATGCCGGGTGCCGGAGGGACTATAGCCGGTCTTCTCGGTTACGATATAGAAAAGCTGCTGTCCAAAGATCCCGACAAATACGGCACCGGAGTCATCCAGGGGGTTGCCGCACCTGAGTCTGCCAACAGTGCATCCTCTGCCGGCGCGCTGGTGCCGCTGCTGTCGCTTGGCATACCGGGTTCAGGAACCACGGCTGTTATGCTCGGCGCGTTCGTCCTGCTCGGCGTGCGGCCCGGCCCCAGATTCTTCACCACCCAACCGGAACTGGCGTGGGGGATTATCGCCAGCATGTACCTGGGAAACGTGTTGCTGCTGATACTCAACACAACCCTCATCCCGCTGTTCGTTACGCTGCTGCGGATATCGCACAAGGCCATCTCGATTGTCGTGCCCACCTTGTGCTTCATAGGGATCTACTCCGTCCACAGGTCCATGACGGATGTGTGGGTCATGATGGTATTTGCGCTGGTGGGATATGTGTTCAAATTGCGCGGGATACCAGGTGCTCCACTTGTGTTGGCGCTGCTTCTGGGAGGAAGCATGGAGTTCTCGCTCAGGCAGTCACTGGTTCTGTCCGCAGGTTCTCCGCTGGTGTTCTTCTCGAAGCCGATTTCGCTCTTGTTTGTTATTGCCAGTATCCTGGTTGTTGTGATGGCGTTTGTAAGAACCCTCAGGAGTCGAAAACGCGGGCTGTGAGGCCACGCAGAGTGCTTTCGCGGTCGGGGAGGGATGACGCTAATGAGGATTACCAAACCGGCATGGATCCGGGCAACGCTGTTCTGCTGATAATGAACACCACCCTGATTCGGCCTTGTCTGGAAGCTCACGACCTCGCAGGATTCGTTCCCGGTTGTGGTATCGGCTCTTTACATCGTCGGCATTGACACCATCAATCAATTGATAGTCCATATCCGGTCGATGCTGGCGTTCACCTTGGTGGGCCCCTCTTCGAGCGGCGCAATCTATCCGCCTGCAAGGCAAAGGAGATGTGAAATGAGGTTGACCGGGGTAGAGTTTCTGAGATTTTCCGCGCAACACAGTAACGCGACCAGGAACTGGATGCTGGTCAAGTTGTTGACGGACGATCCGCGTCTTTTCGGTATCGGTGATGCGAGCGCGATGCAAAACGACACGGAAGTCATGGGAATCATCAATGGTTGGTTCTCCCGTTATCTGGAAGGGCGCGATCCGTTGGACTCGGAGGTGATATGGGCCACCCTGTACCACGATACCTCAGCTCGCGGGGGGCGATTGGCAACCACAGCGCTTTCCGGGATCGACATTGCGCTATGGGATCTGAAAGGCAAAATTCTCGGACAACCGGTCTACAAACTGCTCGGGGGGGCTCACCGGAGGCAATTGCGAGTCTACGCCAACGGTTGGTATACGAACCCAGGTTCACCCGAACAGAATGCGAGTGAGGCGCGAGACGTTGTTGCGAAGGGCTACACAGCGCTGAAATTTGACCCCTTCGGGCAGGGCCACTACTACACCATACCGGCTGCAGAGGCCAAACTCGCCGAAGAGCGTGTAGCAGCGGTGCGCGCCGCCGTCGGCGATGAAGTGGAGATCTTGATCGAAGCCCACGCCAAGTTTGCGCCAACGACAGCAATTCAACTCGGACGACGGCTCGAGAAATACCGCCCGTATTGGTATGAAGAACCGGTGGCTCAGGAAAGAATCGAAGAACTGAAACTGGTGAGGGCAAGCGTGAACATAGCAATAGCCGCAGGTGAGCGCCTGTATACGAAGTTTCCGTTCGCAGCGTTGGTAGAGCAGGAAGCAGTTGACATAATCCAGCCGGATATTGCCCATGCCGGCGGCATTACGGAGCTGAAGAAGATTGCTGCGATTGCAGAGGCAAAGCACGTGCTGTTGGCGCCACATAATGTGTGTAGCCCTGTGGGTGCCATGGCCACAATACAGCTCGGTATGTCCTGCATCAATTTCCTGTTTCTGGAGTACCACGCCGAATTTTACTCCGATCACTATTTTACGGTTGCATCGGGGTTTCCGCGCCAGGAGGGTGGCTATGTCCAAATCGAAGACACACCTGGATTGGGCTTGGTAGTGAATGAGGACGAGATTGCCAAGCATCCGCCGCTGAAGACCGTGTCGGCAAGTGGCGGCAAGATTAAAGGAATCTGAATTGGCAATGGCGGGGAACCGCTCACGGTGCTCCTGCCACGCCCGCTGCAGCGTCTGGTTGCGGCCGTTACGATCCGGATCGAGTAAAGCCAACGCAGTTGCTTGACAGGCGCGGCGCGCTGAGCTATAGTTGCTCTTCAGCAACTGATTGCGCTGTAGAAACTTAGAAGCAGACGGCACTGGTCGGAGCAAGTCAAGACCGCGATAGACACGCAGTCAGCGGTTCAACTGCAGTACCGCCCACAGGTCGGTTTCAGGCCGGCCTTGCCGGCCTGCTGCACCGCCATACTTCGCGCAAGGGGGCAGCTTCATGGGTTCCATGACGTCCAGAGAACGAGTTCAAGCCGCTATTCAGCTGCGGGAACCGGACCGCGTTCCGACCGCCTTATGGGGCAGTTACTACACGCTCAATGATGACACCTACTTCAACGTGTTGCGGCATTTCGGCCTCGGCGAGCCGGTAGCGCCGTTTCGCAAACAGAAGCCGCGCAATTCCAACTACTACGATGAGCGGGTGCTGGACTTGCTCGGCACCGACGTGCGCTACGTCTGGTCCGGTTTTACGGATCTGGGCGGGGCAAGAATGGACGGCGATTGCAAGGATGCCTGGGGTGTCGAGTGGCAGCGAAGTGGACCGCACATCACTTCGGTCAATCCGCCGCTCAACGGGGCCGATCTGGAGCAGATCGAGCAGTACGACTGGCCCGATCCGGAGAAATACCTCGATACAGCGTTGATCAGGCAGCGCCTGGAGTTTCTGAAGCGCAATTACGCCGACCATGCGCTGGCGGCGCGTGCGGTCAATTCGTACGGGCCCTTTGAGCAGGCAGCGGTTCTGCGAGGCCGCGAAGACTTCTACGTCGACATGATCGCGGAACCGCAGATCGCTTGTCGCCTGATTGAGAAGTGCACTGACGTGATCGTTCGGGCACAGGAAATCTATCTCGAACGGTGCGGCCGGGAGATCGATTTTCTGGAGATTCCGGGAGACGACTACGGCGGCACCAGCGACCTGATGATTTCCCCGGCCTCCTTTGACGAGATGATCAAGCCGGCACTCAAACGCATAGTGGACTCGGCAAAGGCATTCCGATCGGACCTTCCGGTAGCCTTTCACTCAGACGGCGCGATCACTGCTATAGTAGCCAGTCTCGTCGAGATCGGCGTGGACATCCTCAATCCGCTGGAGCCGCTGGAAGCGATGGATTGGCTGCAGATCAAGAAGGACTTTGGTGACCGTCTCTGTTTCATGGGAGGCGTTGATCTCAAGAAGGCCCTGCCGGGAAGCGCGGAAGATGTGATAGCGGACGTGGAGCGGTGCGTGCGCACGTTTGCGCGCGGTGGCGGATACATACTGACTTCGGCCAACCATATGCAGGCCGACATTCCACCGGCAAACATCCAGATGATGTTTGATGCGGCCAGAACGCGAGGTGTCTATCCGCTGGACGTGTGAAATGCGGCCCGATGGGCTATAGTCTGACAGTATGACACGGCGCAGCTTGCGTTTGCGGCTGCTCGGAACGGCCTGCTTGGCGGTCCCGGATGGATCAACTATAGGTGTGCCGTGATTGGCAGCGACACGGTACAATAGAAGGTAAAAAAACCGCTGCTACCTGAAGCGAGGCAACTTGTGGGGAAACGGCTTGGTGTCTGTAGTCTGGCTTTGGTGTGGGTAACTCTGTCACTTCCGGCGTTCGATTGGGGTGGCAGCACCTCCTTCTTCGGATACGTGGAAAAGGAGAGCAGCTATAACCGGCTGATCGAAGGGCAGCTTGGCCTGTGGCTCAGCTTCCCCATCAGCGATTCATACTCGCTGCTGTCTCAAGGCAGTTTCCGCGCATCCGACGACCCTCTGATCGTGGCTGATCTGGATCTGCTCTATGTGGAAGGACTCTCGGCATTTGGTGAACGGGCGGCCGTCGGAGTGCAGGCCGGAAGGTTGGTTCTGAGTGAGTTTTCGGGGTTGGTACTCGAACACCGCGGTGACGGAGCTGTGCTGTCGCTCTCTACGCGCCACGCACTGGCACGGGTCGGAGCGGTGTACACCGGCTTGCTGCTCAAACCGAACTCCACGCTGGTGATGTCCAAACTCGATGAGATTGACGACCGGGATGATGAGGTCCGGCTGGCACCGCGGCGTCTTCTGGCGCTGGGCGAGTTCCAGTTCATCGAGCCGATGCCCAGGACCGACGTTGCGTTGGCCGTCATCATACAGCAGGATCTGCGCGGATCATCCGACCTGATCAAAGAAGGAGAAACTGAACTCGACGAAAGCCGGGGAGGGCTGGTCGATACGCGCTACGCTCTGCTGGGCATCAGTGGTGCCCTGGGCAGGCGCTCGTTCTACGATATCACCGGTGGGGTCCAGAGCGGCCGGGTGCTGTCCTACCGGCAAGACCCGGACTCAGCTACCGGATCCTCCTACGCTTACGCAGATACCCGGGCTTTCATCGGTAGCGCCGGTTTCGAGCACTATTCCAGCGGTCCACGCGCCGGGCGTCTGGCCCTGAGTTCGCTCTATTCGAGCGGTGACGCTGATGCACGGTCGCTACGAGGAGGCAACCGCAGCGCAGAAAACAACCAGTTCCAGCCGGTGGCAACGCGCCCGATCGGGCTGGTGGCCGCAGCTCAACCCGGTAACCTGATGACCGCCGGTATCGAGTACAGTCTGCGGCCGTTTACGATTGAGGCTGCATCCAGCCTCAGCGAGCTGCAGACGTCGGTTTCCGGGCTGCTGCTGATGCGCGCCCTGGACAGTGGGCCGGTTGATATGCCCGGAGTTGACGTGGACCGCGGCGGAAGGTATCTGGGAACCGAGCTGGGCGCCTCGATTGTCTACCGTCCGTTCTACGATCTGGGCATAGCGCTCGCGGGAGGCGTGCTGCTTCCAAACAACAGCTCTTCGGGCCCGATCGTCGATGACCGGCAGGATCCGCGATTCAAGGTGCAGGCCGAAGTGAGTCTGAGCTTCTAGGAGGCCACACTATGCGAACTGTTCTCGTCTTGCTGACACTCAGTACTCTGCTGGCACCGGTGTCCGCCGCAGCCGACCTGGTGACGGTGATTGCCGCTGCCGGCCGAGTGGAAACCCGCCTGCCGCAACAGCGGTGGCGCCCGGTCACGGCGGGAGACGAAGTGTCTCTCGGCGCCGACATTTCCACCGGGTTCGGTTCACATGTAACTCTCGACGCCGGGGGGAACCGGGTGCATGTTGCGCCGCTAACGCGTGTGACGGTTGAGTCACTTGTGCGTGAAGCGCGGCATACAACGACTGAACTGAACCTTCGTATCGGCAGAGTCTCGGCGGAGGTCCGCACGGCCGAAGGGCTCAGTCAGGAGTTCCGGCTGCGCAGCACCCAGTCAACCGCTTCGGTACGCGGGACACGGTTTACGTACGATGGCGCGACGCTGATTGTGGACGAAGGTCGCGTGGAACTGAGTAACCGCCTTGAACAGCGTCGTACGGTGACCGGCGGCCAACAGTCGCGTACCGAGGAGTACGCGCCACCGGTGCGTGGCGACGAAATGCTGCTGAGCCGCACCAGAATAACGGCCGACCCGGTGGACGCCGACGGTGGGTCCACGAGGATCCGTCCGATCCGTCTGAGGCCCATTACCGGCAGCGTAAGAGTGCGGGTGTTTGCTCCAAGGGGAGGATGAACGGATGATTTCAAAAAACCGACCGGTTCGGGCGGCTCGAATGGTGCCTGCCGCGGTGTGGGCTGCGGCCGCGGCGCTGCTGTGTATACTGGCGCCGGCGAGCTGTTACTGGCAGCCTGCGGTGACGGCCGGTTCATTGCGTCTGAGCATTGAGGCCCAGGGCCAGTCGGAGCTGGGTACGTTGCAGGCCGAAGAAAACGCGGCGCGCATATTCCTGGTGGCCGGACGGGGCTATGACCAGAGGTTCTATCCGCTGAATCCGAAAACGGGCACACCGTACCTTCAAACCGCGTTAAGCACCAGGTTTCCGTTGCGTGCCGGCGCGGATGTGGTAATCGAAGGCATTCCCGCTATCGCTCCCTATCGCGTATTTGTTGCAACCGGTGAGCCGGTCAAAGGTGGAGGTTTCAAGGTCAGCCGCTGGGGCCGCTCAGACCTGTTCAATATCACCGCCGGAGCCGAGACGGGAGCAGATATCGTGCTGCGCGACAGCCGACCACAGGTGTCCTGGCTGGTGCCGGCAGTCCCGATCAGCGGTATGGTTCTGCAGTCCGAGACGGAGCCCGCCCGGCTGTGGGCTGCGGCAGGAAGCGGCACCCTGTATGCCCGTCAGTGGCAGGAGAATGAGCTGACCGGTGATGTATCCGGTCCGGTCGATCCGGACATCGGCGAGCGACTGATCATTCACGCCATCCAACCCGGCAGGGGCGTACCGCTGCTGGTGTCAACCTCGAACGGACTGTACCGTGGCGGCGATTTGGACCGTGGCCCCGATGATCCGGAGGTGTTCGGTCGACTTGATGGAACGCCGCGAGGCACCCTGGGGGCCGTCGAGTTCGATGGTGCTGGTGACAACCCGGTGATCTTGTACTATCGCTCGGATCGCATCGGCGGTCGCGATGCGGCGGGCCAGTGGTTCTCGATTGATATGCGTCAGGTGGTCAAAGGAGTTCCGGTGGCGGCTATGGCCACCACCGGCGAGGATTACGCCTTTGTGGCCACCCCGGCCGGCGCATTCCGCATTGCGGCGGTTGATCTGGACTCCGGGTGGAGTACGTGGAAAGACCTCGCATCGAAGGGAACCTTTTTTGACGCCTTCGTGCCGTCGACAATCAGTTCTCTGGCCGTTTACGACGATGGTGAGGGTGTTGTTGATCTGCTGGTTGGTACCGCCGACGGGGTGTACGTCTTCGAGGAAGCCTCGAGTCCGGAGTGGAACCCTCGCGCGAGCGGCCCGACGCAGATACGCGTGACCCGCGGCCGCCCGATTCAAGCAATCGCCACGCACGCAGTGCCCAAGATGCTGGCCGCAATCGCACCGTTTGAGCTGATCGTGATCAGTGCGGGAGAAAGCCGTTCGCTGCCGTTCGTGGCTGCTTTCCCCGGGCAGCCGACGGACCTGGTGTGGCTCGATCAGGACCACCTGGCGGTCTCAGGCGTCGAAGGGCTTGTGGTGCTCGATCGAACCGAAATACCGCTGCAGTGACGTGTCGCCGAGGGCGTGGCGTCCGCCGTACGATCCGCTGCGGCCGCCTGTGGCCTCAGCCGGTCACCGCCCCCTGACTGGCTGACGAAACCAGCCGCGCGTACTTCGCCAGTGCACCCCGGCGATAGCGCGGCTCCGGGGCCTTCCAGCCGGCGCGGCGGCGCTCGAGTTCGCCTTCATCGAGGTCAACCTCGATCAACTTGGCCTTGCTATCGATAGTCACAATGTCTCCATCCTGCAGCAGCGCGATGGTGCCGCCTGTCTGTGCTTCAGGCGCAACATGGCCCACAACCATGCCGTGGCTGCCGCCGGAGAATCGCCCGTCCGTAATCAGGGCAACGTCCTTGATCAGCCCGGCACCGGCGATTGCGGACGTCGGTGAGAGCATCTCGCGCATGCCCGGACCGCCGCGTGGGCCTTCGTAACGGATAACCACGACATCGCCCTTCTTGATGCGATCGTTCAGGATCGCGGCCAGCGCAGTCTCTTCGTTGTCGAACACGCGTGCCGGTCCGCTGTGCACAAACTCCTGCAGGCCGCAGGTCTTGAGCACGGCACCTTCAGTTGCCAGGTTGCCTTTGAGGATCACGATCGGTCCGGTCGGTTTTTCGGGACGGTCGAACGGATGTACAACGTGCTGGTTGTCCAGGTTTACCGGCACATCGCGCAGGTTTTCCGCGATGGTCCTGCCGTTTACGGTCAAGGCATCACCATGCAGCAGCCCTTGATCGAACAGCATACGCATCACCATGCGGACGCCGCCCGCCGCGTGCAGATCTTCCATCACGTAACGGCCTGCCGGCTTCATGTCGCACAGAATCGGGGTGGTGTCGGAGAAAGGGTTGAAGTCATCGATCACCAGATCCACCTCCACCTCACGTGCCAGCGCCAGCAGGTGGAGTACGGCGTTGGTTGAACCGCCAAGCGCCATCACGGTGCGAATTGCGTTTTCAAACGCCTCGCGGGTCATGATCCGGCGCGGCGTGATCCCATGTCTGATGCAGTGCATCAGCGCTTCGGCTGATGCGCTCATGACTGCCGAACGCTCGTCGGACTCGGCGGGTACCGATGAGCTGCCCGGTATGCTCATGCCCAGCGCCTCCATAGCCGCGGCCATGGTGTTGGCGGTGTACATGCCGCCGCACGCCCCCGCGCCCGGGCAGGCGGCACATTCAATGGCGTGGCGCTCCTGCTCGGTGATTCTACCGGCGCTGTAGGCGCCTACGGCTTCAAACGCGCTGACGATGTCGACCGCTGCACCGTTGTGGTTGCCGGCGCGGATCGTACCGCCGTAGATAAAGACCGCGGGAGCGTCATAGCGCGCCAGTCCCATGACGGTTCCCGGGATTGTCTTGTCACAGCCGCCGATTCCCAGCAGGGCGTCCATGGCGTGGCCGCGGGCGTCCAGTTCGATGATGTCCGCGATAGTGTCGCGGCTGATGAGCGAGCACTTCATGCCTTCGTGGCCCATCGCTTCGCCATCCGTTACCACGAAGGTGTGAAACATCATCGGCTTGGCGCCGGCGTCAATCAGGGTGCGCCTTGAGATTCCCGCTATCTGCCACAGATGCACGTTGCACGGTGATACGTCGCTGTCGGCCACAGCCAGACCGATGATTGGCTTGGTGAAGTCTTCATCCTTGAAACCCACCGCGCGCAGCATGGCGCGGTTGGCGGTCCGCTCGACGCCCTCGGTCATCGCGGAGCTGCGGGCGTTCAGTCTTGCGTCGGTTGGCGGCATATCAGGCACCCTGTGCAAAGCCGTCGACGTACGGCAGACGAGCGGCGGTGAGGTGGATCTGCTCGAGGTTGTCCAGCAGGACGGATGTAGAATCCCAGGTACCGGCAATCAGCGAGTTGCGGTAGGCAGGAGGGAGCGAAAACGGGTAACTCTTGCAGCCCACCGTGAGCGTGTTGCTCTTGAGATCCAGCGTAATCTCGGTTTGCGGATCCTGTTCCACGCCGCCTATGACTTCCTGCATGTCGTCCGCGGACAGCGTGACAGCCGGTACCCCCATTGCCGTGCAGTTGCCGGCAAAGATCTCGGCAAACGATTCCCCCACGACGGCTTTGATGCCGGCCTTCTGCAATGCCTGTGGAGCGTGTTCGCGCGATGAGCCGCAGCCGAAATTGCGGTTCACCAGCAGAATGCCGGCGCCGGTGTACTTTGGATCGTTGAACGGGTGGGGTTTCTGCGTGCCGTCTTCGTTGAAGCGTACATCGTAGAATGCGTACTGCCCGAGACCTTCAAAGGTCACAACTTTCATGTAACGCGCCGGGATTATCTGATCAGTATCGATATCGTTTCCACGGACGGGGATACCGCGGCCGGATAGAGTGCTTACCGCGGGCCCGGTGCTTTCTGTCTGTATCATTTCTTGCGCTCCTTGGGCAATCTGCAATCGCGTGTACGGGCTACACCGACACCGGTTGGCGCGCGAACTCGCGAACGTCCACAACTTCACCCGAAACGGCCGCGGCGGCCACCATTGCGGGACTCATCAGCAGGGTTCGGCCGGTTGGTGAACCCTGGCGCCCGACAAAATTGCGGTTGGACGAGCTGGCGCAGATCTCGCGCCCCTGCAGCTTGTCCGGGTTCATCGCCAGGCACATCGAGCAACCCGCGCCTCGCCACTGGAAACCGGCTTCGACGAAGACCTCGGCCAGGCCCTCATCCTCGGCCTGCCTGGCAACCTGCTTGGAACCAGGAACCACAAAAGCATTGACGTCTCTATGAACGTGTTTGCCCTTTACGATTGCGGCTGCCTCACGCAGATCGCTGATCCGCGCGTTGGTACAGGAGCCCAGGAAGGCAACGTTGATCTTCTTGCCCTTGATCGGATCGCCTTCGGCAAAGTCCATGTGGGCGTAAGCCTTTTGCGCCACCTCGCGGTGTTCGGGTTTCAATGAGGAGACCGCCGGAGTATGATCGCTGATCTTGATGGCCTGGCCGGGGTTGATGCCCCAGGTTACCATCGGCTCGAGCGCATTTGCGTCCAGATGGAAGGTGTCGTCGTATTCCGCATCCGGGCCCGATCCGATGCTCTTCCAGAACTCAACCGCTTCAGCAAAGGCATCTCCACGCGGGGCGTACGGCCGGCCTTCCAGGTAATCAAAGGTCTGCTGGTCCGGGTTCACGTATCCCACCCGCGCGCCACCTTCGATACTCATGTTGCAGATGGTCATGCGGCCTTCCATGGACAGATTGTGAATGGTGTCACCATTGTACTCATAGGCGTGCCCCAGGCCTCCGTTGACACCCAGGTCGGCGATAATCTTGAGGATAATGTCCTTGGCGTATACTCCCCGGGCCAGCGTACCGGTGACTTCAATCCTGCGAACCCTGGGACGGCTGATTGCCATGCACTGGGTAGCGAGCACGTCTCTGATCTGTGAGGTGCCGATGCCAAACGCGATTGCTCCAAACGCGCCGTGCGTGGAGGTGTGCGAATCACCGCACGCGATCGTCATTCCGGGCTGGGTGATGCCCAGCTCGGGACCAATGATGTGCACGATTCCCTGGTAGTCGGTGTTCAGACCGAAGAACTCGATCCCGTACTCCGCAGTGTTGCGCTCAATGGCCTGCATCATTTCCTCGGCCAGTGGATCGGTGAACGGCCGCGCCTGATCGGCGGTTGGGACAATATGATCCACGGTGGCAAAGGTCCGGTCAGGATACAGCACGGTCAGTCCGCGCTCCCTGATCATCTGAAACGCCTGCGGTGAGGTGACTTCGTGTATCAGGTGCAGGCCGATGAATAACTGGTCCTGCCCCGAGTCCAGGGTCGTCACCTTATGCAGGTCCCACACTTTGTTGAACAGATTCTTCGCCATCCGGGCACTCCTACGACGTGATTTCCTGACCGCGGGCCATCAGCACCTTGCCGGTCCGAATCATTTCTTCCACGCCGTATTTTTCAAATACTCGGTGGGCACTGTCAAGCCGCTCGGTATCACCGGTCATCTGCAGGATGGTTGCGTGTTCGCTGACTTCAACGATTTCGCAGTTCATGGCGTGCGCCAGCTGCAGCACGTCCGATCGGACGTCCTGCTCGCAGTGCAGCTTGAACAGCGCCAGTTCCCGCTGGATTATGTCCTGACCGGTACGATCCGATGCGTGCAGCACGTCTACCAGCTTATTGAGCTGCTTCAGAATCTGATCCAGCACCTTTTCATCCCCGGAAGCCACGATGTTCATCACCGAGAAGCTGGGATCTTTTGACGGTGAGACCACCAGGCTGTCAATGTTGTACGCGCGCCGGGCGAACACCAGCGCGATCCTGATCAGCACACCGGGCTTGTTGTTGACCAGCAGACTCAACGTGTGTTTGCGGTACGGCCTGGTCCCGGTCCCGTTTGTTGAGGTTCCGTTGCTTGATAGTGTTGTTGCCATGGCTTACGTACTCCCTACCGGCTTTTCCAGTTTGGGCGCGGTCTGGCCCAGTTTGAGTTTGGGTGCCTCGATGATCATCTGGTCATACGTTGCACCCGATGGAATCATCGGGTAGACGTTGTCTTCTTTTTCAACTTCAACGTCGATCAGACACGGACCGTCATTGTACTCAACCGCGGTACGGATGATTCGTTTGACGTCCGCGCTGCGTTTGATGCGCAGTCCCTTGGCGCCGTAACTCTCGGCGAGCTTCACGAAATTGGGATTGCCGATCATATCGACACCCGACAGGCGGTTGTCGTAGAACAGCGACTGCCACTGCCGCACCATCCCGAGATAACGGTTATTGATCACCAGTATCTTGATCGGCAGTTTGTGGATCACCGCCGTGGCGAGCTCAGCCTGCGTCATCTGGAAACCACCGTCGCCCACGACGGTCACGACCGTGGCGTCCGGGTGGGCAAACTGGGCCCCGATAGCGGCCGGAAATCCAAACCCCATTGTGCCCGCGCCACCCGAGGTTATCCAGCGAAAACGGTGGTCGGTGCGCATGTACTGAGCCGCCCACATCTGGTGCTGGCCCACATCGGTAGTGATGAACGCCTTTCCGCCGGTCTGCTGGTGAATCTCCTCCATGACGTGCTCGGCGCGCAGCCTGCCGCCTTTCTTGTACTTCAGCGGATACTGCCGGCGCCATTTCTCGACCTGCTTGAGCCATTCACGGGTGTCACCGCGACTGGTTACCGCGTTGAGCGCCTCTACCACGCGACGCGCATCACCGAGGATGGTGCAATCCATCTGTACTGTTTTGTTGAATTCCGAAGGATCGATGTCGATGTGTATCTTGACCGCATCCTTGCAGAATACGTCGGTTTTGCCGGTGATGCGGTCGTCCCAGCGTGAACCAATCGACATGATCAGGTCACATGCGGCAACGGCTTTGTTGGCGTACGCCGTGCCGTGCATACCGAGCATCCCCAGACTCAAGGGGTGCGTCTCGGGGAAACAGCCCTTGCCCAGCAGCGTATTGGTTACCGGTATCTGCAGTTTTTCGGCAAGGTGGATCACGGCCTTTTCGGCGCCGGATATAACCGCGCCGTGCCCGACCAGCAGCAATGGTCGGCGTGCCCGTTCAAGCAGACGCGCGGCGTACTCGACAGCTTGCGGGTCTCCGTCGCTCGGGACCGAGTAACCGGGCAGGTGGTAGTCTTCCTCAAACTCGGGCTCAATCAGCGCGCTGGATACGTCTTTGGGTACGTCTACCAACACCGGACCGGGGCGCCCGGTCTGACAGATGTGAAACGCCTCTCGCAGAATGCGCGGTACGTCCTGGGGATCCTTGATCAGGTACGAGTGCTTGACAACCGGAAAGGAGATGCCGGACACGTCGGCTTCCTGGAACGCGTCCAGACCGAGGTTCCAGGTCGTCTGCTGCCCGCAGATCACCACCAGAGGGATCGAGTCCATCAGGGCGGTCAACAGACCGGTGATGGTATTGGTAGCGCCGGGACCCGACGTCACCAGCGCGACCCCCGGCTTGCCGGTGGCGCGCGCAAATCCATCGGCCATGTGAACCGCTCCCTGTTCGTGGCGCGTCAGGACCAACTGTACCGGCGAGTCGACCAACGCGTCAAAGATCGGTATGGCCGCTCCTCCCGGCAGTCCGAAGATGTACTCGACACCCTGTTGCTGGACTATGTCCACTATTACTTCCGCAGCGGTCTTCTTTGTCATAAGACGCTTCCTCCACTCTCAGCGTTAGGCGCAAATGCTACGAGAATTTCTTGTAATGGTCAAGCGCCAAAGGCAGTTTTATTGAGTTTTTCAGGCAAATTTCTGGCGTAATATGGCGGATGTGTCCCTTTTTGGGCTTAAGGCTGCGCACTTAACGGATGTTTTTGGGGAGAAGCGGCCGTATTAGCCCTGCGTCATCGGAATTTCAGTATAGTTCACGTTCCCCGCAGGGCTCTTTGGGCGAAAAGTGCCTCGGAAAAAGCAATCTAAGGGGATTGTGAACACGTAGCTCTGCAAAAAAACAAAGAGGAGCCGGCATTCCGGCTCCTGACCACCAAAGGTACAGAGAAGACAAGCATTAAAACGGCGGACTACTGCGGCATAACGGGCATCTGCGCTGAGAAGGGTTGCAGTTCTTCTTCAGTGGCGTCGCGGACACTCATGACTTCAACATCAAACGTCAGTGCTTCGCCGGCCAGCGGATGGTTGAAATCAATGACGACGACGTCCTCCCTGATTTCACGTACCGTTACCGGTATCGGACCCTGCGGCGTTTGCGCGACCAGCTGCATTCCTTCTACGAGCTGCAGTTCAGGGGGCATCTGATACAGCGGAATCTCCTGCAACGCTTCTTCCATATAGGGGCCATAGGCATCATCAGAGGCCACGCGGACCGTCTTGCGGTCGCCAACCTGCATCCCCTCTAGCTGGTCTTCCAGTCCTGGTATCAGCATGCCGACGCCGTAGATGAACTCCAACGGCTCACGGCCCTCTGAACTGTCGAACACCGTACCGTCATCGAGGGTGCCCTCGTAATGCATCTGCACAACCTTATTGTCAGCAATCACTTCGCGGTTCTGTATCTCCTCTTCAACGGCCGGTACTTCATCAACGGCCTCTTCACCGCGCTCCCTGCCGCCACCGGCCGTGGCCGTGGTCGCCACCAGCAGGACAATCGCCAGTGTAACGAATAGACGTTTCATACAATCCCCTTTTGCATTGTCGTATCCGCTAAGTATACGGCCCCGGTCGCGCAATGACAACCGCGAGCCGGTTCGAGTACGGCAGGGGGAGAGCGCGGGTTTGCGTACCTGCCCCGCCGTTTTCTGTTGAACTCAGCGGCAGGCGATAGTATGCTATAGGGCATTACACAGAGACTTGGACGGTGACGGAGACAGCTATGCAAAAGCGTGTCGTGGTAGTGGGCGGTGGTTTTGGCGGTCTTACGGCAGCGGCCTATCTGGCAAAGTCCGGCTGGAGAGTTACGCTGCTCGAGAAGAATGATCAGGTCGGCGGACGTGCACGGGTCTGGAAGACGGACGGTTTCAGTTTTGACATGGGACCGTCGTGGTACCTGATGCCGGAAGTTTTCGAGCAGTTCTTTGCCGACTTCGGCGTTGACCGCCGCGATTATTACGATCTGTACCGACTCGATCCGTACTACCGTGTCTACTTCGAGCCGGGCCAATACGTCGATATCAGTGCTGACCGGGCGGCCGTGGAGGCGGTATTCGACCAGCTGGAACCCGGCGGGGCCGCCAGCCTTCGGCGCTACCTCGAACAGGCCGAGTACAAGTATAACGTGGCCATGGGGCAGTTTCTCTACAAGGAGTACCGCAACGTCTTTCAGTTCCTCAACTGGCGGCTGATGACCGAAGGACTGAAACTGAACGTCTTCTCCAAGCTTGACGGCTTCGTGGAGCGCTACTTCAAGGACCGCCGCGCCAAACAGATTCTGGAGTACGCGATGGTCTTCCTGGGCAGCAGCCCCAGAAACGCGCCGGCACTGTATTCAATCATGTCACACGTCGATCTGAATCTGGGAGTCTACTTCCCGCACGGCGGAATGACCTCGTTGGTCGCCGGTCTGAGCAAGTTGCTGCAGGAGCTCGGGGTGGACGTGCAGACCGATTGCCCGGTAGACCGTGTGCTGGTCAAGAACGGCCGGGCCGCAGGCGTTGAGAGTCGCGGTGAGCGTATCGACGCCGACGCCGTGCTGGTAAACGCTGACTACGCCTGGACGGAAACCAACCTGCTGGCTGCGGAACACCGCAGTTATTCGCAGCGGTACTGGAACAGCCGCGTGATGGCACCGACCATGTTCATCGTCTATCTCGGGCTGAACCGCAAGCTGCCACAGCTCGTGCACCACAATCTCTACTTCACTGATCCCTGGGATGACCACTTTGCCGCAATCTTCGACACCCCGCGATGGCCGGAGCAGTTCTCTTACTACATAAGCTGTGCGTCTTTTGATGACCCCAGCGTTGCTCCCTCGGGGCACGAGAATCTCTTCTTTCTGGTCCCGGTCGCCGCCGGCCTGGATGACAACGATGAGATTCGCAACACCTGGTACGATAAGGTGCTGACGCACTTCGAGCAGCTTATCGGTGAGCGTATCCGCGACAGCATCGTGACGCAGCGGATCTACTCGCACCGCGACTTCAGCGCCGATTACAATGCCTTCAAGGGAACAGCGCTCGGTATCTCCCATACCCTGGGGCAGACCGCGGTGTTTCGCCCGTCGCAGCGCAGTCGCAAGGTGGCTAACCTCTTCTACTCCGGTCAGTACACACATCCGGGCGTGGGAGTGCCGATGACGTTTATAGCATCCAAGATTATCGGCGAAGCGATCAGCGGGGAGCGCCGATGAAGGCGCAGTATCATCTGTTCCGCCGTGGCAGCCGAACCTATTTCAACTCCACACTGTTCTTTCCGCCGGCGGTACGCCGTGAGGTGTTTATACTGTACGGATTCGTTCGCAAGGCTGACAACTTTGTCGACAGCGTTCCGCAGCAGTCCGAAGCTTTCGGGGCCTACTGTGCGGCATACCGCGCTGCGCTGACCGGCAAACCTAGTGGCGATCCCGTAATAGATGATTTTGTACAGCTGATCGAGCAGCGCGGTTTCGAACTTGAGTGGGTCGAGGCGTTTCTGCACGCCATGGAGATGGACCTCAGCAAGCGGGTGTACCGCACTCTGGAAGAGTCACTGGAGTACATGTACGGTTCAGCCGAGGTCATAGGGCTCTGTATGGCGCAGATCATGCATCTCGGCGCGGAGACCCATCACTCGGCGCGCATGCTCGGCCGCGCGATGCAGTACATAAACTTCATTCGTGATATCGAAGAAGACAACGGTTTCGGCCGCACCTACCTGCCGCTGGATGAGACATCGTTGCCCTCGCTGCGGCTCAGCGACGTGTCCCGCGACCGTGCCGAGTTCTCACGCTTCATCGCCGCGCAGCTGGATCGCTACCAGCACTGGCAGCAACAGGCGGCCGCGGGATTCTCGCTGATGCCGTTTCGGTATCGCGTGCCGGTCAAGACCGCCGCCGACATGTATCACTGGACCGCATGCGTGATTCGGGATGACCCGATGGTCGTCTACCGCCGCAAAGTCAAGCCGGGTCGCGTGCGCATTGTATCTCAGGCGGTCCGTAACGCGTTTCTGGATCGCGAGGTTGTACCTACGTATGCATGACTATCTGGATGCTCACAAACAGGTGACGCTTGACTACCTGCGCGACTATCTCGGGCGCCGGAAGGCACTGCTGCAGACTGCGGGGGCGTGGGGCGGTGACGTCGTTGAACGGTTGCTGGACTTCACCGCCGGTGGCAAGATGATCCGCGGGGCGCTGGTGTATCTCGGGTATGCGCTTGCGGGAGGTACGCTGAGTGGTGCGGTTGCGCCAATTGCGGCCGCGATGGAGCTCACCCAGTCTTTCCTGCTGATTCACGACGATATCATGGATCACGATCAGCAGCGGCGGGGCATGCCATCGATCCACGCCCAGTACGCCGAGCTGGCGTGGAAACGAGGCTACCGCGGCGATGCGCAGCACTTTGGCGAGGCAATGGGGATATGTAGCGGGGATATCGCCTTCTTTCTGGCGTGTGATCTGATCGGCGAATGCGATCTGGACGCGGCCGTCTATCGCGCACTGATGAAGCGCTTTACCGATGAGGTTACGCTGGTCGGCGTGGCGCAGATGCACGACGTTACAAACGGGGTCCGTCTCGACGATGTGCCGGAGACAGAGATAATCCAGCTCTATCGCTACAAGACCGGCCGTTACACCTTCTCGCTGCCGCTGATACTGGGCGCTACGGCCGCCGGCGCCGACTCCGACCTGAACCGGACGCTGGGCGCGGTGGGAGAGGAGATCGGGATCATCTTCCAGATCAAGGACGACGAAATCGGCATCTTCAGCTCGGATACTCAGATCGGTAAACCGGTGGGTTCGGACGTCAGCGAAGACAAAAAGACACTGCTGCGCGCCCGGCTGTTTGCCGCAGCGCCCCCGACTGAACGAGCCACGTTGGAAAAGCTCTTTGGCGCCCCGTCGGTAACGCGGCACGACGTCGATTACGTCGGCGCCCTGGTGGATTCGCTCGGCGTACGCGCTGGCCTGCAAGACGAGCTTGACTCGCGCGCGGTAGCGCTCCACGGCAGAATTGCGAAGCTTTTTCCCGCTGGAGGAGAACCGGTTGAGGTGCTGCGTCAGCTGGTGGAGTACAATCTCAAGCGCGATCGATGAGTGCCAGGAAGTGCGCGTGAATGGCGCTACTGTCGGTGAGTTCGGGGTGAAAGGTTGCCGCCAGCAGATGGTCCTGCTGCACCAGTACCGGATCGGATTCAAACGCGGCCAGAACGCGCACCTCGTTTCCAATGCGGATGATTCTGGGAGCGCGAATGAATACCGCGGTCAGCGGTGACGCAGCTCCCAGATTGAGCTCCGCCTCGAAGCTTTCGATCTGGCGGCCGTAGGCGTTGCGTTGGACGGTCATATCCATCAGGGCGAGGCGCGGCTGATCGCTGCCGACAATTTCGGCAGCCATCAGAATTGCCCCGGCGCAGGTGCCGAACAGCGGCATGCCGCACCGTACCCGCTGGCGCACCGCATCAGCCAGGCCGAAGCGCTCCATCAGCATGCCGATCGTCGTGCTCTCGCCGCCGGGTATAATCAGTGCGGCAAGCTCCTGGATCTCGATTGCCGTGCGAACCGCTCGAGCCTCCCTGCCAAGGCGCCGGAGGAGCTCGATGTGTTTTGCGAAATCGCCCTGCAGCGCCAGGACGCCGATTGTGCCCAACGTGGTCGGCGTTACCAGCCGCGGACCGCGATCCGTTCTTCGGCGTGCATGGCTGCCACGCTGATGCCCGTCATCGGCGGACCGAGGTCGTACGACAGTTTGGCGAGCATATCCGGATCATTGTAGTGCGCCACCGAGTCGACAATCGCCCGTGCGCGGCGGGCCGGGTCATCGGACTTGAAGATCCCCGAGCCGACAAAAACCGCTTCGGCGCCCAGCTGCATCATCAGCGCCGCGTCGGCCGGCGTGGCCACGCCGCCGGCCGAGAAGTTGGGTACCGGCAGTTTACCGGTGTGTGCAACCTCAACAACCAGGTCATACGGCGCGCCGAGATCTTTGGCTTCGGTCATCAATTCCTCACGCGGCAGCAGCTGCAGACGACGAATTGCGTCGTAGACCGTTCTCAGGTGGCGTACTGCCTCCACCACGTCACCGGTTCCCGCTTCACCCTTGGTGCGGATCATGGCCGCTCCTTCACCAATGCGGCGCAGCGCTTCACCGAGGTCGCGGCAGCCGCAGACAAACGGCACGCGGAAACTCTGCTTGTCAACGTGAAAGCGATCATCGGCCGGAGTAAGAACCTCGCTCTCATCGATAAAGTCGACACCGAGCGCCTGCAGAATCTGCGCTTCAACGAAGTGCCCGATGCGGCACTTGGCCATCACCGGAATGCTTACCGACTTCTGGATCTCGTCTATCATCTTGGGGTCGGACATGCGCGCCACGCCGCCGGCGGCGCGAATATCCGCCGGGACGCGCTCAAGCGCCATTACGGCCTGCGCGCCGGCATCAGCTGCGATCTTTGCCTGCTCGGCGTTGGTAACGTCCATGATGACGCCGCCCTTGAGCATCTCGGCCAGACCAACCTTGGTACGCCATGTGGATTTCTGGCGTTCGGACCACAGTGTTTCACTCATGAAGATAAGGTAGCGAAGCCCGCACCCCGCGTCAATCCCCGCACGTGCGGTGGGAGTCGTGCACGTCTGTGCCCCGACGGCACAGGCGCCCCGACAGATTGCGGTATCAGCTGCAGTTCTGTTATCATTGGCGCATGGAGCAGGCGACAATCGCGGAACGGCTGGGGCTCGTGCGTGAGCGCGTCGAGCAGGCGCTGCAGCGCAGCGCGCGCAGCGGTGACAACGTAACGATCATGGCGGTCACCAAGACGCAGACCTCCGCGCTGATACGTGCCGCCTATGACGCCGGTATCCGCTGTTTTGGCGAGAACCGTGTTCAGGAGGCCGCGCAGAAGTACACGCTCCTGTTGCGCGAGTGTCCGGATCTTGACCTCCAGATGGTTGGTCACCTGCAGCGCAACAAAACTCGCGATGCGGTCGAGCTTTTCTCGACCGTACAGAGTATCGATAAGCCGGCCACGCTGGAGGCGCTTCAAAACTGGTGCCGGAAGTCCGAGTGCCGCATGGACGTACTGATAGAATACAACACCTCCGGTGAGGACACCAAGTACGGGGTCACATCGTCGGGGGCGCTGAGCGCCTGCGTTGAGCAGGCGCTGAGGATGGACCGTCTGCAGTTGCGCGGCCTGATGACCATCGGCCCGTTCACCGACGATCGTAACGCCATCCGCGGCGCGTTTCAAACGCTGGCGGCGCATTTTTTCGAAATCCGCGGGCGTTTCGCGCCGGACTCCTTTGATACGCTGTCGATGGGCATGAGCAACGACTACGAAATTGCGGTTGAAGAGGGCGCAACGATGATCCGTCTCGGCACGGTACTGTTCGGACCGCGAGGTTGAATGATGGGCTCACATCGCCTGACGGCTCTGGTAGTGCTGATTCTGTTTGGCTCATCGCTGTCGCTGGGCGCGGAGGCCGTCGTAGCCACTCCGTACAGCCCCGACGAGTTTCCGCGCTGGGCGCTCGATCTGCGCCGCGCCGAGATTGTGGCCATCGGCGTTTTCCCGATTGCGTTACTGGCGTCATCGCTGTTGTACGGCGTGATTCGCTTCGGCTACCAGAGCGCCCGGGCCGGGGAGCTGGATCGTGACTACGCGCCGTGGTTCTTTGCCCCGCCGGGAGCTCCCGGTCTGACCGACGGAGAGCGTGTCGGGATCCTGGCAGGTGCGGGCGCAATATCAATTACGGTGGCTCTGGCAGATCACATTCTGGGACGCAGGGAACGGCGTGGGCAGCGATGAGCCGCGGCGGTTGCGTATCCGGGTTGAGGTGCCGGATCGACCCGGCTGGAGCGACCGTGCGGATAAGTATCTCACCGAGAATCTCGAACTGGTGAACCGCAGCCAGCTGCAGAAGCGCTGCCGGTGTCTGCGCATTAACGGCAGCGAGGCCAGGGCATCGCGCCGCGTACGTCACGGCGACATCATTGAAGTCGACCTCGATCCCGAACCGCCGAGTGCTATCTCGGCCGAGGACGTCGGGTTGTCGGTGGTTTTCGAGAACGATGACGTTGTGGTGGTGGACAAACCGCCCGGTATGGTTGTGCACCCCGGCGCCGGCAACTGGAGCGGAACGCTTGCTCACGGGCTGCTCTATCACGTGTCCGCGCTGGACGCCGACCCTGACAGCCTTCGGCCGGGAATAGTACATCGTCTGGACAAGGACACCTCCGGCGTCATGATCTGCGCCAGGCATCTGGGCGCCAAGGAGTTTCTCAGTCGGCAGTTTGCCGCACGTCGGGTAGGCAAACGCTATGTAGCAGTGACACGGGGCGTGCCGCGGCCGGTGCGCGGTACGGTCAGCGGCACGCTGGCGCGTGATCCTGCCCACCGCAGGCGCTTTCGCCATCAGACTAAGGGCGGCCGAACGGCACTGACCGACTATCGCGTCGCACGGGTCTACGGCGGGCGATACGCGCTGGTGATGTTGCGGCCGCGCACCGGACGCACCCACCAGCTGCGCGTGCACATGACTCATCTTGGGACCCCGATCCTGGGAGACTCGCTCTATGGCCGGCGTGACGGCCGGTTTCCCGACGCCCGGCTCTGCCTTCACGCGCTGGCGCTGACCGTCATGCTGCCCGGTGAGTTGGTGCCGCGTACTTTCACCGCGCCGATCCCGTCCGACATGCGCGCCATCATGGTGGAGCTGCTGGCGGAGCAAGCAGACAGTCAGGACTCAAAGCGCGCTCTACGCCCACGGTAGACGGCGGACCAAAACTGGAAAAGATGACGGTGTCCGGCGGCAAGGTCAGTATCGTTTTACGGATGGTCTCGATCAGCAGTGCCCTGCCGTAAGGCGAGGCTGAAACGTCAACCAACCCGGCGCTCATCACCTCGCCGGCGAACAGCATGCCGTCAACGACATAGACTACCGAATCGCGCGTATGATCGGGCATCGCGATGGTTTTGACCTCAAAACCGTCCAGCTCCAGCGACTGGTTGTCACCGATCAGCGTGCAATCGTAGGACAACAGAGAGCGGCAGGGCGCAATGATCTGCGCATCGTAGATGCGTTTGATGGTTCTGATCCCGTCAATGTGAAACGCGCGTGGTCTGGTTACCAGGATGTGCGACACGTGCCGGCCGTTGTCCTCTATACACCGCAGGACGGCACCATCGAAGCTGCCTGGATCGATCATGATCGCTGCATCGCTGCTTGGGGATCCCAGAAGATAGGAATTGGTGCCGGACTCGCGATTGGTATAGACGTAGATCATCGTAGCCGTCTCCCGGGTATGTGATGATGGGCGTCTTCGAGGTTGGAGTAGCGGAAGTCGCATTCCACAGGGATGGCGTTCCCGAAATGAACCTCGTGCAGATTACAGTTGCGGAAACTGACGTGATCCAGCGAGGCCCCGATGAAGCGGCTCGAATGCAGGTCGCAGTCGCTGAAGCGGCTGTTGCCGCAGGTGATGCCGTTGAAGTTGCACTCGCACAGTTCCGAATCGCTGAAGTCACAGTCGATGATGTGGGCCATGCCGAATACCGTACGCCGGATGTCGGAACCGGCAAAGCTCACGGTGTCCAGGCCGGCGTGATCAAAGAAACAGAGATTGACCACGGCTCGTGATAGGTCGCACTGTTCCAGGACGCAGTGCCGAAATGAACACTGCTCGAACGTCTTGTCTGAGAGAGTGAGGGCAGACAACCGCAGGCCGTCAAAGCTTAACTCGGTGATCCGTGCTTCACTGAGCAGATAATCGACGGCCGCGGTACGTGCCGCACCGGCATCGGCGGAATGCTGAAGACAGGCATCCTGACGGAAAAACGCGCTGTTCAGGCACTGCGGGACACGGCAGCGTCGCAGAAGCATGCTCAATTATAGCCGGATGCGCTGCGCGTGCCAAACCGCGGCGCTGCCCCGCCCTTGCCCCATCGTCAAATACGATATACGATTTAGCCATGGCGTACTGTCATTCCTGCAACCACGAGTTCGATGATCGAACCCGGGTCTATCGCAACACCCTCTGTGTCAACTGCGGCAAGGATCTGAAGGTCTGTCTGAACTGCCGGTTCTACGACCCTTCGGCCCACTGGGAATGCCGCGAGAGCATAGCGGAACCGGTGCGCGAAAAGGATCGCGCTAACTTCTGCGACTTCTTCGCGCTGCGCGCCGGGGGAGCGGGCGGTGCGGCAACCCGGTCGGGTTCCGCACAGACTCGTGATTCCCTTCGCAAGCTCTTCGGCGATGACTGATCGGCCTGTGCTGGTACTCGATTCAGGCATCGGTGGTCTGCCGTACGTAGCCGCGGTCAGGGAGCTGTTGCCGGCTGCAGATATCGTCTACCTGGCGGATCATGCCGTCTTTCCGTACGGCGAACAGGATCCGGAAACACTGTGCCGTCATTTGTTGCGCCTGGTGGCGATGCTGATCGAGCGTCACCAGCCCGCCGCCGTTCTGCTGGCGTGCAACACCGCCAGCGTGGTGGCGCTTGCAGCGCTTCGGGAACGCTTTTCGGTTCCTTTTGTCGGTGTTGTGCCGGCGGTGAAGCCGGCCGCCGTGCGCACGATTACGCGCCGCATCGGGGTGCTCGCGACCGCGCGTACGGTCAAGGAACACTATCTGCACGATCTCGTACACCGGTTCGCCGGACAGTGCGTTGTTACCAGCGTAGCGGCCGGGGCAGTTGTTCGCCTGGTGGAGCAGTGCTACGGGGCGCCGGGCGCGGACGCGGTGGAGCGCGCGGTGCGGTCGGCGGTCGGGCAGTTGCTGCACGCCCGCGTCGACACGGTTGTGCTGGGGTGCACGCACTTCACGTTTCTGATCGATCAGCTGCGGCAGCTTTTTGGTCCCACGGTCAGCCTGATCGACTCCCGCGACGGCGTGGCGCGACAGGTGCAGCGGGTCGTCCAGCGCAACGGCGACAATGCACGGTTCGCGCCGCGGCAACCGGGCAGCGACCGGTTCCTCACCAGCGGCACACGGACCGCGGAACTGGAGACGTTGGTGCGCCGTTACGGTTTTGCAGAGGTGCGTACGCTGTGAGCGCGATTACCGGAGTAGTGATCTCCGGAGCCAACAACATTTTTCAGGTTGTCGCGGCCGGACGCATCGTGCGGTGCCGCATAAAGGGCAAAGTCCTCCAGACTCCGGAGGCCGAGTATAACGCGCTGGCTCCCGGAGATCGGGTGGAACTGGCGAGTGCGCAGCAAAACGGCGCACAGCCTCAGATCGTGGCGCGCTGCCCACGGCGCAACAGCGTCGCACGCTGGAATCGCAAGCGCCGGGCGGTTCAGACGCTGGCCGCCAACGTCGATTGCGTCGCCGCGGTTACCTCGCCGCATCTGCCGCCGTTCAGACCACGGTTTCTGGACCGCATTGTGGTAGCGTGCGAGCTGGGGGCGGCCGAGGTGATCATCGTACTGAACAAGCGGGATCAGGGCATCCCGCGGGATTGCGCCTCGCGGCTCGACGGGTACCGCGGGCTCGGCTACCCGACCTTCGAAGTCAGCGCTGCCGACGGAAGCGGTCTTGCAGTGCTGCGGCAGCGCTTCAAGGGACGGACGGTGGCACTTGTGGGACAGTCGGGAGTCGGAAAATCGTCGCTGATCAACGCCTTGATCCCGCAGGCGCGGCAGCGCACCGGTGAGGTAAGCGCCAAGTATCGGCGTGGTCGTCACGTGACCGCGGTTGGATGCCTGATAGAGGGTGACGATCTCAGCCTGATCGATACGCCGGGCATTCGTGAGATCGACCTCTATCCTAATGAGCCCGTTGACATCGCGTGGGCATTCCGCGAGTTTCGCGACGTCGAGTGCCTGTTTGCCGGCTGCAGTCATCTGCACGAGCCGCAGTGTGGCGTGCGCGATCTCGTTGAACAGGGAGCTATCTGCGCCGACCGCTATGTCAGTTACTGCAACATGGTTGCAGATCGGCAGGTCTCTGCTTCCGCGGTGCGCTCATGAGCGGCGATCACGGCGGCGCTGCGGTTGCGACGCATACGATCGAGCTTCTCGAGCTCGAGTTGATTCTCGAGCAGCTGTCCGATTACTGCTTCAGCGAGGGCGGGGCCCGATCTGCACTCGACCCGCGATTCCTCGACTGTCCCGCAGAGATTGAATCCACGCTGGACCGTGTGGGCGAGTGGCGACAGCTGCTGGACGCCGAAGACCCGACTGCCGGTTTGAGCTTCCCCGCGTGCGAAGCCTTTCTGCCCCGGCTGCGGATCGAGGGTACGCTGCTGGAAGGTGAACAGCTGATAGCAACGGCGCAGTTTGTGCTGTCGGCGGTCCGGCTGCGTGACCGTCTGGCGCACGCTGACAACGGCGGCCACCTGGGGGCACGGATACTGATATCCGAATCACTTGCGGATACCGCGCGGCGCTTGGCCTCGACTCTGGACAACGATGGCGCCGTGATTGAAAAGAGCGTTCCTCAACTGCGTACGCTGGGTGAGCGCATCCGCGCAACCGGACGCAGTCTGCAGAGGGCAGCCCAGGCGCTGCTGAGTGACGAGCGGCTGCGCAGCGCCTTCTCCGCTGATGTTCCGACGCAGAAAGATGGCCGTATCGTGCTGCCGGTGCGCGCGAATCAGCGCTACCGGCTCGGTGGTGTTGTCTACGACGTGTCACAGACCGGCTCGACGGTCTACGTCGAGCCGCCGGAGATTCTGGAACGCAACAACCAACTGCGCGAGCTGAATGCCGCCTATCAGGCCGAAGTAACACGTGTCTACCGTGAACTCAGCGATGCACTGCGCAGGGAGCTCGCGCCGCTGCAGCAGGCCGTCGAAACCGTTGCCGACGTGGACCTGCTGTACGCCAGAGCCCGGTTTGCCCGCACGCACGACTGCAGTCGTCCGCTGCACGATGCAGAATGCCTCGAGCTGCGCCAGGCGCGCCATCCGCTGTTGGGCCGCAGCTGCGTGCCGATGGACATCACTGTTCCGTCCGGCAAGCGCATCCTGATTGTCACCGGTCCCAACACCGGCGGCAAGACGGTTGCGCTGAAAACCGTCGGCGTTCTCTCGCTGCTTTACCGTCTTGGCATGCAGCTGCCGGTGGCCGAGCCGAGCCGCCTGCCGCTGTTCGCGGCCGTCTACGCCGATATCGGTGATGAGCAGTCGCTGCAGCAGTCGCTTTCGACGTTCTCGGCACACATGAAGAACGTTGGCGAGATTCTGGGCGCGGCCGACCAACGCTCGTTGGTATTGCTCGACGAGTTGGGAGCCGGTACCGACCCCGAAGAGGGCGGGGCGCTGGCGATGGCGGTTGTTGACCGCCTGGTTGAACTGCGCACGACGGCCGTTATTACCACCCATCACAGCGCGCTCAAGCACTACGGTTATACTCACGGCGAGGTCGAAAACGCCGCCGTCGAGTTCGACCGCGAACGGTTGCGGCCGACGTTTCGACTGCTGATTGGCGTGCCGGGGTCGAGTCACGCGCTGCACATCGCACGCCGCCACGGGCTGCCGGAGGCCACCGTGGCGGCAGCCGAACGGTATGTGGGCGAACAGCGCAGCGACGCGGCTGCGATCATCGAGGAGCTGTCTCGGCGCGGCAGCGAACTGCGCAACGGTGAGCACGATCTGCAGCAGCGGTACCGGGTACTGGAAGATGAAGCTCGCGCCCTGCGACGGCGTGAGCAACTGCTCGCCGAACGTGAGCTGGTGATGCAGCGTGAACAGCAGGCCGCGTTTGAGCGTCTTGTGAGTGAGACACGCAAGCGACTCGAGAACCTGGTCAGAGAGCTGCGCGAGTCAGAGCTGACTCGCGAGAGAACCCGGGCGGTGAAGGACTTTGTCCACGAACTCGATGAACACAGCGCACGGCGCGCCGAGGAGATCCGCCGCACTGCGCGGGAGGTTGAGCGTTCCGGGCGGCGCCCGGCCGAACTGACGCAAGGGGTACGCGTGCGTGTGCTCGGCAGCCGACGTGAAGGTATCGCTGTGCGCCGGTTGCGCGACGGCAAGTGGCAGGTAGAGGTGGGATCAATGCGCATCAGCGTCCAGCCGGAGCAGTTGGAGGTGGTGGGACCGGCGGTCCGGCCGCGGACCGAGATCGGTGTTGATATCGATACGACTCACAGTGGTCCGGCCCCGGTGCTGGAGCTCGATCTGCGCGGCATGCGGTTGGACGAAGCGCTGAGCGCCGTGCGAGACCAGGTCGAGCGCGCCACTCGCGGGGGCCTGCACGATTTCAGTGTGATACACGGTATGGGCAGCGGTGTGCTGCAGCAGGGGGTGCGTTCCCTGCTTGCCGAGTATCCGAACGCGGAATACCGTTACGCACGGCCCGAGGAGGGCGGCTACGGCAAGACCGTAGTGCACTTGAACCTCGATTAGTTTGGCGGTACTATTCGTCAGGATTCATGAAGTACAGCCACTGTTTTGTGTTGACCGCGGCGCTGTTGGCGTTCGTTTCATGCATCGAGGTTGAAACGGAGCTCAGTTTTGCGAGCGCTGATTCCGGGTCGCTCAAGGTTTCCTACGCAATCGACTCGCGCGCGCTGCAGATCGGCATGTTTGACGACGGAGCGACCATTCTGCCCCTGCCGCTGCATCAGCGGGATTTCGAACAGACCGCGGCGACCCATCCTCAGCTGGAGCTGAGATCCTACCACCGGGCGGGCGGCAACGGAGTCACCCGCATCGATGCCGAGTACCGCTTTGAATCGTTGGCGGCGCTGCAGACTGCGCTCGGTTCACGCACCACAGTAATCCTCGATGCTACCCCGCAGGGCACGTGGTTCAAACACGCCCTCTTCGAAGGCCATGGCGGGGGTCAACGGTCGCAGGAATTTGTCGACGAGTTCCTCGCCGACGCTTCCTTTTCCATGACGGTCCACGCGCCGGGGCCGGTAATCAGCAGTAGCATCGGGCAGATAGACGGTCGTTTGGTCCGCCTGCACTACACCGCGCGCGAGTTGCTGGTTATGGAAGAACCGTTGATTCTGGAGCTCGTTTGGCAGTAAATCGGCGCACATCGACCGCAGCAATGCTCATTTTGGCCGTACGGCGCCGCACGCGCCGACATTGTGCTTACCCCCAGGCGAGCGGCAGCCGTCGCCATATGGTGCACGGGGTCGGTTGGCAGACGAATTTCCGCTGCGCCGCGCCCGAGAGCGACTCCGCGAACGTCTCCGCAGCCTCTGCGAGGACAAGTGAGCGGGGGTGCTCTCGAGGCAGGCGCGC
>RECP01000053.1 GCA_007693945.1 Spirochaetaceae bacterium
TTCCGGCCGCGCGATGTTCAGCCTCACGACGCCTCCCTGTCGGCAACACCAAGTGCGTAGTGCATGACTTTCTCTTCGGTTGCCTCACCGCGCTCAAACTCCTTGACGAGACGCCCTTCGAAAACCACCGCCAGGCGGTCGCTCATGTTCAGCACCTCGAGCAGTTCCGACGATACCATGATGACCGCGGCACCACGCTTGGCCAGCGTCTGCATCAGGCGATAGATCTCCACCTTGGCGCCGACGTCAATACCGCGGGTGGGCTCGTCGAAGATGTAGATATCGCAGTCGCGGATGAACCACTTGGAAAGCACCACTTTCTGCTGATTGCCCCCGGAAAGAAAACGCACCAATTGACGCGGGCTGGGAGTTCGCACACCGATACTGTCTATGATCCTTTTGACCACCTCCGCCAGTTTGGGCAGATTGAGGAAACCGTAGCGGCTGTGCCGGTCCAGCACCGCCAGCGTCGTGTTGTCGAATACCGAAAGGTCCAGCACGAGCCCCTGACGCTTGCGTTCTTCGGGAATCAAGGCGATCCCGTGCCGCACCGCATCGCGCGTGCTGCGGATCTTGACTTCCTTACCCTTGATGAATATTCGCCCGCTGTCTTTCTTCAGACTTCCGAACACAAGCTGCATGATCTCGGTCCGGCCGGCCCCAACCAGCCCCGAAAAACCGAGAATCTCGCCGCCTCGAACGCTGAACGAAACGTCACTGCACATGCCCGCCCTGGATAGATTTTCCACGCGCAGCAGCTCGTCCCGCTTCTCGATATCGGCAGCCGGATACTGCTCGGTCATCTCACGACCCACCATGCTGCGGATGATCTCGCTTACGTCCAGCTCGGCCAGAGGCCTGGTTACGATGCGTTCTCCGTCGCGCAGAACCGTCACCCGGTCGGCCACTTCCCAGAGCTCTTCCAGCCGATGCGAGATGTAGATGATCGAGACGCCCTTGCTCTTGAGGTTACGGATAATCTCGAACAGGCGTCCCACCTCGTTACCGGTCAAAGACGCGGTCGGCTCGTCCATCACCAGGATCTCCGACCGCAATGAGATGGCCTTGATGATCTCAACCACCTGCTGATAGGCAGGGCTGATGGAATAGACCAGCGCCCGTGGATCGAGCTTCACATTGAACTGCTGTATCAGGCTTCCGACTTCCTTGCGCATCGCCCTCCAGTCGATCGTTCGCGCCCTGGTCAGAGGTTCCCTGCCCAGCAGCACGTTTTCAGCAACCGAGAGGTGCGGGACCAGATTCAACTCCTGATAGATGACGCTGACCCCTGCGTCGAGCATCGTTCTGGGCCTGGTGGCCACGATTGGCTGTTCCTTGAGCAGGATCTCTCCCTGATCGGGCGTGTATACGCCCGAGAGGATCTTCATCAGCGTCGATTTACCGGCACCGTTCTCACCCACCAGCGCGTGCACCTCGCCTCTGTTGAGGTCGAAGTCCACGTCCTGCAGGGCCTGAACGCCGGGAAAACTCTTGCTGATACCGTTCATCTGCAGCAGTTTCTGCATTACGTCTGCCTGTCCGGTCTGGAACAACCGCGGAGGCGGCACCCTCGGCACCACCTCCACGTACTCCGTCCTGTAACGATTTCGCCTACGGCGAACTCACCGTCTCGGGTGACACTGAGATCACGCTCTGTGCGGGGGTTGCACCGGTGCGGATATTGTCAACCAGGATCTGCAGGGCGGTTCCGGCCTGCTCACCGGGAAACTGGTCGACGGTTGCATCCAGCAGCCCGTTTTCGATGTACGAGAACGCGTCCGGGGTAGCGTCAAATCCAACGGTTACTTTGGACGCCACATCGATCCCGGCACCCAGCATAGCCTCGATAGCCCCGATGATCATCTCGTCGTTGGCACCAAAGACCGCGTCAAAATCGGGATAGGCCTGGATAAGGTTTTCCATGACCGTCTGTCCCTCAGCACGGCTGAATTGCGCCGTCTGGCTGACGAGCACCTGGATATCCGATCCGGCGATTACCTCATCAAAGCCGGCCTTGCGGTCAATCGCCGGCGAAGCACCGGGGGTTCCTTCGAGCTGGATAACCCGACCGCGGCCACCGAGCGCCTCGATGATGAAGCGTGCCGCAGCGCGGCCACCCTCAACGTTGTCGGCACCGACGTGCACCAGCACCTGATCAGTATTGGCGCGGCGATCAACCGTTGCAACCGGAATGCCTGCGGCAACGGCGCGCTCGATGGTGGGTACAAGTGCATCGGTTGTCATCGGCGAGATCAGGATTCCGTCCAGCCCCTGCGCAATGAAGTTCTCCACGTCGGCGGCCTGCTTGGCTTCGTCGTTGAGCGCATCAGCAAACACGATGGTTGCACCCAACTGTGCAGCAGCAGCCTCGGCGTCTTCGCGCATCGTCACGAAGAACGGGAATTGCAGACCGGGAACCGTCATGCCTATGCGGATCTCATCGGTCGGCGCATCCCTGCGCCCGGCGGCAAACGCCATCGCGGGTACCAGCATTGCGAGTACCAGCATCGTAATCACGAACTTCTTCATAAAAGACCTCCTAATGGTTTCTGCGTGCAGAACCTGCACGTTTTTTCTTCATCTACGTTTTTGATCCGGCTCGCCATTAGTATTAGCATAATACCCCCTGCCGGCACCGGCAATCACGAACACCGGATGCTCGCAAGTCCCCGTTCAGGACTGCGGTCCGAAGTGTTTGAGAATCACCAGATCGTCGTATTCGCTCTGATTGGTGATCTCAACACCCTGCCTGGCCGCGTCGCGAGTCACGAACAGCTCGTCCTCGGTCATCTGGCCGAACCGGATCATGGTTGGAGCGCTCACGCTGAGCGACCCGCAACGCCCGTGCCCTTGAACCACTATGAGGCCGTAGGCGTTGTCATCTGAGATACGGACGGTACGATTGGGGTGGACCGTCAGTTCCTTGGCACTAAAAGCGTCCGACTTGTACGAAATCCAGTTCTCCTGGTAACCCGCCTCGGTCATCTCGGCAACCGGCCGCACCGGCTTGGGCGGTGAGAACCGGTTCTGGTAGAGATTCGGATCGACGTTGAGCTCCCAGTCCACCAGGCTCATGATGAAGTCCAGATCGTTCTTGTTTTCGTCCGGCACATCCTTTACCAGCAGTTCCCACGGGGTGTAGGCGTCCCACACGATCGACTGGAACATGGAGAACACATCGGAGGCCCGTTGCGGTTCATAGGTGAGGAATGAACCCGGCGCATGTAGCAGCCCCGGCGGAACATCCCATCCCGTACCCGGTGTCAGACGGTACGCGCGCGACAGATCCAGAATACCGTTATCGCCCTTGTTCCAGTTTGCCAGGCAATCGCGCACCTGCTCCTTCTTTACGCCGGGGTTGATCCCGAAGAACGTGTACGGAAAGTAACCGCGCTTGTTGTTCAGCTGCGGCGGAAAGTAGTAAGCTTCCGGCTTGCCGCGCTGGCCGATCTTGGCCGCCATCTCATCGTTATGGTGCAGATGGTGCGGAAGCGGCTCGAGGTTGTCGAAGAACTTGCTGTACATGGTCCAGCCGCCATGGGCCTTCATGACCTCAGGGCCCAGAAAATCGTCACCACGACTCTCGATCGCATCCTTGAGCAGGACCTTCTCAGCCTTGCCGCCATCGGCAAACCAGATGTAACTCAGCCCTTCATCGGGAAGGGTCTCGGGACCGTTGTCCGCCCTGGTTGTCGACGAGAACCATCGTTCGTCTATGCCGCCGCGATGCGCGCCGAATGCGTAATAGTCGTCCGGATGCAGCTTGAGTCGCCTGCCGGGAATACAGAACGACCGCGGCACCCAGGTGGGGCTCAGACGCACAACACCCCGGCCCTGATCGAGCGCGTTGTCCAGAATCTGGTTTGGATTACTCATGATAACTCCCCTTCTGCAGATGATTGTGATGACGCTGTTATACCAGGCGGCGGTGCCGTCGACTGCCGGACAACCAGCTCCGCTGGAATGACTATCTGTTCGGTGAGACGCCTGCCCATCGCACGTTCGCGCATCAGCAGCGCTACGGCCTCGGTACACATGGTCTCGAACGGTTGTCTCACCGTGGTCAATTGCGGTCGAATCATACGCGAGGTCACAATATCATCCACACCGACAATCGACATATCGGCCGGCACCGTGAGCCCGTGATCGACCAGCGCCGCGACGATGCCGATCGCCATCAGATCATTCTGGGCCCAGATCGCCGTGGGCCGCGGCCTGGCTGTCAGCAACGCAGGCACAATATCCACACCCGCTTCAAACGTGAAATCGCCCTCGAAGACGAGGTCACTGGCAAGCGTGTGTCCGGCTTCCTTGAGCGCTTGCGTGAACCCGCCAAGACGTTCACGACACAGACCGACGTTCAGCGGACCGGTCACGCACGCAATCCGGCGGTGTCCGAGCGCGCACAGGTGCCCTGCGGCAAGCCGACCTGCCAGCGCATTGTCCATCATGACCGTCGGAACCGTGCTGCTGGCCAACCCACGGTCCAGCAGAACATATGGCACCGAGGTTGCGTTGAGCATATCGAGCGCGCGACTCTGATCGGAAACACGGATGAATATAATCCCGTCTACATTGCGGCGGATGAGATGATCGATAAACTCTGCTTCCTCATCGGGGTCACTCTGTGTGTTGCCGATGATCAGGCCATGGCGGATCTTGCGCACAGCCTGCTCGGTGAAGTGAATGAACGTCTGAAAGGAGTGATGCGCTATATCGGGAACCGCCAGCCCGACGAGGCTGCCTCTCTTGGAGCGCAGACCGGCTGCCAGCAGATTGGGCCGGTAGTTGACCATCCGGATAACGTCTTCAACAACCAGCCGGGTCTGCCCGTCCACCGGGTGGGTATTGTTGATAACCCGTGAGACGGTCGACACCGACACTCCCGCGAGTTTAGCAACATCCTTCATCGATGCCATCACACCACCTTCGTCAACGCACACCTCGTCTCCCGCAATCGACAGTATTCCGCAAAGATCCGTGACCGGCACAGCCGAGGTCCGGAAAACGATTGCGAAAACGATACCAGATCGCCGTCCAGCCGTCAATACCTGCCGTGGAGCCTTCAGTCGAGCTTCTGAACTCTGCCGGGGAACGCGGACGGAACCGCCATGATAACGTTTTCGCAAACGATTACAAGACGCATTGCTTCCGGCCGGGAACGAAGCCGCACTACAGCAGCACGATGCCGCTCCGCGGTGCAACCGTATTGCGCCACTGCGCCGCAAGCGCCGTCCGACGCCTTGCGGGACGGCGCCGCTCCTGCTATAAGTCAAGTCATGAACCAACAGCTGCATCCCTCACCGATCCGGACCACCGAGTCGAACTGGTTTGCATGGAATACCATGCAGAAACGCCTGCCGCAGAACATCCGCAATATCATCGATTCAAACCATGACCTGTTGCCGTCCGAAGCCGGCCGGCTCGCGCTGCTGGCCGATCAGATCTCCGGGGGTCACCCGATTCCCGAACCTGCGCTTCCGGCACCTGACTATGAAGAGTGGCTTGAGCAGTACCGGCCGCACGCCGGCGAACACTGGCACGACACCGAATGGTTCTTTGGCGAGACATACGCCTTCCGGCTGATTCTGGATGCGTGCCGTTACTGGGAGCACTCCCGGGATCCCTTCTTTTACATCAAACAGGCCGAGTACGACGCCGACATGGTCTTTGAACCGGTACGCGCGTTCACCGACATCCAACACGCCGATCCGGCGGGGCCACGTGAGTCGGTGATCCGCGCGCTCCACACGGCAGTCTGGGGCAACCGCTCCGACCTGAGCTTCAGCGCAGGGGGGCAGGTGAATCGTGAACGCGGCGATGCCGGTCTGCTGATTGTCAATGACGATGCCGCGGCTGCCGATACCCTGCTGGCGTCCACCCGCCCGGCGCACATCGTCATGGACAACTCGGGCGCGGAGCTTGCCGGAGACCTGGTGCTGGCGCTGGAGCTGATCAGGCACACGGGTGTCGACGTGGTGCTACACCTCAAGATACACCCGACGTACGTAAGCGACACCACCGTGGCTGATTTTCACCACTTCGTGCGGACCGCGCGGGCCAGCAGTGACGGCCGCGTCAGTGCGTACGGCAACTCGCTGTACGAGGCGTTCGTGCGGGGCTGCATCAGGCTGGCCCCCGACTCCTTCTGGTGCTCAACCGGATTCCTGGAGGGTATGCCGTCACGCATAGAGAAGTCGCTCGAAGGCGCCGGAATGGTGATCTTCAAAGGTGACTTCAATTATCGCAGAGTCGTGCGTGATACCGTTTGGCCGGCGGACACGCCACTTCGGACCGCCATGGGCACGGTCACGCTCTCGCCGCTTCTGTTGTTGCGAACCATGAAGAGCGACGTAACCGCAGCAATACCGGCCGCGGTCTACGAGGAGCTCGACCGGCGCGAACCCGGCTGGCGTATCAGCGGTCACCGGGGTCTGATCCAGTTGGCGCCGTGACGCGGACCCGGTTCCCGCCGGCTACAGATACGGTGCGGCCAGGCGTGCAATCCCGTCGCGCAGTTTGATCGACAGCGGTCGCCCGTCAGCTTCTTCGAGCGTCAACTGGTGCGCCCCGACCATCTGCTGCTCGATCCGCTGTTCCAGTCTGCTCGCCAGCTCTTCACTGTAGCACTCCACACCCAGCTCGAAATTCAACCGCAGGCTGCGTGGATCCCAGTTAGACGACCCGATCAGGCACAGCATGTTATCGACCACCATGACCTTGCTGTGATCAAACGGCGGAGCGCTCAGCCAGACGTTACAGCCCCACTCGAGCACCTGCCACATCTGCGCCATTGACGCCCACGCCACAAGCTTGAGGTTGTTGCGCTGCGGCAGAACAATGTCGACAGTGACACCGCGCAGCGCACAGGTGTTGAGTGCCGCGATCAGCGAGCGGTCGGGCAGAAAGTAGGGCGTCACGATGCGCACCGAGTGTTGGGCAACCGCAAGGGCGCCCTGGAACGCCATGCTCATCTTGTCCATGTCCTGGTCGGGGCCGTCCGGTATGACGCGTGCCGGCACCGAGCCGTTCCACTGTTGTACAGCGGGAAACCATTTCTCTCCGGAAAGCCGTTCACCGGTTGTGAAGTGCCAGTCCTCCACGAATGTCGCCTGCAGCTGCTGCACCACAGGGCCGGTTACGCGAAAGTGCGTGTCGCGCGTCGGGTGTGCCGGCTGCTCGGCAAGCAGATGACAAGCGCGGATGTTTATTCCGCCGGTAAAACCAAGCGCGCCGTCGACAACCAGAATCTTGCGGTGATTGCGAAGGTTCAGGTAGGGAGTGCGCCACGTCAGGACCCCCGACATGAATAACGCCGTTCGCACCCCGATTCGGCGCAGTCGCCCCGTCACCGGAGGCATAGAATACCGTACGCCTACCGCATCAACCAGCACACGGATCTCCACCCCGCGCTTGACGGCGCGCGCAAAGGCTCCGAGGAACAGTACACCAACGGAATCGTTCTCAAAGATGTAGACCGCCAGGCTGACGGAACGCTCGGCACGGTCTATGGCCTCGATCATTGCGGGATAGGCCTGATCACCGTCGAACAGCGGCTCAACGCTGTTGCCGCGCATCAGATTCAGGCGTGTCAGCGAACTGCCCAGTTGCGCCATCTCCACCAGGTGCCGATGGTCGCGCTTGAGCACCGCTTTGAGTTCAGATACAGAGCAGGAGAACTCATCCAGTGCGGCAACGTGTGCGCTTTCGTCTCCGCGCAGTCCCGCAACCCGCCGTCTCATCCGGTTGATGCCAAGCAGGACGTACAGAATTGTACCGATGATCGGTGCCAGCCAGATCAAACCGACCCACGCCACCGCGGCGCGAGAATCGCGCTTGTAGAGTATTGCGTGCCCTGACGCCACGAGTGTAACGGCCAGGGTGACAAGCCCGGTCAGCAACGGCCAGAACGACTGCGGAACGTCAAACAGGAATCGCATGACTACATCCTTACTCCTGCCACGGCACCTGGCCGGTGGGCGCCACGCCCGAGCTCGCCTGGCAGTGGACGTCCTGATCGTCAAAATAGAGATCGGGAGCAAACGCCGCGATGATCGCCTGTTTACTCATACCTCCCAGAAAGAATGCTTCATCGATGCGTACGTTCCAGGCGGCAAAGGTGCGGATCACGCGCTCGTGAGCCGGACTGCTGCGCGCCGTCACCAGCGCGGTGCGGATCGGCTGAGTCTGCGGGTCAAACCCGGCCTGCATCAGAGCAAGGTTGCGCAGCAGACGGGCAAACGGACCATCCGGCAGCGGTCTGCGCGCGTTGGCCCTCTCATGCTCCAGGAACGCCTCCAGGCCGTGTTCCTGAAAAACGCGTTCGGACTCGTCCGCAAACAGTACCGCATCTCCGTCAAAGGCTATCCGGATCTGTGGTGAGTCCGGGCGTGTGTGCCGCACCACGTCGGGCAGAATGCGCGCCGCCGCGATGCCTCCGTTGATTGCTGCCTGCACGTCACCCGGATCAGCTGAAAGAAACAGGTCAACATCAAACGCGCCCAGGTAGTGCGAGAGCGGTGTACCACTGGTCCACGCCGAACGCGTGATCGGCAGATCGTAGTGCTCGAGCGATGTACTTATTCGCAACGCGCATTCAACGTTGTTGCGCGAGACAATCACCACCTCGACCTGCCTCTGCAACTGCGGCAGCTGGTTGAGTGCCAGAATCTTGCGTACCAGGTCATACGCTACTCCGGGCCGCAGCACCTCATCCTGACGTTCGAGCTGATAGGCGCGGTAGGCCTGCAGGCCTTGCTGTTCGAATATGCGATTCTCCAGCTCCAGGTCGAAGAGCGCCCGTGAAGTGACCGCTATGACCAGGTAGTCGTCAAAACTGCGCGGCATTCCTGTTCCCGTGCTCAGTATAGCACGGGTCAGTGCGCCGACTGCATCGCCCTCGACAATCAACATCCGCGCGGCGCATACTGAGTGTTGTGCTATTCCGAGAGCGATCACACCCAACTCACCGCTAATTGCAGCGAGGCCGTCGCTCGACATAGTCCGGTATTTCCCGGCTGGATAAGCTCATAATAGCCGTTACGACGGCTGCCCGCGGTACCTCAGGCGCCCGCACGAGTTGCATGCGCTCGTTCAACGCATCCTTCAACGTTTGCTCCAACAGCTCCCTGATCGCCTTCTTCTTCTCGACTTGACACGCTTCCCGGCTGACGAGCCTCTTGTAATCTCGCGTCCAAAGTGGCATCTTCATCCCGGTGATGTGGTGATCATCCGGGCAATGCCCCTTTCGGAAGGCGGCAAGTCTCGCACTGAAAGAGGTATCGGGATGGTCATTCAGAACGGCACGGTGCTTCACTTCAACCGGTGGGAACACGGCGCGGATGTGCGCATCGCAGACGGGTCGGTGCAGGAAGTCGGTCACGGCCTGATCCCGGATTCCGGCGAGTCCGTCATCGACGCATCAGGCAACTACGTGCTGGCAGGATTGATTGACCTTCACTCTCATGG
>RECP01000061.1 GCA_007693945.1 Spirochaetaceae bacterium
GGGGCAGGGCCAGCACGTGGGCCCAACGGCGGCAGGTATGGTATACTGCGTTCCGATTCGCCGTACACCAAGGAGCAGCATCTGGAAGAGACCCATCAAGACCCCCGCGAATACCCGCGGCGACCGTTCGTGGGCGTCGGAGTGGTGGTGTTCCGCGACCAAAGCGTACTGCTTATCCGGCGCGGCAATCCGCCGCGTGCCGGAGAGTGGAGCCTGCCCGGCGGAGCCCAGCACGTCGGCGAGACCGTCAGAGAAACCGCGCTGCGCGAAGTGCTGGAGGAAACCGGTGTTGAGATCCACGAGCCGCAGTTCCTTGAGGTCATCGATGCCATCATGCGCGATGACCGCGGCCGTACTCGCTACCACTACACCTTGATCGACTTCTGGGCCGAGTGGCGCGCAGGCGACCCGGCTGCCGCGGATGACGCCCAACACGCGGAGTGGATACCGCTGTCCCGCCTCGACAGCTACAGCCTGTGGACCAAGACGATTGAAGTTATCCGTACCGCCAACGGTGCGCGGCGAACACAGCAGCTACCGGAGAGGTGACCCTCATCGGCTGGTGCCGAAATTGTTGTTGCGACCATTCAAGCCGCGCAAACCACAGTTTGCCCGGCTGTGGGTGGCTCGCCGGTACTGCAACAACAATTTCGGCACCACTGCACAGGGATTGCATGTAGCGGAGCAATCTGGCACCGTTCCCCCAGGATGAAACCCGAAGAAAAACGCGGCACATCAGCACGAACGCTGCGCGTTGCGGTGGTAGGCGTGGGCGGCTACGGCGCCGTTCACCTTGCCTCCCTGCAGCGCATCGGTCCGCGGATCGGCTTGCGGCTTGAGGCGGTGGTCTCGGTGTTACCCCACAACCAGGCCTACGGAGAGGCCGAGCGCGAGCAGGCGCTGCGCCGCCGCAACGTGCGGGTATATCGCTCGTATCAGCAGTTGTGTGATGCAGAGCGCGGCAGGATTGATCTGATCTCGCTGCCGGTCGGCACGCCCCTGCACTGCCCCATCAGCCGCTACGCGCTGCAGCGCGGCTATCATGTACTGTGCGAGAAACCGGCCGCCGGTTCACTGACCGACGCGCGGGCCATGGCCGCCGAACGCACGACAGCCGTGCTGGCCATCGGCTATCAGCACCTCTGCACGCAATCGATGCGCTGGTTACGTGCCGCCGCGGGCTCCGGCACGCTCGGACGTCTCAGAGAGGCGCACACGCTCGTGCTCTGGCCGCGCAGACGCTCCTACTACCAGCGCAACAGCTGGGCCGGCCGTTTCACGGCCGGAGGCGTGCCGGTCAACGACTGTCCGTTACAGAACGCCTGCTCGCACTTCCTGCAGAACATGCTCTTCGTGGCCGGTGCAGCCGCCGCCGGCCGGCCGGCTCCGCCGGGCGCCGAGGCCGTGCGTACCGCGTCGCCACGCTCGGTCTACGCCGAGAACTACCGCGCAAATCAGATCGAGACCTGCGACACGCAGTACGCCCGCATCGAGACCGCTGACGGATCGGTGTTGAATATCACCGCACTGCACGCCTGTGCGCGAGAGCAGCACCCGCTCACACGCTACGTCTTCGAACGCGCCACGCTGCAATGGTGCTTCGATGGCCGCATCCTCCAGCTGTCCGGCGGCCCCGTCGAAATACCCGAACTGCCGCCCACAACCGAAGAGAGTATGACCGACGAGCTCTACCGCAACGTGGCTGAAGCAATTCGCAGCGGAAGCAGACCGGACTGCACCATAGACGATGCACTCGATCATCTGCGATGTGTGGAAGCAGCCCTGGACCATGGAATTGTCCCAATTGACTCCCGGTACGTCGCGGTTGCAGAGCCGGGCGACGACCCTCTGACCGTCGTTACCGGGATTGAAGAACACGCCCTGCGGGTGTATGGGCTCGGCCGCGGCTTTCGTGAACTCGGCTGTGGATGGGCGGTTTGCAGTGCCTGAACGCCGATTGTGTTATACTCAAATGGTCGACAATAGCGGGAGACACACGGATGACAGAAGCTCGCATGCCAATCAAGGTGGTTCAGTATGGCCTCGGTCCGATCGGGTGTGCCGCTGCGCGGGCAGTACTGGCGCGAGAGCGGTTGCAGCTTGTCGGGGCGGTCGATATTGACCCGCAGAAGATCGGGCGTGATGCCGGGGAGGTCCTCGGCGTCGGTCGCAGCCTCGGTATAGAAGTGGCTGCCACGCTGCAGGCCGCGCTGCAGCAGTCACCGGCCGACGTCGTACTGCACACCACCGGTTCGTTTCTGGACGCGGTCAGCGGTCAGCTTACCGAGATCCTGGCCCTGGGACTGGATGTCGTCAGCAGCACCGAAGAACTCTCGTACCCGTGGGCCGACCACGATCAATACGCTCAACAGATCGACCGTGCGGCGGTGCAGGCCGGCAGAACCGTGCTTGGAACCGGTGTCAACCCGGGGTTCCTGATGGACACGCTGCCGCTGAGCCTGACCGCCATCTGCCTCAGCGCCAGGCGCATCGCGGTCACTCGTGTTATCGACGCCTCAAAGCGTCGCGGTCCGTTTCAGACCAAGATCGGTGCCGGCATGACGGTCGAGCAGTTCAATGCCGAAGTCCGCGGCGGCCGCATGGGGCATATCGGACTGCGCGAGTCGGCGGCCATGCTGTGCAACAGCTTCGGGCACAGCGTCGATCATTATCGCGAGACGATCGAGCCGGTTACAGCCGCCAACGACATCGAGCGTGGTTCGGCACCCGTACGGCGCGGTGACGTGATCGGCATACACCAGACCTTGAGCGCCGTGTGCGCCGGAACGGAGTTTGTCACACTCACTTTCCACGCCGCGCTGGACGCCGAGAATGAGGCGGACCGCATAGAGATTGACGGTGAGCCGCCGTTGCAGATCGACTTGCGCGGAACAAACGGCGACATTGCCACCGTAGCTATCCTGCTCAACGCCATCGAACGCGTGATGGCGGCGCCTCCGGGCCTGAAGACAATGCGTGATCTTCCGCCGGTCTATTGCTGGTAAGGTTACAACAGCAGATCCGTACATCCGTGAGGCGTTCAGGCGCCGATGGCGCGGGTGATCAGCTGCTTCAGATCGGAAACGGTGGCCGGCGCGCAGCCTTCATAGTGGTTGTTCACGGAGATAATCGTAAACAGCGTTCCGACCATCGACGCCACCATACCCGCTATGCGCTGCTTCTCCAGCGGGCGCTGCAGGACCACCTTGTTCCAGGTTCCCCCTGTTTGGGCTTCAATAGCCGCGCGGTCACCACCGAGCAGCCGGATCACACTGCGCTGCATCCGGTCGATAGTCGACCGATGCGCCTCGTAGACTTCCCACACATCGGGCATGTAGCGTTTCTGGCTGAATACGTGCGCGCTATGGTGCTCAAGCAGGAAGCTGAACCACTGCGGCTCGAGATAGTTGGCGTTGCGCGGCTCTACCGCGTACGGCAGTCCTGACGGGATACGATCCAGGAACGGTCCCAGCGCATCGAGGAACTGCGGCAAGCCATCCATCTTGCTGCGGTTCAGGTACTCGAACTCGAACATGATTGCATCGAGCCGCGGCAGAAGCGGCTCGACAGCCTCAAGAAACCGCATGAACCGTTCGACCGACAGGAAACCCGGGTTGACTTCCAGCGGATCACTGCGCCGCCTCCGTCGCTGGTGGGTAAGCGTGATTTCCTGCGGCACCTTGCAGGTGAAGCTGAACCCCGGAGGGACCGACGCCAGATACTCACTGACCGACCGGCGGTCCGGGATGCGGTAAAACCACGAGTCGATCTCGGCGGTGGTGAACCGCCGGGCGTATTCGGGCAGGTAGTCGACCGCCCGACGCTGCCGATCAGAATAGACCAGCCCCACCCAGTCGTCGAAGTTCCAGGAGCAGGTGCCGATCAGGTATCCGGGTTTCACCCGCACAGCGTAGCACAGAGTGCGCAGCCGTTGGAACGCTACGCGCGGCGCCTGCGCGGCGCCGCGCGATCAGAGCATGCAATCGGGATCGTTGGATCGAACGCCGTGGTTCAGTCCACGTCCACCAATTCGAACAGTGCACCGAAATCGTAGGTCGTATTGTCCACGGTGAAAGTTCCCTCGACGTGGTCCGGTTCGTCCTGTATTTCAGCGTCCCACGAAACGGTCACATCCATCTGGATGCTGCTGTAGCGATGATGGCCCAGCAGCGCAAGCCCATCACCCGCGCTGAACGCCCTCACCTCGCCCGGAGGCCCTTCGATCAGCTCGATTATCAGGGCGCCTTCGACCTGAAACTGCTCGTTCGGCGGGGTAAAGCTCACAAACGCAAGCTCCCACTCATCTCCCAGAAGCGGCGGGGGATCAGCCGGGGTCACGCTTGTACCGTAGAACATGAGCACCGAACCGGCAACCTCGTGCACGATAACCCGGACCTCCCACCAGGGGATGTTGTCGATATCATCGGGTGCGCTGATGGCGTATGTATCTTGCTGCGGCTCAGGGCCGTACGGAACAAAAGTGATCAAACCTGAGGCGGTAACCGGATCGTGTCCCAGAACGGCTCCCGGAGCCCATCCGACGGTCAGCGTCAGCTCAAGATCTTCTACGCCCAGCTCCTGGTCGTCGATGAACTCAACTGTGAATCCGGGCAGCGTATTGATTGTCAATGTGAACGGGTCATCAGCGGTGATTCTGATTTCGACCGTTCCATTGTATTCGAGGTCGGGTTGCTGATCACGTCCTATGGAGAACTCGCTGAACGTGATGTCCCAGCCGGACAGCCCGCCGTCACTGTTTTCGCTGACTTCAACGCCGTCCTGGGGTGCAAAGTAGTACCACTGCAGCACTCCACCGACAAGGCCGAAGATGCCGCCGGCCATTTCAAGCACGTCCTGCGGTACATCGACATCGTTGTCGTCATCGCTGCCGAACAGATTATCACACCCGCCCAGCGCCAGCACCGCCAGCATCGCCACCAGCACTACGGCCGGCGTCCACCATCGTAGCCATTTTGAGATCGAATTTGCCATCAGAGACCTCCGAATTCGCGTTATTACCCATTACTTGTATACCGGTTTGCGCCGGACGGCGTACCAGTATGTAAAGTGGGACACAGTTTTGTTGTCCTGACGCCGACGGCGTACCGGGGTATACTCTGACTATGGATCTGCTTGAGCTTCTGGCGATGCTCGGTGCCGCGCAGGGCGTGCTGCTGCTGCTGCTGATTGTGGTGCGGTTCCGCGGTCGGGCGAACCTGCCGCTGGCGCTGCTGCTGCTGACCTTCTCGATCCGGCTCGGCACCATTCCGTCGTGGAACCCGGAGACCCTGTTGCGTTACCGCTGGTTACTGCCGCTGGCAGGTCCGCTGCCGCTGTTGTTTGGACCGCTGGTGTGGCGGTACGTACGCGAACTCGTGCGCCCGGACAGTCGACGTCCGCGGCGGGCCGCGCTGCACGCGCTGCCGTGGGCCCTTGAGACGGCGCTGCTGGCGGCATTTTTCTTGTCGCTGGGGCCCGCCGACTACCGGCTGCTGATAGCCGACCTGTTCAACGCCCCGGTTCCGTGGTGGATGCCGCTGCGGCATCTGCTGAAGCTCGTGTCGGGCACCGCCTACGCGGTGGTGGCCGGGCGCATGGCCTTTGGCGCCGACAGCGCCAGTGTCGCACCTCAGCGGCGGTTGTGGGCGCGCGTCGTGGTCGCGGCTCCGCTGGTATCGATGCTCGCCTTCATCGCCGTTGCAGCACAGCCGGCCGCCGCTGCCGATAACGGTTTCAGTCCCTTCTACCTGCCGGCAGCAGCGATGATGATCAGCGTTTACGCGTTGGCGATGCTGGTGCTGATCGCACCCGGCGTTCTGGCTGTCGGAAACGGCTCGGCTGCACCGCGCGCGTCCAACGGCCTCGCGCAGGACGAGATCCGGCAGATTGCCGCGCGCGTGGAGCAACACCTTGCCGCCGGCGCGTTCCGCGACCCCGAGCTGACCCTGGCGGGTCTGGCGCACAGAATTGAAGTGCACCCCAACCGTCTCTCGGCGGCCGTCAACCGCGCGTTCGGCGAGAACTTCTCTCAGCTGCTGCACCGGCGTCGTCTGGACTGTTTTCTGCAGCAGGTCGCGGCCGGAGAGCTGGAGCGGCATACAATCCTGAGACTGGCGCTTGAAGCCGGCTTTCCTTCCAAGAGCACCTTCAACCGCGTTTTCAAACAGCGCTTCGGCACGACGCCCTCAGAGTACGTGCGGCTGAACGCGAGCGATACAACGGTCGCGACCGCCGCCGTCTGCGGCAACCATCGAAGATCACATCCCGGGAGGCACAGTGGCAACACATCACTTCACGCCGTCACACTTCCACCCGACCATCGGGTCACATGAACCGGTTCTGCGCGTAGCCGGCGGTGACAGCGTCGTGACGTCGACGCTCTGCGCCCACGGTTACGACGCGAACGAGACGCTCGTGGTGCAGATGAGCAACCCGATGACCGGCCCCTTCTATGTCGAGGGCGCAGAACCCGGCGACGCGCTGGCGGTGGTTATCGAACGCATCGAACCCGACCGGGAGTACGGCTGGGCGCGCACGGTGGTTGCGCCCAACGTACTCGACCCGGACTACGTCGCCGCATCGCCGCCGGCCGACAACCAGGCGCTCGCCCGCTGGCGCGTAGACAGCCGGGCCGCAACGGTGACTCTGGAAGAGCCCTCCGATACCAGCCTCGGCAGAATACGCCTGCCGCTGGCGCCGATGATCGGTTGCATGGGCGTGGCGCCGCCGTACGGACAGGCGATTTCCACCGCTACATCCGGTCAGCACGGCGGCAACATGGACTACCGCGGCTTTTGCAGCGGGACGACCGCCTATTTCCCGGTTTTTGTGCCCGGAGCGCTGTTTCAGCTTGGCGACTGCCACGCGCTGCAGGGCGACGGCGAGATCGGCGGCACTGGAATTGAGATATCGTGCACCGTGCAGTTCACGGTCCGAATACGCAAGAACGCCGCAGTGTTATGGCCCGGCGGAGAAAACCGGCACTACATCTTTACGGTCGGCAACGCTCGTCCGCTGGATCAGGCTGTCCAGCACGCCACAACCGAGATGCTGCGTCGACTTCAGCGCGAGTTCAAACTCGATGAGGCCGGAGCCCGCATCCTGCTGGGTCAGTGCGTCGAGTACGACGTGGGCAACATATTTGATCCGGCCTATACCATGGTGTGCAAGATAGGCAGGCGCGCGCTGAAATCAGTCGGGCACTAATCCGCGAGCCTCGCTGCGCAGCCACCCCGCCAGCGCCTCGACCCACTGCGGCCGCTCATTGAGGCACGGTATCAGCTGCAGCTCTTCCCCCCCCGCCTCGAGGAACCGCCTGCGCCCACGGATGCCAATCTCTTCAAGCGTCTCGAGGCAGTCGACGGTGAAGGCCGGGGAGATTACCAGCAGTTTCCTGACTCCACTGCGCGCCAACGCGTCAATCTGCGCCTCGGTATAAGGCCCGATCCATTTGCCCGGTCCAAGCCGTGACTGGAATGCCAGCGACCAGCGCTTGTCGGCAAGCTGCAGCCTGGCGGCCAGTGTGCGGGCGGTGGTAATGCACTGGGCTCGATAGCAGCGCCGGTGAGCCGCCGACGGTACATAGCAGCAGTCGCGTACACGCAGACAGTGCACACCGCTTGGATCGGCCCTGCGCAGATGACGTTCAGGCACACCGTGGAAAGTGATCAGCAGGTGATCGAAACCGGCATCGAGGTACGGCCGGGCCGAGTCGACCAGCGCTCGGATGTACTCGACGCGGTCATAGAACGGCGGCACAACCGTCAGTCCAACCTGGCGCGCAACTTTGCGCACGACCCGCCTGGCCTCGTCCACCGCCGACGTAACCGTACTGTCGGCGTGCTGCGGAAACTGCGGTATCAGCACGATCTTCCGAATCGACCGGCCCGCGGCCGGCGCGAGCACGGCTCGCACGGCGTCCTCTATCGACGGGCTGCCGTAGCGCATGCCCACCTCTACCGGCAACCCGGTGGCCTCCTGCAGCCGGTGGGCCAGACGTCGACTGATCGCTACCAGCGGCGCGCCTTCGTCGCCCCAGATGGCCGCGTAGGCGGCGGCGGAGCGCCGGCTGCGCAGACGCGTGATCACCGAAACCAGCGCACGGCGCAGCGGCAACGGCGCACCGATCATACAGGGATCCATCAGGTACTGCCTCAGATAGCAGCGAACCGCCGCGGGAGTGGCCGCGGCCGGCGATCCGATGTTGACAAGCACTGCCGCGCGCTCGTCGCGCAGGGGAAGCATGGTTTGCGCTTCGCCTTACAGCCCGAGAATCTGGCGACGCACCTCGGCGCGAAACTCTTCCAGCATGGCGCCGATTTCGGCGTCCGCTTCGAGATTCGCGGCTTCCGCGGCCGGTATGACCGATGCACGTAACTGCGGCTCGGGACCGGAAAGGAAGACCTCAACCCGTCCGAGATACTTGCTGTACTCGTTGGCCTGTACGAACAGCGTCTTATTGTGATAGGTGCCGCGAGGCAGCAGGTCGTGACTGTGCCCGTCAACAAACAGATGAATGCCGTCAACCGCATCGACCACATCGGTGGACGGGTAGTTGCGGCCGAACCCAACGTGCCCCAGCGCGACGATCAGGTCAACCCCCTCATCCTGCAGCAGATCGACGTACGTCTGAGCCGCATCGACCATGCTGCCGAACTCCAGCCCCTCGATGTTGCGCGGATGGGTGGTCTGATAGGTGTCCGGCGTGGAAAGCCCGAAGATACCGACCCGGTAGTCCCCGACTTCCTTGATAACGTATGGCGTGAACAGCAGTTCCCCGTCCTTGTAGACGTTGGCCGAGATCAGCTGGAACTCCATCTCTTGCTCGAGCTCCAGCAAGCGCGGGTAGCCGAAGTTGAAGTCATGGTTTCCGGGAACCATGACATCATAGCCGGCGGCGTTCATCACCGCCACGGTACTGGCGCCTTCCAGCTGGTTGGTGATCGGACGGCCGTGGATGGTATCGCCGGCGTCAAGCACCAGGACGTGCTCGTGTTCCGCGCGGTGCTCGCGGATCAATGCGCTGATCAGCGGCATCCCCAGGATTCCATCGCCCGTCTCTATGCGGCCGTGCATGTCGTTGGTGTGCAGAATAACCAGATCCGGCTCCGCAGCGTGAGCCGACCAGGACACCAGCAGGACCACTACTGCAATCAGCAGCGACATACCGTATCCTTTGCGTATCATCTTGATCCTCCGTCAATCAGTATACGCGCCGGCGCACTGAGGCACAACCCGATTGTGAGCTTTAGCTGCCGACTCCGTGCGATCACGATGCAAATTCCTGCAGATTCTCAGTAATTCTCATTTTGGCCGTACGGCACCGCACGCGCCGACGGTGTCCTTACCCCCAGGCGAGCGGCAGCCGTCGCCATATGGTGCACGGAGTCGGTT
>RECP01000035.1 GCA_007693945.1 Spirochaetaceae bacterium
TAGCAAAGAAGACCGGGGAACAGTTGTAATGGCGGCAGTAGCACAGTACGTACCGGAGTTGAAAACGCTGTACCAGAGTTCGGTTCGGGGGCAGCTGATGGAGGAGTTCTCCTATCATTCGGTGATGGAGATTCCGCGGGTCGAGAAGATCATACTCAGCATGGGCGTCGGTGACGCTATCGTCAACAAGAAGTACCTGGAGTCAGCCGTCTCGGAGTTGAGCCTGATCTCCGGCCAGCGAGCGGTGCGCACCAAGGCGCGCAAGTCGATCTCGAATTTCAAGCTGCGCGAAGGAATGGAGATCGGAACCAAGGTCACCCTGCGTGGCGCTCGCATGTATGAGTTTCTTTATCGGCTGGTGAACATCGCGCTGCCGCGGGTCAAGGACTTCCGTGGCGTGAACCCCAACGCGTTCGATGGCCACGGCAATTATTCGCTGGGCGTGACGGAGCAGATCATTTTCCCCGAAATCGATTATGACAAGATCGAGCGGGTCACGGGAATGAACATCGTTATCGTCACTACCGCAAAGACGGACCAGGAAGCCAAGAGCCTTTTGCAGAAACTGGGAATGCCCTTCAGGAAATAGAGAGGAGATTGCATGGCGAAGAAGTCGTTGATCGTAAAAGCGCAGAAGAAGGCCAAGTACTCCACGCGCCGGTACAATCGGTGCCGAGTGTGCGGAAGACCGCGCGGTTACATGCGCAAGTTTCAGATGTGCAGGATCTGTTTCCGGAAACTGGCTAGCGAAGGCATGATACCTGGTGTGACCAAGTCGAGCTGGTAGGGAGAGAGTGTATGAGTGTTTCCGACCCTGTAGCCGATATGCTGACCAAGATTCGCAACGCCAGCACCGCGAAGTTCGAAAAGGTTGATATCAACCCTTCCAAACTGAAGCTGGAAATAGTGAAGATTCTGAAGAACGAAGGGTTCATCAAGAACTTCAAGAAGGTCACGCAGGATGACAATACCGTGATCCGGATCTTCCTGAAGTACGACGAGAAGATGAATCCCATCATTCACGGAGTGCAAAAGATTTCGACGCCCGGACGCCGTGTATATTCCGGTTACAAGAAGATGCCGCGCGTCTACAACGGATACGGCACCATTATCGTTTCCACGTCCTCGGGCGTGACCACGGGAAAGAAGGCGGCAGAACGCAAGGTGGGCGGCGAGCTCATCTGTTCTGTCTGGTAAGGGAGAGAAGAATGTCTCGTATCGGTAAGTTGCCGGTAAAGATACCGCAAGGTGTGAGTGTCAGCATCGAGAAGGACCGCGTCACCGTCAAAGGCCCCAAGGGAGCGTTGACGCAAGACTACCTGCCGTTGGTGGAGTTCCGCCTGGAAGATGAGCAGTGCGTGGTGACGCGCAATGAAGAGAGCAAGAAGGCGCGTTCTTTTCACGGTTTGTACCGCAAGCTGCTGGACAACATGGTGCACGGTGTCAGCCAGGGATTCAGCAAGACTCTGCTCATCAACGGTGTCGGGTACCGGGCCGAAGTTCAGGGAAAGAGTATTGTTCTGAACCTGGGGTATTCGATGCCGATCGAGTATCCGATTCCCGACGATCTGACCATTACCGCTGAAGGTCCCAACAAGATCACCATCAGTGGCATCAATCGTCAGAGAGTCGGTCAGGCAGCCGCCGAAATACGATCCCTGCGCCCGCCCGAGCCGTACAAGGGCAAGGGTGTCAAGTACGAAGACGAGACGATCATCCGCAAGGTCGGCAAAGCGGGAATCAAGTAGAGCAGGATAACAGCATGAAAACGCTACAGCTGAAACGAGCCAGGAAGCAGAAGCGCAAGATGCGGATACGCAAGCGCATCGTCGGTACCGCGGAGTGTCCGCGGCTGAGCGTATACAAAAGCAATCGCTATATCTATCTGCAAGCCATTGATGATACCGCCGGGCGGACGATACTCGGTATGTCCACCGCGCACGGCCCGACCAGCGGGCTGAAGCGGAATGTCGAAGACGGGCTGAAGTTTGGACAAGCGTTCGGCGAGCAGCTCAAAGTCAGGCAGGTACACCGCGCGGTCTTTGATCGCAACGGAAACCTGTATCATGGTGTGATCAAGGCCGTGGCCGACGGTGCGCGCAAAGCCGGGATTGAGTTCTAGGGGGACAGTGTGGAACAGAATCGAGGGGATAGAGACCTCAGCGAGAAGCTGATCAAACTCAATCGCGTTGCCAAGGTTGTCAAGGGTGGTCGCAGATTCTCGTTTTCGGCGCTGGTGGTGGTCGGAGACAAGAACGGAACCGTGGGGTACGGGTACGGCAAGGCCAATGACGTCTCGGAAGCGATTCGCAAGGGCGTCGAGCGAGCCAAGGGTAATACGATCCGTGTCCCGATGCAGAAGGCGACCGTGCCGCACGAGATCGTCGGTGAGTTCAAGAGCGCGCGGGTGCTGATCAAGCCGGCGGCGCCGGGGACCGGCATCATAGCCGGCGGTCCGGTGCGCGCGGTTATGGAAGTCGGAGGAATCAACGATGTACAGAGCAAGTCACTGGGGTCACCCAATCCTCTGAATATCGTCAAGGCGGTCTTCCAGGGCCTGGACACCATGTTCGATGCGCGCGAAGTGGCACGCAACCGTGGCAAAACGGTCAAAGAGCTGTGGGGCTGACAGATGAAGGTTCGAATTACGCTCGTCAAGAGTCCAATTGGCCGTAAGCCCACGCACGTGCGAACTGTCAGGGCACTGGGTTTGCGCAAGCTGCATCACTCGGTCGAGAAAGAGGCCAATCCCGCCATCATGGGAATGGTCAACCGGATTTCGTATCTGGTGCGTTGTGAGGAGATAGTCTGATGTTGAAGGCGCCGGAACTGAAAAAGAAGAAGCGCGTCGGCCGTGGACCCGGCAGCGGCAGGGGAAAGACGGCCGGCCGCGGGCACAAAGGGCAGAATGCGCGGTCCGGTGGTGGCGTTCGGCTCGGTTTTGAGGGTGGCCAGATGCCTCTCTACCGACGTATCGCACGAAGGGGGTTCTCGAACTCGCGGTTTAAAGTCGTCTACGATGTGGTCAACGTCGGCGATCTCGAGCGCGTGTTCGCGGACGGCGATGTCATTACTCCCGATGTGCTGAAGGCGCGGCGGCTGGTTCGCTCCAAGAGTCTGAGCATAAAGATCCTTGGCACCGGCGAGCTCAGCAAGAAGCTCACGCTGCAGGGACTCGAACTCTCGAAAGCTGCCCAGGACAAAGTCCAGCAGGCCGGCGGGTCGATTGAGCAGCTCAAGGCGTAGGTAGGTTTCATGGCTACGAACGCAATTGTCGACATATTCCGGATCCGTGATCTGCGCGAGCGCATCATCTTCACCTTTCTGATGCTGGTGGTGTTTCGCCTCGGTGCTACCATTCCAATTCCCGGAATCAACGTCAACGCGCTGCGGCTCTACTTCCAGACGCAGGCCGGTACCGGGATTTCGGTTACCGAGTATCTCGATTTCTTTGCCGGTGGAGCGTTCAGCCGCTTCTCGGTCTTCATGCTCGGTATCATGCCGTATATCTCGATGTCGATCATCATGCAGCTGCTGCTGCTGGTGTTTCCGACGTTGAAGAAGATATCCGAGGAAGAAGGCGGTCGCAAACGCATCCAGCGTTATACCCGCTACGGCACTGTGGTGGTCTGTATCATCCAGTCGTTCGCGGTGGCGGTCTACGCGGACAGTATCCCTGACGCCATCACGTTGCCGCGCGGTCTCTACATGGTGGTCTCAATGCTGACGGTCACCGCGGGGACGGTCTTTCTGGTCTGGATCGGAGAACAGATCAATCAGCGGGGCATCGGCAACGGTATATCGCTGTTGATATTTGCCGGTATCGTGGCGCGCCTGCCGGCCGGGATCTGGGTCCTGATCCAGGATGTGCAGGCCGGAGATCTCAACCCGGTATTTGTGATCGTAGTATTCCTTATGTTTGCCGTTGTGGTGGCGCTTGTTGTCTACGAGCAGCGCGGGCAGCGTAAGATACCGGTTCACTACGCCAAACGAGTGGTTGGACGCAAGCTCTACGGTGCGCAGAACACCTACGTTCCGTTCAAGATCAACCCTTCCGGTGTCATCCCGGTGATCTTCGCCGCCTCGGTTATGACGTTCCCGCTGCAGATCGCTCAGAGTCTGGGGCCCGACATTCGTTGGTTGCAGCAGGTGGCCATTTGGCTGCGCCCCGACGGCCCTGCCTACCTGATTACCTACACGCTGTTGATCATCTTCTTTGCCTATTTCTATACCCAGGTCACGCTGAATCCTATCGAGATCTCGAAGAATATTCGCGAGAACGGTGGTTCGATTCCGGGTATTCGTTCGGAGAAGATGGAGGAGTACTTCTCACGCATATTAAACAGGATCATTCTGCCGGGTGCAATCTTCCTGGCGTTCATTGCCTTGATCCCGACGTTGGTACAGCAGCTGTTCAATTTTCCGGCGGAGCTGGCGTTTCTGATGGGCGGAACGTCGTTGCTTATCCTGGTGGGTGTGGACCTGGATCTCATGTCGCAGATCGAGGGCCACCTCCGGATGCATCATCATGACGGCTTGACAAAGAAAGGGCGACTCAAGTCGCGCTATCTCTAGAAGAGGATACGAGCATGAAAGTTCGAGTAAGCGTAAAGCCTATGTGCGCCCACTGCAAAGTGATCCGTCGTCGCGGCGTGGTGCGCATTATCTGTTCCAACCCAAAACACAAACAGCGGCAGAGATAGGGGGATAGAATGGCGCGTATCGCCGGCATTGACTTGCCCAACAAACACGTGGATATCGCATTGACATACATCTTCGGCATCGGCCGTTCGTCGGCAATCGAGATCTGCAGAAAGACCGGTATTGACGCCGAACGGCGGATGAACGACCTTGGTCCGGAAGAGATCAACGAGCTGCGCAACGTTATCGAGAACGATTATGCGGTCGAAGGGCGGCTTCGCACTGAAGTGTCACTGAACATCAAGCGGCTGATGGATATCGGCTGCTACCGCGGACTGCGCCACCGTAAAGGGTTGCCGGTTCGCGGCCAACGCACCCGGACCAATGCTCGTACCCGCAAAGGCAAGCGCAAGACCGTTGCAGGTAAGAAGAAGTAGTGGTCGAGTGCTGAATCGTCGGAGGTAGAGGCTTGGCTAAGGCAAAGAAGAAAAGAGAAAAGAAGTCGGTGTACGAAGGTAACGTCTACATTCAGGCGACCTTCAACAATACCATCGTTACCATTACCGATCTCGCCGGTAATGGAATCTCGTGGGCCAGTGCCGGGGGATTAGGCTTTCGGGGCGCGAAGAAGTCGACACCGTACGCTGCGCAGACTACCGCGGAGGCCGCCGCTTCCAAGGCTCGCGACGTCGGATTGCAGGAGGTGCATGTCTACGTCAAGGGCCCCGGCGTTGGCCGAGAATCCGCGATTCGCTCGCTTGGCGCGCTTGGCCTGCGAGTCAAATCGATCAAGGACGTCACCCCGATCCCCCACAATGGATGCAGGGCGCGGAAGAGCCGCCGCGTATAAACGCTACGCGTTTCTCTGTCCGCAGTGCCGCGGAGACCGCGGTCTTGTTTTGGGTTGTCCCGTCCGTTGCGACAAGAGGAGTTAAGATGGCACGTAAAAACCTTTTACGGGGTTTCAAGAAGCCCAAAGGCATCACATTTGAACACAGCGAAGTAACGCCCGATTATGGCAGATTCGTGGCGCAGCCGTTTGAACGCGGCTACGGCTGGACAATCGGCAACGCGTTGCGACGCATCCTGCTCTCCTCGATCCAGGGATACGCGGTCACGGCCATACGGGTTACCAGTTACGATGGTGACGGTACCGCTCGGGTGCTGGCCAGCGAGTTCGATTCCATACCGGAGGTGGTTGAAGACACGCCGGAGATCATCAACAACATCAAGCAGTTACAGGTCGCACTGGCGCACGAGGTGGAGCAGCGTACCGTCTTCGTAGAACTCAAAGGCCCCGCAGAGATCAAGGGTGATGTGTTTGCCGTGGACGACAGTATCACCGTGATAAACAAAGATCAGCCGATCATGACCCTGATGGGCAATGCACACGTTGAGATAGAAGTTCAGGTTGATTTTGGACGCGGCTACGTCCCGGCGGAGTTGAACGAGAAGTACATTGAAGTCATCGGCACCATACCGATCGATTCGATCTTTTCCCCGGTACGTCGGGTTCGGTACAACGTCGAGAACACGCGTGTCGGGCAGCGTACGGATTTTGACAAGTTGATCTTTGAGGTCTGGACCGACGGGACCGTCACACCTGAGAATGCGGTGGCGGAAGCCGCCAAGATCGCCAAGGATCATTTCACCATCTTTATCAACTTCGATGAGGATGATATCCTTGGCGATGACGATATCGATGAGGAAGAGGAGCGGATCCGCAAGCTGCTGGACACGCCGGTTGAAGAGCTGGAGCTCTCGGTGCGGTCAAGCAATTGTCTGAAGAACGCCAATATCCGCAGCATCGGGGACCTGACCTCGAGGACCGAAGAAGACATCGCCAAGACGCGTAACTTCGGCAAGAAGTCCTTGCAGGAAATCAAGGAAAAACTGAACGAGTGGAACCTGGCCCTGGGAATGACCGATTACAGTTCGTTGAAGAAAGCGCTGCGCGTCGAGCACGAGAAGCAGGAAGAGAAGGAAGAGAAGGAAGAGGAACATGAGGCATAGGATCGGTTTCAATCGGCTCGGTCGGCGCCCTGCGCATCGCAAGGCGCTGAAGCGCAACATGGTTACGTCCCTGCTGCTGGAAGAACGAATCACGACCACCCAGACCAAAGCGGGCGAAGTGCGGCGCATGGCGGAAAAGATGGTGACGCGAGCCAAGGAAGATACCGTCCACAATCGACGCATGGTTGGCCGCGAAATAAAGAACAAGAAAGCGCTCGCGAGGCTGTTTACCGAGATTGGGCCACGCTTCAAGAGTCGGGCGGGCGGCTACACCAGAGTACTGAAGCTCGGTCCGCGGGTTGGTGACGCCGCAGAGATGGTGCTGCTGGAGTTTGTCGATCGAGGTGACGCGGAGGTCGAGCAGCCGAAGAAAAAAAAGAAGAAGGCTGATGCAGACAAAAATGAATCGACAACCGCGGGTCAAACAGCCTCGAAGACCAGGTCTCCCAGGAGCGAGGGTCAGAAAGCGCAAGACGATGCGCCGACCGGCGGCGACGTGACAGCGGATGCTGCCGCGACTGAAAAGTCGGGCAGCCGGAAGAAGCGCAAGCAGGAGGCGGCGGACAAGACCGAAAGTGGCGAGCCTTCGGCCGGCGAAGAAAGCGTAACCGCGGCAGCCGACGGCGAGTAGGCCGGCCGGGCGGTTCAAGTCTTCCCCTGAAGCAACCGATACAACGAACGAGGGCCCTGCGTCTCGGGGAGGTCGCGCAGAAACCATGAGCACTGTCCAGAAAACCGCATTGAGTCTGCTGTTCGCGGTGTTGGTGTTCACGGGCTTTGCGGTCGCCGCCTTCTCGGGCCTGTTTGAGTACATCGAGGCAACCTTCTATGACCCGCGGGTTCGTGCAAACGTAGAGACGATCCTTGAACGGGCGGATGACACCGTAGCGGGTTACCTTCAGATAAGCCGGGACCGGTTTGCCGCATCTCTCAATGAACCGGCGGTACAGAACGTGTTCCGGGTTAACCAGACCCGCGAAGACATCGTGTGGCGCGAGAACTACTATTCGGAATTGAAAGAACGAGAGCCTGCCTTTGCTCATGTCCGTTTTGTCGATATTGAAGGCGAACGGCTCTGGTACAGCACGCTGCAGTCAGACATACTGCGTCAAGACGCGACAACGCGGGTCTACCGTCCGCTGGCGGATATAGAGGAAGAGGAACCGGTTTCTCCGTTCCTGCTTTCTGCGGGAGCCGTGGAAAGAGACTGGGTGGTGCACTCCGCGGCGAACCAGGTCATCTTCCGTTTTATCGTTCGTGACGGATTCGATATACCCCGTGGGACGGCTCTCTTCTACGTTGACCCGACGGGTCTGCGCAACGCTCTGGTGCGTGCCGGGGTAATTAACAGTGGCAGCGTGGTACGACTGCTGCAAAACGGCATTCTTCTAAACGCTTCTGCGGCGGGAGCCGCTCGCATGGCCGAAGAGCTGCAGGCTAATTGGTCGCGGGTGGTCGATCCTGCGCAGTCCCCACTGGTCATCGAGCGCACCGACGATACGCGCAGCCTGGTGTTTTCCCGCCAAACCAACGGTCTCTATCTGGCGTTACTGGTGCCCGAAAGCGACTTCGCCATGACTATGCCCATGCGGGTGGTGCTGCTGGTGGCCAGCTTCCTGACTACGTTTCTGGTCGTTTTCCTGCTGCTGAACCTGAGGCAGGACGCAGTCGTCGTGCTTTCGGAACGGGTGAAGCGGTTCCAGATCAACTTTCTGCGCGAATACATGGAGAGTAAGGAGGAACTCGACTGGGAACGCTGGAGCCGTGAGCTCGAGAGCCGTCGCGAGGAGGTGCGACGAGAGCTCAAGCGCGGTGTGCGCGGTGCGAAGGGTCCCAGGGGACAGGAACTGGACGAACTGTTCGACAAGAGCTGGGACGAGATTCTGAACGTGATCGCGGGGCGCCGCCAGATCTCTCAGGCCGGCAGCAGCATCGATCTGGACCGCCTGGAATCAATTATCGAGCGCATGGTGTCCAATCTGGCACACGGCGCCGAAGACGACGGCCGGGCCGCCGGCGAACAACGCAAAGCGGTGGCTGCAGCCGCCGTCACTGAGGATCGGGAACCGACTCCGGTGACGGTAGAGACGGTGTCTGTGGACGATACCGAAGAACTGGAGGAGCTTGAAGAGGACGAAGAGGTCGACGAAATTGAAGAGGCGGACGAGACCGAAGAGGTTGAAGAAGCCGAAGAAATAGCAGAGATCGAAGAGATACCAGAGGCCGAAGAGGCCGGCGAAGTTGATCAAGTTGGCGACATCGATGCCACGGACGAACAGGATGAGCTCGAGGAACTGGAAGAGCTGGAAGAACTCGAAGAGGTTGATGAGCTCGAAGAGGTTGATGAGCTCGAAGTGCACAGCGTAGAGTCAGCTGCGGACAAGAATGCGGAGGATGACCGGGCGATCGCTCAGCCGCGATTCGGAATCGAGGAGATCGGAGAATCCAACAGCATCCTGGAGACCTCGTGGGCCGGCGAGCTCGTGCCGGAGCCAAGCGATGCGGAGGGCCTCGATGATGACCGCTGGCTGGATGACGACGATAGTCAGCTGCAGGTTTCCGACGTGGAAGGGCTCGATCAGACCGCTGAGCCGTCACTCAGGGGCGTTCTCGATGACGTCAAGGAAGAGTGGGAGCTGACCGGGGCGGCGACGTCGGCGGATGACGGCCGCGCGGCCGCGGAGTCGTCCGGCGGCCCTGGTGCGGTGCATCGGCTCGCTCAAGGCAAAGAAGAGCCGGCCGATGACGTCGAAGAGCTCGTCGAACTGACCGAACCGGCGGATGAAGCTGGCCGGCCAACTGCGAGTGACAGCGCCGAAGTGGAGGAGCTGCCGGATCTGGAGGCGGTTGACGACGGTGACGAGGCGGACGAGATCGACGCAGACGAAATGAGCGGCATCTACGGAGGTTTCACGTTCGGTTTGTTCGGTTTTGACGCACCTTCCGGTGCTGCGCCGCGTGCCGGCTCCACGAACGAACGCATTCAATCAGCTGCATCAGCCGACGAGTCTGTCGGCGAACTGGAGGAAATCGACGAGGCGGCCGAGATCGAGGAGATTGAAGAGCTTCAGGAACTCGATGAGCCGGAAGAACTGGAGGACGTCGAGGAGCCGCTTGACGCCGATCAGACAGTTGCGTCCGGCGATTGGCCGTCGCGGTCGGGCGACGGCGATGGTGTGGGATTCGAGAATCTAACGCCCGGTGATGATTACCGGATCGTAGAGCTTGAGGAAGCGTTGCAGTATCTCGGCCGGAAGCGGGAGCTTATCGAAGAGTCCGACGGAGTTTTTCAGATAAGCGGCGAGGCATACCGGGAGACGCAAGGTGATGCGGCCGATGCGGCCGGCGATGTCAGAGAGCTGGTCGAAGAGGTTGTCGGGTCACAGGAAACCGGCGCTGCCGAGGCCGGCATTGACGACATACTCTCCGTTGGCGGAGGTCTGGATCTCTACCCGATTGGCGCGCGCGTAGAGTCTCGGGCCAGTGCCGGGGAAGCGACGGCCGGCAGGCGAGCGGAATCACACGGGCTTGCGTTTGACAGGCGCGGGCTTGACTATGATCGTTTTCTGCGCCGCTATAAGAAGAGCGAGAGCGGGGTTTTCAAGTCGCTGATCGACTTCACCCGCATCTGGAGTGCCAAGTTCAGCGCCATCCTGGTCAGCAAGCAGAACGTGTATCAGGTGGAGTATCTGCTGGGCCTGGATGACCCGTGCGTGAATTTTCTGCGGATCTCGGAAGGAACCGCCCTCTACAACGAGGTATTGGCCCGGCGTCGTATCCTGTTGCTGACGCGAACGCTGCAGCATTATCGGGAAGTGGAGATCGGGTGTAGTGACAGTGAGATCGAGTATATCGGTTGTACGGTCTTCCTTCCGATTGTCTTCCGGGGCGCCGAAGCCTATCTTCTCCTGGGTCTCGGCGACACGGCACCCGGCGCTGAGCAGCTGCTCGATGCGCTTGCGGAACACGCGCGGCAGACCAGCGCGGTCTAGCCTATCCGGCCCGCAGGCGCACGCCGGCCTTCGTGGAGTATTCTCATGAGCCTCATACCGCAGATCGATATCTATACCGACGGAGGATGCCACGGCAATCCGGGTCCCGGCGGCTGGGCGTTTGTGATACAGGCCGGCGATGATTCACACTGCGACAGCGGCCACGAGTCGCAGACCACCAACAATCGCATGGAGCTGCGGGCGGTGATCGAGGCGCTCAAAACCGCGCGCAGGCTGTACGGTGACGGCGGGTACTCAATCGCGCTGTTTACCGATTCCCAGTACGTGCGCGGCGGCATAACCGAGTGGATGGAACGCTGGATCAACAACGGCTGGAAGACAAGTGCCCGTAAGCCGGTGAAGAACCGGGAGTTGTGGCAGGAATTGCGGCGACAGAGCGATGGGCTCAAGATAGTCTGGCATTGGGTGCGCGGTCACTCAGGTAACAGCGGGAACGAACTGTGTGACTCTCTGGTGCAGAACGCAATTGCCGGCATCAGATCAGGCTGATATCTTTCCAAACTGATTGGCAACCCGTGAGAGCGGTTTTTTTGAAGTACGGGCACCGTTTTGTGTGTGTAATGGGTCAGGAAGGGTCCAATGCACATACACGCCTACGTCGCCGCCGGTTACACCGGTCACGTTGTGGCAGTTGAAGTTGATATTCGCCGCGGGATACCCGGTACCGACATCGTCGGTCTGGCGGGAAGCGCGGTACGGGAAGCGCGCGAACGAGTTCGGGTTGCGGTGCGGCGCTCCGGATTGCACTATCCTCGGGACCGTGTAGTAGTGAACCTGTCACCAGCCGGCGTCCCCAAGAGCGGTGCCGGGCTGGACCTTGCTATTGCGATTGCAATTCTGGCGTCGGCCGGGCAGATCGCGGCCGTTGAGCCGGTGCCGGTGCTGGTGCTTGGAGAATTGCGGCTGGATGGTCGGGTGCGTGCGGTTTCCGGGGTGCTGGCGGCGGTGAGCGAAGCGGCGCTACTCGGTATCAGTCGCTACATCATCCCGGCGGCAAACAGCGGCGAAGCGGCGGCACTGGGCAGCGGTACACTGCTGCCCGTCAGGTCGCTGGTGCAGGCAGTGCGCGCGATGCGGTCCGGCGTACCGGAGGCCGGCGTCGGTGTGCCTCGCGGCCGAGCGGTCGAACCGCCGCAGACCGGCCGGAGTACCGACGGCGGTCTTGACTACAGCTATTTCGCCGGGGCGCCGTTGATCGTGCGCGCCATGGAGATTGCCGCGGCGGGCCGGCACAATCTGCTGCTGGTGGGCCCGCCCGGTTCGGGTAAGACCGTCGCGGCCCGCACGCTGCCGTCAATTCTGGCGCCGCTCGTCGACCGCGAGGCGGTTGAGGCCACGCGGATTCATTCGCTGGCCGGGACACTGGCACCGGGAACCGGACTGCTGCGAGACGCTCCCTTTCGCGCTCCGCACCACACGTCATCCACGGAGGGAATGACCGGTGGCGGAATAATACCGCGCCCCGGAGAGATCTCACTGGCGCACAACGGCGTGCTCTTTCTTGACGAGGCGTTGCAATTCCGACGGCCGGTACTGCAGAGTCTTCGTGAACCACTGGAATCAAATCGCATCAATCTGGCCCGCGCCACGGGCAACTACTGGTTTCCGGCAGACTTTCAGTTGCTGCTGGCCACCAATCCGTGCCCGTGCGGAAACCTCGGGCGGCGGAACCGGCACTGTCTGTGCAGTCAGACCGAAGTGCAGCGCTACTGGCGCGTTCTCTCGGGGCCCATGCTGGACCGCATTGAACTGAGGGTATCCACAGCGTCCCACCGGACTGCGCTTGCCGGTAGCCGGGACGGTGAAGCCAGCACCGCAATCCGTGAACGCGTGATTGCGGCGGTTGAACGCCAGCGGACTCGCTATCACGGGCTGGCCTTCAGCCGCAATGGACGCCTGCCGTCGCAGCGTATCCTCGAGATGGTGCGCCCCGCGGCGGAAGCGCAGACGGCTCTGGAAACCGCGACCCGTGCGCTGGAGCTCTCCAGTCGTGCACAGTACGCGGTATTGAGGGTGGCACGCACAATTGCGGATCTGAGCGGAGCGGACCGCATCGACAAGTACCATCTGCTCGAGGCGGTGCAGTACCGTCGTCTGGGCGAAGGGGATTCGATTCCGGCCGAAGGTCTGCTGGCGATGCCGGCCACCGGAACCACATAGTGAGATTCGGCGATCTCAGCCGTGTTGGCAAGTAGCGGCGCATTCAGTATGATGATGGCCTGGGGAGGGGGAGATCATGAAACTGTACAGCCGGCGCCAACTGGTGTTTGTTTCCTTGTCGAGTGCGCTGCTGGTATTGCTGCTGGCAATAGGATTCGGCGTTATCCGGGTTCTGCCTCAGGCCGCGTCCGGCCCGGATGTCCGGGAAGTCTCGCGCAGCGAACCATTTGCGTTGCAGACCAACCATGTCCGCACGGAGGACGCCAGGGCCGTCTACAGTGGTAACGGTCTTTCGGAATCCGAACTCGAGAACATACAAATCTACGAGAGCCGAAATGAGGCCGTGGTCAACGTATCGACCGAAACGGTGGCCTACAACTGGTTTTTGGAGCCGGTTCCGCGCCCCGGCACCTCAGGGTCGGGTTCGATCATCGATAATCGCGGCTACATTCTGACCAATGCCCACGTAGTCGAGCGTGCCTTCAAGGTTCACGTCACACTGGCGGACGGTGACCGCTTTGACGGCGAAGTAGTCGGGCTGGACCCGGAGAACGACCTTGCGGTGATCCGATTCGATCCGCAGGGCCGAAATCTTGTAACCATACCGATGGGATCGTCCGCCGATTTGCGGGTCGGCCAGAAAGTGCTGGCAATCGGGAATCCGTTTGCGCTTGACCGGACGCTGACGGTCGGGATTGTCAGCGGACTCGGCCGTCCGGTGCGAACCACGAACGACCTCGTAATTCGCGACATGATTCAGACGGACGCTTCCATAAACCCGGGCAATTCGGGCGGACCACTGCTCGATGCCGCCGGGCGCATGATCGGCATAAACACCGTAATCTATTCTCCTTCCGGCGGCTCAATTGGTATCGGCTTTGCCGTGCCGGTGGATACCGCTCGTCGGGTGGTTCCGGACCTGATCGAGTTCGGAACGGTACGCCGCGGCTGGATTGATATCGTGCCGCGGCAGCTGTTTCCGCAGCTGGTGCAGTACGCCGATCTGCCGGTTGATGAGGGAATTCTGGTATCTCAGGTAGTACAGGGCGGAAACGCGGAGGCCGCGGGACTGAGGGGCGGGCGCAGAAACCAGGCCGTCCGCTACGGGGGAACCGTGATCTATCTGGGCGGTGACATCATTATCAGTGTCAACGGTGTCGCGACCCGCTCGCTCGCCAACCTGTATGAAGCTCTGGAAGACAAACGGCCCGGCGACGAGGTCAGGGTTGTCTACCTGCGCGGGAACACGCAGCGCGAGACCACCGTCGTTCTCTCGGAGCGTCCGGACCAGTTCCAGTGGGAATAGCGTTGGCTGTGCTCTGCAATCGGCGAGGGCCACAGCGGTGAAGCGTTTTCGAATTGTGTCGGCCTATCAGCCGGCCGGGGACCAGGCGCAGGCCATCGAACGGCTCAGTGAGGGCGTTCGGCGCGGCTATCGCTATCAGACGCTCAAGGGGGTAACCGGTTCAGGCAAGACCTACACCATGGCGCGAATCATCGAACAGCTGCAGCTGCCGACCCTGGTGATCTCGCACAACAAGACTCTGGCGGCGCAGCTGTATCGCGAGTTCAAGGAGTTCTTCCCCGACAACGCGGTTGAGTACTTTGTCTCGTATTACGACTACTACCAGCCCGAGGCCTACGTTGCCGCCCGCGACCTCTACATTGAGAAGGATTCCTCGATCAACGAGGAGATCGATCGGTTGCGGCTGTCTGCCACCACCAACCTGTTCGAGCGCGGCGACGTGATCGTCGTGGCTACCGTGTCGTGCATTTACGGACTTGGCAGTCCCGCCGATTACCGCAGTATGCGCATCCGTCTTGATGCTGGCACCACCATCGATCTGGGCGATCTCAAGCGGCGGCTGGTGAACCTGCAGTACGATCGCAACGACGCAGTACTCAGCCGCGGCACCTTTCGCATCAGGGGTGACGTGATTGAGATCTTTCCGGCCTACAGCGAACACGCGGTACGCATAGAGCTGGCGTGGGACGAGGTGGAGCGCATCAGGCTGGTGCACCCCCTGAGCGGCGAGACAATCGAGGAACGCGACGTGGTGGTGGTATACCCGGCCAGGCACTTTGTCACCGAGGATAACCAGATTGCCGCCGCGGTTTCCAGAATACAGCCTGAACTCGAGCAGCGCTATCAGGAGCTCGTGGATCAGAACCGACTCGCCGAGGCGCAGCGGCTGCGGACGCGAACGCTCTACGACATCGAAATGCTGCAGGAGATGGGATACTGCCCCGGCATTGAGAACTACTCGCGTCACCTCAGCGGTCGCGAAGAGGGCGAACGGTCGGCGGTACTGCTCGACTACTTCCCCGACAGTTTTCTGACGTTCATTGATGAGTCACACGTGACGCTGTCCCAGATTCGCGGCATGTACGCCGGTGACCGATCCCGCAAGCTGTCGCTGGTCAACTACGGTTTCCGCCTGCCGTCGGCGCTGGACAACCGCCCGCTGCTGTTCGAGGAGTTCGACGCGCTGGTCAACCGTTCGGTCTTTGTCAGCGCGACCCCCGGGGACGAGGAGCTGCAGAAATCGCAGCAGCTGGTCGAGCAGTTGATCCGCCCCACCGGTCTGCTTGACCCGCAAATCGAACTGCATTCCACCGAGGGCCAGATTGATCACCTCTACGGTGAAATTCGTAACCGCATCGCAGCGCGTGAACGGGTGCTGATCACCACCCTGACCAAGAAGATGGCCGAGGATCTCACCGCCTATCTGGTAAAACTCGGATTGAACGTTCGCTACATTCACTCCGAGGTGGAGACAATCGAGCGTGTCGAGCTGCTGACTGATCTGCGTCTCGGGCACTACGATGTGCTGGTGGGTATCAATCTGCTGCGTGAAGGTATCGACCTTCCCGAGGTTTCGCTGATTGCCATTCTGGATGCCGACAAGATCGGTTTTCTGCGTTCGGCGCGGTCGCTGGTGCAGATCATCGGGCGTGCCGCGCGCAATCAGAACGGCAAGGTGATCATGTACGCCGACAAAGTCAGTGACGCGATGCGCGAGGCAATTGACGAGACCAACCGCCGCCGCGAGATCCAGAACCAATTCAACCAGGCGCACGGCATCACGCCGCGTACCATCCAGAAGGCTGTTCAGAGCATCCTGGTGCGTGAGAAACAGGAGAAACAGAAGAGCGAGCAGATGTCGCTTGAGATCCTCAAGCGCAGTTTCAATACGCTGGTGGCCCGCGAGCGTACGGCGTTGCTGCGCGAGCTCGAACGCATGATGCTGGAACACGCCAAGAATCTGGAGTTTGAACAGGCGGCCATGGTACGCGACGAGATCGAAAACCTGAAAGGAGACCGGGCGTGATTGACACCGAAACGGGGCACTGCGCGGCGTGCTCCTGCAGGCTGCGTTCCGGCGTTCCGCCGATCCTGCTGTTTCTGTTTGTACTGAGCGTTGCGGCTTCCTGCGGGGGTGAGGCGGACGGCCGTCTGGAGCTGCCGGCTACGCCGGTTATCTCAGCGCGCGAGTCGTGGGTTGTGGTGCGCAGCGCCTACGTGCAGTTGATGCAGGAACCGGCAGCCGATGCGGCCATTCGGGGCCACGTCCGTCGCGGGGCGATCCTGGCAATCGATGATCGCACGCCGTATCTCGACACGGTTGACGGGCAGAGCGATCACTGGCTCGCGGTCAGGGACGACGAGCTCTTCGGCTGGGTCTTTGCGGCGTACGTCGACGGCTACAGCACGCGCGCACAGGCCGAGACCGCCGCAGCGCTGCTGCGAGGCGAGTGACCGATGCAGAACGGTGCCGCTGCTCTTGCCCGGTTTCTGCCCTACGCGCTGCCTCCGCTGATCGGGGCGGCAATTGGCTATGTGACCAACTACATCGCTATCCGGATGCTGTTTCGGCCGTTGGTGGAGAAGCGGCTGTTAGGTGTTCGCGTCCCGTTCACGCCGGGAATCATACCGCGGCGCAGAGCAGAACTGGCGGAGAGTATCGGCCGCATGGTGTCGACGCAGTTGCTGACCGAGGATGCAGTGCGCACCCACACCAAGACGCCGCGATTCCGCAGCGCGATTCACGAGTCGATTGAGAGGCTGACGTCCGACCTGCTGACCGCGGTGCCGTCGGAGCATTCGCGAGACGCGGTACATCGGGTGGTGCGCGGCGCCGAACAGGTCATAAACTCGGTGGTTGAGAAACTGCTGCATTCTGACCTGTTCATCAACGGTGTCGGCGACATCGCGCACCGGTCGGTACTCGGTCTGACCGACGTCCCGCTGGACCGCCTGCTGCCGCAAGGCGGCGCGTCAGCCGCGGTGCTCATCAGCAGGCTTTACGACTCGCTGACCGAGGGCAGGCTGCGCGACAATCTTCTGACCGTGGTCGATCAGTGGGTTTCGCGCCAGCTGCAGGCCAATACGCCGATGAGCGATTTTATCTCGGATGAGACCGTCTCGCGCATCCGCGAAGTAATGACCGGGATCTACGACCCGAGCTTCGAACACCTGATAGTCTGGTTACGCAAACCGGACGTGCGCCATGAGCTGGCGCGGCACGGGCGGGTCATCCTGCGCGATATACTTGACAAACTGAGCGTGGTGCAGCGTTTTCTTGTCAGTGCGGCACAGTATGACCGCCAGCTCGAAGAGCGCATGCCGCAGATCATCGATGATCTGATTCGCACGCTCGAGACGGCCGGAAGTGATCCCGCAAATCGCAACAGGATCATTGCGGCGGTGATCGATGCGGTGGAAAAAATCCGCAGCCAGGGAATCGCCGATGCAGCCTGGCGCGGTGATATGGATGTGCAACTGCGCACCCGGCAACTGATCGAGGAGGTGTTTACGGTAATGGCACGGAGTTCGGTGCGTGAGCGGGTGCTGGCTGCGTTCGACGCCGCCACGGGTGGGCTGTCTCAGATGACGCTGGGAGAGTTGGCCGAGGATTACCTGAGTGTCTCGCGTATGGCTCTGGCTGATGCGGCACGCCGGACGGTGAGGCGGCATCTTTCCGCTCCGTCGTCAATCGAGACCGTGTGGCACGCCGTCAGGCGCATCATGAGCCGCTTCTTTCGTCGCCTGGAAAGCGAGCCGGTGGGCGACGTGATCGAGCTCACCGCAGAGCGCCGGCAGCAACTCGATCTGCTGCTGGCCGACGGCGTGTACCGAATTGTGGACCGTAGACTGCCTCAGATAGTCCAGACGCTCGATGTGCGCAGCCTGGTGGTTGACAAGGTCAACAGCCTCGACGTTTCCCAGGTTGAGCAGCTGTTGCTGATGGTCATAGCGCGTCATCTGAAATACATCAATCTGTTTGGGGCTCTGCTGGGGGCGCTGATCGGCGGGTCCCAGATCTTTGTAGCGCGACTGTTCTGAGGTCAATGAACGCTACAGGCCGAACTCGATGCGCACCTGTTCGTCAAACCAGCGGTAGATTGCGTCGATGCGGTTGGTGAAGCTGGCCTGGACTCGGTCCTGCATTCCGAACAGCCCGATCACGCGTACACCGCAGTTACCGTAGAACAGCAACCCGTCGTCGGTTGGAATCACCACCAGATGGATCTCCAGGTTGCGGTCACCCACCAGCGGCAGGATTCCGTACGACATCCGCGTCAGGTTTATCATGGTCAGACCCATCTGCCCGGACTCAAAGCGATAGTCCAGCGCGTAGGTGTTGCGGCCGAAGCTCGAATCGTGCTGAAAGGCAAACTGACGGTCGGAAGCCGGTACGATATCGACCAGCGGATCGGGTGCCCGGTCGCGGCTGCCCGGGTCTGCCACGATGTAGGACTCGCGGTAGAAGACGCGCATGCGTTCGCGGCTGGCCGAGTAGTATTCGATGCCCTCCATGGTCGATACCGAGCGCAGCACGTTATAGAGCCGCAGGGCGAAGCCGTCCTGCTGGGGCAGGCCCGCGGGCATCGGCAACAGGTAGAGCGCCTCAACTCCGATCCGCGGTGCCAGCTCGTGCAGGCTGGCGGTGATAGCGGCGCCGTAGACCGTATCGGGCAGCAACGCGATCTGCCGTGGTTGGTTGTAGAAATGGAGTACGCGCTCACCGCTGTTCAGGAGAGCGCGTTGCTGCGGTGAGAGCGCGGGAAGGCGACGGTGTGCGGGACCGGTGGAGAATGCGGGCAGCGGCAGCAGTACGGCGCAACTCAGCAGCGTTGAAAACAGCAGACGTCTCATGTTAGCATTGAATATACATCACGCGTGACGGCTTTTACAGGGTACCATGGAGAAACGGATTGTTTTCACCGGAGGAGGAACTGCAGGCCACGTGTTGCCGGCACGCGCGATCATCGAGCGCCTTCGTGAAGCCGCGGCGGCGGACGTGACATGGATCGGATCCCGGCGTGGCATGGAGCGCTCGATGGTTGAGTCCTGGGGTATCGGCTACACATGGGTTCCGAGCGGCAAGCTCCGGCGCTACTTTTCGCTGCGCAACGTGTCCGATCTCTTTGCGGTTCTGGCCGGGATTGTGGCCTCAATCGGCGTACTGCGGCGGCACAGGCCCGATCTACTGTTTTCCAAGGGCGGCTACGTTTCGGTTCCGCCGGTGATCGCGGCGCACCTGCTGCGTATTGCGGTCATATCGCACGAATCAGACCTGGTGCCCGGTCTGGCAACCCGCATAAACGCCCGCTTCTCTGACCGTATTCTGGTAGCCTATGAACGGACCGCCGAACGGCTGCGCCCGCTCTACGGTGAACGGGTGATTGTGACCGGCAATCCGGTACGCCGCGCGATAGCAGAGGGTCAAAGAGAACGCGGACTGCAGCGCCTCGGCTTTTCCGGCCGGCGGCCGATCGTGCTGTTTCTGGGCGGAAGCCAGGGCTCGTCCCAGATCAACCGACTTGTGCGTGAATTGTTGCCGAAGCTGCGCTCGCGGTGCGACATTGTACATCAGCGGGGCAGTCACGCTGCGGCAGAGCCCGACGGCGAGGATTACCGATCGTACAGCTTCGTGGCGGAGGAGTATCCGGATCTGCTGGCGGCTGCAGATCTGGTTGTCTGCAGAGCCGGAGCAGGGACACTGTGGGAGCTGGCGCTGACCGCTACTCCCGCAATCCTGCTGCCGCTGGGAACCAGGAGCTCGCGCGGAGATCAGATTGACAACGCGTGCTATTTTGCCGAACGCGGGGCGGCCGTGGCGCTGATTGGTCAGGAGGCCGGGGAACGGCGTGTAATGGACGAGATTGCGGGTCTGATCGATGATCGGCAGCGCGCCGCAGTAATGGGCAGAGCCGCCGCGGCGATAGCCTCCGGTGACCCGGCGGGCGATATCGCGAATCTGATCATGTCGTTGTGGTAGGATCGGGCAGGAGCAACGTTGGATTTTGCAGCGATTGACATAGTCTTCACCATCATACTCATCTTCACCACGCTGAGGGCATCACTTCGAGGCTTCGTACAGGAGGTTCTTTCGGCAGCGTCGATCATCCTGGGGATCGGCGCCGCAGTGCTGTTCTCGGGTCTGGTGGCGGAGTTGATGGAGCGGGCCTTCGGTCCTTCTATCTGGAGTCAGGTGGCTGCCTTCCTGGCCATTTTCCTGCTGGTCTATCTGGTGGTGAAGCTCTTCGAGCGGGCGTTGCGCAATCTGATCGAACGTATTCACCTGGAGAGCCTCGACCACGCACTGGGGCTGTTTCTCGGTCTGATCGAGGGAATCCTGATTGCGTTTGTCCTTATCCTGATCATACAGGTGCAGCCGCTGATCTCACCACAGCGACTGCTCGAGGGCAGCGTGTTTGCCCGATTTCTCGTGCCTCTGTTTCCGTACGCATCGCAGTTCATCGGCCGAAGGATTGCGCATGTTTGACAATATCATCGGCCAGCAACGTGCGCTTACGCAACTCAGTCGCCAGATCTCCGAGGCGCGCTTGCCGCCGGCGCTGCTCTTTCACGGCCCCCAGTACAGTGGCAAGCTCAGCAGCGCGCTGGAACTGGCGCGGGTGCTCAGCTGCCGCGGCGACGGCGCGTGGCGTTGCACGTGCGAATCGTGCGTCCAGCAGCGGACACTTGATCACCCGCTCACTTTGATGACCGGCAGTCGTTACTTCGTGCAGGATATAGCCGCCTGCGCGGAAGCGCTCAAGAAGGCGCCGATGACGGCCACCGTCTATCTGTTCCTGCGCTCAGTGCAGAAGCTCGTGCGCCGATTCGACCCCGTGCTGTGGGAAGGCGAGGAAAACCGCATCTCGAAGAGTATCGGGCAGCTGGAAGCTATTCGCGAAGCACTGGACGGGATTGCTCCCGGTGCTGAACTCCCGGCTGCAGAGCAGCTGGACAGGCGCATCGAGCGCATTCTGGATGCCACCGCCAGGATCATGGGCTCGCGCGCCTCGGATAACATACCGATACACACAATCCGCAGCATCGCATACTGGTCACATCTCAGTAGTGGTGATTCGCACAAGGTCGTGATCCTTGAAAACGCTGAGCGCATGCACGACGGATCGCGGAACGCTCTGCTGAAGGTGCTGGAAGAACCGCCGCCCGGGCTCACCATTATCCTGCTCAGCGGCAACCAGGCCGCCATCCCGGCAACCGTGCGTTCGCGGGTGCGGCCGTATGCGTTCAGTGAACGCAGCGTGGAGCAGACCGCTGACGTATTGCGCAAGATCTTCCGAGAGACAGAACCGCGCTACGCGAGCATTCGCCAGTACTTCATGCAGAACGCCTATCTTTCGAAGACCGGATTCGACATGCTCGCGCGCCGGTTTCTGGAGCTGGTGCTGGCCGAGCTGAACGAGCAGCCGGCGCAGCGCCTGGATGCAATTGCGGGTGAGCTCAACGAAGCCGCCGACAAGGACGGATACCGCTACTTCTTTGAGGAGCTTTCGGGCGCCTGCAGGCGAATTCTGCTGCGCGAGCACGGTGAACCGCACCATTCCTCGTTGCCCTTATCGCTGCTGGAAGGCTGGCAGCGCGAGCTGCTGCGGCATCAGCGGTATCAGGAGTCGTTTCACATGCGCGGAGACCTCGTCCTGCAGAGTCTCTGGTTTTCCATGAGGAAGCATCATGCGAAAGTTCATTGAGCGCGCGATTCAGAAGCTGCCCAAGCTGGATGAAGAGCAGATTCGCACGCTGATCATGGACCTTGCCACGGAGCACGAGCGGATCGAACTGGTGCTCGACTCGATGAACGACGGGGTCATGGTGTCGGCCACCGATCATACGCTGGTACTGGTGAACAAAGCCGCCGAGCGTATGCTTCCGTTCGTGAGCCACGAGTGGTACGAGCGACCGATCTGGAACGCCATCGCCGATTCCGAAATATGCGATTTTGTACGGCAAACGCTTACCAACCAGGAATCGGCTCAGGACCGGGAGTTCACACTGGACGGCAACGGGGCCAACCGGGTCCTCTCGTGCAATATACTGCCGCTGGTTGGATCGGGGGTGATTCAAGGCAACATACTGCATATCGAGGACATAACCGAGAAGCGTGCTCGTGAGGCCCGACTGCGGCGTGCCGAGAGTCTGGCCTCGCTGACCACTCTGGCTGCCGGCGTAGCACACGAGATCAAGAACCCGCTCGGTTCGATCGGTATTCACATACAGTTGCTGCAGAAGGCGTTGCGCGCCCAGGAGCAGATTGACCGCGAGCGCATGGAAGACTACGTTGAGGTAGTCAACGAAGAGGTCGACCGTCTCAACCGGATTGTTGTCGATTTCCTGTTTGCGGTACGGCCGATTGACGTGCAGCTGGAGGAGCGCAGTCTCAACGAGGTGGTCCACGATCTGCTCGAGTTCGTCAAGTACGAGCTGGAGGAAGCCGGCATTGAGTTGATAACCGAACTGGAGGAAGGTCTGGATGCCATACACCTTGACGAGAAGTACCTCAAGCAGGCGCTTATGAACATGATCAAGAATGCGATGGCAGCAATGCCCGGGGGTGGCACGCTGCGGGTCTCCACAACTCAACGCGGTGACGACGTGATCTTGAAGCTGTGCGACAACGGCTTGGGGATGTCCGACGAGCTGATTGGCAAGATCTTCGAACCCTACTTCACGACCAAGGATTTCGGTTCCGGTATCGGTCTCACACTGGCCTATAAAGTGATCAAGGAACACCGCGGTGAGATCGCCGTGATATCGCAGGAAGGCAAGGGGGCAACCTTCACCATCACTTTCCCGGTACCGCAGAAGGAACAACACCTGCTGGGATGGAACGGAGACCAGGCATGAAGTTCAACGTGCTGATTGTTGACGACGAGAAGAACATTCGCCAGGGGCTTGGAAAAGCACTCGAGATGGACGGCTACCGTACTCTGCTGGCCGAGGACGGTCAGGATGCGCTGCGCGTCATCCAGCAGGACGAGGTCGACCTGATCATCGCCGATCTGCGCATGCCGCGGCTCTCAGGAGAGGAGCTGCTGCGTCGGGTCGTCGACTCGTGGCCCACCATCCCGGTGATCATTCTCACCGGGCACGGCACCATCGAAACCGCCGTACAGGCCATGCGCGACGGCGCCTACGACTTTCTGACCAAGCCGGTCAACCTCGACCGGCTTTCGCTGCTGGTAAAGCGGGCGTTGTCCAATCGCGAGCTGGTGCTGCAGCACCGGGCGATGCAGGAAGAGCTCGACAAACGGCGGCAGTTCACCAACATCATAGGCAAATCCAGCGAGATGCACCGTATCTTCGACGTTGTGCGCCAGGTCGCGCCCACAAAAGCATCGGTGCTGATCACCGGGGAGAGCGGTGTCGGCAAGGAGCTGATAGCAGACGCCATTCATTCGCTCTCGGGGCGCAAGGACAAACCATTTGTCAAAGTGCACTGTGCCGCGTTATCCGAGTCTCTCCTGGAAAGTGAGCTGTTCGGCCACGAAAAGGGGTCGTTCACCGGCGCAGTTGCGCGCAAGCGCGGCCGCTTCGAGCTATCGCATATGGGCAGTATCTTTCTGGATGAAATCGGCGAAATCAACCAGGCGATTCAGATCAAGATCCTGCGCGTGCTGCAGGAAAAGCGCTTCGAGCGGGTCGGGGGTGAGGAGACGCTGGAGGTCGATGCACGCATCATCTCGGCCACCAACAAGGATCTCAAGGCCGAGATTGAGACCGGTCGTTTCCGTGAGGACCTCTATTACCGGCTGAATGTCGTCAACATCCACGTGCCGCCGTTGCGCGAGCGCAAGGAGGACATCCCGCTGCTGGTGGCGGCGCTCATAAAGGAGTTTGCCGCCGAGAACGGAAAACCGGTGGAGGGTATCGACCCCAAGGCGCGCGCCGCAATCTTCAACTACTCGTGGCCGGGAAACGTCCGTGAGCTGCGTAACTGCATAGAGAGCTCGGTGGTGATGTGCAAGGGCAAGATCATCACGCCGGATGATCTCCCGCCGACGGTCAGTTCCGACAGCGAATCCAATTACATCAAGGTTTCAATGGGGGTCACGCTGGCCGAGGCCGAGCAGGAGATCATCCGCAGCACCCTGAACCACAACAACGGAAATAAGAGCCGAACCGCCGAGATGCTCGGGATCGGGCGCAAGACGCTGCACCGCAAAATCAGCGAGTATCATCTCGAGGATTCGCGCGCGGTGGAGCAGCTGGAAACCGGCGGCGGCGCGACGGCCGCGGACGATTCGGGCGACAATCAGTGAACACGCAGTCCTCGTTCCGGCGTTCATGCCGGCCGGCCGGGCGGGTAGTTCACGGGTCGATTCTGCCGATTACCAGGTAGTAGTCCCTGACGGCACGGTAGGCGAGGTTGAGACGCTTGCTGACCTCGGTTGCCGCCTCGGCGCGTGCGGGATCGGCGGCGTGCCGGTCCGGGTGGTACTCCGCAATCAGCCGCTTGTATGCCCGGGTTACTGCGTCAAATTGCGCCCCCGGCGAAACCTCGAGCGCTCGAAACGCCCTTCGCACCGCAACCGGCATCCGCGCTGCCTCGTCCGCGCGGTGCCTGCCGCGTCGCGGCGGTTCGCCGCCCGGCCGCTCGAAACCGTGGCGGATGAAGTATTCGAGATCCTGCATGGCCTCAGCGTAGTCGGGATCAAACGTGTAACCGCCAAAACGAGCGCGATCCGCGGTTCCGTGTTCATGGTCGTGCTCGTCGACCAACAAGCGTACGAAGTCTTCAAATCGCGAAGTGAAGCTCATCCAAAGAACTCCCCGTGCAAGGTCCGCATAGCAGTATCGACGCTACTCTCGGCCATGACCAGGCCCAGATTGATGTCCGACGAACCGAGCGAAATCATGCGCAGCGGTACCGATGCCAGCGCTACGAAGACGCGCGTGACGAACGACGGATCACGCCACAGATTGCGACCGACCAGACTGAGAATCGCCTGTCGTTCCTCAATCTGCACCCTGCCATACTGCTCGAGTTCGGTGATCGCGGGGCCGAGATTCAGCGCGTTGTCCACGGTCATCGAAACCGAAACCTCGGAGGTCGCAACCAGGTCGACTGAAATGCGGAAGCGTTCGAAAACCGCAAAAATCCGGCTGAGGAAGCCGTACGCATTCAGCATGCGCGAAGAGTGGATGGTGATCACCGTGATCCCTTTCCTGGTTGCCAGTGCGCGCACCCCGTGAGTCTCCGATTCGGCCTGAATTCTGGTTCCGGCCCGGTCGGGCCGTCCCGTGTTGCGTACGGTGACCGGAATACCCAGTTCCACGGCCGGCTGGATAGTGAACGGGTGAACCACTTTGGCTCCGAAGAAGGCCAGCTCGGCGGCCTCGGAGTAGGAGAGACTCTTGACCTGCCTGGCATCCGTCACAATGCGCGGATCGGCGGTCAGTATTCCGTCGACGTCGGTCCAGATCTGGACCTCCTCGGCCTGCAGAGCAGCGCCGAAGATGGTGGCGCTGAAGTCCGAGCCGCCCCGGCCGAGCGTGGAAGTGACGCCGTCGGCGGTCGCGCCGATGAACCCCTGGGCAATCAGCAGCATGCCGGGGAGCGGATGGATACCCTCGCGGATCAGACGATAGGAAGGTTCGAGCATACACGACGCGTTGGTGAAGTGCTCGTCGGTGCGTACGAACTGTCGGCTGTCCAGCAGCCGTACCGAAATCCCGCGTGCCTCGGCCGCCGCGGCAATCAGCACCGTTGAGAGACGCTCGCCGAACGAGACTACGGCGTCCTGCGTGCGCGGGGTACACTCTCGCACCAGCGAGACGCCCTGTATGAGGTGCCGCACGTCGGACATAAGCCGGTCGAGCGCGTTGTGGGTTGGACCTTCACGGCACTCCAGCAACTCGGAACAGGTCTCCATGTGGCGCTCGCGCACGCTCTCCAGCAGTTGCAGCGCATCTTCACTGTGACCACGTGAGGCCGAGGAGGCCATGGAAAGCAGATCGTCGGTCACGCCGGCCATTGCGGAGCTCACCAGCAGCGGGCTGCGCGGCAGTTCCTGGTGAGCGATATCGAGTACCCTGCCGATCCACTCCGCATCCCGGACCGACGTTCCGCCGAACTTGAGCACGATCATGCGGGTATGTAGCCCATCGCGCAGAGCGCCTCGGCGTTCAGAATTGCCGCCCCGGCGGCGCCGCGCACCGTGTTGTGACCGAGAAGTACCATCTTGACGTCGAAGACCGAACAGCGGCGGATTCTGCCGACCACGGTTACCATTCCATTTCCGGTCCAGACATCGCGTGCCGGTTGCGGCCGGTCTCTCTGTTCGGTCACGACAATGGGAGCCGACGGAGCCGAGTGAAGTCCGAGCTCCTGCGGCGGTCCGCGGAACTCGCGTAGTGCCTTGGCCACGGCTTCGGGAGCCGCAGGCTCGTCGAACCGGATCGAAACCGTCTCGGTATGACCGTCGAACACCGGTACCCGGGTGCACTGGGCACTGACGGCAAAGGATGCCGGTTCAACGCCGTCGGGGCCGAGTGTGCCGAGTATCCTGGCGGCTTCGGTTTCCAGTTTCTCTTCCTCATCGCTTATGTAGGGGATCACGTTGCCGAGAATGTCCATTGAGGCAACACCGGGATAGCCGGCGCCACTGATGGCTTGCAGCGTGGTAACCTGTACTGCAGCAACGCCAAACGTCCGGTGCAGAGGCGCCAGTACCATGGCCAGGAACATGGTGGAGCAGTTGGAGTTGGTAACAATCGCGCCTTTGTACGGCTGCCGCTCGATCAGCGCAAAATGGTCGCTGTTCACCTCCGGTATCACCAGCGGAACATCGGGATCCATGCGGTGATTCTTTGAGTTGCTGATGACAAAGTGGCCACTCTCGGCATAGTTGGTTTCCGCCGGTCCGGCAACCGAGCTGTCGAGACCGGAGAACAGAACGGAGCTGCTGAGACGCTCGTCGGTCGATTTCACCACCATTGAACGCAGTGATTCCGGCATCGCCTGATCCTGCTTCCAGAGGCAGGCGTCGGCATACGATTTACCCGCGGAGCGCGGTGAGGCGACCAGTTCCCGAATCTCGAACAGCGGATGATCCTGAAGCAGCACCGCAAATTTCTGTCCCACTGTGCCGGTGGCCCCGAGCACTGCGACCGGTATGCTCTGCATCTGCGAACTCCCGAGTATCAAACTTGCTGCCACTGTAAACAGCACCATATCGCCTGTCAAGCGAAGCGTACGGTACTGGTGGTGGTTGCCAGTGCCGACGCACTTCCGTATGATCGGCACAGGTCCTACCGCATGAAGGCTATCAATGAAGGCTGCTGACCGAATACTGCCGGATGTCATCCAGCAGATGCGCCGGCATATCGCGAACGTCGACGGCAACGAGGTGCTGTTTGTGGCGCACCTTGACAGTCAGGGCATGGTCTGTGGCGTAACGGCGGCCGCTCACGGGCACCGTTCAATGGTCCCCGCTCCGGCGGGGCACACCGAGCGTGGCGATATCGTGATTCACAATCACCCCGCCGGCAGACTGGTACCCAGTGAGGCCGATATCCAGGTTGCCGCGTCGCTGGCCGCGGGTGGAGTAGGGTCGTTTATCGTTGACAACCCGGTTGATGAGCTCTACGTGATCGTTGAGCCGGTTCGCCGGCGAGCGGCCACGGGGCTCGACGTTACCCGCCTCGCGGAAACCCTGGCACCCGGCGGCGGGCTGAGTAGACTGCACTCCGGATTTGAACCGCGCGAATCACAGACTGAGATGCTGACGGCGGTGGCACGCGCATTCAACCACGGCCGGATTGCGGTCCTGGAGGCGGGTACCGGCACCGGCAAGTCGTTTGCCTACCTCATCCCCGCCATCCAGTGGGCAACGCAGAACGAAGAGCGGGTCGTGATATCGACGGCCACCATCAACCTGCAGCAGCAGCTGATGGAGAAGGACATCCCACTGGTGCAAAGGCTTCTCGGCAGCCGCGAGCGTGCCGTGCTGGTCAAGGGCCGCGGGAACTACCTCTGCCCGCTGCGCCTCGGTGAAGCAATCGAGGAGGCCGGGCTGTTCAACGAGCGTCTCGAGGAGCTGCACTCACTGCGTCAGTGGTCCGCGAGTTCACCAACCGGCAGCCGTAGTGAGTTGCCGTTCATGGTCACCGATGGGCTGTGGGGCAAGGTAAACTCAGATGCCGACGTCTGTACCGGGATGCGCTGTCGTGAGCAGCAGAACTGCTTTGTGCTGCGGGCACGGCGCGAGGCTGCGGCCGCGCGCATTCTGGTCGCCAACCATCACCTGCTGTTCTCCGATCTGGCGCTGCGGGTGCGTGGCGTAGGTTTTGAGCAGGCCGCGGTATTGCCGCCGTTCCAACGGCTGGTATTCGATGAAGCGCACACAATCGAGAACAGCGCCACGTCGTTCTTTTCTCGCTCCTTCTCGCGTTTTTCGGTGGCCAAGCTTGGCACGCGGCTCTATCGCTCGACCAGACAACGCAGCCACGGGCTGGCGGTTTTGCTGCAGCGGTTGAGTCCGGCCGGGCAATCGTGGGACGCGCTGCCGCAGAGGGTAGATGACGTGCTGAGCGGAGCTGAAGCGCTCAATCGGCTTACGGTGTCGCTGGTGCAGACCGGTGGAGGCAGCGTGCGCCTGACGCAGGCGCCGGTTTCATCTTTCACCGAGCCGCTGTTTGCCGAGCTCGGGGAACTGCAATCGCGGGTAACGGCTCTGGTGGACTACGTAGCGGTGCGAATACGCGGTCTGAACGAAGAGGATCAGGATCGGCCGGAAGTGTATGAGACGCGGCAGATACTTCGGCGCCTGGAGGAGATTGCCGCTTTATGTGAACAGTTGCGCCACTACGCCGATGAGCCGCAGACCGTGTACTGGATCGAGCGCCGCGGCGTGGCCGGTGAGCCGTTCGTGCGTTTCGTTGCCTCTCCGGTGGAGATCGGCCCGGTGATGGTCGAGGCGGTGTACGACCCGTTTGAGACGGTGGTCTTCACCAGCGCGACCCTGACGGTCGATAGTCGGTTTGATTTCTGGACCAACCGCGTGGGATTGAACGGAGGCGATCCGGAGCGCGTGGTTCTGGCTTCCTTCCCGTCACCGTATCGGTTTGACCGTCAGGTGCTGCTCGCGCTGCCGCAGGATGCGCCCGCGCCCCAGGACGCGGCGTACACCGGTTACGTAAGCCGGTTTGTCCGTGATCTTCTGACGCTGTCCGAAGGCGGCGGTCTGGTGCTGTTCACGTCTTACGGCATGCTCGATACCGTCTACGACGAGGTCAAGCCGCAACTGGAGGAACAGGGGATATCCGTGCTGCGCCAGGGGGACGACGATCGGGCGCGGTTGCTTGGTACGTTCACCGCTGATCCGGCCAGCGTGCTTTTTGCCACCGACAGCTTCTGGGAGGGAATCGACGCCCCGGGTCACACACTGCGCGTCGTTGTGCTGTGCCGGCTGCCGTTTCGGGTTCCCTCGGATCCGGTGCTGCAGGCACGCATGGAACTGATCCAGTCGCGCGGCGGCAGCCCGTTTGCCGAGCTCTCGCTTCCCGAGGCCGTAATTCGGCTGAAGCAGGGCTTCGGCCGGTTGATGCGGCGCGCTGATGATCGTGGCGTAGTTGTCATCACCGACTCACGCATAGTCACCCGATCGTACGGGCCGGTGTTTCTGAACTCCCTGCCGCAGACGGCGTGCAGCGTAAAAGCGCGCGATCGGCTGATGGCCGACATCGAGTCCTTCCTGTTTCCGTAAAAAAAAAATCAGTGGTGCCGAAATTGTTGTCAGGCGTTTGCGGGCCACTGGTAGCCGTATTGATCCGCGTTAGCGCGGTTCGCATGGCCTCAACAACAATTTCGGCACCACTCTCTAAAAAAAAAGGGACACGGCCGTGAGCCGTGTCCCCGTGCTGCAGTCCGACGGTTTGACGTGTCGGCAACGGTGCTACTTTACAACCGCTACGATGTCGTCCATCTTGACGATCAGGTGATCAACGCCGTCAATCTTGATGTTGGTTCCCGCGTACTTGTCGTACATCACTTTGTCACCGTTCTTGACTTTGATCACGTCCTTGTCATCACCGATTGCCACAACGACCCCGGTCTGGGTCTTTTCCTGGGCAGTCTCGGGGATGTATAGCCCGCTCTTGGTCTTCTCTTCCTCTTTCTCCGTCTTGAGGAGCACACGGTCTCCGAGTGGCTGTATCTTCATCCTCTTCCTCCTGTCGCTTCACGTTGTATGAGTGTCCTGGAATGAACAGTGTTCGTCGCAAAATATACGATGGAAGGGTAATTCGGTCAAGGGGAATGTCGCTAACGCAGGACTTCGAATTTTGACCGCACGGAGTCGGTTGGCATTGATATGGCTGCGGAGACGCTCCGAGGCGCACTCTCCGGCGCGGCGCCTGACTTCGCTGCCGCAGACAGACAGCCCGAGGCGCCCGTGGCGCCGGACGGTCAAAACGCGAACTGTGGTCGCTGACGGGTGAACCAGTTGCCACTGCGCTGCAGCAGTGGTGGCGTATTCTGATACACTATTGGTCGGCAGACGTGTATCTGGGTCACATTGACCCACCAGCGCATCTCCGGAGTGACGCTTCTATACCAGGATCCCTAAATACTTATCATGTAATTAATTAAAGCTTGCAAAAGGCTATCTGTTTGGCATGGAATTTGCTACTAGAAGTTGCGTGGAGAGGAGGATTACAATGCCAAAAGCTGAGCACAAAGCGACCAGCAGCCGTTACAATAGTCGTGATGATGAGAACGTTTTGTCAATATATCTCAAAGAGATCAACAAAATCCCGCTTTTAACGCGTGACGAAGAGACCGAGTACGCGCGCGCAGCCGCACGCGGAGATCAGGATGCCAAGGACAAGCTTGTCCAGGCCAATCTGCGGTTTGTGGTCAATGTCGCCAAAAAGTACCAGAATCAGGGCCTTCCGCTTTCCGACCTGATTAGCGAGGGAAACATCGGGCTGTTAAACGCCATTGAGCGTTTTGACGTTGAAAAGGGCTACCACTTCATCTCCTATGCGGTGTGGTGGATTCGGCAGGCAATTCTCAAAGCGATCTGCGAAAAGTCGCGTATGATCCGGTTGCCGCTCAACCGAGCCAACGAGCTCGTGCAGATTGAAAAGGTACGCAAGGACATTCAGGGTGAGCGCGGAGAGGACGCCGAAATGCGGCGGATCGCTAAAACGCTCAACATGAACCAGGATCATGTAGCGGACCTCATCAACATATCCCGCGATCTGATCTCACTCGAGACACCGGTCTACGCGGAAAAGGACTCATCGCTGCTCGGTGACTTTGTGCAAGATGAAGGCTACAAGGCGCCTGAGGCGCAGTTGATCGAGCAGGCGCTCAAGGATGACATCAACGAGGTACTGACCACGCTGAGCGCCAAGGAGTCGGAGATCATCCAGTACCGCTTCGGTCTCAATGGACGTAGTCCGCTCTCGCTCAAGGAGATCGGTGACAAGTACAAGCTCACCAAGGAGCGTATCCGCCAGATTGAGAAGAAGGCACTCAAGCGGCTGCAGCATCCCAAGCGCAGCCAGTTCCTCGAGAGCTACGTAGCGTAGCCAGGCTGCGGTGAGGCGCATATCTTCACCTCCTGCAAAATGATATCCGACGGTCCCGGTGTGACTGTGTTGACACCGGGGCCGTTTTGCGTTAGCCTGTCACACCGAGATAGAATCATCCTTTACCAAACGCAATTCGGGGGTAACAGCAGTTATGGCGAACAAGAACGTCTATTTTTTTGGAGGGGGCAAGGCCGAAGGCTCGGCAGGTATGAAGACGCTGCTCGGCGGCAAGGGTGCCAACCTGGCAGAGATGACCGCGGTCGGCGTGCCGGTCCCTCCTGGATTCACGATCACCACGGAGGTGTGCGAGTACTATTTTGAGCACGGCAAGAAGTATCCGCCCGGTCTTGAAAAGGAAGTTGAGGAGCACCTCAACCGCCTGGAAACCATGATGGGCAAGAAGCTGGGCGACGCCAAGGATCCCCTGCTGGTGTCGGTTCGCTCGGGTGCCGCCGCATCGTTGCCCGGTATGATGGATACGGTGCTCAACCTCGGCATGAATGACAAGGCCGTTGAGGGTCTGGCCGAGCTTTCGGGTAATCCGCGGTTTGCGTGGGACTCCTATCGACGGTTCATCAACATGTTCGGTAACGTCGTCATGGGCGTTGATCACGAACACTTTGAGGCCCAGCTCGAGCGGCTCAAGAAGAAGAAGAAGGTCGAGCTCGATACCGATCTGGACGCCGCCGATCTCAAGGAGGTCGTGCGCCTGTACAAGGAAGTGGTCCGCAAACATACCAACAAGAGCTTTCCCCAGAAGCCTATCGATCAGCTGTGGGCCTCTATCAATGCGGTGTTCGGCAGCTGGAACAATCCGCGGGCGGTGCAGTACCGCAAGCTTTCCAATATTTCCGGCCTGAAGGGGACCGCCGTCAACGTACAGACGATGGTGTTCGGTAATCTGGGGGATGATTCGGGCACCGGCGTCTGTTTCTCGCGCGATCCGGCTACCGGGCAAAAGGTCTTCTACGGCGAGTATCTCTTCAACGCTCAGGGTGAAGATGTCGTGGCCGGCATTCGTACCCCGATGGCCATCAAGACCCTGGCGCAGAAGAACAAGAAGATCTACCAGGAGCTTGTGGACGTCAAGGACAAGCTCGAAACGCACTACAAAGACATGCAGGACATGGAGTTCACGATTCAACAAGGGGAGCTGTTCATCCTGCAGACCAGAAACGGCAAGCGCACCGGTACGGCGGCGGTGAAGATCGCGGTCGACATGGTCAAAGAAGGGCTTATCGGCGAGGAGACTGCGATTCAACGCGTTACTGCCGAGCTACTCGATCAGGTGTTTCACCCGATGATCGATCCCAAGGCCAGGAAGAGCGCCAGACCGCTGGCCAAGGGGCTGAACGCCTCTCCGGGCGCCGCAACCGGTCAGATTGTCTTTACTGCTGCTGATGCCGAGCAATGGGTCGCAGACGGCAAGAAGGTACTGCTGGTGCGCAAGGAGACCTCGCCGGAAGACATCGGCGGTATGCACGCCGCAGAGGGGATCCTGACCTCGACCGGCGGTATGACAAGTCACGCAGCCGTTGTGGCGCGCGGCATGGGAACCCCGTGCGTTGCCGGGGCCAAAGATGCCGTGGTCTCCGGAAAGGTGCTGATGGTCAAAGAAAAGAAGTTCAAGCAGGGCGATTTTCTCACGATCGACGGTTCAACCGGGGAAATCTACGCCGGGCACCTCGACCTGGTGCAGCCGAAAATTTCGGGAGAGTTGCAGACCTTCCTTTCGTGGACCGACAAGGTGCGTAAACAGGCGCGCCGCCCCGGTATCGCGCAGGTAGGGTTCAACATCCGTACCAATGCCGACACGCCCGGCGACGCCAGGCGTGCACGAGAGTTCGGTGCCGAGGGTATCGGCCTGTGCCGCACCGAGCATATGTTCTTCGAGGAGGAGCGCATTCGCATCTTCCGTGAGATGATCGTTGCCGAGAACCCGGCGGCGCGCGAGAAGGCGCTGAAGAAGCTGCTGCCGCATCAGAAGAAGGACTTCAAGGGCCTCTTCAAGGCCATGGACGGCTTGCCGGTAACCATTCGCCTGCTCGATCCTCCGCTGCATGAGTTTGTGCCGCAAACCAGTGCAGCCATCAAGGAGCTGGCCGATATTGCCGGGATCACCGTATCCAGGCTCAAGTCCAAGATCGAGTCGTTGCACGAGCTCAACCCGATGCTCGGCCATCGCGGCTGCCGGCTCGGTGTCACGTATCCGGAAGTCTACGACATGCAGGTCGAGGCAATTATTTCGGCCGCCGCCGAGGTTGCCGCAACCGGGGTAAAGGTTCTGCCGGAGATCATGATTCCTCTGATCGGGACGGTCAAGGAACTTGAAGTGCTGCGCGAGAACGCCGAGGCGGTCTGCGAGCGGGTCCTGTCCCGCAAGAAGGTCAAGGTCAAGTACCTGATCGGCACGATGATAGAGATTCCGCGGGCCGCGCTGCTGGCCGACGAGGTCGCCAAAGTGGCTGATTTCTTCTCCTTTGGAACCAACGACCTGACGCAGATGACCTTTGGCTATTCGCGTGACGACGTCGGAACATTCCTGCCGTTCTACATCGAGCACGGCATTCTGGAACGAGACCCGTTTGCGCAGCTCGATCAGGTCGGTGTCGGGCAGCTGGTCGAATTGGGAACCAAGCGTGGTCGCTCGACCAACGAGAAGCTCAAAGTAGGTATCTGCGGCGAGCACGGCGGCGACCCGTCGTCGATCGACTTCTGCTACCGGGTAGGTATGGACTACGTGTCGTGCTCACCGTACCGTGTCCCGATTGCACGGCTGGCGGCGGCGCACGCGGTTGTGCGCAATCACAAGCAGTAGATCGGGAACGTGTGACGCCGATGCGGCGTTGATTGTTCTGCAGATGCAGCGCACGCCGTCCCCGAAAGGGGACGGCTTTTTTGTCGGACTGTACGGCTGCCGCTTTCCCCGCGGAGCTCGCGACGGTGTACAGTCTGTACCGTCAAACTGGTCATGCACCGCACAGCAAGAAGGAGTTCAGATCCGTAATGCAGCAGACGAGTCCCGGCATTCGTGCCGTTGCTTTTGATTTCGGGGGAGTCCTGGCCCACTTCATCGAAGAGAGCACGCTTTGTCATATGGCGGATGCCGCCGGCGTCGCGTCGGAGGCGTTCAGCGCGGCGCTCTGGGAACACCGCGCTGACTATGATCGCGGTGCACTCGACGCGGGCGCTTACTGGGGTGCGGTGCTGGACGGGTGCGGCAGCGTCGAGCCCCGCGAGGCAACCGCAGAGGCGCTGCTGGAGCTCGATTCCATCGGTTGGTCGCGGATCAATCCGGCAACCCTGCGCTGGGCGCGCGCATTGAAGCAGCACGGCTATCGGACGCTGATAATATCAAATATGGCCGCACCCACCTACGACATGGTGATACGCGATCAGCTGTGGATGAAGCACTTTGAGTACGTGATCATCTCGGGTTGGATCGGCATCAACAAACCCGATCCCGGAATATTCCGGCGAGCAACCTCCGACCTGGGGCTGAAGCCGTCCGAGGTGCTTTTCGTTGACGATACGCCGCGCAACGTGGCCGGCGCCCGCGCCGCGGGTTTGCACGCCCTCGGTTTTACCGATCCGGACTCGCTGGCGGCGGAGCTTGCCGAGCAATTCCCGGCCGTTCCGATCGCTGGTCTGGTGTGCCGCTGGTGAAGCTCCGTACTGTTTGACAGCTACAATCGGCGGTGCTACACTGTACAAAACATCTGCTGGCTTCGTTTTCGCTGGTCTGCATGGGGCCGGGCAGGCAAAAAAAGGGTTCATCGCGGATTAGAGGGGAATAGGGAATAGCAAGACGGTGATC
>RECP01000134.1 GCA_007693945.1 Spirochaetaceae bacterium
CTGAAGCTTCTGCTGCTGAAGGTTCTGCCGCACGAGCGGCAGCAGTAGCGAGCCATCGGCACGGCTGCCGATCTGTGCCGGATCCAGGTCACTGTCGGCCGAAACCATCAGCGGCTGTCTTACATCGGAGGGAACTCCCTGATCCAGCCCGGATCGAGGGTCATCGAGTAGTGCGCGACCGCCTGTTCCGCGTTGGCAGAGATCGGGACCGTGATCATGCGTTATAATGGCCGAATATCGCGAACAGTGGTGAAGTATGGCAGAGAAATGGCTGGAATGGAGCATGCGAATACAGGCAATAGCGCAGAGCGGACGCTGGTATTCTGAGAACAAGTACGACCTCGAGCGGTATGCACAGTTGCAGGACATCGCCGCGGAGATAGTGGCTTACCATAGCGATCATGAGTTCAGCCGGGTGCGAACGTTTCTGCAAGGCGAGACCGGTTACGCCACGCCCAAGGTCGACGTGAGGGGTGCGGTCTTCAGGGATGGCAGAGTCCTGCTGGTGCGCGAGACCATAGATGGTCTGTGGTCGATGCCGGGCGGCTGGGCCGACATATACCTGAGTCCCTCCGAGAACGTGGTCAAGGAGATCTACGAAGAATCGGGCTATCAGACCCGGGCCACACGAGTACTCGCGGTGTACGATCGCAGCCGGCACGAACACGCCGCTGACATCAATCCATTCCACATATACAAGCTCTTTTTCCTGTGCGAACTGCAGGGTGGCGCCCCGCGAACCGGCACGGAGACCTCCGATGTCGGGTTCTTTGATCTGAACGACTTGCCGCCGCTGTCGATCACGCGGGTAACCGAACGCCAGGTCCACCGAATGGCGGCGCTGGCCCGGTCCGGCGGCGTTGACTTCGATTAGGCGGCCCGGCTGCTCAGGCAATCGCCCGCGACACCGCGGCTTTGGTTCGGCAGGCATGGGCCGCATCACCGGCGCCAGGATCGTGTTTCGCACGCTGCTCGGATGGGCGCTGACCCGCGACCACCTGTTCATCACCTCGCTGTTCCCGGTCAGTGCGGTCTGGCTGGGTGTGACGTTGCTGCTGCCGGCTGTGCGGCGGTCAAGCTCGTAAGGCGCACGAATTGTCTCGCCGCCCGTTCTGAACCGTGCTATGATTGGGTGCTGCAAAATTCACGATTCTCGAGAGAGTGAGGAGGGACGCATGTCATCTGTGGAGTATCCTTTGTTCCGCAAGGAAGACGTTGACGGTTTCTGGGCGCTGTTCCAGAATAACCTGGCGAACTTTGCCTGGCTGTCAATCACGATGATAGGTATGGGTTTTTCGCCCGCAATCGTGTTCGGACGCATGATTCCCGGCGCGGCTATTGCAGTGGCCTCGGGGAACTTCTACTACGCCAACATGGCCAAGCGATTGGCGTTGAAAGAGGGCCGAACCGACGTCACCGCCCTCTCCTACGGGCTGAGCACGCCGGTACAGTTCATCTACATGGTCATCATCACCGGCGGTGCACTCACGATTACCGGCAACCACGAGAGCGCCTGGCAGATTGCGGTGGCCGCGTGTGTACTGGGTGGCCTGATAGAGGTGCTGGGCGGCTTTATCGGTCGCTGGGTGCGCGAGTTTCTGCCCCGCGCGGCGATGCTCGGCGCTCTTGCCGGTGTCGCGCTGACCTTCATCGCCGGCGAGCTGTTCTTCAAGACCTTCGCCGCGCCGGTGGTTGGCTCGGTGGTGCTGGTGATCATCATGCTCGGCCTGATCGCGCGCGCGCCCATGCCGTTCAAGATTCCCTCGGCGCTGCTGGCAATCATCACCGGAACCGTGCTGGCCTATCTGCTGGGTGTGGCAGATCCCGCCAACGTGGCGGCGGCCACCGGCGACCTGGGCCTCTACATCCCGCTGCCGTCACTGGCCGCCTTCCAGGGATTCGGCCTGCTGTTCGGCGAATACTCCCACCTGCTGGCGGTGATTATCCCGATTTCGGTTTACAACTTCGTCGAGACGATGAACAACGTGGAAGCCGTCGCGGCGCTCGGTGACGACTACGATGTGCGTGAAGCGCAGTTCGCCGACGGCGCCGGAACCATTCTTGGTGCGCTGTTTGGCGGTATTCTGCCCACAACCGTCTACATCGCTTCGGTAGGCGCAAAGGAGATGAAGGCTGGTCGCGGCTACTCAATTCTCAACGGTGGCGTGTTCTTAGTGGCCGCAGCCATAGGGCTGGTCGGGGCGGTCTCGCGCGTCATACCTATCGAGGTCATAGCGCCGATCCTGGTCTACGTCGGCGTAGTGATGGTTGCCAATGCGTTCGTGAAGTCACCGCACCATCACGCTCCGGCGGTAGCTCTGGCGATGATTCCCTACTTCGCAAACTACCTCGGTACACGGATCAACCGCGGCGAAATCGACGCCTTTCCGGCCGGAGCCGCGATCCTGCACGATATCTCACCGGCAATCATGCCGCTGACTCAGGGGGCGATGTTCACCGCGCTGCTGTGGGGAGCGATCACGGTCTTCCTGATCGACAAGCAGTACAAGAAAGCTTCGGTAACCGGCCTGGTGATGGCCGTCATGGCGGCCTTCGGTCTGATGCACGCGCCACGGCTGCAGTTCATGGGCGGCGGCTTGCAGAATCAGTTCGTCATCGGCTACCTGATTGTTGCCGTATTCTGCCTGGCCTTCAGCTACATGAAGTCACCCGATGAGTCTGCTTCATCGGCAGGTTCCGGATCGGCCGGCGCACAGAGCCGGACGTAATGAGCGCTTGCGGCGGGTCCGGCACTGCGCCGGGCTCGCCGGTTCCACGATGCTCGCCGTGACGGCCTCCCGGGCAGAACCGACGCTCAACAATCCAAACGCACCGTGAAACTCTATCAGGGCTGGAAAGTCGCAATTGCCGGCATGGGCATTAATTTCCTGGTAGGCATCTCGTACGCCTGGAGCATCTATGCGCGCGGGTTGATTCGCGAGCTGGGCTGGTCGCAGGCCCAGACGGCCCTGCCCTACACCGTGTTCATTCTCAGCTACGCGTGTGCGATGGTGATTGCCGGACGCGCGCAGGACCGCATCGGGCCGCGGCCGGTTGTTACCGTCGGCGGCGTACTGGTAGGATCTGCGTTCCTCGTCAGTGCCCTGGTGGTGCGCCCGTTCGTAATGGCGCTCACGTGGGGTGGCCTGTTCGGAATCGGGCTCGCTGCGTGCTTCGCATCGGTGACCCCCGCGGCCATGAAATGGTTTCCCCCGCGCAGCCGCGGCCTGATCGCAGGGGTAGTGGTGACCGGTGTCGGCCTTTCGGCCATCGTCATGTCGCCACTGGTTCACCTGCTGGTTCAGCGCAGCGTGGCAACCGCCTTCGTGGCAAGCGGCATCATGCTGCTGGTCGGAACGCTGCTGTTGTCGCGCTGGGTCCGTAATCCGCCGACTGCTGGTGCAGCGCCGTCAAGAAGCCTGCCGGATGAGCCGTGGTACACCCTGATACGCGACCGCCGCTTCGGCCTGATGTGGCTGATGTTTCTGCTTTCGACAACATCGGGGTTGACCTTTGCCACGCATCTGGACCGTATCGCCCGGGTGCAGGCCGGGCTGGATGAAGGGTTCCTGGTGGTCGCGTTATTCGCCCTGTTCAATGCAATCGGCAGACCGGTTGGCGGCATACTCTCGGATCGTCTCGGCCGGACCCGATCGATGACCCTGACCTTTGTGTTCATGACTGCCGTGATGCTGCTGGCGCTGAGCGCGCGCGGCGCGCCACTGCTGTCGATTGCGGTGGCCATGATCGGGCTGGGTTACGGCACGATCTTCAGTCTGTTTCCCGCCGCGACGGTTACCTTCTTCGGCGAACAGCGCTTCGGTCTCTACTACGGCCTGGTTTTCACGGCTATCGGCGGCGCGGGGGTTTATCCGTTGCTGGCCGGATACCTGTTCGACCGCCTCGGCAACTTTACGCTCGCGCTCGCCTTTCCGGCGTTGTTCTGTGCCTGTGCAGCGTTGCTTTCGCTGCGGCTTTCGCGCCGGATTTCAGTAGAGTTCGACCGCTGAGGCTTTGAACGTCACCCACAACCGGGCGCCCTCTCGCACGTCCAGCTCGTCGACCGAGCGGTGGGTTACCATCGCCTTCAGGCTGCAGCCGTCGCAATCGATCTCAACTCGCGCCAGCTCACCGGCGGTCAGCTCGACCCTCCGCACCATCCCCTGCAGCCGGTTTTGGGCGCTGGTGGAAATCGCGCGGGTCGACAGGATGATATCGTCCATACGGATCACGGCCGTGCTGCATCGGTTACGCGTCGCCGGGCAGAAGATCTGCGGTCCACCGGAAACCTGGAACCTGCCGATGTGCTCCTCACCCGGGTCGAGGGCCTGCCCCCGCAGAATGTTGACCATCAAAGGTGACAGCCTCCCGCCTTCCATCGGCACGATCCTGTCGGCGAGCCGGTAGGCCGATGCGAGGTTATGCGTGCTCAAGACAACGGTCTTCCCGCCGGCGGCCAGCGTGCGCAGCACGTCTTCCACCGTCGCAATAGAGGCGCTGTCGATGTTGGACGTCGGCTCGTCCAGCAGCAAGACCTGCGGCTCGAGCACCAGGGCACGTGCAATCGCGGCTCGCTGCTTCTCGCCGCCGGAGAGCGACGGTGCCCAGCGACGTGCCAGCTGCTGCAGGCCGACCTTGTGCAGTGCGGCCATTGTGCGATCACGCACCTCACGACGCGGCACTCGACGGATCTTCAGGGGCCAGGCAACGTTACCGTAGACGCTCTCTGCAAAAAGGTAGGGCCGCTGGTGGACCATCAGTACCATTCCGCCGTTCGACCTGACGATGCCGGCGTCGGGAGAGAGTAGTCCCGCCAGTAGCTTGAGCAGCGTCGTCTTGCCGCAGCCGTTCTCACCGATCAACACCACAATCTCACCCTCGCCGGCCGCCAACCGCTCGATCCACAGCAGGGGATCACCACCGCGGTCGGCCTCTTCACTGTCACCGGGCTGCGGATAGCTGAAGCGCAAGCGACGAAGTTCCACCGCGGCACTCATTGAAAACGGCTCCCGGGACGAAACCGGATCAGGTAGTTGAGTCCGAAGTTTACACCAAAGGCCACGGCCATCAGCACCATACCCAGCGCCACCGACATGGCAAAGGCGCCCTTCTGGGTCTCAAGCGCTATGGCGGTGGTGATGGTGCGCGTATACCAGCGGATATTGCCACCCAGCATCATGGCCGTGCCAACCTCACCCACAACGCGACCGAAGGCGGTCAGAATGGCCGAGGCAACCGCAACCCGCCCTTCGCGCACGATCTTGACGGTGCGCTGAAAGCGCGTGGCTCCCAGCGTAAGCAGCGTCTCCGCGAGCTCCGGCTCCAGCCGGCTCAGGCCGCTATAGACCAGCGAAATCACAATCGGCAGCCCCAGGACCGCCTGGCCGATGATCACCGCGGTCGGAGTGAACATCAGGCCCAAACGGCCCAGCGGCCCCGCGCGCGACAGCAGCGAGAACACCAGCAGCCCGGCAACCACCGTCGGCAGGCCCATCAGCGTGTGGGTGGCCGCTATCACAGCACGCCGGCCGGGAAACTCGCGAAACGCCAGCAGTACCCCGGGGGGAATACCGATCAACGCCGCAATTGCCGTTGAAACGATAGCGAAGCGCAATGAGTTGGCCGTGATGGCAGCCAGCTCGCGGTCCCAGACCGCCAGCAAGCGCAGCGCCTCGAAAACCGATTCGATATTCACAACAGAGGTTATAGCACTAATCGGCGTCGGGGAAGAACAGCTGTTCTCCGGCGACGCGGTAGCCTGCGATCAACGCCTGACCCTCGGCCGACGTGACGTGATCGATCAGCGCTCTCGCCAACTCAACCTTGACGTGCGGATGGCGCCCCGGATTGACCGCGATGATGCCGTAGGGATTGAACAGCATTTCGTGACCCTCGCGCAGCACGCTGATCTCGATGTCCCCGACATAGGAGAGGTAGGTGCCGCGGTCGGCAAGCGTGTAAGCTCGCTGCTCGTTGGCCAGCGTGATTACCGCGCCCATCCCCTGGCCAACCTCGCGATACCAGCGGCCGCTGTTGTCGGCGCCCGCAGCGTTCCAGATTTCCAGCTCCTTGACATGGGTTCCCGAGTTATCACCGCGGGAGATGAACTGTACGCCTGCGGCGGCAATTCGTGTGAAGGCCTCGATGACATCACCGGCGGATTTGACCTCCGCCGGATCCTCTGCGGGACCGAGCACTACGAAGTCATTGTACATGAAATAGACTCGTTCTATTCCGTAACCCTCGGCCACAAATTGATGCTCGAGCTCCGGGGCATGCACCATGACCAGATCGGCGTCGCCGCTGCGCCCGATCTGCAACGCCTGACCGGTGCCGACCGCGATTACGTCAACCACAACGTTGTGACGCGCCTCGAACGGCGGCAACAGCTCCGCCAGCAGCCCGCTGTTCTCGGTACTGGTAGTAGTGGCCAGAACCAGCCGCGCGGCAACGGTGCGCTCGGGCCGCCCGACGGCCAACAGCGGCCAAATGCTGAGCGCCAACACCACGGTCAAAACGAAGGCTCGTGCAATTGCTTTGTGTCGAATCATTCTTCTGCCTCGTGAAACAGCCGAATCTTCTCTAAGCACACGGCTGGAACAGCGCGACTCCCTGTGAGTCAACTGCGGCCGTGCGCACAATGTCGTACTTATGCTGCTCAAACCAGTTGATGAACTCTCCGGCGCAGCGATAGCCGGCCGCGCTTCCCACGCCGGAGCTGACGCGCAGAATCGAGAACAGGTCTGCCATGGCACTGTTCGCGTTGTCCTGCGGGTCGCGGTACAGTACCGCCAAATCCGGGGCGAGTCCCCAGCGGCGTACGGTTGCATTGTCCACCAGCGTGTAGGCCTGCTCCCCGGCGGCCTGCTGCAGCAGAGCACGATTACCGCTGCCGCGGCAGTAACGATACCACAGCGGGTCCGGGCTCACGCCGGCAGCGTTCCATAACGCCTGCTCGCGAATGTGGGTTCCGGAGCGATCGGCGCGGCTGATGAATCTCGCACCGCTGCGCGCAATCCTGCGCATGGCGTCCAGCGGATCCGCGGCCGCACCCGCGTCACGAACCGCCGCAGGATCCGACCGCGGCCCGACGATCACGAAACTGCTGCGCATCACGCGGATTGCGGCCTCACCCCACCCCTGTTCGACAAATGCACGTTCGAGCTCGGGCGCATGCGTCAGCGCCAGGTCTACCCGACCACTCCTGGCGAGCTCCAGCGCAACGCCGCTGCCCGCCGCAACGTGTCCCAACCGTACCCCCGTCTCGGCGTAGAACGCCTGGCCGATGGCGTCGAGCAGTCCGGTCTCAACCGACTCCAGAGTAGCCGCTACGAAGACCACCGGCACGCTTTCGGTGCGCCCGCGCGGCACATTGCGCCGTTCCACTCCAGCTGCCCTCCCTGTTTGCGCAGCCGCCGGCTCACTGCGCAGAATCTCATCGACCCTCGCACTGATCTGTGTCAACTCGCGCCGCACGGCGTCTCCGCAGGCAGTCAGTTGGCTGCCGCCACCGTCGACGCCGCCAACGGTGGTGGCAACCAGCCGCGCACCGAGCTCCTGTGTCGCAGCAGTCACCACCCCCCAGGCGTGGCGATAGGAGCAGCCAAGACGGCGCGCGGCCGCACTCAACGACTGCCCCTGTGAGATTCCGTCCAGGAGATCGAGCAATGTGGCGGCTGAAAGCTCTCCGGACTCCAGCCGCATCCGTAATTCGGCATGGACGCGCCCTGCCAGTTCACGGGATACCACGGTTACTCCACCGTGAGTCACTGCTTCGACCGTCCCCGGCAGTTGATTTCCGGCACTGGTTTTCATCGACCCTCCCTCCTGCCCTGAGCAACCGAATACGCGCATCATACTCACTGTGCCCATCGTTATGCAATAGAAAACATAACGATGCCGCATACATCTTCATATATGCAGCGTATTTGACCGACGGGGTAAGATATGCTATTGTGCCTGCAAGGCACCAGCATGAGCCATCAGCAGACCGCCCGTACAGGAGAGGTCTATCCATTCTCCGGTGGCGAATTCGTACTGTACAAGACGGACAGGCTTGAAAGACTCTACATCGAACTCACCAATCGCTGCAATTTTTCGTGCCGCATGTGCTTCCGCAACAACTTCAGCGGCGCTTTCGGGACCATGCCGGACCGGGTGATCGACGCGCTGCTGGAGCAGATTGCGGTGCTGCCGCGATTGAAGTCGGCCCTGGTCGGCGGGATCGGCGAGCCGCTGATGCACTCGCGCTTTCGCGAGGTTATTACCGCGCTCAAGCGGCGCGGCGCGATTGTGGACGTGCAGACCAACGGCGTGCTGCTCGATGACGACCTGATTGACTTCCTGCTGCAGCAGGACGTGGACCGCATTATCACCAGTTACGAGTGCGCCGCGGTCGGCCACGTACAGGCAACCGGACTGAAACGGACCATCGCCAGGATCGCGGAGCTGAGGCAGAAGCGGCGCGGCGGCTGGTCACGCGCCAATCATCCGCGCATCACGCTGGAATGGATCCTTACCGCCGACACGCTCGACCGCCTGGAGAGCGAGGCCCGGGAGATGGTAGCGCTGGGTGTCAACGAGTTCATTCTCTCCAACCTGCTGCCGATGGAAGAGTCGATGGCCGCCGACTCGCTGATCATGAGTCAGAGCACCGGCAGGGCTGACCGCGTGGCATGGCAGAACCAGGGAGATATCCTGGAGCCGTTTATCGACGCGCTGCGCTATCGCGCCAAAGTGCAGCGGCCGGAGTTCCACCTGAGGACCGAGCGCTGGTGCAGCTTTATAGAACGCAACGCGATGGTCATCCGTCATGACGGCGAAGTCACGCCGTGCTATCGGCTGCTGCACGACAGCCGTGAGTTCTACCAGGGACGCTGGCGCGACGTGCTCGCGCACTCGTTCGGCAATATTGCCGATGGTTCGGCGCTCGAGATCTGGAACAGCCGCGACTACCTCCGGTTCCGCCACCAGGTCCGCAACAAGCTCTACCCCTCGTGTCCCGATTGCGAGCTGCGCGATGGCTGCGACTACATCCAGGACAGCAGCGCCGACTGCTACGCCAACAGCCCGTCGTGCGGCGACTGCCTCTGGGATCGCCGCATTCTGATCTGTCCCTGATGCAGACTCTGCAGAAAAATCTTGACGGCCCAATGCGTTCGTGAAATAATTCACCATTAGCGATCTCTGAAATCTGTTGTCGCTACCGAGCTGGGATCCGTTGCGGTCTCGCTCCATGCGGGCAGATCGTCAGGGTTCGTGGGGAAACCCGCGGGCCTCCCGT
>RECP01000049.1 GCA_007693945.1 Spirochaetaceae bacterium
AAGTATCATTAGTGGTCCTATTGTTATCCAAAAGCGGCCTGCTGTACAAGTACGCGGCGCATTCGCACGGCCGGCAGGCCGGCGTCAGACGGTTTGCCTTGACAGTGCGAGGGCACGAAGGTATGTTTCACTCGGCATGCCAGACTCGCAGACCGTGCACATCTTTCACATCGAACGCTACGACGGGTCTGCGCTCTTCCTGCATCCGTTCCGCGCTGATCAGTCGATGCTGCATACGCTAGAGAACTGCAGGGTCGAAGGACACTACGGCGCGGAACCGGACGTGTCTTCGCTGACCGAGTTCCGCAACGAACTCTACGGCCTGGCCGAGCATGCCGTGCGCAGCTGGGATGCGGAGACGAGGTTTATCCCGCGCTTTGTCATCAGTTCGGCCTTGTTCGTGGTCAGTTTCCTGTTCCTCTCTATTGTGGTCCGTGATCCGGTCCCGGTTCTCGACGAACTGCTGATATCGCTGGTCGTTGGAATCGGAAGCTATCTGGTGCAGCGGTCGCGCGGGCGTAGCAGTGAGCGGGTTGAACGCAAGCGCATGGCCATGCGTACCAGTATCGACACGATAGTCTTCAGTGAATCCGCCATTGTTTACCTGCTTGAAGAGACGCTGCACATGTACGAGGCCGAAGATGACGCGCTGCAGGTACTTCTCAGCGGTCGACGGGCACCATTCGCAGAATCGCAGAGCGAGTCGGCCAACGAGGTGCTTGGTTATCTATCGCAGCGATTTGGGGACCGCGAGTTCCGCCGCCGCGAACGGCGCATTATGCGCGGCGAGCAGCATGCAGCCGAGCAGGTCAAACGGTGGGCGGAACACAAAAAGGTCGATCTGGCGCTGTTTTGCTTCTATCTGAGGCTCAAACGCGCACTCGGTTCCCCAAAGGTACATCGCTAAGTCCGCGGCGCACAGGCGGCTGACGAGCGCCAACGGCGCAACACACTTATCGGCGGTCCGTAGTCTGTTCCTGGTCTTCAGCCGGCTCAGGTTCGGCGGCTTCCGTGGGCGGCAGGTCTTCGCCAAAGCGGATTGCGTCAAGACGACTTTGCAGCGCCAGCAGACGGGCGGCGGTATCGCGGGTTTCGGCTGCCGGATGAAAACGCGGGTCGAGCTCAAGCGCCCGTTCGGCCAGCGCCACGGTAGCCTCGAACTCTCCGGCCGCGTAGGCCACCAGGCTGTCGAGGTAGTACTCCTCGACGCGCCGCTGGAAGTCCGCCCGACCGCCGTCGCCCAGATTGAGCGCTGCCATTACGCTGAAGCGGTCAAGGCGGTCGGTCTGCGTGGTCATGTCGAGGGTGTAGTTGACGTGAAAGCGGATATCGCTGAGATCAAGCCGGCCCCCGAGCGTAATGCGCGGATTGCCCCCGCGCAGCAGAAACCCCGATTGTGCCGCGAAGAAGTCGGTAACCTGAACCGCAACGCCGCCGGCATAGCCAAGCGGTTCAGGTGGATCATCGCTGAACGGCATGATCGGCATGCTGAGGTCGAAGGCCAGCAGCATGGGGTTGATCGGTGCCCAGGCGATGCCGCCTACGACGCTTGACGGCAGCGGTTCATCGAGCACCGGCGGGCCGATATTACGGGCCGTCAGGCCGGCCGAGAAGTTCTTCTGGCGCGAAGGGAAGAACTTCAGTACGTTGAAGCGCGTCAACAGGCCGAAGTCGGCCATCACGCCGACTGCCGACTGGCCCGGAGCAATCACCGGCGGAACGTGGCGGTAGGCCGCTTTGAGCGTCGTTCCGGCTGAAATGCCGTGAAAATTAAAACTATTAAGGAAATTGTAGGAAACGTTCAGTCCGGCGACGGTCTCCGTGTAGCGCACGGCGCTCTGCTGTACCCCGGCGATGTCGTATTCGGTGAACGGCACGTGCAGAAACTTGCCGCCGACAGCCAACCCCAGATCGCCAAACCGCACAGTGTAGACCGCCGACTCCATATTGGTGTCGGCAATCAGATTGTTGTGCATCAGCGTCAGCTCGGTGTACTGCAGCCGTGAGCTGGCCGCCGGATTGGCGTCGAAGAAGCTTGCATCTCTGGCAACTGCGGTGTAGGCTGTTCCCATCGCTTCATATTCGCCGCCCATCGGAATGATGAGCGTGGGAAAGACCGTCAGTCCGGTGTTTTCGACGCGGGTTGTGTCAAAATAATCACTGATACCCCATATGATATCGGACAGGCCGAAGCCGGCGACCGTCAAGGGCGTGAGAAACAGTGTCAGGGCCGCAAACGCAATCTTTTTCATAACGCTGCAATCACCAACATACTACAAGAAGGCGTGTAGTTCCATTTATGATCGGCATTTCACGATCGACGTTTATCGGTCGATATGTGATATATATATGTGTAGGGGGGGCATTCTGTCGCGGCAGGTAAGAATAGCGTACACTACCTGGATCCTGAGCGTGCTCGCTCTGTTGTTGCTGCCGAGCCACGTCGTCGTTGCGGCCGGTCAGCGCGAAGACCCGGTTCAGGCGGCGCGTGTGCTGATGGCCGAGGGGCGCGTCAACGAGGCGATCGTGCTGCTGCAGGATACGGTGCGGCGCAATCCGGACAGGATCGAGGAAGCCGAGCGGCTGCTGTCGGAAATCCGCGCGGTGCGCGGTCGGTACAACGACGTTCTCGATCGGCTTCTGGCCCACCTGGCCGCAAACCCCGAAGACATCGTGACGACCCTCAGTATCATCGATGAGCTCGAAGCGCTCGACCAGCATCCCAACGAACGCATTGCACAGCAGGTCGGTCTGGCGCGCTTTGTGGCGCAGCTGGCGTACGATCGCAGTATCGCGGACGCAATCATGAGAGACGCGGCGGAACTGCTTGATCAGGAACGCTACGTCGAGGCGATTGACCGTTACCTCTCCGGCTTTACGCTGCAGCGGGAGCAGTTTGAAAGTCGCGGCTATCCGGCCCTGATCAGCGGTGCGGTTGATCGCTCAATTGCGCTGGTACGCAGTGAGGCGACAGCGTTCCAGCAGCAGCTTGACCAGCGGGAGCGAGCCCATCAGGAACTGCTGCAGGTCGTCGATGTGCTCGATTTCGGCGGTATCGAGGTCGCCGTTAACCGCCTGGATATTCTGAAGGGTGACGCGCGGCGCATCGAAGCGCAGGTTGTGGCGGCCGGTGAGACCATCAGCGGCCAGCGCGCCGTCGTTCCGGCAGTCTTTCCCGACGACCCCGTGGATTGGCACATGGTGTTGCTGGAGCAGTTCATCCTGGGACGGCCGCAGCAGGAGGAGCACGAAGGCGTAGCCGGGGCTATGCGGTTGCTGAGTGAACGGCAGCAGCAGGAATGGAGTCCGGCTGTTGATCGCAAACGGCGGGAACTGATGCTGCTTGCGGAAACGCACTACGGCGAACGCCGCTGGACCGAGGCGCGTGAGCGCTACAACGACATTCGGGAGCTGTCACGGTTCGGCGTCTCCATGTCGGTGGCCGGTGTTGCCGATCCACCGGATGTCGCGGAACTCGATTCGGCACTGGAACGGCTCGACGCGGCGGAACTCGAGGTCTATCTTCTGCATCACGCGGGGTATCGCGCTTCGCAGATCCTGGGCGCCGTGACCGTCGGGCTCGAGATGATGGACGCGGCGCTGGAAGACGCCGCCGATACCGTTGACGCACTGCGCGTGCAACGGGTCGCGCTGGCCGACGCGGAGACGCTGCTCGACGAGCGGCGGGCCGGCTGGGCGGCGACCGTCGCACTGTACCCGCTTGACGCGCCGGTTTTTCCCGAGAGTGCCGCCGATACCGTTGAACGCTCCGGTGAGCTGCTGAATGCCAGCCACGCCGAGGTACGCCGCGCGGAGACCGACACGGTGCGCACAATCGGCAATCTGCGCTACGGCCAGCTGAGCGCCGAGTATCTGAGCAATGACGAAACGTATCAGCTCGCGGTGCAGCGGATCGAAGGGGTTGAAGTCGACGCCCTCGACGATGCCGATGACGAGGAGGGCGGCCTGGTGTTCCGCTACCCCCGCGAAGCGCTTGACGACCTTCAGGCCGCCGCTGAGGAGATTGACACGCTGCGCAGCGAAGCTGAAGCGCTGATCAGCCTGCTTGAAGCGGAACGCGATTACGTTCGCCGCGATCAGCGGGTGGCGCAGACGCTGACCGATACGCGCGAACTACTGTCGCGGCTCAACGGGCTGCGCGACAATGTGGCAACTGCCATCGGCAGCGCGCAGCAGCGCATCGCGACTGCTGCGGAACTGCGGGCGCGTGGCGACCAGCTCGTAGCTCAGGCGCAACAGGCACTGGCCGGGCTTGATGTCAACCGTGCTCGCGAGTTGTGGGAACAGGCGCGAGAGACGTACTTTGAGGCGCTTGAGGTCCAGGAGGACGAAGATTTCCGTAGACAGGCCGACGCGCGTATCGTTGCGCTCGGTGTGCGGTTGCAGGAGGCCGAAAACGAGTTGATCGTGCAGCGCGTGCGGGAGCTGATTGACCGTGCCGACGCGCTCTACCGTCAGGAAGACTATCGCAGCGCCAGTTCGGTTCTCAATGAGGCACGCGAAACCTGGGCCCGCACCAATGTCGATCAGAACCCGGAGATCGAGCGCCTGGACCGCTTTGTGACCGCCGCGCTGACTATGGAGAGCAGGCGTACGCTGGTGGCCACCGAGCCGCTCTACCCGGTTCTCAGCAACTACCTGAATCTGGCACAGAATGACTACGATCGGGCGCGTGACGTGATACGCACCAGTAGCCTCGCGGCCGCCGAGCCGCTGCTGGCACGCGCCGAGCAGAACCTGCAGAACGTAACCGCGGTGCGTCCCTACAACTGGGAAGCGCGGCTGCTGCAACTGGAGATTCTGCGGATCGTGGAAGCCGACGACTTTGCGGCCCGGTTCGCCAGCCGGGTCGAAGAGGCGTGGGCGCGACGCAACGAGGATCCCACCGAGGCGCTGGTCGATTTGCAGGCCCTGCGGGCTATCGATCCCAGGTACCCCAACCTGCAGTCGCGCATCGAACAGCTCGAGATCGGACTCGGCATCCGGCCCGACCCGATCACACAGGCCCAGATCGCACGGTCCAACCAGCTTCTGCAGCAAGCACGGAATCTTGCCGCTGCGGGCGGCGCTGCGCAGGTCCGCGCGGCTATCTCACTGCTCGAAGAGGCCGTGACGCTCAATCCCGGCAACAACCAGGCCAAGGTATTGCTGGATACGCTGCGCATCGGCACGGGAGGACAGGCCGCCGTAGCGCTGTCTTCCGCCGATGAACAGCAGTTTCGTCGCGCGGAAACGCTGTTTGTCGAAGGCAACGTCGCGCAGGCCTTTGCTATTGTGGAACGTCTGCTGCAGGACGAAAACAACAGACTCTATCCACCGTTGCTGAGCCTGCGGCAGCGCATCGCCAACCGGCTGGGGATCTGACGGCGTGTGTAGCAGAGATGCCGAACAGAGTGGCTGCGGCCGGCGGCCACAACGTTTTGTCGGGCTGATTACGCTGGTCCTGCTGTTGGCAATCGGAGTGTCAGGCCGGTTGGCGGGGCAAGATCTGTCGCTTGCGAATCAGGGACTGTTTTTCGAAGAGCCGCGCTTTCTGGTAGGCGATTCAGCGCACTTTCCGCGTGCGGTTTCCAATGGCCTGATGATGGCCGTGGTCTACCAGGAGATCGAGCGGCGAGCCGCCAACGAAGGCGATATGTATCTCTCGGTGGCGGTCAGCGATCACGGCAGGAGCTGGCAGCTCAACCGTCGCGTGCTGGGACCGATTCGCTTTCGGCGCGAGTCGCCTCCGCACATCTTCTCCGCCGTCATGACGCTTTCCGGTGACCTTTACGTGGTGCTTGCAGAATCTCCCAGCGAGACGCGCGTCGTGCGTTCGGTTGATAACGGACAGAGTTTCCAGACCGTAGGGGTGCTGGCGACCGAGGTCACCAGCGTTTCGCCGCGGCTGTCACTGCGAGAGGACGGCGGTCTGCTGCTGTTCGTCAATCAGAGTATCGGGGCGACCCAGACCGTGCTCTACTCCTACTCGGACAACGGCAGCGACTGGAGCAGTCTGCGGCCGCTGGAAGATGACCCTTCGCTCGGCTTCAGTTTTCTGCCGACCCACGTGTCACACGACGGGCGTGAGTACGTTGTGTTTCAGAGCATCGATCCCTTACGCCGCCCGACCTACGAGCTGCACAGCAAGTACAGTCAGGACGGCGGACGAAGCTGGAACGATGCGCGACCGATTACCGACTTTGTGGCGCCGTGGGAGGCCGGTCAGGCACCCAGTTACGATAATCAGCGCCCCTACCTTCGCGTTGCCGACGGCCGGTTGATGGTGGCCTGGGAACGTGCGTCCGAGCAAGGCTGGACACGCATCTATCTCACCAACCTCAACCGTGACGGAGTGCGCGTGGGTGCCATTGAAAACGTCACACCTGAAGCGCGCGAGGCGAGCTATCCTCGCATTGTAACGTTTGCGGGCCGCACCTACGTAATCTGGTTTACCGATCCGTTTGGCGATTCGCGGGTCTACATAAGCGGAGTCGAACGCGCCACGTGGCGCTCACGCAACCTGAGTCCGGGACCCGGAGTATCGACCTTCGGCAGTGCGGTGGTCAACCGTGACCGGCTGCACCTCTTCTGGCAGCAACGGCGCGATGCGCAGCGCACCGCTCTGGTCTATATGGAACCTGATCAGCGCGCCGCGCCGCCGGTGGTCTTTGCGGAGAATTTCGTGCTCGGACGGCGCAGCAGCAATGAGATAGCGCGCTTCCGCTGGAACCCGGCTCCCGACCCGTCCGGCATCGTCGGCTATAGCTGGGTCTGGGCGCGGGACCCGGCGGCACCGGTGCCGCGAGTACCCGTTGCGGACGAGGACGTGCGTTCGGTCGCGCTGCCCACCGATCAGGACGGCGCGTGGTACTTCCGCATTGCGGCAGTCGACCGTGCGGGTAACTGGTCTGAACCGGTCACGATGCTGTTCGAGCGCGACACCACACCGCCGGGACGCGTAGCGTTCGAACCTCTGAAGCTGGATGACAACGGTTTTCTGGTCTCCAACACGTTCACCATTGAATGGGAACCGCCCGAGGACGACGACGTTGCCGGCTACAGCGTCAGCCTGCAGCGAGTCGGCCCGTCGGCCATGGAGTTTGATCCGCAGACCGTGGCGCTGCGCACTCCGCCGCCGACCATCCAGACACGCACGCCGCAGGTTTCGCAGCGCAACCTTGACAACGGGCTATGGAGCCTGTCGGTGGCGGCCATTGATGAAGTCGGCAACGTCGGTGAAACCGAGACTCTATTCCTGCGACTCAACAAGTACGTTCCGGTAACCGAGGTTCATAACCTGATCGCTCGTCAGGATGAGCTGGGGCGCTACAGCGTTGACATCGCCGGCCGCGGGTTCACCGCGCAGGGTACGGTCGAGCGCATCATCGTCGATCGTGACGGCAGCGAACCGTACGACTACGTGTTCAGCCGGGAAGCCGGGGATTTTGTCGTCAACAGCGACCGTCAGATCTCCAACCTGGTGATTGACCTGATCCGCAGCGGCGAGTATCGCTTCGGCATCGATCACCCGCGGCGCGGCGTCTATTTCTCACCGCGCACGCTATCGTTTGAGGCCGGCGGAACGGTTACCTTTGGCGACTACACGGTACGTTTCGTGCCGCAATACCGCGTTGCGGCGCGCAGCCTGCTCTATTTTGCCGTGACCGACATCAGCACCTGGATTGTGCTGGCGTTTGCGGCCATGGTGGTGCTGTTCTCCTCGACGCGCCTTGCGGGGGTGATTCAGGAAGGCCGCGCCCTGCAGGTCCAGGCGCATGCGCTGATCACCGGAACGGTGTCACCGCGGGATGCACGAGAAAAGAGGATTCGAAGTATGAAGCAGAGGGGTCTTGGTCTGCGCGTCAAGTTCGCGTTCTTTGTCGTGGTGCTGGTGGCATCGGTCGTTTTGGCGGTGGCGTTCTTTGTCGGAAACGCCGCGCTTCAGCGGCAGGAGAACATCCTGGCCCGCGGGCTGGAACAGCGGATCGAAGTACTGCTCGAGAGCGTCAGTGGGCGTGCGGAACAGTTACTGGTCAGTCCGGCGGCCAACCGCATCGATCTGGAGGTTCTCACCGATCAGAGCGAAGTGATGGCGGAGGTCGCGTTCATAACCATCAGCGGTCAGTCCCAGGACCGAAGCAGCTTTGACGCGGTCTGGGCAACTAACGACCCGCTGATCCGAGGCGGTAGTGATATGGACTCGGTTCCCGGTCTGCAGCGTACCCTTACGACGCCGCTGTTTATTGCGGGTCAGTCGCACATGGAAGATGCGGTGGCCGAGAGGGTAACGGAGCTGGAGGAAGACATCAACCGCATAGCGCGCGCCGCGTTGGGAGACGCACCACGCCAACTCGATGAAGTCACCCAGGAGCTCGCGCAGCTGTTCGGTGCCGGCGTGGCCGAGGACGATCCCCGACTGCTGGAACTCAACAATGCAGAGCGCGATCTGCGGCGACAGATAAACCGCGTTCTCAGCGATGTCGGATCGGTGGTGGACAGTATCCCGCGCTTTGACGCCGAGGATCTCAGCCGCGAGCAGCGTGAGTACTACTTCTACCGCCCGGTAGTCTTCTTTCAGCCGGGCGAAGATCCGGAACTGGCGCGCTATTTTCGCGGTGTGGTGCGCATGGGCGTATCCACCGATCTGATTCTGGCTGAAATCGACGATGCCCGGCGCGAGCTGATCATCAGCACGGCGTTTGTGGCACTTGGCGCGGTGAGTGCGGGTATCATCGGCGCCTTGTTGCTGGCAACCATCGTGGTTATTCCTATCCGGCGCCTGGTGCGCGGGGTCGAGGTCATCCGCGATACCGAGGACAAACTGCAGCTGGCAACGCACAATATCGAGGTGAAGTCGCGCGATGAGCTCTCGGTGCTGGCGGACACCATTAATTCGATGACTCAGGGGCTGGTCAAGGCGGCCGAAGCCAACAAGGATCTGGTCATGGGCAAAGAGATCCAGCAGATGTTCATCCCGCTGAAGACCGACGGTGGACGGAAACTGACCACGGCGTATGAGGACTTCCCCGGGGCCGAGTTTGCCGGTTACTACGAAGGCGCCAAGGGAGTGTCGGGAGACTATTTCAGTTACGTCAAACTCGACGACAAGCATTTTGCCATCATAAAGTGCGACGTGTCCGGCAAGGGCGTCGCCGCGGCCTTGATCATGGTACAGGTTGCCACCATCTTCAGCACCTGGTTCCGTGACTGGTCCACGCAGCGTCGTAACGCAAAGCTGTCCGATCTGGTTGTGCAGATCAACGACACGCTCGAGCAGATGGGTTTCAAGGGCAAGTTCGCGGCTTTCACGCTGGGAATTCTCAATATGGAAAGCGGCCAGATCATCATGTGCAACGCCGGTGACAACCAACTGCACATCGCCGACAGCGAAGCCGGAAAGGTGAACCAGATCACGATGCCGGACGCGCCCGCCGCCGGGGTGTTCTCCAGTGATATGCTGCCGCAGGGATTTCCGGAAGCCAGGGTTCAGCTCAAGCACGGTGATGTATTGCTGTTCTTCACCGACGGCGTGGAGGAGAGCAAACGGCTGCTGCGCAACGCGGATTACAGCGTGCACGGCGTCACTGAAGCGGACGTCAAAACCGGGCGGGTAGCGCCGGACACGGCCGTTGGTGTTGAGGACGAGGAGTTCGGTATCGCGCGTATCCACGAAGTATGCGAGGCCGTTCAGAAACGCGGCCGGTACGTGCTGCGTAAGGCACTGGATCCGGCTGCCGCCGAACTGAGCTTTGATTTCTCCGGCCTCAAGGCAACCGCAGAGAACATGGTGCTGGCGCTGATCGCTGTTGAGAAGGTCTTTCGTCTGGTGCCCGATCCCAAAGCTGGCAGCGATGACCGCATTCGCATCGATGCCGTGATCGATGACTTTCTCAAGGCGCGCTTCAAACAGTACGCAGACTACTTCCACCACCCGGTAGACGGCGGCGACGGTGGCGGGCATCAGGCGTACCGTCAATACGGCTACGTTCGCGAGGACGAACAGTATGACGATCTTACGATCCTGGCTATCCGCAAGAAGTGAAGCGGGCGGTGCTGATTGCCGATAAACTACACATGAAACACCCAATCTGTCTGATGGCGGCGGTGTTGCTTACCGGTGCCGCGGCTGCCGCAGCGCAGACTGATATGCTGACGCTGCAGAACGAGGAAGAGGCCGCCTTTTTCTTCACCGTCGTGCGGCGAGACGGCGAGCAGTACCAGCGAATGACTGAGTCGCTGGCCGGTGTGCTGGAGGTCCTGCGCGACGCGGTTGAACTCGAGTACATGGTTCCTCCTCGCGGAGTCAGTCCTCAGCGGTTTTCGGCGTCCGATCGGTACCTGGTCGGCGTCTTCGTCGAGCCGGGGAGTACCGCGTATCCGGCAGCGGCAGTGGCGCTGCCGCCGGGTGCCGGAACGGTCTTTATCTCGCGCGACCAGATTATGACCGACGCCGCCGGCCGTGAATTACGGGTGCGGCCGTGGAGCGTCTCGCTCGGGGATGAGCCTGTCCTGCTCGACAATCGCTATGTGGACTGGGAGCCGATCCTGCCGCTGGTGCGCTTTGCACGGCCGCTGAGCCAACCCCGCTTTGTTCTGGAGGAGGGCGCCGGGCGACAACCGGCCGTCTTGAGCCGGTCTCAGTTCTGGGGACGCGGCGGAACAGAGCTGGATACGCTCAAGGCGATAGCCGGCGATCGTGCGGTCTATCTCATGGCGTCGACCCACAGCCGAATTGCACCGGGAATGTCGCTGTTTCTGTTCGGCTACCGCAACCGTGATGACCGACAGGCGCTCTACACCGTAGAGGTGCCAGTTGGTGAGCCCTCCGGGCCGGTACTGCTGTGGGTCGCGGGAAGTGATCAGCCGAAGGTGGTGGGCCGGTACGTTTCCGATGCCTTCATGTTTGAAGCTGATCTGCGTTACGATCTTCTGCCCTCCGCGTTGTTCGACGTTCCGGTGAACTCGGCGTTTGTTGAAGTTGCCACGGGCTACTCCGGTGCCGGGCGGCATGAGGAGTTTTATCACGCGCGAATCTACCTCAGCTCGATCGAAGGGATATGAGGCGCAGCAGTTTCTACTGTGAAAACTGCGGTACACGGGTCAAAGCCAACGCCAAAGTCTGCCCTTCCTGCGGGCGGTTCTTCTCCGCGGTCCGCTGTCCACAATGTCTCTACACCGACGAGGCTCGGCTGTTTGTATACGGCTGCCCCAAATGCGGCTACGCCGCACCCCACGGCGGAAGCAGCTCATCGTCCGATGGTGCCGTCGACTGGGAGATAGCAGCTGAAGCCCACCGCGACGGAGTGCGCCCCGGCCGTCGCCGCCGCTTCTACCGTGGTCACGAGATCCCCGGCTGGGTGTGGTACCTGGCGGCGATCATTCTGGCCGTGGTGTTTGCTCTCCTGGTGATCGTCTATGTGAACCTCTGATCAGTGGTGCCGAAATTGTTGCTCGGCGATCTGGTCAGTAAAGTATTCCCAGTCCGCCACCGAGCGACAGTCGCAGATCGGAGCCGGTGCGTGCTTCGCTGGTGACAAACAGCGTAAGCGCCAGCGGCGTCTGCGGCACGAGCTGGTGCACCTCCAGTGCGCTGTACAGCGGTCCGGCGATTGCCGCGCCATCCGTAAACGGTTTACTGCGCAGGGCCGCCGAGGCGGCCGCGGTGAATCCAGCGTGATCAAATATCAGCGCGGCCCGCGCGTAACCCCAGCCCAGAAGTTGACCGGCGTGCGGAGTACGCGGGATCCGCGCGGGATAGGTGTGCGAAAGCACCAGTTCCGGCGTCAGCACCGCGCGAAAGTGCCTGATGTGCAAGCCGAACGGCAGCCCCAGGCGGAGAGAGGGCCAGTTTGCGGTAGCGTCGGCAGGATTGACACGCGCGGCTTCGGTAGGCCCCAGCACCAGCGAAGCCTGCAGTGCTCCCATGAAGCTATCGTAGAGTGAGGCTGGCTCGGGTTGGGAGGCGGCATAGACCCAGCGCAGCGAGGCGGCACCCTGCAGACGGGCATCGCTGATTGAATCCGAGAAAAATCCGTCGGCTGTGGCCGCGACTTCCATCCCGTTGCCGATGCCCAGACGCAGACCAAGGTGCGCGGGTGCCAGAGGACCGTTGCTGCGGCCGTCGGCAAGCGGTCCCCCGGCTGCCGCGGAGTGCAACTGAAACACGCCGCGCGGCAGAGCAAGGACGTCCGGAGCCAGCAGCGCACCGGAACTCGAACTGCGGGTCGACCGGTAGGCGACGGGCAGAGTGCGGTCCACCGTCAGCGAGAGCGTCCGCGTGATTACCTCACCGTGGTCGGTGGGGTGGGCTCTAAGCTGGAGGGTGTAGTCGCCGCTCGGCACGGGAAGACCGGACGCGTCTCGGCCGTCCCAGCTGAACCGCTGCCGGCGCTGATCGAAGTCCGCGATTGCGTCGCGGTATACCGGCCGTCCGGCTGCATCGCGCACCATCAGGGTTGCCGATCCGGCCGCGGTTACGTCGAAGCGCACGGCAGCCGAACCGGCTGCGCCGGGAGTAAGCGGATTGAGTATCGAGCGCGACAGCGACAGATTATGCACCTCGAAGGCGGCGGGCTTGAGCGTGATCTGACGCAGTGTGGTGCGGTTCTCACGGATGGTGATGCGTTCACGATGGTCGTTGTACCCGAAACGAGTGACGTAGATCGTGTAATCGCCAATTGGAAGGCGCAGCACCTCCTCGGTGCGGCGCACGCCGTCAATGAAGACTTCAGCGTCCGGCGGCTCAAGCACCAGCGAGAGAATACCGATCTGCTGTTCGAGCACGACGTCAAGTTCAACCCGCGACTGATCGCGCAGGCGCACCCAGCGTTCGACGGTGCGATAGCCGCTCCTGCTGAGCGTCACGCGAACGGTTCCCGGGCTGAGGTCTCGGATGGTCAGAGGGGTGCGCCCGACGTAGCGTCCGTTGATCGCAACGTCTGCATCGTCCGGCAGGGTTCGGATATGCAGCTCCACACCGCTGTCGCGCTCGATTTCCGCGATCACGGCAGTGGATTGCGCCCCGAGTGGTGGGGCGGATATACTGAAAGCGATCAGAAGAAGTAGGATGCTGAGGTACCGCACGTCCTGAGTATAGCGCGTACTCGGCACGGAAAAAAGGTATAACAGTCTCGGCACCACTGATAAAGGGCTTCAGCGTGATCCGTCCAAGCGCCGATATGATAGATATGAGAGTCCGGTCCGTAGTGTTGATTGTTGCCCTGTCACTTGCGGCTGCCGTGCTGGCGGCGCAGCCGGAGGAAGTGCCGCGGGGTTTCCGCGCTATCGAGCTGGGGCTTGCAATACCCGAGGTGCAGCGGCGCCTGATTGAAGACGCCAATTTCTCCTATCGTGGGGAGCCTGATGTCTCGCTGCTGCCGGCCACCGGAAACCGGGTGATCGAGAGCGGCGGCTATACCTACATCCGGCGGGCCTGGTTCCAGTTTCGCGACGATGTGCTGTTCAGCATCACCCTGGTGCTCAATCCCGCCGAGCTCGACCACTACGGCATGTACACTGCACTGGTGGACCGCTACGGCGAGCCGGTGTCGCTGAGTCCGCGCATCGCGATGTGGGAATCGGATAGGACGCGCCTCACACTGGAGCGGCCGCTGACGGTCAAGTACGTCGACCGCGCCGGCTTCGATGAGCTGCTCGAGCAGGGCAGGATGCAGCAATCGGTGCGCGAATTGAGCCGCCGGCAGTTCATCGATCAGTTCTGAAGATGCGGCAGATCGGAAGAACGTCGGAACGGCGGCCGTCGCGCTGCCTGATGCTGGTGCTGGCGGCGCTGGCGACTGCAACCGGGTTCACCGGGGGGGCGTGCCGGCGCGAGGCGGCGCCGGCACCGCTATCTATCAACGGTCATCAATTCACGGTAGAGATCGCCGACACACCCGAGAGCCGCAGTCGCGGTCTTATGCACCGCGACCGCCTTGAGCCTCGGCACGGCATGCTGTTTGTATTTGAAGACGACGCCCCGCGCTCATTCTGGATGCGCGATACGTCGATTCCGCTGTCAATTGCGTTCATCCGTCGTGATGGCATGATCACTGAAATCCATGACATGCAGCCGTTCTCACTTGAGCCGGTGAACTCCAGCGCCCCGGTACGCTACGCTCTGGAAGTGAATCAGGGCGAGTTCCGCGAGCTCGGAATCCGGGCCGGGGCACGGGTCGAGCTGCCTCCGCGGCTGCGTTAGGGTTGCAGCGGCAGCAGGCGGCAGCGCACAAGCGGCCGCCGGCGTCAGCTGGTTTCGTTCTGTTCGGCGATAGTGTTGAGTTCGGGAAACAGCTCCAGAATCGGTTCCTCGCCTTCGGTGTCCGGCTCGTTGACCAGAATCTGTACCCGCCGTTCGACTTTGGCAAGATCACGTTCTAGTGTACGGGCGAGCTTGACTCCCTGCTCAAAGAGCGTGACCGCCTCGTCCAGCGGCACATCGTTGTCACGGATCTTTTCGCTGATCTCTTCCAGGCGCGTCAGGCGTTCCTCAAATCCTTTCATCACTCTTGTTCTCCACCACGCGGGCATCGGCGGCGCCGTCGTGCACGCGTACCGTGATCTGTGTATCGGGAGTCATCTGTCCGACCGAACGCACGATCGCGCCGCTGTCGGTCCGGGTTACTACTGCGAAGCCCCGTTGCAGCACGGCGAGCGGAGAGAGGCTCTGCAGGCGGTCGTGTGCCCGTTCGAGGCGGTGTCGGGTCTCGGACAGCCGTAGCTGCATCGTTGCCGTCAGCGCTTCCTTGGCTTCATCCAGCCGTTGCAGCGTCGGCTGCATCAGGGTTACCAGGCTGCGTTCGAGCTCGTTGGTGCTGAACTGGCGGGCGTAGAAACGAGCGCGCTCGATGCGCGCCGCGAACCAGCGTATGATCTCGCGGCCTTGCTGGATAACGTAGCGGCGCAGTTCGGTCCGATCGGCCGAGACCAGTTCGGCGGCAGCCGACGGAGTCGGAGCCCGCACGTCGGCGGCCAGATCCGAGAGGGAAACATCGATTTCGTGGCCGACTGCCGAGATAACCGCTGTATTGCACGCCGCAATCGCTCTCACGACCGATTCTTCGGAGAACGGCAACAGATCCTCCAGAGAGCCTCCGCCGCGTCCCACGATAATGACATCCCCAAGTGCCAGGCGATCGGCACGCGCGATGGCCGCCGCGAGCTTGGCTGCGGCCGTCTCGCCCTGCACCGGTGCGGGAACAATCACCAGCGCGATACCGGCATTACGCCGGCCGAGCACCGTAACGATGTCGCGTATCGCGGCTCCCGTTGGTGAAGTTACGACCGCTACGGTGGCCGGGAAGCGCGGCAGAGGCCGCTTTCGCTGCTGATCGAACAGACCCTCGGCTGCCAACTCCCGTTTGCGTCGTTCGAGCAGCGCCAGAATGGCGCCGGTACCGGCCAGACGCATCGTTTCGCAGATAACCTGGTAGCTGCCGCGACGGGCGTAGACCGATACGCCGCCACTGACGCGCACGAGCATCCCGTCCTCCGGCTGGAAGTCCAGTCCCGCGATCCGATTGCGAAACATCACCGCCTGGACCACCGAACTCTCGTCCTTCAGGCTGAAATAGAAGTGTCCGGTACTGGAAGGACGGAAATTCGAGATCTCGCCCTCCACGGTAACCGCCGGGAAGCGCGATTCAAGGGTCGATTTGACCAGCGTTGTGAGCTGAGTGACGGTGAGCACGTGATCGTTGGCGTCCGGCACGGTTGGAGCTTAGCTTCTAATCGTGATAAACTCAATGGGTATATCCGCGCCAGGGAATGGTCGATAACGAAGTATGCCGATACTCGTGTGTGTGAATGCCACTGAACGGTCGCCGTATGTTGATCTGAACATCGACAACGGCAGGTCTGCCTTGGATCTGCTGTGCAGCCGCATACAAGCTCTGCCGGATACGGCGGGAGTGGTTGCGCTGGTCAGCCCGGAGGACCGGCGTGATCTGCCTGGCGGCTGGCAGCGGCTCGTGCTGGAGGACAAGGCCGGCAACGGTGAGCGGGCGCTGCTCGAAGCGCTGAGCAGAGCGCTGGAAGTCCATCCGGAGGTTGATCTGCTGCTCTACTGCGCGGTTGACGCCCCGTTTCTGGATGGCGACCTGTGCAGCCGGATGACGGAACAGCATCGTCGCTACGCGGCGGAATACAGCTTTGCAGACGGCTATCCCGGCGGTCTGGCGCCCGAGCTGCTGGCTCCAAGCGTGCTGCCGCGGCTGTTGCAGCTGGTTTCCGATTGCGCGTCCGGTCTGCAACCGGCACGTGACGCGCTGTTTCAGATCATTCAGCGCGATATCAACAGTTTTGACATCGAGACCACTCTGAGCGACCACGACCTGCGTATGCTTCGCATCGAGCTCTACTGCAACAACCGGCGCAACTGGGTGCTCTGCAAACGGCTGCTTGAACGGGGCGCCGGCGGGGCCGCCGCAATTGTTGATGCGGTACGCTCGGACCAGCGCGTCTTGCGCACCCTGCCGGCATATGCCGTGCTCGACGTGGTAGAAGGCAGCACGCAGGACGTAGCCTACAGCCCGTACCGGCTGTTTGGTCCGGCCGGCAGGGGAAAACAGCGTGAAATGGCCGTCGCCGACGTGGGGCGGCTGGTGAAGGACCTGGAGCGGTTCTCTCCGGGATGTGTGGTCTCGTATGGTTTGTGGGGCGAGCCCGGGCTGCACAGCGATCCGGTTTCGCTGATCACGTCCAGCCGGCCGTGCCCGCTGGTAATAGAGACGTCGGCCGTCGGATGGAATCACTCTATGCTCGAGCGGGCCATCGACAGCGACCCGCAACGGGTCACGTGGATCGTGCACCTGGATGCGGTGGACGAGGAAGTCTATCGCAGCGTGCGCGGAGACGGCTTTGCAGAGGCGATGCGCGTCACGGAACTGCTGCTGCAGCGCGTTCCCGAGCGCGTCTATGTGCAAACCGTCCGTTATCGTGACGTGGAACAACATACCGAGCCGTTCTACCGCTACTGGAAGGAACGAACGGACAATGTCATCGTGCAGAAGTACGATCACTTCTGCGGGGTGCTGGAGGACAAACGGATCAGTGACATCTCTCCGGTGACCCGGTTTGCATGCTGGCATCTCAGACGCGACCTGACGGTGTTGGTAGACGGCAGCGTTCCAATGTGCCGCGAGGACATCTACGCAAAGCACGTGGCGGGGAACGTACTGAACAGCGGTGTGGAAGCGGTCTGGGGCGCGCTTGAACCGTATCACGATCAGCATGTTAAGGGAGATTACCCGTCGCTGTGTCGGAATTGTGATGAATACTACACCTTCAACTTCTGACAGACCGTATACCGTGGTCGGTGGTCAGCGTGTCGAGCGCGCCGTGGGCACCGGGCGCAACAGCTCGTTGATCGTACTGCATCGCGGCGGAAAGTATCGCCGCTTTGAGCTCTTCGACGAGTTGCAGCGGTCGGGGTTTGAGGACGTGCTGTCGCTTGAGCCGCACAGCAACACGTACGACGTCGAGGCGCTGTCGCGGCAGTACGGCGGCGTCCGTTTTCTGATCCCTCATCAGAGACTCTCGATCGGTGCACAGGTCAACATCGGTATGCAGGAGGCTCTCGGGAAGCTGGTATGTGTGATCTGGAACGATATGGAACTCGATCGCAACGGTGCCGCGACTGCCGTGCGGCTGGCGGATGAAACGGACGCGCTCTGTATTGTACCGATGATGCGGTCCGAGAGAGGCGGGACCATTCCAACGATCGCCGCGCCGGCGATTCACGGAGGCAGACTGCGCATACTGACGCTGGGACCGTTGCACGACGGGATGCCCGGCCTCTATCCGGTGGACTACGTCGGGCTCTACCGGCGCAAACGCTTCATCGGGATAGGCGGCTATGATCCCCTGATCAGTGGCTCTTACTGGCAGAAGATCGATTTCGGCCTGCGTGCCCATATGTGGGGCGAACAGATTGTCTACCATGGCGGATTGCGCCTGATCAGCCACGGGGGACCGGAACCCGAGAACACCACGCCGGATGAGAGCTATCGCCGCTTCTATCTCAAGAACCTGTCGGTGCGATTCCGCGGCGACCAGGGATGTCTGCCGACATCGCGTTTCCCGGCATTCTTTCTCAAGACCGGGGGCGGCTTGTTTTCTTCCTGGGCTCTGTTTCGCTCGGTACAGCAGTGGGTGTTCGACAACCGTTACCGTTTTGTGCAGGATTCGCGCAGGGTCACCGAGTTGTGGGAGATCGATGAATGATCGGCGTTCTGATTCAGGTGAGACTCGGTTCCAGCCGTCTGAAGCGCAAGGCGCTGCTGCCGCTTGCGGGCCGCAGCGTCATTGAGCACTCGATGGTCGCGCTGCGCGCTGTCGAGGCGGACTTGTTTGCGCTTGTAACCGACCATGTCAGCGCGCCGCAGCTGCAGCAGGCAGCTGACGGCTGCGGTTATCGCCTGTTTGCCGGCGATGCAGAGGACGTGTTGCAACGCTACATCGATGCCGCGACCAGCTTCGGTGTGCGCACTATCATCAGGTCGTGCGGTGACAACCCGGCGGTCAGCGGGCCGCTGGCGCAGTCATTGCTTGCGGCACACCGCGCAAGCGGGGCCGCCCTGAGCGGCTATGACGATCTGCCGCTGGGCTGCGGGGTCGAGATTGTGGAGCGTGACGCGCTTGAGACGGCACGGGACCGCAGCGATGATCCGTACGATCACGAACACGTAACGGCGTTCTTCTATCGCCATCGTGACCAGTTTGACGTCTGGCGTAAGCCGGCCCCTGCCGCGTATCGCGCACCGCAGGTGCGGGTAACCCTCGATACCGAACGAGACTATCAGTTGCTGAGCGAGCTGTACGCCGCGCGCTATCGCGGTAATCCGCTCGCCGTGGAGGAGATTATCGACTGGTGGCACACCAGCGTGGCAGCGCGTGAGGCGGCGCGTTGATGGCCGGCATCCTGTTTGTGCCGGAAACAACGCCCGGTGCCGGCACCGGGCATCTGCGCCGCTGTATCGACCTCTGCAAACGCTTTGCGCCGCGTGCGGCGGTATACCTGCCGTCGGATGCACGCTCCGAGCTGGTGCAATCGGTGGTCGATGAACTCGGATCGCGTGCGGTCATACGATCTACGCAGACTTTCAGTGACTACCGGGCCATCGTTCTCGACCGTCCGGTAGTGCAGCGGCGCGAGTTCATTCCGTGGCTGCGGCATTCGATCGTGATCGGCCTTGATGCGGGCGGCAATGGCCGCGACCACTGCAGTTATACGATTGACGTAATCCCGCGCCTGCGCGACAACGAGAAGGTGAACGTCAGGGACATCGGGCTGCTGGAACTTCCGCGCGCGGTACGCGCCAGTGTCGTTACCCGGTACACCAAGGCGTTGGTCACCTTCGGTGGCGAGGATCCCCGGAACCTTACGCCGAAGATGGTCGCGGCGCTGCTGCGCAGCGGTGAGTTCGAGCGTCAGAACATCACCGTGGTTCGCGGACCACTGGCGCGCTGGAAGGTGTCCGACGAGCTGCGGGTGCTGGAGCGTCCCTCAAACTTGAAGGATGTACTCAAGGAGTTCGATATCGTCTTTACCTCGTTCGGCCTGACCGCCTTTGAGGCCGCCGCCGCCGGTGCAACAGTTGTGTTGCTCAACCCGACGCGGTATCACGCGCGCCTCTCGCGGCGCGTGGGGTTTGCGGATATCGGAGTGGGAACGCCGCGCATCAGGAAGATACGAGCGCTGCTGCAGGATTCGGACCTGGGCCGGCGCTGCGCTCGGCTGACCGTGACTTCCAGCCGCCGTGAACTCGCAGATCTGCTGCATACCGTATCGCGCGTACGGCACTGGGGATGCCCGGTCTGCCGCCGAACGGGTAACCCGGCCATATTGCGTGATCCCGCGCGCAGTTTCTTTCGCTGCACGGGTTGTGGAATGGTCTACCGTGAAGCGTTTATGGACAGCGGGATCCGCTATGATGAGGGCTACTTCTGCGAGGAGTACCGCCGGCAGTACGGCAGAACCTACCTGGATGACTACAACGCCATCCGGGAAACGGGCATGCGGCGCGCGACGCGCATGGCCGCGATGCTCGGACGGCACAAGAGGAAGCGTGCTGAACGGCAACCGGCCGATCTGCTGGATGTCGGTTGTGCCTACGGGCCGTTTCTGGACGCGGCGCATCAGAAGACGTTTCGCGTCGTCGGTCTGGACGTGGCGCGGGTTGCAGTGCGCTACGTGCGCCACGAACTGCGTTTTGCGGTAGTTGAAGGATCGGTTGAGGATCGTACGGTGCGCGAACGGTGGCAACCGCAGACACTCGACGCTCTCAGTATGTGGTACGTTATCGAACACCTGCAAGATCTGCGTTGGGTGCTGCGATGGGTATCAACGGTGCTGCGTGACGGCGGCGTGTTCGCGTTCTCGACTCCCAACGGAGCCGGCATCTCCGGGCTCCTTCACAAGCGCCGTCTTCTGCGCAACAGCCCGGCCGACCACGTAACCGTGTGGACACCGCGCACCGCGCGCCGGGTTCTGCGGCGATTCGGCTTGCGCGCGGTACGCGTTGTTGTGACCGGGCACCACCCCGAGCGCTTTCCCGGCTGTAGCGCGGTTAAGCCGGGCAGCGCGCTCTATCGGCTGCTCCATGGCGCCAGCCGTGTGCTGCGCCTCGGGGATACCTTTGAAGTCTACGCGCGCAGGATGCCTGCGAAACGATGAAACGGCAACCGCATCTGCTGATCCTCGGTGCCGGCGTGATGCAGCTTCCGGCGCTGCGCCTGGCCAGACAACAGGGCTGGTACGTGCTCGCCGCGGACGCCGACAGTCAGGCTCCCGGCGTCGCGCTTGCCGACCGCTTTGTGCACATCGATCTGCGCGACCGGCAGGCGCTGCTGAGCTTTGCCCGCGGTTTGCGTCGGCGGTCCGGTCTCGACGGCGTGTTCACCGCCGGAACCGATTTCTCGACTTCGGTAGCGTGGGTTGCCGAGGGGTTAGGGCTTCCCGGGGTAGATTACCAGACTGCGCTCAACGCCAGTGATAAGCAGCGGATGCGAACGGTTCTGGCTGCAGCCGGGGTTCCATCGCCGCGTTTCTGTGCTCTGGATGACGTGCCGGATGGGCGCGTAACGCAGCAGGTTGTGGCGAAGACCGGAATACCGGCGGTTGTAAAGCCGGTTGATAGTATGGGTGCGCGCGGCGTGCTGCGCGTAGAGCGCATCGAGCACTTAGCGGCCGCGGTCTCCGAGGCGCTGGCCTACAGTGCCAGACGCCGCGTGGTGGTGGAGCAGTTTGTCACGGGATCCGAGTTCAGCATCGACGCCGTTGTGTGGAACGGAGTGCTGCATATGTGCGGCGTGGCCGATCGGGACATCCGGTTTGCGCCGTACTTTGTAGAAGTCGGGCACACGATGCCAACCAGCGTTGAGGGCCAGGCGCTGCAGAATGTGGTCGACGTCTTTACTCGTGCGGTGGCCGCACTCGGGATCCGCAACGGCGCTGCCAAAGGCGACGTCTTTCTGGGTCCGCAGGGACCGATAATCGGCGAGATAGCGGCGCGGCTCTCCGGAGGTTATATGTCCGGGTGGACGTACCCGCTGGCCAGCGGGGTAGAGCCGACTCTGGCCGCGATGCGGATCGCTCTTGGAATGGAGCCCGGAGACCTCGAGCCCCGACGGCAGCGGGTCAGTGTTGAACGCGCGATCATCTCGATTCCCGGGATCGTGCGTTCGATCAGCGGCTTCAAGCGCGCCCGGCGCGCTTGCTATGTGGCGGAGGTGTTCCAGCGCTGCGAGGTTGGTCACAGGGTGGTGTTTCCGCGTAACAACGTTGAGAAGTGCGGCAACATCATCTGTTGTGCCGATGTGCACGCTGACGCACGCGAAGCGGCGCTGGCCGCCGTATCCGAGATAGAGATCGGGCTTGAGCCCGGAGATCCGGAGACCATCGCGTTTCTGTTCGGTAACGGGGACCGTGCCGGCCTTGCGGCCTACCCGGAGTTGATGCGTGCGGTTATTGATCAAGGCCGTGCAGCGGGTCGGCGGCGGCAATCCCGGCACAGCGGCCCAATCGACGCTGTCGACGCTGCGCAACGTGACTGGAACGGCCGAAGCCTGCAGCGGACGCTGGAAACGCTCGATCCGCAACGGTGTATGAAACAGACTCCGGTCATAAAGGATCTGAGGCCGGCAGACACCGACCGTGTGCGCCGGCTATTCTGGCGCGCGCTGGCAAAAGGCGGACTTCAGGGCGGGCGGTTTCTTCTCGATACTATAAAAGAGATACCGACGTGGCGTGAGAGGTTGCCCGCTTGATAAAGAAAGCCGTATTTGTTCTGTTGCTGAAACTCCTGATAGTGGCAGCTGCCGGTGCCGCTGACGGACGCGTTTCTGTGGAGGAAATCATCGCTTCCAGCGGGGCGCGGCTGCAGTGGGACGCGGCGCGGCAGAAAGGTACCCTCTGGAAGGGCTTTGCGCGTGTCACCTTTCGTGCGGGCCGCGATTATGCGGTCGCTGACAGCCGGGAGATCATCGCGGTGAGCACCGCCAACGGGCCTGACGGGCGCCTGACCTTTGATGCGGCCGGCGCCGAGCAGATCCTGGCACGGCTGCTGCCCGACGACGGCCGCCAGCAGCGCAGAATAGCCGCCGTATTCATCGATCCGGGACACGGGGGGCGCGACCCCGGCACAATCGGGCGACACATGAACGGCGGCGAGCTCATGGAGATCCAGGAGAAAGACATCGTGCTCGATGTTTCCCATCGTGTTCGAGATCTTCTGCAGGTTTCGTTTCCGGACCGCGAAATCGTGATGTCGCGTGAGAACGACGCCTATCTCACACTGGAGCAGCGAACGGACCTGGCCAACGCAATCGAAACGGGCAAGAATGAAAGCGTGCTGTTTGTATCGATTCATGCCAATGCGTCGCTGAACAGTCGCGCCACAGGGTTTGAAGTCTGGTACCTTACCCCGGAGTTCCGCCGTCCCGATCTGCTCGATCCGGAGCGGATCGGCGTTTCGGACATCGAGGTACTGTCTATTCTGAACACGATGCGCGAAGAAGAGATCACGATCGAGAGCGTGCTGCTTGCGCGCAGCATTCTCTCCGGAATGTATGCCGAAGTCGGGAATCACTCACCCAGCCGTGGTTTGAAGAAAGAGGCGTGGTACGTGGTTCGCGAGGCCAGGATGCCGTCGGTGCTGGTGGAACTGGGGTTTGTGACCAACCGCGAAGAGGCGCGGCGGCTGTCCGATGAACACTACTTGCAAAGACTGGCACAGGGTATCTATAATGGCATCGTTCAGTTCATTGCCGGATTTGAAGACCGATAACTGAAACCATCGATCAAGGAAAGCCGAAGAGTGAGTTTTGCCAAGAACAGACCGATGATCGTCGGTCTGGTACTGCTGGGTGTGGCGTTTGCTGTATCGTTGACGTGGATGCTGATGACCAACAGCCACAGGGCGCAGCGTATCCTGTTTTTTCCCGGACAGATCGATACCCGTCTTCAGGGCGAAGTGCGCGTGGTTCCGCGCTACGGCAATACGGAAGACGATGTCAAAGTGCTGGTCAAGGAAGTTATCCTTGGCCCGGCCGACCTCTCGCGGACTCGGGTGGTTGCCAGAGAAACAGAGGTGCGGGCACTGCTGGTGCGAGGTAGAACCGTCTATATCGACCTTGATCCCCGGGCAATGTTTCTGCAGGAGCAATTGAGTCTCAACCTCGAGGAGGCGTTTGCCGCCATCCGCCGGACCATCGGTTACAACTTCCACCGCATACAGGACGTCGTCATAACCGTAGACGGGCAGCTCCCGTGGCAGCCCCACTTCGAGATCTAGCGCGCCTTCGTCCGTCCGGACGACGCCGCTTGTATCGAGTGTATCGAACAGGTGCCGCGACCGGGCACCCCGTCCCAAAAAAGAGAAAACGCATTGACAAATGGGTTTGCATTCATATACTTAGGAGTGGTGCGCTTTTGAGAAAACTACCGCTTTTGTAGAAAAGGAGCATGGAATGAGAAGGCTTTTCATTCTTGTTGTCAGCCTGCTGATCCTGGTGAGTTTTGCCGCAGTGAGCAATGAAGCAACGCTGATCGATTTCTCCCAGCTTATCGCGGACTGGCCGCTGGATAATCCCAACAATAACGAAGCGACGATCTTCGACTATAGCGAGCAGGCCGGAACCGGTTTCTCGGAAGAGGAACGGCTGATGATGCGCAGTTCGTTGGCGATCGAAAACTGGGAAGTTGTGCTGGCTCCGTCGTCCCGCTACGTGCAGCTGCAGGCCGACACCCGAACCCGCCAGGCTTTTGTGCGTGAGGGTGCAACCCGCTATGCCGGGGAAGGCGTCATGGGTGTGCGGGTCAACTTCCCGATGGGACGCTTCAACTCGTGGGCGCTGATCCAGCCGCCGTTTGAGATTCCGGCCTACGAAGATAGAACTGTCATACAAGCAGACGGCACGATAGTGACTCCCGCGGATGAGGAAGGTCTGGGCCGCAAGTTCGACGGTTACGGAGTGGTCAAGAACATCGGAACGCTGCGCTCGCTGTCGATGAACGTGCACGGGTTGAACTTCCCGCACGGTATCAGCGTCATCCTGCAGGACGAGAACTTTCGGGAGCAGGAGATCTTTCTTGGGTACCTCGACTTTGACGGCTGGCGCACGCTGGAGTGGCGTAATCCCAATTACATCACCGAAGTACGCCAGCGCGACCTGCGGCCGGCGCCGTTGTACCCCAATCTGGCTCCGATGCGCAAACTGGTAGGCATCCGCATCTACCGCGATGCCGAGGTGACCGGCGGTGACTTCATCAGCTACCTCAAAGACATCAACGTCACCTATGACCTCGCCGTGCTCGAACTCGAGCGTGATATCGATGATGAGGCGGTATGGGGCATACTGCAGCAGCGCGAAGCTGCGCGGCGCAGAGCCGAGATGCAGCGCGTAGGAAATGTTCAGATTCTGCGGTTCCTCGAGCAGCAACGCATGTACGACGAGGACAACTGAGATAACTGACTATAGCCCACCCGCAATCACCAACAAGAGCCCTGCCTAAGTGCAGGGCTTTTCTTTGGGTGTTACGAACCGTGTGAATGCCCTGAGCTTTCGGACTGCAATACCCGGTTTATTCAATCAGTAGCAGGAACGCCGCTGTTCATACGGCTCTGTACTGGAAGCATTCGGGAGCGCGCGATCGCGTGACCGGCTTCCGGCGGCCGCCTCGGCATTCGTTCACAAGGTTCGTAACAGTCCAGAAAGCTGCTACTGATGCGGTGGTCGTACGGTGTAGGTGATTCCGGCGCCGGAACGGAAGAAGAACATATCGCCGCCGTCCCTGCCGGTCAGATCGGCTCGGCCGAAAGTGTAGAGCGCGTTCTCGAACGAGAAGAAGATCGAAACGGTGTTGCGCAGGTCGGCGGTTACACGGGTTGCGGCAACCAGGGCGCCGAACGCCTGTGTGCCGTCGGTGGACACAAACTCCTTCTGATAGTCGTGATAGCCGAAGGAAAGGTCGATGCGATAGGGCACATTCTTCTGGAACACGTGCGCGCGTAGCTCGTAGGCGCGGTGAAGATCGCTGATAAAATCGTCGTCGGTGCGTTCATCAAACGCAAAGCTGCCGTAGTAGAGTGACAGTACCACGTTGGGGACAAAGACGCCGAACTGGTATTCCTGGGTGCGCTGGCGGTAGTCTCCAACCCGACGCGGGTCGTCCGACAAGGGTGCCCGGGCGGTTAACGACGTGAAGCCGAAGTCGCCGAGATTGAACCGCAGGTGGGCGAAGACTCCCGGGTTAAGACTGAATGGCTTGTCCTGGTTATTGTACACCCCCAGGTACGGACCGGCTCCCAGCTCAACGAAGTCACTGCGATGGGTGAGCTGGAGCTCCGTGGTGTTACCGACCACGTGATGTCGTCGCAGCGCCATCTCGAAATCCACCGTTTCAAAGGCCGGGTGGCGTAGACCGAAATTGAATGCCCAGGGGAAAGTGTCGTCCGGGAGACCTTTGTCACCCGCGTCGCGGTCGCGCGAGAATCCAAGGTTGCCGATCGAGAAATCGGCAAACAGCTCGGTGGCATACAGCGGGGCGGCCGCGGCCGCACTGAGAACCAGCCAGCCCAGCAGCAGGAACGTCTTGTTCATCTAAAACTCCGTGCGAATTCCCAACAGCGCTTCGAACGAGTCTGTGAGATTGAAAGGGTAGATGCGGCTGCGAAGCGTGAGATCCCACAGCACGCCGGATGTGGCCACCCGCAAAAACGGCGACAGAGTGTAGCGAATCTCATCGGCGCTGTCCGGAGCCAGGTAGATGCCGCTGTCTATCCCACCGTAGACGGCGGTTCGATGCGGGTTTCCAATCAACAGCTTGATATTGAGGTCGACTAACCCCTCCTCTCCGGTGAACTGCTGGTCGTAGATCCTCGGATGCCAGAACATGGTCAGAAACAGGCCAAAGTGCTCAAGGCGGATACGCGGTTCGAGCAGAATGTAGAGACTGTCCAGGTCAAGATCGACTGCAGAATCCCACGGCGCCCAGTAGGGTAAACCAACCTGGGCCAGAAACTCACCGCCGGTATCGGTGTCGAGGAAGATCAGCAGACCTCCGCGGTAGACTCCGGCCTCAGCCTCGGGGAACGTGGCGCCGGCAAAGGCTTCGAGTTTAAGGTTGGTGCCGTTGAGCATGCCGCGCGCGTCGGCCGAGAACACACCTGGTTGGACCGCCTGGTCCTGGTAGAGATAGAGGTCGGCACTCCAGAACTCGGAACTGGTTGGCCCCTGCAGCTGGATACCCGTGCCACGCACCCCGTGAATGCCGTCGTACCGCACGCGGTCGGGGAAGTAACGGAAGCCGTAGTAGTCGCTGTCAAAGGGACGCGTGCCGAAGCGCTGCCGCAGCTCTCGGCCGGAGGCAAAGCGGTCCGTGGAACCGGTGAAATAGATAAGATTGGCGGTCGTGCCGAAGACGTTGCGCGTGATGGCGCGGGCGTACTGGAAACGCAGTACCTGGTCATCGAGTGGATCGGTGGGATCCGTGGTTTCCACCGCCGGGTCTTCAAAGCGAAACCCGACATCGGCGCCGTACTTGTATCCGCCTTCGAGTGCGATTTCGAGGTCCACCAGCGTCGAAAGCTGAAAGCTGCCGTCTGCTACAAAACCGCGCGTGATTATCTCCAGTTTCGGTACGCGCAGGTCGGCGGCAGGCAGACGAGTGCCAATTCCGGCCGCAATCAGCAGCACCGCGGCAGCAACGGGTCGGGATCGAATCACAAGCAAGCCTCCTGTCGGGACCTCTAAACCCTACATTATTATCGAACGATACAAGACTTGACTTAAAAGTGGAAGTGTATATGATTGGAGTCGAATGAGCGAATACCTCGACCCTATCAGTGAGGAACTGCTGAAGGACTTCTTTGCAGAGGCGGAACTTCAGGTCGAGGCTCTCGAGAGCAATATACTGGCGCTGGAATCAAGCCCGGACGATTCTGACGCCGTAGACGAGGTGTTCCGCGCCGCTCATACGCTCAAAGGCTCGTCGGCCGCGGTTCGGATGAACGAGCTTTCCGGTTTTACCCACGTTGTTGAGGATGCTCTTGATGCCGTCCGCTGCGGCAAGGCGGCGGTCACGGCTGAAAGTGTAGACGCACTGCTTCAGTCAGTAGATGTCATCAAGCGGATGCTGCACGCTCGCGGTTCGGGCGCGGAGTATCAGCAGAGTACCGAGCAGTTGTGCCGGCGGTTGCGTGGGCTGCCGGGGGAATCAAGCTCTGAAGTCACCCCTGCCGCACAATACAGTGCCGGAGGACGAATTCCAGATTCTCCAGCCGGCCAACCGCTTTCGGAATCCGACTTCCTGGAGTTGCAGCAAGCGGCGGCTGACGGCGAGACGGTCTACCGGGTGGTTGTCAGCTTTAACGCTGACGGCCCCATGAATACAGTCGGCGGAGTTCAGGTGTTTGCGGCGCTCAGGAAGAAGGCCCGTGTCCTGAGGACGGAGCCCGAATTCGAAGTGCTCTACGAAGACCTGTTCCTTCCGGTGGTTGAGTTCTTCGTGGCTACCTGCGAGGAACCGGCGGTAGTCGCGCAGACCGCGTCTATTGCGGACGTAACCACCGGCGTTGACGTGAAGCGGCTTGACCAGATGAGTCATTCGCCGCACCGGACGGCGCCCGCGGTTGTGCCGGAACCGGCCGAGCCGGCAGCGGTTGAAACGGTGGGGCGTGACCAGAGGCCGGATGACCCCGGCCGGTCTGGTGAATCCGGCCCGGCCGCTACGGTGCTGCGAGTAGAGAGCCGACGCATCGACGGCCTGTTGAAGCTTGTCAGTGAAGCCGTGATCAACAAGGCCGGCCTCAACCAGCTGGTTGACGAGTTTGAGGCTGTCGTCAACCGCTATGAGCATGCAGATCAGGAGTGTCGCGACCAACTCAAAGCGCTGTTTGAGGCGCTCCCCGGCTATCTGCAACAGATGCAGCAGGGCGCATCGGCCCTGGAGGTCCGCGGACAGCTGGTGAATCGGTTTGCGGTTCTCTACGGAATGCACGATCAGTTTGAGAACCAGCTGAGAAGCGCGGTTGCGAAGTTCAGTTCCCGCGCGCAGGATCTCGGCCGGATTACCGCGCAGCTGCAGCAGGGCATCATAGGGATTCGCATGGTACCGATTGCCAGGCTCTTCTCACGCTTTCCGCGGCTGCTACGCGACCTGTCACGTTCGCTTGACAAGCGTATCAGACTGGAGACTGAAGGTGAGAAGACGGAGCTGGACAGGGCGGTTATTGAGGACCTGATCGACCCGCTTGTCCACTGTGTGCGCAATTCGGTTGACCACGGACTGGAGAGTCCGTCCGAGCGTCGGCAGGCCGGGAAGAGCGAGCAGGGATGTGTCAAACTGAAAGCTGCTTACGAAGGCAGTATGATAGTCATCGAGGTGTCCGATGACGGGCGCGGAATCGATGTCGAGAAGGTGCGGGCACGCGCGGTAGAACGCGGCATCATGCGCGCCGAGGAAAGAATCACCGATTCGGAGGCCTTTAATCTGATATTCGAGCCCGGGTTTTCCACCGCCGAACGAGTGACCCCTGTCTCCGGGCGCGGGGTGGGACTCGATGTTGTGAGGCGCCAGATAGAGAAGCTGAACGGAACAGTGAGCGTACGGTCAGAGCTCGGTGGCGGGGCCTCGATTGTGATCAGGATTCCAGTGACTGTGGCGATTATGTCGGGGCTGCTGGTGCGGGTGGGGAAAGAGGTCTACGCAATTCCGGTTGCCGCGGTGATTGCAAGCTACCGTATCGGACCAGACGAAATCAAGCTGACGGACGACCGCGAATTCTTCCAGGTGCGCAACTACTTTGTGCCGCTGCTGCGTCTCAATCGTCTCTTTCACCTGCAGACCGATGAGCGCAAGGACTATCAGTGCGTCGTGATTGTCAGGTCAAGAGAAGAGAAGCTTGGTCTGGTGGTTGACTCGGTAATCGGAGAGCAAGATGTTGTGATGCAGCCGTTGCGCGATCACTATACCAGTGCGCCCGGAATTGCCGGGGCAAGCATCATCGGGGACGGAACTGTCTGTCTGATTATTGATGTGCCGCAGCTGCTTGAACTGGAACCGGGACTGAAGTATGAACTGGAACAACGCCCGCGAAGAGAAACCACGATTGGCTGACGGACCCACGCTCGTTGGGCCGGAAAGCCGTGGATCAGGCGTCGGATTTGAGCGCGATGCCGGGATCCGCGAGGGGGTCGGGCGCACTGACATCACGATGGTGACTTTCTCATTGGCCGGCACGGACTACGGTGTCGACGTAATGAAGGTCAAGGAAGCCGTCAGGTTTGAGAAGCTGACCTGCGTGCCGAACACGCAACCCTTTGTAGCCGGAGTCTACAATCTTCGTGGTCAAATCGTCTCGGTGATCGATCTGCGGGCCTTGCTCAACCTGCCGCAGGCCGGGCGTCAGGAGACCCCCATAGATGGATTGATACTGCACCTGGATGACAGTCTGATTGGCGTCATCGTGGATCGTGTTGACCGCGTGATCGGGATTCCCGCCGAGGCGATCCAACCGCAGCACCCGATCTCCGTCAACGGGAGCACTGCGCACATCAGCGGTCTGGCCGGCTATGAAGACCGTGTCTACGTTATGCTGGATCTGGAGCACGTCTTCCGCCGTGACGGGGAGGGCGGCGGGCGTGAGGGCCGCACTGACCGTGGCGTGCCGGCAGGGCAACCGCTTGCCGCCGCCGACGTTGCCGCGGCGACCGGGGCGGTTGGGAAGGAAGGGACGGATGTAACCGACGAGGACCTCAGGTCTGTTGCAGACGGTCTGGCGCTCTTTAACAAGCTTCACGTTACGCCGGTCAACCGCCAATGGGTTTGTCAGCGGCTGGAAGAATGGCGGCGGCTGCGCGGCGAAGCACAGACAGCGGTGCAGTTGGCCGATGAGCGGGATGCTGCCGATTTTGCTGCGACGTTTGGCTCTGCCTGCAGCGGGAGACTCTGGGATCGCACCTATGGTGAGGCCGTTCGCAACGTCATGCCGACGGTCGAGGGCGCGGTGGTGAATGCCTGGAATCCAGGCTGCGGACGCGGATTAGAAGCCTACTCGCTGGCAGTGCTGATGTCGGAGCAGTATCCGGACAAGCGCGTCAAGGTCTGGGCCGGTGACAACGATCTGCTCGCCATCTCCAGCGCGCCAAGCGTCAGCCTCGCGGCTGATGCCGTCCCCGCGTACGTGCAATCCCATACCGTCGAGACCGGCAGCGAGCTTACCTTTTCGGGAACGTTGAAAGCGATGATCCTGTTTGAATATCACGACATTCTGCACCAGAGCGACGTTCCGCAGTCGCACATCTGCGTCTGTCGCGATCTGCTGTCCATTCTGAAGCCGGATGACCAGCAAAAGGTTCTGTCCAAACTGCACGAGACAATTGTCACTGGCGGCGTTCTGATTGTTGGAGAGAACGAACGCCTTGATCACGACGTGCGCTGGGAGATGGTCAGTGACCGTATAGCAGCGTATCGCAAGATATGAGAGCACTGCCTGTGCGTGCTACAGTGCAATCCTGAGACGCAGCCGGAGGAACGATGAGAGTCGAGTACATCAACCCGTTTGTTGAGTCAGCCTACAACATCTTGAAGGAGATGCTGAAGTGCGACGTGAAGCGCGGCGAACTCTACCTCAAGTCGACCGCTATGCCGGTGCTGGGCGTGGCGGCGATTGTCGGTCTGGCCGGTGACGTTGAAGGACGCGTCTTGTTCGACATGAAGCGCGACACCGCGATCAGGGTAGCTTCGGCAATGCTCGAAGCTATGGAGATGGAACCAATCACGACGCTCAACGATATGGGCCGCGCAACCATCAATGAACTTGCCAACATGATAACCGGTCAGGCAGTGACCAAGCTTCATGAACTGGGTTTCAAGTTTGATTTGACGCCTCCGGCGCTGTTGAGCGGCGAGAACATGGAGATCAGTGACACGGGTGTTGAGGCTCTGATTGTGCCGATGGAGGTGCCGCAAGGCAGGATTGAGATCAACGTCGCGATTCGAGAACGCGCGTGAAGGCGGCCGGAAAACGGGGTGACATGAAGACTATCAGGGGCTCTGCGGGTTCCGGCCGACGGCAGGGCTTTGGACATTTGCGAGGACGGCCGGAGCTACCGGGTGCCGGTTGTTGACGGCTCGGTGTTCGTGACCAGGCTGTTGACCCGGATTGGGCAGGCAGTGTACCCGGATCGGGGCGACGTCCCAAAACCATGACTTCCGGCTTGCTGAACCTGTTTGCTTACGGCTTGCGCGATCTCCTGTTTCTGCTTTCACTCGGCATTGCTGGATGGGCCATGTTCGCGCTCATTCGATCTCCCGTTCCGCCGCTGTTTGGTACCCTTGCCGTAGTCGGAACGCTTCGGGTACTGCTGCCTGCAATCCCGATGCCGCCGGTGTACCTGTCGCCGGTAGTGCAGACGCTGCTTGGGATCTACATCGGAGCAAGGATCACCCGCCAGACCGTCCGGCAGCTCAAGTCTCTGGCGCTGCCGGCGATAGTCGTCAGCGCGTGGGCCCTGGCACTTGTGTTCGCGTTCGGGTCACTGTTGGGCAGGCTAACGTGGCTGGATGTCCACACCGCCGTTCTGTCTTCGAGTGTAGGCGGTCTGCCCGAGATGATGGTGCTTTCGATGGCAACCGGGGCCGATGTAGCGGTCGTTATCGTGATGCAGACGTTTCGACTGCTGATCACCATCGCACTGTTTCCGCTGCTGTTTCGCAAGATGTTCACTCAAGGAACCGGAGTCGACCGCGGGCCCTACCCCCGGATGTCGAGGACGGCGAGGTTTCGCGAAGGAGCGCAGGCCGTCACTCGCTCTTTTATCCACCGACCTCATCACACCGGGCTCTCGCTGGCGGTTGCGGCGTCAGGCGGTTGGGCGCTGACCGCGCTCGGGGTTCCGGCAGGCATGATGGTTGGCGCAATGCTTGCCACCGCCGGAGCATCGGTTGCCGGACTGCCGGTTCGATCGATCCATCCACTGCTGTTCAACCTGCTTCTGGTGGCACTCGGAATCATGGTCTCCGGCTACTTCGGGCCACACACGGCCGAAACGCTCAGCTCGGGAAACCTGATATGGCCGATGCTGTTTTCGACGAGTGTCGTGTTACTCACGTCGCTCTGTGTTGCCCGCATAATTCACCGCCTAGCGGGGTGGGACATGCCGACCAGCTTCCTGGCCGCCGCGCCGGGCGGCCTGACCGTTATGACAACCCTTGCAATTCAGTACGACAAGAACCCTTTCCAGGTCTCGATGGTGCACCTTGCCCGGCTGCTGGCGATCAAGACCGTGGTACCGTTTGTGTTCATGCTGTTTGTGTAGTTCATCATGCCCGCGAAACGGGTTGACATAACGTCAGGTATCGGCGTAATATGGTTTTGTGAAACGCGCCGCATTGCAAGGTGTAAGTTGCGGTATCACAATTACTTGGGCGGTTAGCTCAGTTGGTTAGAGCGCTTGCTTGACATGCAAGAGGTCGTTGGTTCAACTCCAATACCGCCCATTCTCAACGTAATCCTGAAAAACGCTCTCCTCAGTCCGTAGAGCGCAGTCAGCCCGCTGTCGCGCAGCCGCGAGCACTGTGCGAAGCCCGTGTTGAGAGGCAATTGCGCTGCGGATAAAAGACTGCAGAGCAGGAGATTAGGGTATAGGGGAAAAGAATTTTACCCCATAGATGCACGTAAGAGAGGCAACAGGGCATGGTTTTGGGAGAACGGCCCGAAATTGACCCCCGAACAATAAAAAAGGGTGCCATCCGGTAATTCCCATGATAAAATCATGGTGTGAATAGAATTACGAAGGAGGCACCCCATCGCTATTATACCACAACCTGAGATTTTTTGCTGGCACGAATTCGAAGAAATCGGTGACCTCGAACGGCTTGAGCTGATTCTTCGCCACCTGCCCGATGAGCAGTTGATGCAAACCCTCGAGAGGGAACGAGGAAACGGGCGCAACGATTATTCGGTGCGGGCGGTATGGAACTCGATTCTTGCCGGTATCGTCTTCGGGCACCCGAGCACCGCCTCATTGCGTCGGGAACTGCTGAGGAACGCGCAGTTGAGACAGATCTGCGGTTTTGGTGTCGGCAGTGGCACCGATGCGGTTCCCCAAGCGTGGGTGTATTCGCGGTTCTTCGGGCGGCTGGAGAAGCACTCGGCAGAGATTCGGCGAATATTCGATGCTTTGGTGGATCGATGTCGAGAGCGGCTGCCGGGCTTTGGACGCCAGATGGGGTGTGACGGCAAGGCGCTGGCCAGCTTCGCCGGGCGCAGCGGTAAGAGTGAGCACAACGACCGTCGCGGTGAGCATGATGCTGCCTGGGCAGTACACACGCACCATAGCCGGGGCAGCGACGGGGTGATGCGGGAAACGACAAAACGCTGGTTTGGATTCAAACTGCATCTGATCGCTGACACCAGCTATGAGCTTCCGATCGCCTTCAGCGTTTTGCCGGCCAACCATAATGAGATGCCGGTGATGCATCGTCTGCTGGATGGATTGGCCGAAGGTAAGCAGGAGATACTGCACAGCTGTGAGGTATGGAGCGCCGATCGCGGGTATGACGACGGCAAGCTTCTCCAGCGGTTGTGGGATGAGTACCGCATCAAGCCGGTGATCGGCATTCGCAATACCTGGAAAGATCCCGACACAACGCGGGTGGTCTCGGGGCTGGAGAACGTAACCTATGATTGGAACGGCACGGTACGCTGTGTCTGTCCAGCGATGATGAAAGAACGCGAGATGGCATTTGGTGGATTCGAGAAAGAGCGGGAGACGTTGAAATACCGCTGTCCGGCACGGCATTACGGATACGAATGTGGCGGATCGCATCGATGTCCCGTGCGTTCGGCAATCCGTATACCATTGCAAGAGAACAGGCGGATCTTCACCCCGGTGGCGCGATCGAGTTATCAGTGGAAGCGGCTCTATAATAAGCGCACTGCACTGGAGAGGATCAACAGCCGTATCGACACATCTTTCGGGTTTGAACGGCATACGATCCGTGGATTACGAAAGATGTCGATGATGGTGACGATCTCGCTTTCGCTCATGCTGGCCGTAGCGGTTGGAAGGACCGTTGAAAAGCAACCGCAACTGATACGAAGCCTGGCGAGAAGCGCGTAGCGGTTTCAAAGACTCTCTCATACTCACAGCCTCATCGCCCGCCGATGCCATAGCAGTGTCCGGCGAATAATGCGAACCGTCGAAATCAGGACAAAACAACCGTACGTCACTCGAAATCACCGATCAGTTCCCGATCGGTGAAGCTATCGCTGGTTCGCTAACGCACCGGAAGGCTGATCAGCCGCTGACTGCACGAACGCCGAAAGAAAAAAGGCCCGCAGCGCAATTGCCTCTAAACACGACTGCCTTGTGCTTTGGGGCGCAACGCATTAGAGTGTTCAGCAGGAG
>RECP01000136.1 GCA_007693945.1 Spirochaetaceae bacterium
GACTTCAACAACTTCTTCTCGGACTACAACGAGTTCGATCTTCTCGAGGAAAACCCGTTCAAAGTTCTGGGAGAACAGGTCAAAGAGATGATCGCAATTGCCGCTGAGCGCGGGAAGCTGACCCGGCCCGACATCCACATGGGGTTGTGCGGAGAGCACGGTGCTGAGCCGGAAAACATCCCGTTTGCCAGGGACATCGGGTTGACCTATGTTTCCTGTTCGCCGTATGGGATTCCCATAGCCAAGCTGGCTATTGCACAGATGAACATCACGCGCGCCCGCGAAGCGCAGACGGCGACCCGCACGTAGCCGGCGGCCGCGACCCAGCGGTACCGAACGGCACTCTGGTTTCCAAATGCCGGCGCCGTTGCGTGTTCAGGCGCCGGCTCGTAATGCCGCGACGCGCGTGAAAGCCTCGTGAAGCTGGAGTTTGATCAGCGTCTCAGGTACCCAGTCGCTCGAAGAGTGTTTTATCAGCAGGCTCATGAACTCGTGATAGCTGACCTTCAGTCCGCCCGCCACCGAGCGCTCCGGGCGTATCGGCTTCAGTTCCTCGAACAGCTCAGCGCGGATTACCGCATCGAGGCTCTCGCTGCCGTTGAAGAAGCAGCGATAGGCACGATTCTCGCTGCCGTTGGCGCCCGGCAGATGATACTTGTCGATCAGCATGTTGCGCAGGAACGCCGCTGCAAACTCGGTGAACACCGCCAGCTGATCGCGGTGCAGCGCAACGGTTGCCAGGTGAGCCAAATCGCGTAGCTGTTCCAGGCCGTTGTGCACCCGCTTGACGGCGGTACGATAGCGGAAACGGCGCACTCCCTCGTGCCTCAGGTATACATTCTGCAGTCCGTACTGGTAGTATGCGTAGATCCCGTCGAGAACCTGGTCGGCGGAACGGTCAAACAGCGCTACGAAGGCCGGGTCTTCGGCCGGAGCGCGGTTGAACGAGTCCGCGATGTCATCCCGAAAGCGGCGCTCCGCATTGCGGTCGTGCTCGTCTGAGGCGCTTCCGGCCGGCGACTCCGTGCGGGTTCCGGCGCTGGTTGCCGAACCGGTGGACCGTTCAAGCAGATCGCTGGTGAGGAGCTCGTAGGCCAGGTTGATCCTGGTCATCGCGTTGTGCGACCATTCACGGCGGCTGGCATTGAAGTCAGGATGGCAGCGTTTGACAAGCTTGCGGTAGGCGGACACCAGCTCAGACTGCGTTGCGTTGCTTCTCAGGCGAAAAAGGCGGTAGGCGGTATCCAGGGTCATGCGCGCTCATTATACTCGCGCTGCATGATGCTGTATACAAGCGACCCACAGGCGGCAGCAGCGATTCTCATTTTGGCCGTGCGGGGTCCCGGTTGGCATGGAGCTCCTGCGCGCCTGCCTCGAGAGCACCCGCGCTCACTTGTCCACGCAGAGGCTGCGGAGACGTTCGCGGGGTCGCTCTCGGGCGCGGCGCAGCAGAATTCGTCTGCCAACCGACCCCGTGCACCATACGGCGACGGCTGCGCAGCCGCCTAAGCATACGTGCGGTCGTCAGGCAGATTAGACTGGAAAATTGTGCGGCTCTGAGCTATAATGTTTAAAAGGTCAATTACTTTAGAGGAGCAACGCATGGCTGTAATGAAGGAGCTCTTTGGTGCCTACAATAATGGCGAATTGCCAGCCGACGGCGGCTACATAGTCAGTTCGTTCTTTGACGAATCATCAACGTACACGAAATACGAAGTGACATCGTACAATAACGTGAAGGACATCTACTCCAGTGAGGACGGCCTTACTTTCCAGGCTGACGGCAAGAAGGTCTTTGTGCTTGTGGAACCTTCGGACTACTTCAGAAAGCACGAGGAACCAACCTACCGAGATGCTTTCCACAAGATACCGTACCGCTTCAAAGAGGTGGAGCTGATTACGTCGGCGCGGCAGGATCGCATCATGGTCGGCAAGGAGCCGGTCGTCACCTACGGGTCGTTCACTGTTCTGAAGAGCCAGGGCAATAACTTCTCCTACATTTTCTTCGAAACCCGCGACCTGCTTGAGGCCATGGAGAGTTTCTTTGTGAAGTCGCTGCGTGAAGACGCGCGAGTTCCGCGCGACGCCGCCCAGAAGGCCGGGCAGTTGATACGCGACCAGCTGGCCGGTATTCAGCAGCAAAAGGGCGCCTGAAGCGAGTCATCAGCGGGCACACGCGCGCCGGCTGATGTGCGTCGGCAGATAGGCCCCACACAGAAGAGCCCCGAAAGGATTCCGGGGCTCGCTGGTACGTCGGGTATGTGCCTTTGCGGCTCTCAGCTCCTGCCGGGACGGTCCGCAAGGTACTTGTACGTTTCCCACTGATCCTGAACGACCTTCTCGGCTTTTTCGTACAGCACCTGGGCAACCTCAGGTTTGGCCTGCTTCAACGAGCGGTACCGGATCTCCTTGTACATGTAGTCGGCAAGCTTGGTGGACGGCTCCTTGGAGTCCAGCGCCAGCGGGTTCTTGCCCTCGTTGGCCAGTAAGGGGTTGTAACGGAAGAGCGGCCAGAGGCCGGATGTGACGGCCGCTTTCTGCTGCTCCTGTCCGAGCGCCATATCGATGCCGTGCGCGATGCAGTGTGAGTACGCGATGATTATCGACGGTCCATCGTAGGCTTCGGCTTCCAGGAAGGCCTTGATTGTCTGCTGGCGATTGTAGCCCATGGCAATCCGCGCGACGTAGACGTACCCGTAGGTCATTAGCATCATGCCAAGGTCTTTCTTACGTATCGACTTGCCGCCGGCGGCGAATTTGGCGATTGCACCGATCGGCGTTGCCTTGGACATCTGGCCTCCGGTGTTGGAGTACACCTCGGTATCCATGACCAGCACGTTGATGTTGCGGCCGGAAGCCATGACATGGTCAAGACCACCGTAACCGATGTCGTAGGCCCAACCGTCTCCCCCCAACACCCAGACCGACTTTCTTATCAGGTGATCCGCGGCGGACAACAGCTCGGTGGCGGCCGGTGAGCCATCCTTGTCGAGCAGTTGCTTGAGTTCGTCGACCATTGCACGCGCTGCCTCAATATCCTCGGGCGTTGTCTGCGGGTTGTCGGCCAGTTTGCGCAGCAGTGAGGCGGGGACCGACTTGGGCGGCTCCTGGATCATCAATTCCAGCAGCTCCCTGGCGTAGGTCTCCATCTTGTCGGCCGTCAACCGCATGCCGAAACCGAATTCCGCGGCGTCTTCAAACAGCGAATTGGACCACGCCGGCCCGCGCCCGTCCTTGCGCGTCGTATAGGGCGTTGTAGGCAGGTTTCCTCCGTAAATCGAGCTGCAGCCGGTAGCGTTGGCAATCAGCATTCGGTCGCCGAACAGCTGCGACATCAGTTTTACGTACGGGGTTTCGCCGCAGCCGGCACACGCGCCGGAGAACTCGAACAGCGGCTCGAGCAGCTGTGAACCCTTGGTGGTGTTGCGTTTGATCAGCGAGGTGTCCGTGTTCGGGATCGACAGGAAGTAGTCCCAGTTCTCCGCTTCCTGGGCGCGCAGCGGTGGTTGGGGTTCCATGTTAATAGCCTTGAACTCGGTCTTCTCGCCGTTTTGCTTGCGGAACGCCGGACAGGCGACAACACAGGCCGAGCAGCCGGTGCAGTCTTCCGGTGCCACCTGAATGGTGAACTTGAGTCCACTCAGCTCCTTTCCCTTGGCGTCGGTTGACTTGAACGTCTTCGGCGCTTTGTCAAGGAACTTGGCATCGTAGGCCTTCATGCGGATCGTGCCGTGCGGACAGACCGCCGAACAGTCGCCGCACTGAATACAGACCGCCTCGTCCCACACCGGTATTGACTCGGCGATGTTGCGCTTCTCGTACTTGGTGGTCCCGGTGGGGTAGGTGCCGTCGTTGGGAAGCAGAGAGACCGGCAGCAAGTGTCCGCGTCCGGCAATGATTTCACCGGTGACTTTCTTGACAAATTCGGGTGAGTTGGCGGGTACCGGCGGAATCATGTGCAGATTGCCGCTGGTCTGCGACGGATAGTCGACCTTCTGAATGGCGTTGAGCGCGGCGTCGATGGTGGCAATATTGCGATCGACGATATCCTGTCCCTTCCCGCCGTAGGTCTTCCTGATCGAATCCTTGATAAGCTCGACCGCCTGGTCCTCCGGCAAGACGCCGGAGATGCTGAAGAACGCGGTCTGCATGATAACGTTGATACGGCTGCCCATACCCATCTCTTCCGCGATCCTGATGGCGTCGATAACGTAGAACTTCAGTTTCTTGTCGATGATCTGTTGCTGTACCTCGACCGGCAGATGATTCCAGACTTCGTCTTGGCCGTAGGGTGACGCAAGCAGGAACGTACCGCCTTCCAGCACCTTCTGGAGCATGTCATACTTCTCGACAAAGCTGAACTTGTGACACGCCAGGAAATTGGCACGCTCGATCAGGTAGGTACTCTTGATCGGCTTCTTGCCGAATCGCAGGTGGCTGACCGTCGTGGCACCCGACTTCTTGGAGTCGTAGACAAAATAGCCCTGGGCGTAGTTGTCGGTTTCATCACCGATGATCTTGATGGAGTTCTTGTTGGCTCCAACGGTACCATCGGCTCCCAGTCCGTAGAAGACCGCGCAGTGGACATCGCTCCCGGCGGTGTCGAAGCTGCGGTCCCACTCGAGGCTGGTAAAGGTTACGTCATCGTTGATCCCGACCGTGAAATGGTTTCTGGGTTTCTTCTGCTTGAGGTTGTCAAGAACCGCCTTGCACATGCCGGGCGTGAACTCGTTGGAGCCCAGGCCGTAACGTCCGCCGACAATCCGGGGATACGACTTGAAACCGCCTTCGCCGGACGCCATAATCTCGCCGATTGCCGAGCAGACGTCGGTGTACATCGGTTCGCCGAGCGCACCCGGTTCCTTGGTGCGATCGAGCACCGAAATCGCCGTGACCGTTGCGGGGACTGCCTTCAGCAGATGCTCCTTGCTGAATGGACGATAGAGGCGAACCTTGATCAGTCCGACTTTTTCTCCTTGGCCGACCAGGTGGTCAACGGTCTCTTCCATGGTTTCTGCGCCGGATCCCATCATGATCACGACACGCTCGGCGTCCGGAGCCCCGACGTAGTCAAACAGCTGGTAGGCTCTGCCGGTCAGTTTCGCAAAGCGGTCCATGACGTCCTGCACGACACCCGGGGTTGCGCTGTAGAACCGGTTGACCGTCTCTCTGGCCGCAAAGAACACGTCCGGGTTCTGGCTTGTACCGCGTATTGCCGGGTGTTCGGATGAGAGACCGCGGGCTCGGTGGGCGTGGATTGCCTCCGGTTTGAATATGGCGCGCATCTGTTCGTACGAAAGCTCCTCGATCTTCTGGACCTCGTGCGAAGTACGAAACCCGTCAAAGAAGTGCAGAAACGGGATGCGTGATTCCAGCGTGGCCGCCTGCGATATCAGCGCGAAATCCATCACCTCCTGCGGTGAGTTGGATGCCATCATGGCAAAGCCGGTGGCGCGCGCGGCCATCACGTCGGAATGGTCGCCGAAGATTGAAAGTGCCTGGTTGCTGACGGCACGAGCGGCGATGTGAAAGACGGTAGGGGTGAGCTCGCCGGCTATCTTGAACATATTGGGAATCATCAGCAACAGACCTTGAGACGCGGTAAAGGTGGTGGTCAGTGCGCCGGTGGTCAACGCGCCGTGGACCGCTCCGGCCGCACCGGCTTCCGATTGCATCTCAACGACGTCGGGAATGGTACCCCAGACATTCCTGCGGCCGTCCGCGGAGTACTGGTCGGATATTTCTCCCATGCCCGATGACGGAGTAATCGGGTAGATGGCGATGACCTCATTTGTTGCGTGCGCGACGTACGCTGCAGCCTGATTGCCGTCAATTGTGACTATCTGGTTATTCGACATGGTTGCCCTCTTTCTGTTCGTTGTATTCGAAGCATACGCAAACCGACCTTTCCTCTCACACGAGGAAAACCTTCTACGACCAACCCCGAACCCTTGCCTGTGTGGTTGTCACGGATGTAACTGTCTCTACACTATACCTGCAAATGCTGGTTCACGCAAGAGCAATACGCATCTGAACCGACAGGAAAAGAACCGTACAGTCCGTCTAAAAGGAAACGGTTAGTGTTTTAAGAGACGAGTTTCACAACAGAACAGCCTTCTGCATACTGCCGGTAGTTCGCAATGCGCCCGTGCAGCGCACGGGCGCCCTGGGCTGTCTGTCTGCAGCAGCGAAGTCAGGCATACTGCCGGCGGTATTGTCAAATCGCGCAGGATGGCCTAATGTCATCGTCGTGAACCCTGTAATCCGGGCGCTGCTGGAGGAGGAGATCCGCCCTGGGGCAGACCTTGATCAGTGCCTGTCTCAGATCGAGCAGCTGGTCGAGAGATACCGAGACGTGATCGAACCTCCGCGGGGTGCCGGTCGGCCGGCGGACGGGCTTCACCTCGACGAGACGGACACAGTCCTGATCGCCGACGGGGATCAGTTCCGTGGTCCCGATGGGCCATCGCTGCGGTATCTGCACCGCTTTCTGGCCGAGGAGCTCGACGGTCACATTACCACAGTACACGTTCGGCAGTTCGGGGCTTCTTTGCGGGACGACGGTCCGGCGGCTGTCGATTCGCGCCGGAACGGGCCCAGCGCCGGGCTCGGCTGCCGGGATGAGATTGGAGCAATAGGACGTGAGTTTCGCCTGATGGCCGATCCTGGCTGGCCTGCACAGGCGGGACTGATCGAACTGATTGACGGCGCGCTGCTGTGCGTTGCCCGCGGTGTGCAGCTGATCGGGCTCGATTCGGTTGCCTCTGTGGAAAGTCAATCGGACGCCGCCGGCCCGGATCACCCGGGCGCAGACGCCGTAACGCGTCTGCTGCGCGCCGTGCTCTCCGAGATTGCACCATGGGTACTGATTGTAACCGATCACGATCCGGGGCATCGGCAGAGCGTCGCCGTCCGCGGCGACGGTTACCGTGCATGGCAACTGGTCTATAACCATGCGCTGCCGGTGCTGACCCTGGATGCCTGCATCCGCGAAGACTCCGCTCATCTGCAGCGCTGGGCACGCGATCTGCCGCAGCCCTCTGCGCGCACGGCGTTCTTCAATGTGCAAGCCGCGCAGGAAAGGTTCGGGATTCCGCCGCTACACGGTCTGCTCGATGCCGCCGAGCTTGATCTGCTGGCCCGCACGGTTGAGAGCCGCGGGGGGAGAGTCGCGTACACACGGACCGCCGACGGTGAGCAGCCGTCCAGCATGGACATCGCGTGGCTTTCGGCGGTGGTTGATCCCAACCTGCCTGATGAACTGCGCGCCCGCGTTTTGCTGGTGTCGCAGAGCATTATGCTCTGTATGGCCGGAGTGCCTGGTATCTCGGCTCACGATCTGATCGGGTTTACCACCCGAGACGACGAAACTGAAGGTACAGGCGGCAACCAGGCCTTCGACCGTCGCGCACCGACCTATGCTTCGCTGCTGGATGAGCTGAACGACGGCCGTTCGCTGCAGCATCGCATTCTGGAAGACTACAAACGTTTGCTGCGCGCGCGCGCACGGGCGGCGGCGTTTCACCCGACGGCGCGACAGGATATCCTGCCGACACCGCCTCCGCTGTACGCGGTGCTGCGGAGCAATGTTCAAAGGCAGTCCACTGTCCTCTGTCTGCACAACCTGGGCCGCGATGCAGCAACGCTGGAAGTGCCGCGAGACCGTATCGGAACGCGTGATGACCGCAGTTTCGGCGACCTGATCAGCGGAGACACCTTGTGGCCGCACTGGAATCCGTCCGGCAACGCCGAAATAACGCTCGAGCCGTACGAGATCATGTGGCTGCGACTCTGATGACGCGCGATGCCTATTTCACCAGTCTCGATATCGCTTTGAAGGTATCACTGCCGCTGTAACGACACAGTTCAAACAGTATCGACTCACTGGTCGTCAGCAGCACGCCCTGGCTCTCCATGCGGCGCAGGGCAATCTCGCTGTCCAGCGCCCGGCGAGAAGAGACGCAGTCGGCAACGACTACCGGAACGTATCCGGCCTGCAGCAGATCCATGCTGGTCTGCAACATGCAGACGTGCGCTTCGATGCCGGCCAGTATGACAAAACGCGGGTCGAGCGGTCCCAGCCGCGCCAGGAAGCCCTGGTCGTCGCAGCAGCTGAACGACATCTTCTCTATTGGAGTGAACTCGTCGAAACCGTCACGGATGTCTTCGATTGTCGGTCCCAGTCCCTTGCTGTACTGTTCGGTGATCAGCGTCGGTGTACCGAGGATCTGCAGCCCCTTGATCAGCTTGACCAGGTTGGTCTTCAGCGTCTCGCTATCGTGCATGTGGGGGAACAGCCGTTGCTGTACGTCTACGATCACCGCCACACTTTGATCCGCAATCACACGCATCTGCTCCTCCGTCTCATCCCGCCTTGATTCTAACCCGGATCGGCGGTTGGTGCGAGACGTAAACGTCCAATTCAGCCGGCTGTACTTTTGACCGATGAATAGGAGTGTGAACACCCTGCTTGAGTCACTCGTGATGCTATTCACCACCCCGATCTCGTTTGCTGAGAACGGGGTCTCGTTTTCTCCGTGGCAGATTCTGGTACAGGTTCTTCTGCCGCTGCTGCTGGTCTATCTGGCCTATCGTCTGCTGCGGCTGGTAGTGCGACGGGTGCTGCTGCTGGCGGAGGTCAGCGACCAGACCCGCGACGCCGTGTTGAACTGGATCCGGCGCGCCTATCTGCTGCTTTTTCCGCTGCTGGTGATCTCCTTCGCCGGACGATTGCTGGGTGCCGAGATCTTCGGCCTGATCGGGCAGGTAATCGGCGTTCTCAATGAACCGTTCTTCGAGTCGGGAACAACGCGGCTGTCGGTTATTACCTTGCTGCTGCTGGTTCCCATCTTTGCTTTTGCCTCGTGGGTTTCACATCTGACCAAGCAGGCGGTAGAGTCGCGTCTTCTGGAGCGCATCGGGCTGGATCCGGCGCGCCGTTTCTCAATCGCCAGCCTGATACGCTACGCGGTGCTTGTGATCGTTATGGTGATCGGGTTCTCGATGGTAGGCATCAATCTGTCGTCGCTGGCGGTGATGTTTGGCGTACTCGGGATCGGCATCGGTTTTGGTCTGCAGAGCGTCGTGGCCAACTT
>RECP01000051.1 GCA_007693945.1 Spirochaetaceae bacterium
ATCACCTTTTTTGTTGGGGCCCCGAGAGAGGACTTGAAACGGAGGCACGGCGCGAGCCGGCGAGCGCAATCCGGCAGGATGCCGGATTAGTGCCGGAGGCGGGTCGGAGGGAGCGGACACGATGTCCGCGACTGGAGACCAGGTCCTCTCTCGGGCATCAAAAAAGGTGATTGGCTTCATGTCGATCACCTTTTTTGTTGGGGCCCCGAGAGAGGACTTGAAACGGAGGCACGGCGCGACCGACAGGGAGCGCAAATCGGCATGGATACTGCGGAGTTCTCGGGTCAGCGAGCCGCACGCTGCCCGGGCTCTACCCGGTCACCGTCCTTGAGCTCCGAGGGCGGGTGCACGATCACCGTATCACCTTCGGCAAGCCCCGAGGTGACCTGGGCCGTAAGCCCTGATTGTCGGCCGACGGTGACCTCGCGGCGGACGGCGCGCTTGTCCTCGGCAACGAACACCGCCCACCCCTCGTGGCTTCGAAAAAGGGCCCCGGTGGGGATCTGCAGCGCGGCGTCGTCCTGCCAGACCACGAATCGCGCCAGCACGCGATAGCCGGACCCCAGTGTGCGACGCAGCTCCGGCGGCGATACCAACTCGGCTACTACCTTCACGCGCCGCTCCTCGACCCCCAGCGCCGAGACCACCACTCGCCCCTGACGCTCCACGCGCGTCACGGTTGCCTCCAGAAGCTCGTCACCACCCCAACGATCGAGCTCAACACCGGTACCGCCGGTAATGCGAACCGCATCCCGCGACAATACAGGCACATGTACCTCCAGCAGGTCGGTATCCCCGATGTCCAACAGTGGTTCGCCCGGCTGCACGTGGCCCTCGCTGCGGCGATGCACTGCCAGCACACGCCCCGCTGCCGGCGACCGCAAGATCCGGGTCACTCGACCCGGCGCGGCCGGCGCGGAGGAATCGGGGGTCAGAGTGGAATCAACCGGCCAGAGGTCATACACTGCGGCGCGCGCGGCAGTCAGTTCGGCTCTCGCCTTATTGTGTGCCGCCCGTGCCTGCTCGAGCTCGGTCTCGGCCTGCTCCAGCCGGCTGGCGGTGACCGATCCGGCCTCGAACAGCCGCTTCATGCGTTGCAGCTCCCTGACCGTCAATCCGACGCGCTCTTCGGCCAACGCCGCTGCTGCAGCAGCGCCGTCTACCCGCGCCGCTGCCTGCGCTGCGCTGCGCGGGTCGAGCATCGGTGAGCGCGGCGGCTCGAGCTGCACCAGAGGCTGCCCGGCGACTACCTCGTCACCGGGCTCCAATTCGATACGTCGCGCATAGGCCGCTACCGGCGCCGTCACCGCATAATGGCGTTTGACCGATGTTTCGCCTTCTTCCTCGATGATCACGCGCATGGATCCCACCGTAGCCACTGCGGTCTCCACCGGCAGCGGCGCCGGAATGAAGCCGTACACCACCGCAGCGATAATGAGCACCCCCGCCCCGATCAGCATGATTCGCTTCTTTCTTGCTTTGGTCATCATTCCCTCGTTTTCAGGACACCGATAAGGTCAAGGCGGTGCAATCTGCGCCGCACCAGCACGGTTGACAGCAGCGTTGAAACAAGCACAACCGCTGCGGAGAGTGCAAACGTGCCGCGGGTCAACACAACCGGAATCCGGTACATCTCGGTCTGCAGTGATTGAGCCGAAAGGGCACTCAACCCCGCGCCGATCGCGAGACCCACGGGAATGGCCGCAAGCACCAGTAGGGCCGTTTCACCCAACAGAATATAGGAAACCTCGCCGCGCGTGAAACCAAGTACGCGCATGCTTGCCAGCTCGCGGTCGCGTTCAGACAGTGAGATGCGAACGCTGTTATAGATGACCCCCAACGCGATGACACCGGCAAACAGACTCAGGATGACGGTAAAGACCAGCAGCGTTTCGGCGGCGACGCTCATGTAGGATTCGACCATGCGGTCACGCGCGGTTATGCTCGCCACACGCGGCCGATCCTGCAAGGCGCGGTTCAGCTGTTGCTCGTAACGCGAGTCGATCAGCAGATAGGCCCCCGAAACGGCATCACCGTCCCCCGCAAGACGATTGGCTGCGTCCAGGCTCATATAGGCGCCCACTCCCAGAAACTGCTCCGCTACACCGGAAACCACAACACTGCGCTCGTAGCGGCGTCCCGTCATCACCTCCACGGCTAACTGTTCGCCCGGGCGCACGTCCAGTATCTCCGCCAGGGTAGTGGTGAGCATCAACCCGTGCGCGGGTATCTGGACAGGTTTCAGCGAGGGATCGATGACGCGCCGCAGGTAGGCCTCGACGGGAATTCCCTCGATAGCCGCATCGTACCAGCGATGCCCGTTCTTCAGCCGGACCGCAAAGATGCGAAATGGTTCGGCGTAGTGCACGCCGGGTAGCGCGGCCAACTCATGGATTGCGGATGCCGAAGTGGGCTCGGTGAAAGTTACGGTGAGATCCTCGCGCTGCGCGATACCGAACTGGATACGCACGATATGGCGAAAGGCGTCGCCCCAGAAGAGTCCCATCACCAGTATACCGCACGCGGCGGCGATGCCCAGCACCGTGATCGAAGCCTTGAGCCACTGGCGCTCGATGTTGCGCAGGATAATACGGGTCGACTGATCGAAGTGTTTCCGCAACCCGAATCGCTCCAGCAGCGTTGTGCGGTAGGACGGCGGGGGCGCCGGCCGCATGGCCTCCGCCGGAGCAAGAGAGAGCGCGCGGCGCGCCGAAAGCGCAGCACCGACGACGGCGGCGCCTCCCGCCAGCGCCACTGCAGTCACTACAACGGTGGCGTCCAGCCGATGGTCAAGGAACGGGAAGTGGAAGTACTCAAGGTAGAGTTCCGCCAGCGCGCTGCCCATCCAGACTGCCAGCGCGGTACCCGCCAGCGCACCGAACACGGCCACCACCAGCACCATTTTTACGTAGTGCGTGGCAACCGCCAGGTCGCTGTAACCGAAAGCCTTCAGCACCGCGATCTGCTCCCGCTGCAGCGTAATGAGGCGCGCGACCACGATATTCAGCAGGAACGCCGCCACACTGAGCATGATCAACGGCAGCAGGAACGCCACTGCTTCCAGCTGGTTGAGCTCTTCACTGATGAGGCTGTGTGACATATGATCGGCGCGCGCGTAGGCTCCCTGTCCGCCGTAGGGTCGCAGCAGCAGATCAACCCGGTCAAGCACATCGCGCACGGAGGCGCCCGGAGCGAGGGTGAACGACACGTCGTTGAAGGCCCCCGTCATGCCGTAGGCTGCCTCGAGTCCGCCGCGGCTCATCCACAACACGCCGAACCGTTCAGGATCCGGGAAGAGCGATCCGGGCTGCACCTGGTAGAGAAACTCGGGCGACAACGCAATGCCGACAACCGTCAGCGCACGCCGGCGGCCACCGATTACCGCCGATAGCTGGTCACCGGGCTCCAACCCGTGGGCCCTGGCGAAGGCCTCGTGCAGCGCCGCTTCACCTTCGCGCTCCGGATCGGGCATGCGGCCTTGACGCATGTACAGCCTGTTCAGCTGCGGGCGGCCCTCCTCGGGGAGCGAAACGATGAGTCCCATCACCGGATCGGCGAAATCGGCGATCTCCAGGTTCACGATGGCCGATACGCGCGTCTCGACTTCATTTATTCCCGCGATTTCGCGCAGGCGCTCACCCGCGGCATTGGGTGCGCGCCGGATCGAGGCGAAGCCGTCGGCAAACGCGTACTCGGCGTAGTACAGCTGCAGGGTGCGCTGCAACGTGTTGGAAACGCTGGTCATGGTAACGTACACCGAAACGCCGGCCACGATCACGAAGCCGATTGCGATGACCTGCCCGCGCATGCTCTTGAGGTCACGTATGATCTTGATATTGATGGTCTTCACGGTATTCCCGCACAGGTTCGACTCACAAGGTCGGCCCTCTTACCACGTAAGTTCACCAGGTGCCCGGCGCTGCTCGTTGCGCTGCGTTTCGGTTATTTGTCCATCCTTCAGGTGGATGATGCGTTCAGCAATCTCGCCCTGTACCACGTTGTGGGTGATGATGACAGTCGTGGTTCCGAGCTCGCGGTTGACGCGCTCCAGCGCCTCGAGCACCACGATTCCGGTCTGCGAGTCCAGCGCCCCGGTAGGTTCATCGCACAGCAGCACCTGCGGCCGTTTGGCAATTGCGCGGGCGATGGCTACCCGCTGCTGCTCGCCGCCGGACAATTGCGAGGGGAAGTGCTCCGCGCGCGGCCCCAGGCCGACCAGCTGCAGCGCCTCCCGGGGGGACATTGGCCGTTCGGCGATCTCGGTAACCAGCGCGACGTTTTCCAGCGCAGTAAGGCTTGGAATCAGGTTGTAGAACTGGAAGACAAAACCCACGTTGTGGCGTCGATACTCGGTCAGTTCACGGTCTCCGGCCCGGGTGAGATCCGTGCCGTGATAGAAGACGTTGCCGGCGGTTGCGGTGTCCAGGCCGCCGAGAATGTTTACCAGGGTGGACTTGCCGCTGCCCGACGCGCCCAGCAGCACAACCAGCTCGCCGGCGTAGAGGTCGAGGTCTATGCCACGCAGGGCGTGCACTTCCACCTCGCCCATTGTGTACACCTTGGTCAGCCCGCGGGCCCTGAAGACCGTCTCGCTACGGTTGGCGCTCATCAGCTTGCTCCGACAAAGTATAGCACGGAACGAGCGGGGTCCGTCTGGGAGTAGCCTCGATTGCTGATCCTACCCGGTGTGTTGCGCGCGGCGGGCTTACCGAATGGTGACGCGGGTAAGTTCGTCTCCAGCCTCGATTGCGTCTACTACCCCGCCGCCCGAGATCACCTTGCCGAAGACGGTGTGTTTGCCGTCGAGGTGCGGCTGCGGAGCGTGGGTGATGAAAAACTGACTTCCGTTGGTATCGGGGCCGGCGTTGGCCATAGAGATAACCCTGGCTTCGTGCTTCAGCGGGTTGCCGCTCGTCTCATCTGCAAAGCGGTAGCCCGGTCCACCCCTGCCGGTGCCGGTAGGATCGCCGCCCTGGATCATGAAGCTGCTGATGACCCGGTGAAAGGTAGTTCCGTCGTAGAACCCCTGCCCGGCGAGAAAGACGAAGTTGTTGACCGTGACCGGAGCGTGCTCCGGACAGAGTTCGAGCTCTATTGCTCCCTTGCTTGTTTTCATGGTGACCACGTAGGTGCGGTCCGTATCGATACTCATCTCGGGCGCCTTGTCCCATTGCCGTCTGCTCATATCGGTACCCTAACAGGATAGAATCTGCGCGACAAGTACACCCCCTGGTGAGCGCCGGCAGCCAAGCGGTTCGTGTGACTCGGGTCCCAAGACAGGGCCGACATTCAGAGCAATACGGCTTCTAATGGTCGCCGCAGTGATCTGGGCATCTTCTGCCCTCGGCCAAACCGAACGACAAGATTGGGCCTGCCGTCCGCCGGGGCGAAGGCCCTGGCGAATTCACGACGCAGGGCGGGCTCCTCCACGGGCTGGTTTATGAAGGCGTTTCGGATCCCCAGCGCCGTGGCTTGCAGAGCGAACCGCTGGTAACAGCGACCAGCCTCTACCTGGTGGGCCCTGTCATCGACGTTCGAGACAAACAAAGCAATTCCCGCGGAACTCCGGATATGGCGTGCGAGTCTGTCATTCTCGGGCTGTGGGCGGAACAGCATGCGGAACAAACGCCGGCCGAGCCAACGCGGGACAGGCGGGTTTCCGGTGGCACGGGAAGGCAACCCGTCACCCGTTCGGACCGCTTCCGCGTCACTGAATCGAATCCAGTGCTCCAGTTCGTCCACAAACGCCGGATTACTGATCTGCATGGTGTTGCCCTGGACCGCGGACTCAAGAACCTTCTCTATGGATTCGTGCCCGGTCAGCAGAATGGGCGCGACGCCGCTGCCGGTTCCGGCCGCCTGCAGCAACCGCAGTTCTTCGGAACCAAGCGGCCTGCCGTCGTACTCCGCTCGAGTGCATTGACGATAGGGAATTGCCTGGAACAGCGGCGACGCCGGCCTGATCGCCGACGACCGGATCAGCGACACGCTGACTACGCCGTCCGAGGCGGAGCTGAAACGAAGAGCGCCGTCAAACCCGTATACTTGCGCCGCCAGGACAAGGTTCTCGGCGGCGCACCCCAGCGAAACGTACAGGTGATGGTCGTCGGGATCTACCACGGGCGTACGTCGGGACAGATCCGGCAGGATGGATATGCAATGGTCCTCGATCTGGAACCGCCAGCATTGCGCGTTGTGCCCCGAGGGGGCCAGCGTGGCATAACGGACGATGTCTCGCCGGATTGCATCCTCGTTCTGTGAGATGGCCCCGTTTTGCCGCGCAGCCTCATCCAGCGGCACGGTGTCGTTTCGCTGTACGCTCTCGCGGGACTCCACGCCGTCGGAGTGGCGCCATATGCTTCTGACGGCATCAGCGTAGCGACCGGGTTTGCGGCTGGTTGCTTTGCCTGGCATCGGGCAGACCTCCCTCCGTGCATCGTGACCGAGCATAAGGGTAACCTCGACTGTCGTGAGAAGGCAAGTGGTGTCGCCGTAACTGAAGCTGCGGCAGTACAGACAGACTGCGTCCGGCCAGGTCGCCGGTCTGGAACCGCTCGCTTGGCGCCGGTTTTCCTGCTTTGCTTCAAGTAACAGATCGTTTCTGCGAGTTACTCCTTCTGTAGATGCGTTTGGAGGAATTGTAATTGTCGACTGATGGCTGACAGAGCCGGTGAGGACCATGGAACTGTCACAGGAAACGCTGGAAAGCATCGGCCGCTACGTGCGAGCCAATCTCGGCAGCTGGCTTTGTGAGTAACAGATCCCGAAACGCAAAAACGGAAATCAGTCAATCACACGCACACGCTTGACATTTATGTTTACATGCGCTATTATGCATATATTGAGGCATTGAGGGTCAAAGTCTCACCCGCAAACTGAATAGCCAAGGAGATTCCCGACCATGGAGCGCGAGTTACATGTACCAGCGCTGGAGAAGTATCTGGCGATCATTATTTTCCCGTTCATGGGTATTGGACTGCTGACAGGCACTTACTTCCCGCGGTTTGCCGCAACCCTGCCGGCCATTCTGCCCGCCTGTCTGTTCTTGATGATCTATCCCACCATGCTGAACGTACGGCTCGATGAACTGGTCTCGGCATTCCGGGACTGGAAGAAGGTAGGCGCAGTGACACTAATGAACTTCGTTGTCTCTCCGGTTCTGCTGTCGCTGCTTGCCTGGGTCGTACTGCGCAATCATCCGGAACTGATGATGGGTATGATCATTCTCTCAATTGCGCCTTGCATAGCGCTTGTGCTGGTATGGACCTTTCTCTCGAGCGCCAATCTCGCGCTGGCGGTGACGCTGGCAGGCGTCAACTCCCTGGTGCAGCTTGTGGCTTTCCCGATCTACCTGCCACTGCTTGGCAGGATCTACGGACTGGACCTCGCGCTTGCCTCAGGAGGCGTGCTCGCATTCGGTCCAATTGCGCAAGAGGTTCTCATCTACCTCGCCCTGCCGTTCTTACTGGCAATCGTGACCCGCAGTTACTTTGAACGCAAGAAAGGGCGAGACTGGTTCGAATCCGTCTACGTACCGCGAGCGGGACACATTGCACCCATAGGCGTTCTTATTACCGTGACCACCATGTTTTCGATCGGCGGTCAGCACGTACTTGAAACCCCGTATCTGTTGCTGCTTGCCGCTCTGCCGCTGGTTGTGTTCTTTCCGCTGAACTGGGTAGTTGGACTCTACCTGAGCCACCGTGTCATGAAGAACGACTACCGCGATTCGATCGCCATCGCCTTCAGTTTCTCGGGCCGCAACCTCGAGGTGTCGATGGCGTTGAGTGCCGCGCTCTTCGGCGCCGGCTCGTTGACGGCCATGGCTACCGTGGCCGGACCGGTTATCGGCATTCCAGCGTGGATCATCATTCTGAACCTGGGCAAGAAGTTCATCTATCCCCACCTGGCCCGCACCCAGGCTTCGCAGCATCAGCCGGCTGAACAGCTGCAGGCGGCAGTTCTCAAAGCCGATGTCGAGCCCGGCGATGTCGTCTGACTGCGTGCGGTGCCACTGCTGCGCGGCGAGAACTCAGCGCCCGGCAGACAGTGAGGAGCGAGAAGAATGAGAGCGAAACCACGTGTATTGGCGATATGCATTCACAACAGCGCGCGCAGCCAGATGACCGAAGAGTATATCCGGCAGGCCGGCGCGGGGCAGATCGAGGTCGAGAGCGCGGGAATCGAACCAGGAGCGCTAAACCCGGTCGTTGTTGAGCTGCTCAAGGAAGACGGCATCAATATCGAAGGCAAGAGCACACGCAGCGTGTTCGATATTCACAAGCAGGGAAAGCGGTTCGACTACGTCATCGCCGTCTGTGACAAAGAGGCTGCCGAGCGCTGTCCAGTCTTTCCAGCCGAGAAGCAGCGGCTGCACTGGCCCTTTCCGGATCCATCTCAGGCGCAAGGCACGATGGAGCAGAAGATCGCTTACGTGCGTCCGATCAGAGATCAGATCAGGGAGAAGACACGCGAGTTTGTGGCCGGTATTCTCCCGGACTATGAGTAGCGGCTTCCGGTTTCGCGAGTGCATTCGCGCCGCGGCCCGAAACTGATGGCATGCACGTACGAACACGTGTGTTGCATTCAGTGAGTCGCATGGAATGAGCGGTTGAAAGATGAGAACAGTAACGGAGACGGCGGACGTATTCAAAGCGCTGGGCGACGAAACCCGGCTGCGCATCGTGCACTTGCTGTTGCATAGCGACACGGCACTCTGCGTGTGTGAAATGGTTGATTCGCTGCATCTGCCTCAGTATCAAATCTCACGCCATCTTGGTGTGTTGAAGAACGCAGGCGTGGTAGCGGTGGATCGCAAAGGCACGTGGGCCTACTACTGTCTCGTTCAGAACGGCAACCTGCTGCGAGCTCTATGGCAAGTGCTCGAACGTTCGCTGAAGCAGCAGCAGTTCAGCCGAGACGCTGCACAGCTCGACTTGCGGCTGGCGCAGCGCGCGCACGGAGAATGCGTTGTCGGCTTCGTCTCGTTGGAGGAGCCCGGTGGAAAGACGGTGCAGAGCCGCGCTGACGTAAAGACCTGACCGCTGCACCCTGGAACCGGCAGCAAGGAGCAAAGAATGAACGCAGCAGCTGATGAGATCCGAATTGAGATATTTGATCCCCCGATGTGCTGCCCGGGTGGCGTGTGCGGACCGGCCATTGATCCGGCGCTGCTCGACGTCAGCGAGGCGGTTCTGCGGCTCAAGAGCGAGCACGGTATCGAGGTGCAGCGTTACCTGCTGCAACAGCAGGGTCAGAAGTTCATGGAGAATCAGCAGGTTCTGGGACTGCTGAAACAGTACGGTACCGGTGTGTTGCCCTTGACCGTTGTCAACGGCAGCGTGGTCAAGCAGCGCGAGTTCCCGAGCTACGAGGAGCTGACGGCTCATGCCGGCGTATTCACATCCGGTTAGTACGGTTTTGGACATGAGCGCCACACGCTACATCTTTTTCTCGGGCAAAGGAGGCGTTGGTAAGACGACCATGGCCTGCGCCACTGCGCTGCACAACGCGGAGGCCGGCCGGCGTACCCTGATAGTCACCACCGATCCGGCCTCCAATCTGTCGGACGTCTTTGAAACCAGAATCGGGCACCGGATTCACCCCCTGGGAGTCGACAACCTGTGGGGAATGGAGATCGATCCCGATCATGCTACGGCCGAGTATCGTGAGCGGATTCTCGCCCCAATGCGCGCCGTGATGCCGGAGAACGTGATCACGGTGATGGAAGAGCAGTTCAACTCACCGTGTACTACCGAAATAGCATCTTTTGACCGCTTCGTCGACTTCATGACCAGTGAAGATGGCGTGGACGGCGTTCCCTACGACCTTGTGGTCTTTGACACCGCGCCGACGGGCCACACGCTGCGCCTGCTGGAATTGCCGGTAGACTGGAGCAGGCATATCGAAGAGAGCGCCGCCGGCAGCGGGAATACCTGCATCGGGCCGGTTGCATCGATTCAGGAAAACAAAGCCAAGTACGACGATGCCACCCGCCTGCTGGGCGATCCGCGACGTACGGAGTTCGTTTTTGTTCTGCAGCCCGAGCAGACCTCCATCTTCGAAACACGCCGTTCGTCGGCTGAGTTGGCCGGGATCGGGGTCAGGAACAGTAGTCTGATCGTAAACGGTATCCTGCCGCAGCAGGTATGCGAGCATCGCTTCTTCGAAAGACGCTACCGGATGCAGCAGCGCCACCTGGAGCGTATCAAGCGCGAGTTCGACATTCCCGTAAGACACATGTATCAGCGTGACGGAGAGATAAGAGGTATCGCCAGTTTGCGTCATATCGCCCGGGACCTGTTTGCGGGCAATGGAATCACCGCACGCTACCGCCTTGACACCGATCCCGACCAGGCAGAAGCAGACTATGTGGGACAGGATTCGGTGTCGCTGCTGGAAGCTATCCGACCGGAAACCGGCAAGACAAAGGCGGTCTTCTTCACCGGCAAGGGCGGCGTGGGTAAGACCGCGGTCTCGTGTGCCACGGCGTTGGCACTCGGCCGGCTGGGCTTCAAGACTCTGCTGATCACTACCGATCCCGCATCGCACATCGGCCAGGTGCTCGAGCGGCCCGTTGGCGATACCATCACGGCGGTAAGCGGCGTTGCCAACCTTGACGCTGTGATGATCGACCAGCAAAAGGCGGTCGATGAGTACAAACAGCGTATCCTGGAAGATGCCCGCGGGAAGTACTCGGAGGATATGCTGAGCGCGGTACGCGAGGAGCTCGAATCGCCCTGTACCAAGGAGATGGCGGCGTTCGACAAGTTCATGTGGTACGTTGAATGCGAGGAATACGACGTAGTGGTGTTCGACACCGCGCCAACCGGGCACACCATGCGCCTGCTGGAACTGCCCTTTGACTACGCCGATCAGGTCGGAATGATGGTGGCCACGAGCGGTAGCGCAAGGGCCGTCAAGAGCGACACGCAGAAGCGCTTCGAGCGCATCATTACACAGATGAAAGACGCCAAACGCAGCGTCTTTGCCTTCGTGGTCTATCCGGAGTCCACGCCGGTGGTTGAAGCCTATCGCGCAATGCTCGATTTGCGCGCTTCCGGTATCGAGACCCAGTTTGTTGTGGCCAACCAGGTCCTGCAGCAGGACTACTGCAACAATGACTATTTCCGCAGACGCCGCTCGATGCAGCAGAAGTACCTTGGCGAGATCAACCGCAAGTTCCAGTTGCCGGTCAGCATCATGCCGCTGTTCGAGACGGAGATTACCGGCCTGAAAATGGTCGGGCGGGCGGCCGACGCGCTGTTCGCCGTCACCGCTGCGGGTATCGAATCGCAGACGTGACATGGAGGTAAGACCGTGACGTACGAGTATCGCTGCAGAAAATGCGACACATCCTTTGACGTGATGGCAACGCTGGCGGAGAAGGCCGCCGGCCTTCAGCCGAAATGCCCGAACTGTGGTTCAAAGCAGACCGCACAGGTCTTTGGCATGGTCGGCGTGTTGTCAGGCGCAGGCGAAGCTGGTCGCGGCAGAGGTTCTGAGCCGCGGCCAATGTGCGGGGCCGGTATGGGCCCAGGGTGTTGCTGATATGGCAGATATGGATGGACGAACGGAACAACGGTGTAGGCCGTAGGACGGAAGAGAAGACCAAGGACGTTCGGCGAGGGGCGGGTCGAGTGCGCGTCCTTCAGACTACACTCGTCACGTATTCGGCCACCACCGCCAGTACCAGTATCGCGCCCACGGGCACGGGGCGCATCAGAACCGCAGACGGCGACGCCAGCCGTTGTGACAGACGTGCACTGAGAAGCACCGTAATCAGCACACCGTTGACTGCGGAATCAAGCAGCACAAACTGCAGCACGGCCGGCGCACCACGCGCCAACAGACCCCACTGAATGCCGAGTACCAGGTGGGTCAGCACAAACAGAACGCGCCAGCCCACCGCGGCACCGATCGCCAGCGACAGCGTTCGAACGAGCGAGCCGCAAGAAGACGTGTGCATGCTGAAAGCCGCAACAAAGGCCCAGACCACCAACCCTTCCATCATAATCGAGAGTGCGGGATTCTGGACAAACAGCCAGCTGACCGGCGCCAGCACGACCGAGGAGGCCTTGATCGCGGCGGCCACCATCGCAACACCCACGGCGGCAGCAGGCTTCCCGGTCGCGTGCACCGCCGCCAGCATGAAGACCACCCCGACAGGAAACATCACCAAACCGGCCAGGGGCGGAACCGCAGCCATTCGCGGTACCAGGTGGAGCAGATGACCGATAGTTGCTTCGGTGAATCCCCAGACGCCGCCGTACAGCAGCAGTGCCGGAACCATAGAACGGCCGGTGCACACCTGACCGGTTGCGGCTTGTACTCGCTTCATTCTCTTCCCCTTCAGACGGAAACCGTGGATCCCATATGAAATTCTGTCAAGATTGGTCAGAGATGATTCTAAGACAACATGGCGTTGCCGTCAACGCATATTTCTTTACGGATAACCGGAGGCGTGGTAAGATTCTGCTCAAACGTGACATAAGCTGTTAGCAATCGGAGAAATGCGGCGAGCCGCAGCAGTCTATCGAAGTCATCCGGGCTGCAAGCGCCGCTTGCCTCCGAAAGCACGAGTTGTGCGATCATCGGTCTGAGCGAAGAGGGAGGACAGAGACGTGAACGTAACCGAAGCTCTCAGAAAACAGATCAAGCGCCGCTCGTTTCTCAAGGCGATGGCCGCCGGAGCCGCCGGAGCCTACGTCGGCACGAGCCTCAGCGGTTGCCGATTACAGTACGGAGATGATCCGTACAACCCGCTGCCGGTCGGACTGTACGATGAGGGAGAGTGGATACCCTCGGGGTGCGCCGGCTGCACCACATGGTGCGCCGTGACCGTCAACGTTGTTCAGGGACGGGTCACCAAAGTTCAGGGCCATCCCAAAGCCAAAGCCACCGGAGGCGCGGCGTGCGTCCGCAGCAATCTGGCCATCCAACAGCTTTACGACCCCGATCGCATCAAGGTACCTATGAAGCGTACCAACCCGAACAAGGGTCGCAATGAACACCCCGGCTTCGTGCCTATCAGCTGGGATGAGGCCACGTCCATAATTGCCGAGCGCATCATCGCGTTGCGCAACAACGGCGAGGCCCATAAGATCGCGGTCTTCCGCGGCCGCTACACTCAGCTTAACCAGAGTATCTACGGCAGGGTGCCCCAGATTCTCGGCAGCCCCAACAATATATCGCACAGCTCAATCTGTGCCGAGGCCGAGAAGTTCGGCCCCTACTACACTGAAGGCTACTGGAACTATCGCGACTACGACCTGCTGAACTCACGTTATGTTCTGTGCTGGGGCTCGGACCCGATACACTCCAACCGACAGGTCTCGCTGAACAACAAGGTGTGGGGCAAGGTGATGGACCGCGCCAAGGTGGTAGTCGTTGATCCCAAGTTCAACTCCACCGCAGCCAAGGCCGATGAGTGGATTCCGGTCAGGCCCGGCTACGACGGAGCTCTGGCAACGGCCATGGCACACGTGATTCTGACGCGCGGCCTGTGGTCAAGGGAGTTCGTCGGTGACTTCCGGGACGGGCAGAACCTCTTCGTCACCGGGCGCACAGTATCAGAGACCGACTTTGTCGAGAAAGAAACCCACGGACTGGTCCGGTGGTGGAATCTCGAGCTGAAGGATCGCACGCCGCAGTGGGCCGCGCCGCTGGCCGGAGTCACCTCGGCCCAGATCATTCGCGTTGCTACCGAGTTTGCCGAACTGGGCCCCAACGTCACGGTGTTCATGGGCGGTGGTGCCGTGATGCAGGTGCGCGGCGCCTACAACTCGATGGCGGTGCACGCGCTGGCGGGATTGGTTGGCAGCGTCGATAACGTTGGAGGTTCGATACCCGGTACTTCCACCGCGCACCAGAACCTGCCCGATGCGGCACCGTTCGTTGATGCTGCCGCGCGCAGCACGCTCGGCTTTCCCAAGGTCGACCAGCGGGGCTATCGAGACATGCCGTCTCTGAACCAGGGGCGCTCCGGCGGCGGGGTGGTTACCAACCGCGTTGCCGACGCCATTCTCAACGATGACCCCTACCAGCTCAAGCTTGTGCTGGCCTATTGGTGCAACTTCAATTACTCGTGTCCCGAGACCGATCGCTGGGACCGAGCCATGACGATACCGTTCCTGGTTCATATGGTACCCAACTACTCGGAGATGTCGCACTACGCCGATCTGCTGCTCCCCGCGACGCACCACATGTACGAGCAGTGGGGTTACCTGGCGCAGAAAGGCAACACCTACAACAATCTGTGGGTGTCACGGCCGATGATAGAGCCATTCACCGAATCCAGAAATCCCGAAACAACCGTGATGTGGCTGATAGCGGAGAAGCTCGCTGCACGAGGATTCCCCAACCTGCTGGACTACTTTGTGACCGTCAAAGACCCTGAGACCGGGCGTGCTCCGCGCAACGCAGACGAGTTCGAGCTCTACGCGGTCAAGCATCGTCTGCAGCCGATCTGGGACCCTGCAATGTACCGTGAAGGAGATCGCTTTGATGGCTGGGAGGACTTCCTGCAGGCCGGAGTCTGGAACAACGGACCGTATCAGTTCAAGCAGCGCTGGGGCGGCAATTTTGCCACCGAGACCGGCAGATTCGAGTTCTACAGCGAGACGCTGAAGAAGGCCCTCGAGGGCCACGCCGGACGTTACGCAACCAGCGTGGATGACATTCTGAACGCGTGCAACTACACCGTACGCGGCGAGCGCTCCTTCGTACCGCATTACGAAGAACCCTTTATCCACGGTTCTGAGAGCGAGTTTCCGCTGCTTTTTATTGACTCCAAGAGCAGACTCAACCGCGAGGGCCGCGCGGCTAACTGTGGATGGTATCAGGAACTGCGCGATATCGACATCGGTGACGAGAAATGGGGAGATGTGATCAAAGTGCACCCGATGGACGCCCAGCGCTTCGGCGTCCGCGACGGGGATACGGTAAGAGTCGTTTCCCCGGTGGGAGAAATGCAGTGTGTCCTCCGCGAGGCAAAGAGCGTCCGTCCGGGAACGGCCTGCAAGACATTCGGCCAAGGGCATTGGGCGTTCGGTCACGTTGCCGCGCAGGACTTCGATCGCAAGACGCCCCGTGGCGGAAATAACAACGCGGTGATGCCTGCGGACTACGAACGGCTCAGCGGCAGTACAGCGTTCTATGGAGTATTCCGTGTCCGCATTGAAGCGGTATAGGAGAAGAGCATGGCCCGATACGGAATGGTGATAGACCTGCAGGCGTGTACCGGCTGTGGCGCATGTGCCATGGCGTGCAAGAGCGAGAACAACGTTCGCGACGGCCATTTCTGGTGCAATTACACGACAACGTTGGTGGGCGACTTTCCCGACGTGCGCTACACGTTCATGCCGACATTCTGCAATCACTGTGCAAACGCACCGTGCATCCCCGTGTGCCCGGTTGAACCTCACAAGGCGATATTCAAGAACAAGGACGGCCTGACACTGATGGACTCCGATCGCTGCATCGGATGTCAGCGTTGTCAGAACGCCTGTCCGTACGGAGTCATCTATTTCAACGAGGACGATCCGCATCCGTTCTGGCGCACCGAGAACGCGCGCGAATTGACTGCAAGCGTCGGGGCACGGCACATGCCGTACTACAACCCCAACCGCGCCACCACGTGGAACGGCACCGGTGTGCGCAAACGAGGTGTCGTGGAGAAGTGCTCCTTCTGTGATCACCGCCTGGAAGTCGGCAAGCGCCCCTTCTGCGCTGAGCGCTGTCCGGCTCAGGCCATACATTTCGGCAATCTCGACGACCCCAATAGCTCGGTCAGCATTCTGTTGAGCCAACACCCGGACGCCCGCCGCTTGAAGGAAGAAACCGGCGCCGAACCGCAGGTCTACTACATCCGGTCTTTCAATCGGAGATGAAGCGGATTCACATGAGTAGCCCTGCCCGTGGCACAGCGTTCTGGTCCGCCGATCCGGATCTGCGCGCTGCGCTTTACGCGTGGTTGGCAGCTGCGCTCTACGCACCGCAGGAAGACCTCGTGAGTGTCGAGTTTGCCCGCTGCGGAGAACAACTCAACGCGTCGGTCCTGCCGGGGCACTCACCGCTGCTGCTGCAAAGACTACGAGAAGCCAATCAAAAGCCGACGGCCGCCGCTGAACGGCTGCTGGCGCTCAAACGGGAATACGCGCGGCTCTTTCTGGGGCCGCCCAAAGCCCTGCTACGCCCGTACGAATCGTGCTACTTTGGGCGCGACCAGCTGATGACCGAGCAGTCGGCCGCCGTAAGGCAGTTCTACACCGCGTGCGGTCTGACCCTCGATCAACGCGAGTACCGTGAAGCTCCCGACCATGTCTCTGTTGAGCTGACTTTTCTCTCCATGATCTGTGAAACCGGCTGCACACAGCTCACGCAATCGCAGACCGATAGACGCGCCGTTGAACGGCGCTTTCTGCATGAACACCTCGGCCGGTGGGGTTCGCAGCTGGCCGGCGGAATTCGGCAGCACACGGACGAACCGCTCTATCTCGCTGCGGCTCAATTCCTGACCGCCGTTATCGATTCCTGCACGTCCGCGGACGGCTAAAGCGATGCTACGAGCACTCCTGAGGCAATTCGATACACCGTTGCCGGAAGTCGACTTCCGCCGCTGCCTGCGAAGCCGGGACGTGAACGCCGGCACTGATCGCTGTACCATCTGCAGTGCAGTCTGCCCGCAGGCAGCCGTAACGTTCAGCGCGGGAGTTCAATTGAATGCCGGCAGCTGTACCTCGTGCGGCGTCTGCGCTGCTGCCTGTCCAACCGAGGCCATCACTGATCCGCGCCAGCAGCGCACCCTGCTCGAAGGCAACCGGCGTATTCGTACCGTTTCGGTGGGCTGCAGGCTCGGCTCGAACGACGGCGGCTCGTGGAGCTGCCCGGTACAGGCGGTCTGCGGTCTTTCCTGGCGTTTTGTGGCGGCCGCAGCCCTGCTGTGTCCGACGAGGCGAGTCCTGCTTGACTGCCGCAACTGCGATTCGTGCACACACGGTCCGGGCACTGCGCCGGTCGCCGATGCCGCCCGCCGCGCAACGACATTCCTGGCGGCGCTCGGGCTATCGTGCTCAATAGAAGTGGTAACCGACTCGACCTCCTCAGATAACCCGGGGGCAGTATCACGGCGGCTGTTCTTGGGTACGGCACTCGGTCTGGCCGGCAACACTGCCCGCCGGACACCCCTCGCCTGCGGTCTGCCACAAGCCCCGCAAAAATCAGTGCGCGGACTGCTGTGGAAGGCGGCACTGGAAGCTCACAGTCCAGCGGACAACCACGACGCAGCGCCGGCCAGTAGAGAAGCGTGCTCTCCGTGGGGCTCTTTCACCGTCTCCTCAGACTGCACCGGGTGTGGCGATTGTGCCCTGATCTGCCCATGGCAGGCGTGGCACATCGCTACCAGCGCCGATACCCGAACGATTCTGTTCAGCATGTGGCGCTGTCGCAACTGCGGCTACTGCGTATCGCGGTGCCCGCGAAACGCCATCAGGCGCACCTCTGAGGTGATACCGCGTCCGCAGACGCGCGTCCAGACTCTGGCAACAGTCCCCGTACCGCGCTGCCGCCGTTGCAAGAAAAGCTACGTTGAACTCTTCGGTGGACTGTGTCACAACTGTACCAAGCAGACCTCGCTGGCCGAGGCTGCAGCATATTTTGTTGCTAACGGGGAGAAATGACATGCTGGGAAGAATTGGCCCGGTGGAACTGATTCTGGTTTTCGCCATAGCCCTGATTATCTTTGGACCAAAGAAGCTGCCCGAGATCGGTAAGGCAATTGGCAGTGCGATACGCAACTTCAAGCAGCAATCCAACTCGCTGGCGCAGGATAGCGACAGCGCCCCCACTACGGATGTAGCGCAACTCGAACAGCCGGAAGCGGCAACCGGCGCGGTCCGCGAGACGGCCAAAACCGACGAATGACGTATGTCAACCGGCGGGCTGAGGAACAAAGGCAGGCCCCACCAATAGCGCATTAGGTGGTCTTTTCTGTAGCGTTCACTCCGGTAGTTGTGTTAGACTAACTCGCAGCCCAGGGCCCGACTACTTCCGAGGAGGCCGCGCGATGAACCAGAACCAGTATCGACATCGGTTCACGGCGCCTGGAGTACCGCAGTATGGCGGGGACTCGGCACATGTTCGGGCCAGCGCTTACGCGTTGCTCTCTTCACTCTATCAAGATCAACCTGATGTGTCTGCCGTTGACCGTTTCAGCAGCCTTTGGCGCAACTTTGATAACGCTTTGTCGGGCAACTGCTTGGGGCGCCGGACGCTACTGACCGGAAGCCAGTTCTGCGCTGCGTGGCAAAGCAGCGATTCACGGGTGTCTCTGCAGCTGCGGCGTGAGTTTGCGCTGCTGTTTCTCAGCCCGCGCGGTGTTCAACCCTACGAATCGGTGTATCGCGGAACTCGCAGGCGGTTGATGGACGATCCATGGCTGCAGGTGCGGGAGTTCTATCGCAAAGCCGGAATGCAGAAAGGGCAGCGGGAGTTGCACCCGGAAGACCACGCCTCGGTTGAGCTCGGTTTCATGGCGTATCTGGCCTTTATGGATTCACAGTGCAGCGCTGCGGCCGGGAAGGAAGAAATACGAACCGAGGTAGCCGGCACGCAGCTTCAGTTTCTCGAAGAACACCTGATTGGTTGGATTCCGCAGTTGTGCCGCCGGATAGAGGCGGTTCCCGAGGCGCCGTATTACCACCGGGTGGCGCGGTTCACCTCGGCTCTTATTGAGGAAGACCACGAAAGGTTAGTGGTGTCTGCAAAGCACACGTATAGCACTTGTAAGGGGAGCTCGCTGTGAAAAGAAACGGACTCAGTCGGCGTGAATTCCTGAGGGCTTCGGCTGCAGCGGCCGCAGCCGGCGCTGCAGGCAGCTTTGTGCTGCAAGGTTGCGCACGCCAGGAAACCGAGATAGAACCGTACCGTACCGATGAAACACTGGGTGGAGAACGGTTCAGTTACTGCGGTGTCTGTAGTGCAAATTGCGCCATGATCGGCCACGTCGCTGCTGGAAGACTGGTCCAGCTGCGCGGTAATCCCGACGATCAAGTCGGCAGAGGCAAGCTGTGTGTCAAAGGGTACTCGGCAATCAAGGATCTCTACGACCCGGATCGCCTCAAGTACCCGATGATGAGAACCGAGGCTCGCAAGGGGCCGGGCATCGACCCCAAGTGGGTCAAGGTCAGCTGGGAAGAAGCGCTCCAGACGACCGCGGATGGCTTCAACGATGCCATTGAATCGCACGGTCCTGAGACGGTCGCCTTCTTCTCCAGGGGGCACGACTGGATGAACCGTCTCAGAGACGCCATCGGAACCCCCAATCACCTGATGCATCATTCCACCTGCTTCACGACTCACACCGCCGTCTGGCGAGCGTGTCTAGGCATGGGGAACCGCCCGTTCATGCTCGACATTGCGAGAGCGAAATATCTGCTTTCCTTCGGTTGGGACATGCCGTCAAAGGCCAAGAACATGTCGGCGCGGGATTATGTTGCTGCGCTCTCCGACGGTGCCAAAAGCGTGGTGGTGGACCCGCGGCTGACCGTTACCGGGACCATGGCCGACGAGTGGATTCCGATAAAGCCCGGAACGGACCTGGCCTTCATGCTCGCGATGATCCGGATCATCGTAAATGAAGAGCTGTACGATGCAGAGCTGGTTGAAAGCACGACATACGGCCTCGATCGGCTCCGCGCCCAGGTGCAGGACTACACGCCGCAGTGGGCATCCGGAATCACCGGCATTGATGCCGCCGTTATCACGCGCGTCGCCAGGGAGTTTGCCACCACCCGCCCAGCGCTGATACCTAACCACAAACGCGATGCCGGCGGTCCAAACTATTCCAACTCGTGGCGGGCTGCCCACTGCATGGTTATCCTCAACGCGATGGTGGGCGCCATAGACCACCCGGGCGGCCAGATCGTGCCGCGACGGCCGTATCTGAAGCCGTTCAACGCCGTTTTTCCGCCGCCGGAGTTTCCCAAGCCGCGTACCGAAAGGATTGACGGATTTGAGAAGCACCCGATTGTGGGCCCGACCCGCAGAGGCGATTTCTCGACGGTGACCGACGCCCTACTGACGGGCAAACCGTATCCAATCAAAGCCGCGCTGTTTCGCAAGCACAACGTGCTCGCGTTTCCTGATGCAACCCGCTTTGTCGAAGCGTTGAAAAAGATCGACTTCATCGCGGTCTGCGATGTCTGGCCCAGTGAGATGGTCCAGATGGCAGACGTCGTCTTCCCCGAACCCTATTTCCTGGAAACCTCAGGCTTCGGCGACCGGGACTACCATGAGTTCTATCCGCAGATCGCGTTGCGTCAACCGATGGTACCGCCGTTATACGACACCAGGGGCTACGGCGGCATCATCAGCGGCATCGCCGACGCCATGGGACTGGGCCATATATTCGAAGGCGTGAGCAGCTCGACCCTGTGGGACGAGCAGCTGAAAGCGATGGGCACATCCTGGCAGGAACTCAACAATAGCCCCAACGGTTTGTGGTCCGATGAGAAGCCGTTTGTACCGACAACTGAGTTCAAGACCCCGAGCGGCAAGATCGAGCTCTACTCGACGGTGTTCGAGGAGCATGGATATGATCCGTTGCCGCTGTGGCAGGAAAAGCGTGAGTTGCCGTCGGACCAATACCCGTTCTACATGCTGATTTCGCGCCCTCCGATGCACAAGATGAGCCAGACTCAGAATAACGAGCTCATGGCACAGACGTATCTGGAAAACGCGGTGATCATGAACCGCGATAGAGCGCGACAACTGGGGCTGGAACAGGGGCGGCAGGTATACGTTGAATCACGTGCGGGTCGAATCAGACTCAAACTGCAGCTGGAGGAAGGTATTCGTCCGGACTGTGTCTGCATTGAACACGGATTCGGACACTGGTCACCGTCACTCTCGATTGCGCATCAGAAAGGCGCCAACGAGGGGGACCTTATACCGCATCTTTCAATCGAAGAGATGGTGGCGCTCAAAGACCCGGGAGCTGGAGCCTGCATGACGGACTTCTGCGTTTCGGTACGTTCAGCGTAGTCCGGCAAGGAGATCAGGGCGATGAAACAGGCAATGTTGATCGATCAGACCAAGTGTATTGGTTGCGGGGCATGCACCGTGAGCTGCAAGGCGATCTACGCACGAGCGTCATTCGGCATCCTGCGAACCAGAATGAAGAAGTACGAGACGGGACGGTTTCCACACGTTTCGTTTCGATTCAGGAAACACATGTGTATGCACTGCATCGAGAACGCCCCGTGCATAGAGGCGTGCCCGGTGAATGCCATCAGCTACGTATCTGGTGACGCCGGAGGGATGGTGATCATCGATGACGATACCTGCATCGGCTGCGGCAACTGTACGCGGCAGTGTCCGTACCAGGCTCCGGATCGGGATCGCGACCGTAAGAAGGCAGAGAAATGCAGCTTCTGCTCCCGACGGGTACTTGCCGGACAGACGCCGTTCTGCGCCGAAGCGTGCCCGGTGGGAGCGATAACCTTTGGTAACCGTGACGACGTGCTTGCTGAAGGTCGCCGACGGGCAGAGATCCTGCGTGCCAAAGGGCGAAGCCACGCCTACGTATGGGGAAGCGCCGACACGATGGTGCTCTACCTTCTCGATCAGCCTCCGGAGATCTACGAATTACCGGCCGAAGGCTACACCGCTTCGCGGCAGACACTGTTGACCAGGCTCGCTACCCCGGCCGGCGGTGTGTTGGCCGCTGCCGCATTGGGAGCGCACGGATTGCATCTGCTGCGCGAACGGCGCAGGAGAATCGAAGACGAGAGCAAACTGCAGGAATCGCACGCCGGCCGGGCGGACGACGGTTAAGCAGTGCAGTTCAGATGGCTGACGCGCGTTACTCATTGGCCCGGCAACTGGTGGAGATTCGCAATCGGGTACTGGTGATCATGTTGGCGTGGGCGGTTGCCGCGGCATCCGCGTTCGCTTTCAGCGATCTGCTGCTGGAACATCTCCTGCTTGTCGGGCCTCAGGTTCCGGTAGTATATATCAACCCTCCTGAGTTGTTTCTGGTCAAGCTGCGGGTGGCTCTTTTCGTCGGCTTGGCAGCGTGTCTTCCATTAGTAGTCCTGCAGGTTGCGCTGTTCCTGTTTCCCAGCATGTACGCCCGCGAGCGCCGATGCGCGCTATTCCTGCTGCTGATAGGGCTTGTCTTCGCCGCCGGCGGTGCACTGTTTGCTTATCGAATCGCTCTACCGACGCTGTTCGAGTTCTTCGCGGCATTTGATCACAGTCGAATAGACGCGGTCTTTGATCTGCAACAATACGTACGTTTCACAGCTAACACAATTGTGGCAATTACGATCGGGTTTGAGTCCCCGGTGGTGGTCTGGATTCTTGGCTTGACCGGTATCGTGAGCAAGGCGCAACTGCGAGCGTCCCGGGCCTACGTCTACCTTGCGGTGCTGTTGCTGGCGGCGATCCTCACACCGGCTGATCCGATCTCTATGGTGCTTGTTGCCTTACCGCTGGTTCTGCTCTACGAGGTCGGCATCATGCTGGTTGCTTTGACCACGCGATGAGCCCGCAGATGATGTGTGCCCCGCTCGTGCTGCAAAATGGCACAAGACCTCTGGTATGTGAAAGGCAAGACATGGCACCCGGGAAGAGCGTAGACACCTGTTCCTGAAGATCAGGTCCTCCAGACAGGACTCTCGCTCATGATCGCCGAAAACCTGGTCCCGTCGCGGCTGGAGGATAGGGAGGCGGAGCAACGAAGAGAGTCGCCATCATCGGAGGTGGAGTGGCCGGGCGGAATGGTTGCGGCCGCCTGCGATGCCAGGGCAGTGTACGCCCGGCTCCTCAACGGTAAGCACACTGATCCGGGATGCAGGTGGCAATTGGTTCCCGCGGCACGTCGACAGGCATGGCGGTTCTCAGGGCACTTGAAATCGGTATACGGAGCTTCATCGCGCCGTAGCTGCCTCAACGGCGTAAGCGCCGCGCCGCATAATCTGCAGTCCGATAGCGGCAGCCCTGCAATGGCGATCTGGAACGTACACCGAAACGTACGCAGGTGATGTTCCTGGCCGATGAAAACGGGTATAGTGCTGGTCGAACTGTATCCGGAGAGGCTGTTTTGCAAGTATCGCTCTTTTCGCTCCCGCTGATTGCGCTTGCCGGAACGGCAGCCGGCTTCATAAACGTTGTAGCCGGTGGAGGCTCGCTGATCACGCTGCCGACGCTGATATTCCTCGGCCTGCCTCCGGCCATGGCCAACGGCACTAACCGTCTGGCACAGTTGAGTCAGAACAGCGTCGCCGTGTACCGGTTTCGGCGCAAAGGCTTCTTTCCGCTGCGCGCAGGGTTGATACTCGGAGCGGCTGCCTCAGCGGGTGCGGTTATCGGCAGCCGGGTGGCCGTAGACATTGCTCCGGAGCTGTTCAACCGCATTCTGGCCTTCGTGATGGTGGTGGTTCTCATTCTGACCCTCACCGGTGGGGAACGGACGTCTCAGGCACCACAGCAGGTGTGGCGACGGCGGTTGCTCTTACCCGCGTTCTTCGTAATCGGCATCTACGGTGGCTTCATCCAGGCGGGGGTCGGCTTCCTGATCATAGCCGTTTTTTCGCGCATCAGCGCCACCAGTCTGGTACTCACCAACGCGACCAAGGTCATGGTGGTACTGATCTATACCTTTCCGGCGCTGGCAGTGTTCCTGCTCCACGGTCAGATAGACTGGGCCGCCGGCGTGGTGCTCGCGGCCGGTAACGCTGCCGGCGCATGGTTGGGTGCGCATTTCTCGGTTGCCAAAGGTGACCGTTGGATCAAGGCGGTTCTGACGGTCTCCGTCTCGGCAATGGCGGTCAGGCTGTTCTTCTTCGGTTAACCCGGGATCCGGTTGTGCGACCGCCCGCGCGGGTCGCGGGCATTAAAGACCGCATCCAGAAACCAGATTGAAAGTGGACGCATGTTCATTGGTGCACGAAACCGTCCAAAGGCGTCAACGGCCGCCGGCGTGCGGAACTGCAGGCCGGCGGTGCCGTAGATGGTATCCACCAGTGCAGCGGCAATCGTGTCGGCCTCTGTCTCAAGACCATAGTAGTGCATCATCGACACGGTCATCCAGGCCGAGCCGAGCAGCACTTCGTTCACCTGCAGCTCATCGCCGCCGTCGCCGGCAAAGCGCGTTCTGCCGCTCTCCGCCAGCAGTAGCGGTCCGAGGCGCCCGCGCTCATACTGCACAAAACAGTGCCTGTACACCGCACACAGGTGCGAGCGCAGCGTATCGCGATCGATCCCGTCAATCAAATTGCCCAAGCCGGCCAGGTCAGCCAGGAAGAATCCCAGGATGCCGTCGCCCATGACGCAGTCGGCATACGTACCGCGATCGCTGACGCGATAGTATGTACCGTTCCAGAGTGCCTCCACAAAACTGATCTGCGCGTGCGCCAGCCGCTGACGGCATTGGCGGGCCAGCTCAGCATCACTGAAGCGTTCGGCCCAGCGCACGAGGGCGGCAAGACACCCGATGGTCAGACTGCCGCTGTAGGCTGCGTAGCCGCGGATCCCCAGGTTGTCCCAGGTACTGTCGCCGAAATCCGTGTGCAGCGGTAAGCCGCCGGCAGGCTCGGCCTGCGACAGCGCAAACCGGCCCGCCTCGCGCACCAGTTGCCATTCCTCCGCACTGGGAGTCTCACCGCTCACAACGCTCTTCAGATAGAGGCTCAGAATGAAGGCCGGGTTGTGATCCTTCCACAGGTTCGAATTGTCGCGCATCTGGTAGCCGTTGATCCGGTGCCACGGGTCATCCATCACGGAACCCAGATCGTGCGGTACTTTGCCCCTGACAAGGCGTGCGGCGAGGTTCTCGCTGCGATAGATCATCTGCTTCTCGGGAAGCTCGAGTGCAACGCTTGCCAGCAGGTCGGCAAACACCAGACGCGCGAACACCGGCCACCAGCGCCAGATTGCATACCACGCGTAGGACCACAGATCGCTGGTGTTGTAGTAGTAGTAGCCGACGTCGTATCCCTCGAGCAGCGCGGCGTGCTGGCCCGCACCCAGGCGCGGCGTATCAGGGGTCAGAGCGCTCTGGTCCGGACTGCCATCCACCCATGCCGAACCGCCGCCGTTGATGAAGTACAGCTCGTTGATCATTGCGCCGCGCACCTGCCGGCTTTGCGGCCCGGCTCCGTTGAGCACATCCGCGTGCCAGCGGTCTATCGCTGCGCGATATCGGTCACGTCGCTGCGCGCCGTAGCGCGCTATCCTGACCGTCTGTTGCCCGTGGCTGCCGAACTGACGGCAGTAGAGTCGGCGCCAGCAGCGGCCGCCGCCAAACTGCACCAGCGGGAGATCAAGAACCAGCAGAAAGTCGAGGCGCGTCGACTCCCCCGCCGCCAGCTTCGCCCCGCGGCTTACCGCAGAACCAATGGCCTCGTCCCAGTGAGCGGTCCAACCTGCGCCGCTTGCGGGTAGCGTGCCGCAAGCGGCGAAATGGTGCTCGGCCCACGCGATCGTGTGTCCCTGCCGCTGCGGCGGTCGCTCGATGCAATTCTGACCGGCCTTGAAGCACGCTTCAACCGAACTCCGCTGCTCAGTCGGGCCCCAACTCCACAGCAGAACCTGGCCCTGCATGTCACCATTGATCGGCCGGCCAGGGTAGCGCTGCTGGATTACCGCGACTTCATGGACCTGCAGCCCCGCGGGGACCGCAGCACTGTTACCGGCGTGTGTCTGAGATGGCCAGCTGCGCTGCGGTCGATCAACGGACGTCATTTGCTGCGTGCGCCACCCTAGCATGTTGGGCCAGAAACAGGCGCCGTCAAACTGCAGTGACCGATCACCGCGGTTGTGAACCGTGATCGAAGCGTACCACAGCGGTAACGTGCTGGCACGGTTGTCTCCGGGGACCAGCGGAGTGAAGAACTCGACGATCAGTTCAAACGGAAGCTCATCGCCCCCGTAGCGCTCGTGCATCACCGGGAATAGTGACAGCACTTCGCGCGATCCACCGTACGCTGCCGGCCCGCTCTCGGCCAGCCGGAAGTACCCGCTGCGGTCCGATTGCTGCCAGCGCACGGCGAAGAACGCGGAATCGATAGCCTGATTGACGTGATAGCCGTTCTGCAGGTGCCAGCGTGCAAACTGCCCGTCGAGGTTTCGCCCGCAGACCGGGGTTCCAATGCCACCGAGAAACAGCCCACAGAGCGGACCGTCATCGTGACTGCCGGGTCTGGCGCGGAACGCGTCCTGCGCGGGGTTGCTGCCGTTCCGGTGCGGTGTCCCATAATCGTGCCCCGCGCTCAGCCGTTCACGATAGGCGCAGACCTCGGCCCAGGCTGACACAATGCAACACTATCCTTTTACGGCACCTGCGGTCAGTCCGGAAATGATCTTGTCGTGCAGGAAGATGTACACCGCGACCGTTGGAATCATGGTCAGCACAATTGCAGCAAACATACCCGCGTAGTCGGTGCGGAACTGACTGGTGAAGAAGCGGATCGCGAGCTGCACGGTCCGTGCGCTGCGCGACGATGTCAGCAGCAGCGCGTAGATGAACTCGTTCCAGCAGTAGATGAAGCTGAACGTCCCGGCGGTAACCAGTCCGGGACGTGCCAGCGGAAGAATGATACGCCAGTAGCGCTGTACAAAACTGCAACCGTCGATCTCGGCTGAGTCTTCCAGTTCCCTGGGGATCGACTTCATGAAGCTGCTCACCAGAAACATCGAGATCGGGATATTGATTGCCGAGTAGGTGATGATCAGCGCCCATAGACGGTCAAAGAGGTGCAAATGCGTGATAAGGGTGTAGTACGGAACCATGAACGCAATGATCGGAATCAGGACACCGGCGGTGGTGGCGGTAAAGAACAGTTCCCGCAGCGCAAACTCTTCGCGCGCGATAACAAAGGACGCCATGGATGTTACCAGCAGGTTCAACGTTGTGGCGACTACCGCCACTATGATTGAATTAAGGAAAAACTGGTGTAGTCCCGAGATGGTAATCGCATTGGCAAAGTTCCGGAACTGCCAGACCGCCGGCAGCGAAAACGGCGCTATCTCAATCTCCAGATTTGTCTTGAAGGCCGAGACCGTCAGCCACAACAACGGCGTGATGGCAATCACCAGGTAGAGTACCAGAATGACCCATTTGGCGCTGCGGGCCACGATCCTGATGGCGAGAGGCGTCTCAGTCAGTGCATCACGTGCAACGGGCATCTTGACCTCCCTACTGCCTGGCGTCTTCAACGGCATCGGCTTTGCCGAATACCCGCTGCAGAGCACTCAGCACAACGATCCCGAGTACGATGATCAGGACTCCGGTTGCCGCTGCCCGTCCGTACGTGAGCCCGGCCATGCGGCGATACATGTAGAGCCCCATGACCGGCGTACGGTTGGCCGGCCCCCCGGCGGTCATTAAAAAAGTTGTCTCGAACTGACGCAGGGCGAACGCCACTGCCAGCGTTCCGGCGGTTATGATAATCCCGCGGATGGCCGGCAGAGTAATGTGAACCTCCTGCTGAAACACGTTGGCCCCGTCTATCATGGCCGCTTCGTAGAACGACTTGGGAATCGAAAGCGTTCCGGCCAGGATGATCACCATGAAATAACCAATATAGATCTGGTACGAAAAGATCAGCGCCGGCAGAGCGGTTTCAATCTCACCGAGCCAGTTGCGTGTCATGTGATCGGCACCGACGCGTTCCAGCAGGTGGTTTATCAGACCGAATTCCGGATTATAGAGCGCCGTCCACATCATGGCCAGCGCCACCAGCGAAATGACGTTAGGCAGGAAATAGACGGTCCGAAAGAAGCGCCAACCACGCGGCTCCCGCGCCAGAATCAGTGCGATCACCAGCGCCAGAGGGATCTGGAGCAACGCGGCGGAGAGCGCCCATATCACGTTGTTCTGAATTGAGGTACGAAACACGGAATCCGCAAACAGATAGCGGAAGTTCCCGATCCCGATAAACGACATCGGTTCGATGCCATTCCACTCCATGAAGCTCAGAATTGTCACGAAGACAATCGGATACAGAAAGAACGCCACAAACAGCACACCGACCGGCGTAAGAAACAGCACGATCCACTTCCGGTTTCGGTTTGACTTGCTGGAAAGATTTCGCATAAGCCTCTCGATAGAATCCGACCAGGGGCGATGCGGGGTCTCACCGGCAAGCGAGACCCCGCAGTTCACGTCTTCATTGGACCACGAGCTGTGCGGGCCCCGGCTGGTTCAATTCTCTGCAGCCTGGAGCATCTGGACAAACTCGCGCGGTGAACGGTCTTCCAGCACCATCGAACCGAGCGCCTGACCGAGCTCGTACACTACATCCACGGGCATCGAAGCTTCCATGTGGTCGATCAGAAACTCCGCCTGATTGCCGGCTTCGATGAACTTGGCCTGCAGCGGATCGAGCTGGTCCTGCGGGCCCAACTCGAACTCAACGGCCAGCAGCGACCCGGCGGCAAGCGATACGCGCTTGGCATTCTCCGGGCTGGTCAGATGGCGCATGAAGGTGACAACGGCTTCGCGACGTGCCGGATCGTCGGTGTGAGCCGCCGCGAGGTTGGTGTGCAGCCAGCCGACCTGGTGCCCGTGATAGTTGCCGGCTTTCGGCGCCGGAGCCAACTCGGTTGCCCGATAGACATCGGGTGCGTCGTCACGAATTCTGCCGATAAACCAGGCACCGTTGATGAACATTGCGGTACGCTCGTTCATGTAGTGACCACTGGAAACGCCTGCATCAGCGCCAATAGCGTCGCGGGTCGTGTTGCCGTCGCTGTAGAGACGTTTGATGATTGCTGCCGCCTGTTCAAACGCGCGATCATCCCATGCGCGTTCCCAGACGTCCGGACCGCCGTAGCTTCCCAGAAAGTGGGTGTACCAGAGCATTGAAGTCCACGAGTTGGTACCACCGGTCATCTGGCTGGTTGGCACAACACCGATGGCCTTCAGTTTCTCACACGCCTCCCAGAACTCGTCCATCGTCTGCGGAAAACGGTCAATGCCTGCCCTCGCGAAGAGCTCGGTGTTATACCAGATAGGAGTGAAGCCGATCTCATACGGCAACGACTTGGTGGCACCGCCCATTGTAGAGGCGTTCAGATTGCCCTGATTGAACGTATCTCCCCAGCCATCACGCCCGAGATCCGCACTGAAATCCATAAGCAGGTCACCGCTGTAATACACTGCGGTCGTGGGACTCAGTTTGAATGTGAAGATATCGGGCGGACGGCGGGCAGCCAGACGCGTACGGATGGTGTCCTCGTAACCGTCATAATCGGGTTGCGGCTCGACCACAACACGAATTCTGCCGGCGTGCTGTTGATTGAACTCGTTGACAATCTCTTCCATGACGTCGGCCTTGGAGTCCTGGCCAACCCAGATGCTTGGCCACGTGAGCACAATCTCGCGTTCAGCAGCCTCTCTCTGTGCGCCGGCAAACAGTGTTGACACGCTGAATGCCAGCAAAGCGACCACCAAAAGACCAAGGAGCAAGTTCCTTCGCATAGCGTTACCCTCCTAATTTCTTTCTATAAGTAAGTAAAGCACGGATGCTTTCACCTGTCAAGAAAAACCCCCCAGGAATTCGCAATTCAACCGTAACGATGCTGGTCACCGTCCCGATCAACTCTGTTTCAGGGTGTCCTGAGGAAGAATTGCTGGAAGACCAGATCCGTTGCACCGTAACACGCCTGAACGGCATCGTAAACCATTGAGATCACCCGTCTGTTCGGCAGCGTCTCGCGGGCCACATTGCCGAGAACCTCTGCCAGCAATGCGTAGCGAGCGATGATCAGAACCGCTTCCGGGTGGAAGAGATGATCCAGATTCTCGATTGCGGCAGCAAACACGGTGCGCGCGTAGCGCAGCGCATCGGCAACCTCTCCGGCACCAAGATGCTGCTCTTGCGCCTCTTGCCACGACGCTATCGGCACACGCTTCTGCAGCATCTCGAGCAGCGCCCGCTCGGAGACTATCGACTCGAGTGACGGTCCTCCGGGCTCGATGAGAGTCCTGCCGACTTCAAGAGCGGTAACGTTTCCGTTCAGGAATATCCGGCCTTGATTGACCAACGCGCCACCGACACCGGAGCGAACAAGCACTGCCAGCAGACTATCCTCACCGCGAGCAATACCGTAATGATATGCACTGGACGCGATAACCGATGCATTGTTGTGCACCAGCACCGGAGCTCCAAAGAGCGCTTCAAAATGCTTCTTCAGATTAAAGCCGGCCAGCCCCTTGATGCGTTCATACTCCAGCACCTCGCCGGTTACAGTGTCCACCATCCCCGGGGACCCAATCCCGATGCCGATGAGGGCCTCCGCGGAAATGCCGCTTGAAACGATAGCATTGCGGATCATCTCATCAATGGCGGACAGAGTATGATCAAGGTGCGCACCCGGCTCCAGTTCACGACATGTGTCATAAATGACGTCGTTGGCAAAATCCACCACGATGACGGATGCAGTCTGGATCGAGAAGTCTATTCCCACGGCGTACCCGCTGTTCGGATTGATCTTGTAGAAGCTCGGTCGCCGTCCTTTACGCTCACTTTCGCGATGTCCGTCATCCGCGGCGCTGTTCCGGCTGAGTTGAATCAGCTGTTCGGCTTCAAGCTTGGCAAAAATGCGGTAAACGGTAGGCGCTTTCAAGCCGGTGAGCTGGACCACCTGCGACTGTGACAGCTGCGTGTTATGGAAAACCAGACTGAGTACGAGCTTCTCGTTACTTTCGCGAATATCGTTGCTGCGTAGCGGCTGCCGGACCATATTTACTTCCTAAAAGAAATATACTCCAGAATACCACCGTATGCGCCAACTGTACAGCGGTATCACTTTGTCACCAGCAATTCATTTCAGCCGTCTGTCGGCGGTTGGCATGTTGCACGCGAGATCGTCTGCGGTGTTATCGCAGACAAAACCACATGTTTTGGCGTGCACCTGTTTACAGTGAACGCCACCCGTGTTATCATTGCTTATTACTTAGTTTCCGAAAGAAAACAAATGGCGGTGCACGTACAGATCACGTACGGATAGCGACCAGGAGCATAGAATGAATCGGGATGACCTGCGCAAACTGCGGCGCAAAGCGGCCGAAATACGGCGGCTGACGGTGGAGGAGATCGCCCATCTGGGTATCGGGCATGTCGGCGGCTCGATGTCGATCGTCGAGATACTGGTGCTGCTCTACTATCGCCACCTCAAGATCGATCCGGCGCGTCCGAAGCTCGAGACGCGTGACAAGTTTGTGATGTCAAAAGGTCACGCCGGTCCGGCGCTCTATGCGGTGCTGGCGGACAGGGGCTTCTTTCCCCGCGCGCTGCTGCAGACCCTCAACCAGGGTGGCACAAATCTGCCGAGTCACTGCGACATGAACCGCACGCCGGGCATCGATATGACCACCGGCTCTCTTGGACAGGGTTTGTCGGCAGCGGTCGGCATAGCTCTCGGCCACCGCCTGAAGCGGCTGCCCGGCCGCGTCTTTGCGTTGATCGGTGACGGCGACACCAACGAAGGCCAGACCTGGGAAGCAGCCATGTCGGCAGCGATGTTCGGCCTGGGCAATCTGGTGGCATTCACCGATTACAACAAGATGCAGATCGACGGCCCGATCGAAGAGATCATGAAGACCGACCGATTGCTGGATCGCTGGACGAGCTTCGGCTGGCACACCCAGCAGGTTCCCGGTCACGACTTCGTATTGCTCGATGAAGCGCTGCAACGCGCGTTGGGTGAACAGCATCGGCCTTCAATGATCATAGCCGACACAATCAAGGGCAAGGACCTCCCGGGCATTGAGGGCGACTACAACAACCACAACATGCCGCTCGGCGAAGAGCAGGCCGAAATGCTGATCGCGTTGCTGAAAAAGAAGGAGGAGGCGCTGACATGAACTGGAGCATACGACAACCCGATGAGCCGGACAGCGAGGAGATGCGGACGGTGTATGCCGAACAGCTCAACGCCATGGCCAACGAGGATGAGCGCATCGTCGTACTCGATGCCGATCTCATGAAAGCCCACGGAACGCTGGCCTTCAAGAAAGCTCACCCCGAACGGGCATTCGATCTTGGTGTTGCAGAGGCCAACATGGTCGGCGTATCGGCCGGTCTCTCCACCGTTGGGTTTATCCCGTTCCCGGCTACCTTCAGTTGCTTCGCCGCACGACGCGCTTTTGATCAGTTCTTCATCTCGGCCAACTATGCACGCCAGAACGTCAAGCTCACCGGAAGCGATCCGGGTGTATCGGCCGCCTTCAACGGTGGAACTCATATGTCGTTCGAAGACGTGGGGCTGATGCGCACGATCCCCGGTATCGTGATCTGCGAGCCGAGCGATCCGCACAGCCTGCGCAGGCTGCTGCCGCAGATCGCCTATCGGCAAGGGTCCAGTTACCTGCGGCTGCACCGCAAACCGACACAAGTGATCTACCACCAATCCGAAGAGTTCGAACTCGGCCGGGGCAAAGTGATTGCCGACGGTGAGGATCTTGCTATCATCGCTGTCGGGGCCATCATGGTCGCCGAGGCCATTGAAGCGGCTCGCCGTCTGTTGAACGAGGCTGTCTCGGCCGCAGTCATCGACATGCACACCATCAAACCGATTGACGAAGCACTGGTGATCGAATACGCCGGAAGGACCGGCGCCATCCTGACCGCCGAAAACCATCAGGTGCGTAACGGGCTCGGCAGTGCCGTTGCCGAAGTGATCACCGACCACCATCCGGTGCCGATGATCCGTGTCGGAGTTCAGGACGAGTTCGGCGAGGTCGGAACCCAGGAGTATCTGCAGCAGCGCTACGGCCTGACCGCCGATAACCTGGTCGTGCAGGCGCACAGGCTACTCGAACGCAAGAACGCCCACGCTACCCGAAAGATTCACGCAAGGAGTACAGTATGAGCAGCAGAACCAGAGTCGCGATCGCCAGCGACAAGTCCGGCTTCCCGCTGAAGCAAGCCGTGGTTGAATACCTCAACAACCGCGACGACATTGAAATCATCGATTTCGGTCTGAACTCGCTTGACGAGGTCCAGCCCTACGACGCACAGGCACCCAAGGTTGCACGAGCGATCCAGAACGCTGAGGCGGACCGTGGCGTGCTGATCTGCGGCACCGGACAGGGCATGGCGATTGTTGCCAACAAACACCAGGGTATCTACGCGGTAGTAGCCGAAACCACCTTTGCCGCGGCGCGCGGCCGGGCAATCAACAACGCCAACGTTTTGACCATGGGTGGCTGGATCACCGCACCAATACTCGGTGTAGAGATAGTCAAATCGTGGCTGGCGCTCGAGTTCACCGAGACCATGGAAGACCGCGCCGAATGGCTACGGGCGGCGTTCAGCAGGGTGCAGCAGCTCGAGCAGGAGAACTTCGCGCAATGAAACGGAGTACACGGAACACCTCGGATATAACGGCTTCCGCGCCTGCCACCGACAAACACGCCACCCCTGAGGCTGAGCTGATCGCAGGCTATCTTCGTCGTGCCCGCGCCGCGCAGGCGCAGATAGCCGACTATACGCAGCAGCAGATCGATGACGCCTGTCTGTCGGTTGGATGGGAGGTCTATAATGATGACAACATCGCCGAGCTGGCGCGGGTCGCGGTGGAAGCAACCGGCATGGGCAACGTGCCCGACAAGATCACCAAGCACAAGGTCAAGGTGATGGGCGTGTTGCGCGATATCGTTGGAGCAAAGACCGTCGGTCTGATCGAGCGCAACGAGACCACCGGAATCTCCCGGTACGCCAAGCCGGTCGGAGTTGTGGGAGCGCTGCTTCCGGTGACCAACCCCACCGCAACTCCGGCCAGTAACGGCCTCGGAATACTCAAAGGGCGTAACGCAATGGTGTTCGCGCCGCACCCAAGGGGAACGCAGGCCAGCAAGCTGGCCGTGGACTACATGCGCCGCGGCCTGCGACGCGTCGGTGCACCCGAGGATCTGATCCAGATAGTCGAAGAGCCGACCATCGAACGCACCGCCGAGCTGATGCGCCAGGTCGATCTGGTGGTAGCCACCGGCGGTGGCGCAATGGTCAAAGCCGCCTATTCCAGCGGTACGCCGTCGTATGGTGTCGGGCCAGGTAACTCGGTACAGATTATTGCCGAAGATGCCGATGTTGCCGATGCGGTGTCCAAGATCGCACTCAGCAAGGCCTTCGACTACGCTACCAGCTGCTCGAGCGAGAACAGCGTGATCATTCACGAATCGATCTATGACGAAGCGCTACGGCTGTTGATCGAAGAAGAGAACTGTTACCTCGCGCGCGGCGATGAACGCGACAGACTCGAATCGTGGATGTGGCGCCCCGACCGTAAGGGCGTGGTCGCACTCAACCCCGCGATTATCGCACACAGCGCAGTTTCGATTGCCGAGGGGGCCGGATTCAGCGTACCGCAGGCGACGCGCATCCTGCTGGTGGAAGGCAGCATGCCGCTGGAAGAGGATCGCTTTGCAGGCGAGAAGATCTCGCCGGTACTGACGCTCTACCGTTACTCGCGGTTTACGCAAGCCGTCGAGATTCTGACGCGCCTGACCGACAATGCCGGCACCGGCCACTCCTGCGGCATTCACACCTTCACCCGGGACTACATACACGAGCTCGGTATGCGCATGCGCACCAGCCGCATTATGGTCCGTCAGGCACAGGCGCCGGCCAACGGCGGAAACTTCTTCAACGGCATGCCGAGCACGGTGACGCTCGGCTGTGGGACGTGGGGCGGCAATATCACCACCGAGAACATTCACTGGCGACACTTCATCAACGTCACCTGGGTCAGCGAGCCGATACCCCCGCGCAAACCGGGTGATGAAGAGATCTGGGGCGCGTTCTGGAAGCGCTACGACAAAACGGTGTTATGAGGGGGTCCACGTGAAGCTGTTCGAGTATCAGGGCAAAGAAGTGTTTGCACGCGCCGGTATCCCGGTTCCCGAGTCACGTCTGGTCACGTGCGCTGAGAGGGAACACGACCGCATAGCAGCCGAAGCCGCCGAGGCGGCCCACGAACTGGGAGGGCGTGAGCGGCAAACGGTTGTGGTCAAGGCGCAACTGGACATGGGCGGACGCGGCAAGGCGGGTTTAATCCGGATGGCCGCTGACCAGGGCGAGGCTGCCGCTGTCAGCCGTGAGATACTCGCCAAGGGCTACAGGATACCGGCGTTACTGGTGGAGCGCGCGGTCAATATCGAGCGCGAACTCTATCTCTCTTTGTCGGTCGATCCGCAGCGAGCCTGTTTTGTCTTTCTGGCAAGCGCCGAGGGCGGCGTTGATATAGAAAGCCTGGCTCGTGAACGTCCCGATGCCATCCGACGGGTCTCTATCGATCCGTTTCGCGGACTGCAAGCGTTCCAGGGACGCGCCCTGGCGTACGACCTGGGACTGAGAGACTCGGCCATCGGAAGCTTCACGGCACTTGTCAACGCGCTGTACGCTGTTTTTCGCAACAGCGACGCCGAGCTGGCCGAGATAAACCCGCTGTTCCTGACCGCCGACGGCGAGCTGATTGCCGGTGACAGCAAGCTGATCATCGACGACAACAGCCTTTACCGTCAGAGCGGATTTGAGCTGACTCGCGAGCAGTTTGACTCCGATATTGCCTATGCGGCTGCACTCGACGGGATTCCGTACGTCCAGTTTGACGGTGAAATCTCACTGATGTGTGCCGGCGCCGGCCTCGCAACTACGGTCTTCGACCTCGTCAACTTCGGCGGCGGCTCGGTCGCCAATTACCTCGAGTTTGGTGGCCCCAACTATCACAAGGCGCAGCGCGCGATGGAACTCTGCCTCAGGAACCGCAGCGCGGTGATTCTGATCGTGACCTTCGGCACTATCGCGCGAGCCGACGTGATGGCACAGGGAATCGTTGATGCCATCGCTGCCCTCAAGCCCGATCGACCGGTCGTGACCTGTATCCGCGGCACCAACGAGGAACGGGCCCACGAGACGTTGCGAAGCGCCGGACTGGAGCCGCTGCTGGACACCGAGGAGGCGGTGCGCCGTGCCATCGACCTCGCCGCTCAGAACAGGGGAAGAACGTCATGAGCATCTTTGCAAATCAGGAAACCCGCATCGTGGTGCAAGGCATGACCGGAAAGGAGGGCGGTTTCTGGACCCGTCACATGCTCGACATGGGCGCCCGCGTCGTGGCCGGAGTAACACCGGGCAAAGAGGGGCAGACGGTTCACGACGTTCCGATCTTCCACAGTGTGCGGCGTGCGACTGCCGCGCACCCGGCGGATGCGGCGGTACTGTTCGTGCCGCCGCGCTTCACCAGGGACGCCGTCTATGAAGCACTCGATGCCGGAATCCGTAAGATAGTCACACTTGCGGACGGCATTCCGCTGCAGGACCAGGTTCAGATCCGCCGGACCGCGCTCGAGATGCAGGCCCGGGTGGTCGGCGGGAACACGTCGGGCGTGATCTCGCCCGGCAAGTCGATGCTTGGCATGTTTCCCTACTGGATCGAACGAGTCTACAAACCCGGTTCGATCGGGGTGATGACCCGTTCGGGATCGCTGACCAACGAGGTCACGTCGATGGTGGTTCGCGCAGGCTACGGGGTATCGACGCTGATTGGTGTGGGCGGTGACCAGGTGCCGTTATCACGTTTCGCCGAGTTCCTGCCCGAATACCAGAACGACCCGCACACCGAGGCGGTGCTGATAATCGGTGAGCTGGGCGGAACCATGGAGGAAGAGGTCGCCGCGGCAATCCGTGATGGTCTGTTCCGCAAGCCGCTGGTGGCCTTTATCGGTGGCCGCACGGCACCGGCCGGCACGCGAATGGGGCACGCAGGCGCAATTGTAACCGGCGGTACCGGGTCGGTCAGAGACAAGGTCGACGCACTCGAGGCCGCCGGCGCGCGTGTGGCCGATCGGCCGAGCGCGGTAGGTACGCTCTTACAGCGCGCCTTTCAAGAGGCGGAAACTCAATGAGCAACACCGATTCCCACGCAACGGAGCAGTCCGGTTCAGCGTCACTCGAGCTGTCCAGCGCCGCCCGCTGGGCCTTCGTTGTCGCAGCTTTTGCAGTCGCACTAACGGCTTTTCTGTTCCCCCTGCCCGAGCATGTGCGCACGGTCAATGAGCTGACGCTCACCCCACAGGGTCAGACCACTATGGGAATCCTGGTGTTTGCGCTGCTGCTGTGGATCAGCGAAGCGATCCCGTTCCACATCACCGGCCTGTTGGGGACGATCCTGATTGCGCTCTTCGGCGTTGCAAGTTTCCAGGATGTGATCATGATCGGTTTCGGCAATCACATCTTCATTTTCTTCATCGGTGTACTGGTGATGTCGAGCTTCATCACGCGGTCTGGGCTCGGCAACCGCATCTCGGTCTATCTGCTCTCGAGGACCGGTAACAGTACGTCGGCCATAGTGTTCGGTTTTCTGGTGGCCGGTATGTTTCTCTCCATGTGGATCACCAACACCGCCGTAGCCGCGATGCTCATGCCGCTGGGCGTTTCGATACTCAAGGAAGAAGGCGTACAGCCGATGAAGAGCAAATTCGGCAAGGGGCTGATGATTGCCTGTGCCTGGGGGCCAATCGTCGGGGGACTGATGGCGCCGTCGGGGGCCGGGCCGAATCCAATCGCCATCGGCTTCCTGAAAGAGATGGTGGGGATCGAACTCACCTTCGTTGGTTGGATGGTCTACGGCGTTCCGGCCGGACTGCTGCTATTGTTTCCAACCTGGGGCATTCTCATGCTTTTCTTCAAACCGGAGATGAAGCGTCTGAAGAAGAGTAAGGAAGAGTTACATGCCGCCTATGAGACGTTGCCGCCGATGGGGCGCGAAGAACGGGTAACGCTGCGCCTGTTTGTTGTCACGGTGGTACTGTGGTTGACCACGCCGCTGCTGGAGAGGATTCTGGGGACTTCAATTCCAATCTCACTGCCGGTCATGGTCACCGCAAGCGTCTTTTTCTTTCCCGGAGTCGCCACGACAACCTGGGAGAAGGTCGAACGCGAGATCAGCTGGAGCAGTATTCTGCTGATTGTATCGGGAATCTCGCTCGGTATGGTGCTTTATCGGACCGGGGCTGCCGAATGGCTGGCGATTGCGTTGCTCGGCGGAGTCGGGCCGCTGCACCCATTCGTGCTGATACTGATTGTGGTGCTGATTGTCGAGTTCCTTAAAGTCTTTCTGTCGAGCAACACGGTCACGGCAACGATTGTAATACCGATCATGATTACGCTCGCGGCCAACCTTGGTATCGATGCGCTGAGCATCACCATGCCGGCGGCGCTCAGTACCAGTATGGCCTTCATCCTGGTGACCAGTACGCCAACCAACGTGATCCCGTACACTGCCGGCTACTTCTCGATCCGCGACATGGCGGTTGCCGGCCTGGTGATGACCTTTGTGGCGGCGCCGCTGGTGGCCGCAGCAATCTACGTCATAGGCACGTTCACCGGACTGTACTGACCGTTCAACAGGCCGTAGTCACCCTGATTCCAAGCAGATCGGCGGCCTGGGCCAGCCGGGCTGCGTGGTGGCCCTTGCAGAGCGAAACATGGTGCGGCATTCCTGCGCGCACCAGTCGCAGGAATTCGGCCTCAATGTCTCGCCGCTCGAACATTACCAGCCCGTTGGTGCCCATGAGCGTTCGTCGCGGTTCGATACTCGTACCCTCCATGGCCACCAGTTGCAGTCCGTCGGCACCGTGCCAGATCCGGAACAGCGTTACCGGCATTCCCGGTTGCAGCGTAGACTCAATCACTGCCGGCCGGGGTACGTTGAAGTGCCGTGCGACCACCGGTCCGCCCGGCGTTCCAACCGGCGGCGATAGCGAGAACGGCAGATTGCCCGCGTGCCACAACGTGACACTGTTGCAGTCGTGCGCCAGCCAGTCGGAGATATAGCAGCGTCCCATACCCAGCTGTTCGGCAAGGTACGAACCCAGCGCGCCGTAGGCGTCACCCTCCATTGCGATGGCATAGCCCTCGTCGGCCAGGCGCGTCATGGCAAGATAGGGCCACTGACCAAAGTCATTGGGGATCTCCGGCCAGCAGCGCAGCGCCAGCGCATCGAAGCCCTGCGCGCAGAAGAACTGCTTGAGCACCAGGTAGAAGCGGCTCTGCAGAACCAGGTCACTCTCGACGACATCCTGTAACGGCAGTTTCAGATCTAGTGCGACGGCCAGATCCGCTTTGACGTCGGCTTCAGGAATCTCGCCCAGTGCCGCACCGAACTCGGCGAGGCTGATCGACTGGTGCTGCACGCCCAACCCACCACGCAATTGGAACGGGTCGACTTCCATCGCCAGAAATCCGGGCGCCGCACCACCGACCACACCCAGCCGGCTGCGCTGCAGGCACGCTGCAGCGAAGGCTGAGCGGATGGCGGTCTCCACTGCTGCAGCAGTCACCGGTTGCTGCGGATCACCGTACACCACGGCCGGGCGCAGACCACTTCTGATCATGATCGAAGCCCAGTTGTGGCTACCAACCAATGAGCACGAACTGATCATTGCTCCTTCGGGGTTTTCGGGCGTGGCCCACAGCACAACCGGTGAGTTCCAGCGGGCGGCAATAGTGGGGGCCAATCGGCCGTCACCCATGGTACATTGCAGGAAGAGCGGAACATCAACGCCGGCACGACGGAACTGATCAAGGATCTCGCGTGCACTCTGCTCGTCCACCAGCTTGCCGCGCGCCTCGGTGACGGAAAACGACCTGTTGCGCAGCGAGTCGCGCACCTGGTGTTCCATTCGGGCACCGTAATCCTGGTCGAATCCGGGGCGTCTGCGTCCCGAAAACGCCAGACCCACGTGCGGTTCGCGCATCTGTCGGTTGTTCATGGTCGTCTCACTCCGTCTCGTTCGCGCCGCCGCTTCACTGGCCGGGAACGTTCGTGTTACTGCTCTCCGATTGTTTACTTTCGGAAACTAACTATATCACATCGAGCCGAATTGTCAAACGTCAGCACCTTTCACGAAGCTTGGTGAAAAACGCACCCAGGGAGAACAGGCAGGCATTCAGGAAGTATACGAGCCCCGCGAGCCACGGGGCGTCATCAGCATATGCACGAAGAGAGTTCTGCGGCCGGTGTAGTTGCGGCAGGTACCGGACCCATTGAAGTCCAGGCCTCAGTATCACCACGCCTTCCGGCAGTTCTTCGTCACCCCGCGTTGCTCGATTGCGCCCAGAGATTGATCCCTGATTCAGTCGCGTGCTTGTCGATCTCCTGCAGCTCCTCCCGGGTGAACTCAAGGTTATCGAGAGCCTTGAGATTCTCCTCGACCTGCTCAACGCGACTGGCACCGATCAGTGCCGAGGTGATCCGCGGGTCACGCAGGCACCAGGCGATAGCCATCTGGGACAACGACTGTCCACGGCGTCCGGCAATCTGATTCAGCGCACGCACCTTCTCGAGGTTCTGTTCGTTCACGAACTCCTCCTTGAAAAAGTGAGTGGTGCGCAAGCGCGAATCCTTGGGTATGTCGCTCAGATACTTATCCGAAAGCAGCCCCTGAGCGAGCGGTGAGAACGCGATACAGCCGATTCCCAGTTTCTCGAGCTCATCCAGCAACTCTTCTTCGATCCAACGATTGAGCATTGAATACGACGGCTGATGAATGAGACACGAGACTCCCATGGAGCGCAGAATCGCAACAGCCTCGGCGGTCTTCCTGGCCGAATACGAAGAGATGCCGACGTAAAGTGCCTTTCCCTGCCGCACTGCCGTCGCCAGCGCTCCCATCGTCTCCTCGAGCGGTGTCTCGGGATCAAAGCGATGCGAGTAGAAGATATCGACGTACTCCAGACCCATGCGCTTGAGGCTCTGATCCAGACTGGCCAGCACGTACTTGCGCGAGCCCCATTCACCATACGGACCGGGCCACATGTCGTAGCCGGCTTTGGTGGAGATAATCAGTTCGTCCCGGTAGGCCGCCAAATCCTTGCTCAGCATCGTGCCGAAGTTTTCCTCAGCGGCGCCCGGCGGCGGGCCGTAGTTATTGGCCAGATCAAAATGGGTCACGCCGAGATCAAAGGCGCGCAACACCATTGCACGACCGTTTTCGTACGACCGTGTACCACCGAAATTGTTCCACAGTCCCAGCGAGATCGGGGGCAGTTTGAGACCACTCCTGCCACAGCGGTTGTAGGGAATACAGTCGTAACGATTGTCGGCTGCCCGGTACATCGGTCTGACACCTCCTGAACGTGTTGCCGCCATTGTAGAGCACAACGGATCTGCACACAAGCCTCCGAATGTGATATGGTCCCGCCATGGATCACACCGTATCTGCCGTTCTCGTACGGGTTACCCCGATCATTCTGTTGATGGGGGCGGGGATCGTAGTCAGAAGGGTTCGGTTGATCGGGGAAAAAAGCGTAGAAGACCTCAAGAAGCTGGTTGTCAATCTGGCGCTACCGGCAGTGCTCTTCCGCGCCTTCCTCGACATGGATCTCGACTGGTCACACGGCTGGATCTTTGTGACTGTCCTGGCAATCTGTGTCGCTCTATGGTACTACGGACGCGCGGCACAACGCGTGCTACGCCTGCCGCAGGACTACTTTCCGTTTCTGACCACCGGCTTTGAGTTCGGCATGCTCGGCATCACCCTCTTCGGTGCAGCGTACGGCATGCAGTACGTGGGTTATATCGCGGTTGTCGATCTCAGTCACGAGTTGTTCATCTGGTTTGTGCTGGTGACACTGTTGATCAGAAAGCGCGACGGTAACAGCAGCTTCAGCGCGACCGCAGGCAGTTTTCTGCGCTCACCGGTTATCATCGGCATCATTGCCGGATTACTGCTCAATCTCAGCGGAGCGCGACAGGCGGTCGCCGCGGCCGCAGCCGGCCGTGCGGTACTCGATACGCTCGAGCTGCTCGGCGCGATGCTGGTACCGGCAATCCTGCTGATTATCGGCTACGGCCTGCGCATCAATCTGGCAAACGTCCGCGAAGCCGGGCTGAGTGTCGTGTTGCGCCTGGCGGGTCTGGTTCCCATGGCGCTGTTTGCCGTTCTGGTTGTCGTGCGGACCTGGCTCAGGCTACCGCTGCCGTTCGAACGCGCGATGGTCACCTTCCTGTTGCTGCCTCCACCCTACATCATCCCGCTCTTCATGAAGACCTCTGACAGCCGCGGCAAGGAGTACGTGCATTCGGTTCTCTCACTCTACACCGTGATCACGGTTCTGCTGTTCATTTCCTACTTCCTGACCAGCCCGACAATCTAGCCCACCACGGCCTGCCTCCCGGCCGTGCAGTCCTGCCGTCAGGGTCGCAGGCTTCTGGCAAGGCTGACAGCCTCGCGCACCAGCGCACCCACGGCTTCAAAATCGCCGGCCTTGATCTTGTCCGCAGGAACCATCCAGCTGCCTCCGACTGCCAGCACCGTCGGTACACTCAGGTATTCTGCCAGATTGGCCGCGGCCACTCCTCCGGTCGGCACATAGCGTACATCAGCGTAGGGCGCCGACATTGCCTTCAGCATTTTGACGCCGCCGGAAGCTTCGGCCGGAAAGAACTTGACCACCGACAGGCCGCGAGCCAACGCAGCTTCCACACCGGTAGGGTTGTTGATTCCGGGCGTGATCGGGATACGCTGCTCGACGCAGTAATCCACCACGGCCGGGTTGAATCCGGGCGTCACGATGAACATCGCTCCGGCATCCATGGCCTCCTTTACCTGGTCAACCGTAAGCACGGTACCGGCGCCCAACAATACGTCGGAAACATCGCGACTGATGCTGCGAATAGCGGCTCCGGCGGCCGCGGTGCGGAAGGTGATCTCGGCCACCGGCAGACCGCTGGCCAGCAGGGTCTCCGCCAGTGGTGTTGCCGAATCGGCCGACTCCAGCTTGATTACCGGAACCAGCAGGTTCTTGCCCAGTTGCTCCAGAACGTTCATGTTACTCTCCTGTCTGCATGCTGTATACGGAATGCCATCTGCCGTGCACTACTGCTTACCGGTCGACGCGCGCGCTGCCACCGGCCATGATCTTCTCGACCTCTTTCAGCGACGCCATGGACGTATCGCCGGGGGTAGTCATCGCCAAGGCTCCGTGAGCCGCGCCGTAATCCACGCACTGCTGCGGAGTTTTCTCGCTCAGGAATCCGTAGATCAGCCCCGAGGCAAAGCTGTCTCCGCCACCGACGCGGTCGAGGATCTCGAGCCGCGGCCGATGCTGTGCCTCAAAGAACGCGCCGTCGTGATAGAGAATCGCTCCCCAATCGTTAACTGTTGCACTGTGTACGTCCCGCAGCGTAGTTGCCACCGCCTGGAAATGCGGGAACTCCTTGACCACGGTGCGAATCATGCTTTTAAACTTGTCAACCTCGAGTCCGGTCACGTCCTCTCCCATGCCCTCTACGGTGAATCCCAGCGCCGCGGTGAAGTCTTCTTCGTTACCGATCATCACGTCGACGTACCCGGCAATCTCGCGGTTGACCTGTATTGCCCGCTCGGTGCCTCCGACCGCCTTCCATAGAGACGGTCTGAAATTGAGATCGTAGCTTATGATGGTGCCGGCGTTGCGAGCCGCCTCCATCGCCTCAAGCACCACCTCCGGGGTGGTATCTGAAAGCGCGGCAAAGATTCCGCCGCAGTGGAACCAACGCGCTCCCTCGTCCTCGAAGACCCGCTTCCAGTCGATATCGCCCTTGCGCAGTTTGCTGGCCGCACTGTTGGCGCGATCGGAGACACCTAACGCGCCGCGGATGCCAAAACCGCGTTCAGTGAAGTTGAGCCCCAAACGCACGTCTCTCCCGATACCGTCAAAAGGAAACCACTTGATGTGTGACGTATCGACGCCGCCCTGATAGAGAAAATCAAGCAGCAGATACCCAAGATCATTCTCCGGAATGGCGGTGACCACCGTAGTGTCCAGCCCGAAACAGCGCTTCAGGCCGCGGGTTACGTTGTACTCGCCGCCGCCCTCCCAGACACGGAAAGACCGTGCGCTTCGCACCCGCCCTTCACCCGGATCAAGCCGCAGCATGATCTCGCCGAGCGAAACCGCGTCCCATTTACACTCCTGCCTGGGTCGTATCCTCATGTTACTCCTCCTCTCGTGAGGCTATCGGCTCCGGCTGTCTCCAACCGAGATGTCCCGATATGTCCTGTGCGGCGCGGCGCACGACCTCGCCGATCTCATCGAGCCTCTGATCAGTGAGTGCTGCAGCCGGTCCCGAAACGCTCACCGACGCGATCGGCAGCCCGCGGTAATCGATGATCGGCGCCGCTACGCAACGGATATCACGCTCGTTTTCGCGATCATCGACGGCGTAACCGCGCCGGCGCGACCGTTCGAGATCACGCAGCAACCCTGCCCGCGAAGTGTGCGTCCGCCCCGTTCGACGTTCCAGCGTGATTGCGTCCAGCACGGCGTCCAGACGTTCCGGCGCCAGCGCCATCAGGGCAGCCTTGCCGAGTGCGGTGCAGTGCAGCGGTGCGCGGGTTCCAATGATCGAATAGCGGCGCAGACTGTTGTACGACTCCGTTTTTTCCACGTAGACCATGTGGTGGCTCTTGAGAATCGCCAGAAACGCCGTCTGTCCGGTAGCCTCCGACAGTCGATACATCGACGGCTTGGCCTCGACCTTCAGTTCCAGATGGTCAAGATGCGCGCCGGCAAGCTCGACACACTTGAGCCCTACACGGTAGGTTGCGGTGGCCGGATCCTTCTCCAGATACCCGCGTTGCCGCAGCGCCATCAGAAGACGCCCGGCAGTGCTCTTGTGCAGCCCCAGTCCGGTAGCCACGTCGGTCACACCGAGGCCGTTCGGGCGAACCGCAAGCAGCTCGAGGATGTCGAGTGCTCTGTCGAGCGACTGTACGCTCATGTCAGCCTCATACGAAACGCCTCACAGCGTGTCTTGTGATCCGGGATCAAATCTCATATTACGATACGGCTGCGGATCATGTCAAGCAAGTGCCGATATGCTATGATTGTGCCATGACCCACAAACTCTATTACGACGATCCGATGAAGCGCGAGTTTGACGCGGTCGTGGTTCAAACCGAACAAGCTCCTGAACATGCCGATGTGGTCCTGGACCGCACCTGCTTCTATCCCGAAGGCGGCGGTCAGCCGGCGGATCGGGGCGCGGTGGATGGGATACGGGTCCTCGACGTTCGCAAGCGTGGTGAAAGTATCATCCATCGTTTGCAGCGCGCCCCTGATTCCACAACCGTCCATGGAGCAATCGACTGGAATCATCGCTTCGACTTCATGCAGCAGCATACCGGGCAGCACATCATTTCGGCCTCGATGGTCCACATCGGCGGCTACAACACGGTGGCCGTCCATCAGGGTGAGCGCTATACGACCATAGAGTGCGACGTCGCCGAGATTCCCGACGACCGGCTGGCGGCCATCGAGGACCTGGCCAATGAAACGGTGGGCCGTAACCTCGATATACGCGCATTCAGCGCCAGCCAGTCCCAGATTTCCGTGCTGCAGCTTCGCCGTGAGCCAAAGGTCTCCGGAACTGTTCGAATCGTGGAGATCGACGGCTTTGATCGCGTGGCCTGCGGCGGAGTGCATACCCTAACCAGCGGCCAGGTTGGAATCATCAAGCTGGTCGGTTCGGAGCGCATCCGCGGTAATCTGCGCACGCTGTGGAAGATCGGTCGTCGCGCGCTTGACGACTACCGCGAGAAAACGGAGATAGTCAACGCGTTGGTCGACCGCCTCTCGGCCAGGCAGCACGAGCTGATCGAGCGTGCGGACCGACTCGATCAGGCACTCAAGCAGGCCCAGTACAATGAACGGAGCATCGCTGCGCGGCTCTGTTCCGTACTCGCCGGGCAGCTGCATAACGCGGCCGTTCAACACGGTGCGCTGCGGATAGTCACGCACCGTTTTGAAGGCCAGACGCCCGATCTGTTTCGCGGTGTGCTTGAAGCAGTCATCGTTGAGCCCGGCACCTGCGCCTGTCTGGTCAACGTGGAACCGCAGCGCGTGTATTGGATCATCGGCTGCTCCGCCGACCTGAGCCTTGACTTTGACGCCGCCCGCGACCGGTTACTGCCGATCATCTCCGCCCGGGGCGGTGGCAGGGCGTCGATCTGGCAAGGTATTGGAACCGAGCCGCTGCAGGCGACACGCTTTCTGCACGCGTTTGAGGAAAACGCGCATTACCTCACGCGTTAGCCGTCCGGGGCTCCGTCATGGATAGCCGTTGTCGTGGTAATCCGCGTCAATCTGGACTATAATTATCGATATGGCTGAACGTCGAACCGCGCGAGATCTGCTGCGCACGATACGGCGCATCCAGAAGATCACGGACCTTACCGTATTGCTGGAGAGTGTTCTTCACGAAGCGCGCACCTTTGTTGATGCCGATGCCGGAACGCTGTACCTGGCACGCGACGGACGACTCTTTTTCAGCTATATCGAAAACGATACGCTGTTCCCCGAAGGCAATCCCAAGGAAAGATACGTCTACTCGGAGAACAACATACCGATCGACAGGAACTCGCTGGCCGGCTACGTTGCCTCAACCGGTGAGGCGCTGATGATCGATAACGTCTATGATATCAAGAGCAACGTTTCCTACAGCTTCAACCCGTCATACGACAAGCTGACGCAGTACAAGACGCAGTCGATCCTGGTGGTTCCGCTGATGAAGAGCAATACCGTGGTGGTCGGCGTACTGCAGCTGATCAACCGAAAGGATCGTCACGGTGACGTGATACCATTCACGGCCGACGACCGGCTCTACATCACCTATTTTGCCGAACACGCCGCCGATACTATCGAAAGAGCCGACCTGTCGCGGCAGATGGTGATGCGCATGGTGGAAATGGCTGAGCTTCGCGATCCGCACGAGTCGGTCGCTCACGCACGACGGGTTGGCGACTACGCCGTTGAACTCTTCAACCGCTGGGCCGCGCGCCACGGCGTTCCCCTGCACGAACGAATCCTGAAGAAAGACATCTTCCGCGCCGCCGCGATTCTGCACGATGTCGGCAAGGTCGGGCTGACCGATATTGTCATCAGCAAGGAGGGGAAGTTCACCGACCAGGAAAAGGCCCTCATGTACCGACATACCGTCTTCGGTGCGCGCCTCTTCAGGAACTCGCGTTCAATCTGGGACAAGATCGCGTACGAAGTTACACTGAACCATCACGAGCGCTGGGACGGCTCGGGGTACCCGGGCCACATCCAGGATATCTTCGCCGAGAAGATTACGTTCGGGCCCGGCAAGAAGGGCAAGGAGATCCCGTTGTCGGCGCGCATCGTCGCCATCGCCGACGTATTTGACGCCCTGACCTCCGAGCGCTCGTACAAGCAGGCGTGGAGTGAGGACAAGGCGCTTGAGTATCTGCAGGAACACGCCGGCGAAAAATTCGATCCTGAGCTGGTGCAGCACTTCATCGACATTCGCGACGTACTGCAGGCAATTCTCAGACAATCGCAGCGATAGTCTTCAGCAGCCTTCCAGCACCGGGACACGAAACAGCTTGATCCCTTCGTCGGGAAAGACGCGCTTGAGTTCCAGTACGACGTCGGTCAGCTGGTCGGCGATATCCTCCTGGCAGTACATCAGTAGCAGGAAGTTCTCTTCCGGCCAGACGTGGTCGCCCTGGCGCGGGCCGGAATCACCTACGCCGAATACTACCGGAACTTTGGTGTAGTAGATCTCACCGAGCCCCCGCTTGCACATCAGGTCAAAGAAGTCACCCTCGACCGAACGGTTCGCAATCATCTCCAGGCGCACCATTACGTCCGCCTCCGTTGTTGCGCCCGGCGTTCGCGTTCGGCGGCGCGCTCCGCAGCCCGTTGCTCGTCGCGCGCGATCTCGCGCCGCAACTGTTGCTCCTTGCGCTGGTGTTTCTCGTCCCGGCGCCGCTCGCGGCGTACGGTGACCCGGTCGGAGAACTGGTTGAACGCGGAATACAGGGTCGGCACCAGAAACAGCGTCAGAAAGGTAGCCACGCCAAGACCGCCGACTACGGTTCTGGCGATCGGCTGCACCAGACTCGACCCCTCACCCTCTACAAAGGCAACGGGGACAAGTGCCAGAATGGTAGTCAGGCTGGTCATCAGGATCGGCCGCAGCCGGTTGCCGCCGGCTTCGATGCACGCTTCAAACAACGGCATACCTCGACGGCGCATCAGATTGGTGTAGTCCACCAGCACGATACCGTTGTTGACCACGATACCCACCAGCATCACCGCACCCACCGCAGTGAAGACGTTCAAAGTCTCGCCGGTAATGTAATACAGCCCCACTACGCCGATCGTCAACAGCGGAATAGTGAACACGATTATGAAGGGATCGAGAAACGACTCGAACTGGCTCGCCATGACCCCATAGACCAGCAGGATCGAGACAACCACGATGACCGCGAACGTCCGGAGCAGCCTCATCAGTTCCGCGTAGTCGCCACCGAATTCGATCAGCAATGCGTCATCCACCGCAATCTCTTCCATAACCATGGCGCGAATCTGAGGATCCACGTCGCTCAGCTGGACACCGGGCGCCAGACTGGCACGCACGTTCACCGTGCGACGCTGATTCTCGCGCCGGATGCTGACCGGGCCGGTAGTGCGTTGGAGCGTGGCAAAGCTCGACAGCGGAATGCGCCGCCCGGCGTTGCTCATGACAAAGATGCGCTCCAGGTCGGGAGCGGTGCTGCGACTTGCTTCGTCGGAAATAACCAGGATGTCGTATTCATCGGTGCGCGAACGGTAGCGCGACGAGGCAATACCATCCACGTAGGCCCGGACTTCCTGACCAACAGCCTGCATGTTCAGACCCAACTCATACGCACGAGCACGGTCGATGGCGATACGCAGCTCCGGCAGTCCGTCATCGAGGGTGATGGTGGGCTCGGCAACCTCCTCGGAGAATCGGTCACGCAGCAGATCGGCGATGCGATCGGCCGTCTGCTTGCCGCGCTCGAGATCCTCACTAGTCACGATAATGTCGATCGGCGGCGCCGAGAAGGGCCCGCCTCCGCCGCCCTGCTGGAAAGAAAAGCGAGCGCCGGGAAAACTGTCGAAATGGGCACGCAGTTTCTCCTGTACGTCGAATGAGGTGTCGATACGATCCTGAAACTCCGGCAGCGTAACCGAGAGCGTACCCCGGTTGCTGCGTGCCCCGCCGAGACCGAAAAAGCTGCGGTCGCCGGCGGAAACCAGCATATCCTTGTAACCTTGTATTTCATGCTTCGCTATCTGCTCGAGCTGCTGCAGAACACTGCGGGTCACGTCAAGGCTGGTACCCTGCGGCATGGTAAGCGAGACCTGCACGAAGTCGTCCTCCTGAGAGGGCGCAAACTGAAACCCCATTATGGGAATCATCGCCAGACTGCCGCCGAACAGAACCACTACCACCACTACCACCAGCCAACGATGCCGCAGCGCAAAGCCGAGTGCGGCCCGGTAACCGCGATCGAGCCCACCGAAAAACCCGTCGAGCAGGTTGTCGAGCACGCGGCGAAAACCAACCAACGGCCGCTGTTTCTTACTCTCGATGCGCAGATAGTGACTCGAGAGCACGGGAATCAACAGTACCGCCACCACCAGCGATGCAACCAGCGATATCACGACCGTAAACGCCAGACCGGAAAACAACTCGCCGACAAAGCGCAACTGTCGCCGGAACAGTACAACCGGCAGGAAGACACATATCGTGGTCAGGGTGGAGGCCGTAATCGCGGTGAGCATCTCCTGCGTACCGAGCACCGCGCTGGTAGTCAGCTTGGAGCCCTTTTCGCGGTACCGGTAGATGTTCTCGAGAACGACAATCGAGTTGTCGACCAGCATACCAACGCCCAATGCAAGTCCGGTCAGCGTCATGATGTTGAGCGTCAGACCGGAGAAATACATCAGCATCAGGGTAATGACAATTGAAATCGGTATTGAAACGGCAATCACGGCCGTCGTGCGAAAACTGCGCAGAAAGATGAACAGCACCAGCACTGCAAAGACAGCACCCAGAATTGCCGAAGAAGAGACGTCCTGCAGCGAATTGCGGATGATCTGGGTGGTGTCGAGCACCACCCCGAGCTCCACCCCTACCGGCAGCGCGGCATTGATCGAGTCCAGACGCTCCAGAACGTTGTCGGCGGTCTGCACCGAGTTGGTACCGCTCTGCCTCTGCACAACGACAATTATGCCCGGTTCTCCGTTGACGAATACGGTGGTGTCTTCACGACGGAACCCGTCGAACACGTTGGCCACCTCGCGCAGGCGAATGCCGTAGTTAGCGGAAATATCGGGTCCCGCGGCGTTGGCCGACGGATTGCCTCCGGCACCGAAACCCGCGAACGGACGGTAGGCGATTACGGTATCCTTGATCTCTTCGATGCTTCCGTACTCGCCGGCGGTGCGGATCAGGTAGTTGGTGGTTCCCTCGGTGATTCGCCCCGCGGCCACCTGAACGTTCTGTGACCGGATAGCCTGCGAGACCTGGGTCAACGTCAGATTGTAGGCTTCCAGGCGGTCCTGCGGCACCTCGACGCGCACCGCCCGGTCACGCCCCCCGCTGACCGAGGCCAGCGCCACGCCTTCAATCTGCTCGAGGCGCGGTTGGATGACGTCTTCGGCGAGCTGGCGCAGCTCTTCGGTCGATCGGTTCCCGGAGACCTGCAATGTCATGATGGGAAACTGCGATGGGTCAAATTTGAATATCTGCGGCGAGCGCGCGTCGGACGGCAGGAAGTCACGCACGAATTCCAGACGGTCACGCACTTCGTTGGAGGCTTCGGCCATATCCGTTCCCCACGTGAACTCGAGGCTTACCTGACTCGAGCCCTCCGATGAGAACGAGGTGATCTTTTCTATGTTGCTTACGTTGCTCAGCTGACTCTCCAGCGGGCGTGTAACGCCGCGCTCGACCTCTTCCGGTGCGGCGCCGTCGTAGGCGGTCAAGACCACCAGAAACGGCGCTTCGATTTCGGGAAACAGATCGATCGCCAGATCGCGTGCGGTGTAGATGCCGAACCCGAACAGTAACGCGAACACGATCAACAGGGTTGTGGGACGGTTTACTACGGTCCTTGTCAGACTCATCCTGTAACTCCTTGCAAATCAGTCAAGAACGTTGACCCTGTCGATAACCCGGATACGAGCTCCGTCCTCGAGCAGCGACTGACCCTGGTAGACAATACTCTCTCCGGGCTGCAAACCGTCGACAATTTCGGCAACGTTATCGATCTCGATTCCCACGCGCACGCGGCGGCGTTCAACGGTTGACTCGTCTGCCTGTACCACGAAGATGTACGTCTCACCAAAACGCCGCACGACGGTATCGGCCGGAATCTTTACCACCCCTTCCTTCTGCTGTGTGATCAGCTGAATCTGCGCAAACATCCCCGGCCGCACGCGGGTATCGCGCCGGTTCAACGTCAGCTTGGCGCCGAGCGTACGAGTTTGGGCATCCAGTACCGGGCTGATCTCGGTCACGCGCGCGCCGAACTGTTCGCCGGGGTAGGCGTCCAGGCGCACCGTAGCCGGCATACCGGGACGCATTTTGGAGACGAAGCGCTCGGCAACCGCGGTACGGATCTCCAGGTCATCGGTCTGCGCAACGCGCGCCACCGGCGTTCCCGTTCCAACCATCGACCCGGCCTGAACCGGCAGTGCGGTTACGGTACCCGAAATAGTCGAACGCACCGGGCTGGGAGCAAACGTCTGCCCCGGTCGCGACCGGTCAACTTCGGCGATCAGCTGGTCTTGCTGGACCCGTTCGCCGACTCGAACGTGTACGCGCTTCAGCTCGCCGGCGATGTCCGGAAAGATGTCAACGCTCGAAACCGGATGCACATCACCGGTAACGCGGATGTAGTCGGTAATCGATCCGGCTACCGCTGTTGTGACATTTACCGCGAAGGTTGTCCGCTCCGCGCCGGAGACGCCGCGGTCCCCGCTATCGTCACCGTCCGCACCATTGCGATTGCCGCACGCCAGCACGAGGGCCGCCAGCATAACCACTGCGATGATCCGCGTGATCCGCATTCCGTATTCAGCCATGGCTCTGCTCCCCTAATTGCTCGCTGCCCGTATTGAGTATGTACTGCAGATCGAGCAGCGCTTCGATGTACTCCAGTTTTCCCTGCAGGACCTGCAGCTGCGCGGTCTGCAGCTCCTGTTCAGCGTTGCGCAGTTCCAGCAGTTCGCGCGTGCCGGCGGCATACGCTTCAGTTGCCAACTCGAATGCACGCTCGGCTAGTCGCTGGTTGCGCTCGCGCGACGAGATCGTACGCTGCAGCTGATCAAGACGTTCCACCAGATTGCGTGCCTGCAGCTCGAGTGCCTGGTAGGTCGACTGCATCGCCACCCGAGCGTCGGCCAGATCGGTTTCCAGATTGCTGATACGCGTCCGAGTCTGCGATGACGGCAGAAACGTATCGAGCGGCTGTGTCAGGGTGATCGAGAACGTCCCGCGGTCACTCCAGTCGCGATCCGGATCAGCAAACCAGGAATCACGGAAGGGATCTCCCTGAAACGTCGGGTTGTAGGCGTAGCGAAACGTAAGGTTGGGGTAGAACCCGCGCGTTTGAGGATCGCCACCGGATTTTGCCAGCCGAATAGCATTCTCCAGCTGGCGCATACCGTCCTGGATCTGCCGGATGGCGGTTGCGCCGGGCAGCTTACGTGCGATCAGCTGCTCGACGTCGAGTTCGACCATCTCGGGTTCGATGGTGCCGTCGAGCACCACCCGCGACGTAAGCGGCAAACCCAGGTCACGGTTGAACTGACGTCGGACCGCGCGCTGCTGATCGAGGAGCGCCTCCAGTTCGGGGCGCTGGTTCTCGTACGATACTTCCTCGGACAGCAGCGTAAACTCGTCAACCAGTCCGTTTTCGTAGTTGATCCGCGTCTGCTCCAGCCGCTGGCGCGCAATCTCGAGCGCCTGCTGACGCAGCGCAGTCTGTTGATCAAGCACAAGCAGCCCGAAAAACGATTTGCGAACGTCGCGCTCGATGCGGTTACGGGCCTCAACTATGTCGATCAACCCCGCGTCGTAGTCAATCCGTGCGGCGCGGATACCGTAGATCGAACCGAGGTTGAGATTAAGCGTGGCCGTCAATTCGCCCTGAACGTTCCAGACGGGCCCTTTCGTCTGAACCGGAAACCCGGTGTCCGGATCAAGCCCGATTCCGGCTGGCCGCTCGTTGGGCCGCGCCAGAGTGGTTCCGGCACCGATTCCCGGCACAAAGCGGTTCCAGGCGCTATCGCGGGTGCGCCGGCGTTTCTCGAGACTGAGGCGCTCGGATTCCAGTTCGAGGTTGTTGCGCAGCGCAATCGCCACGGCGTCCTCAACGGTAAGGCCGTGCGTCTCCTGCGCCGCCGGTTGCAGCGGCGGCAGAAACAGGATCAGGGTCGCGACGGCAACGAGTCTCACGATCGGGTATTTCATGGGTAGACGTCCTTTCCGGCAGGGGCGATGCCGTGGGTCACCGTACGGTAGAAGTCACGGGTATAGGCAAACAGCTCGCGAGGGCGCTCGAGGCTGAGACCGGTTGTGGTAAGGCCGCGATTCATCAGGATACTCAGCAGCGCCAGTGTTTCCAGCGTCTCGTCACGGCGGACAGGGTCGCTGTGCTTCTCAAGTCGTTGACGTATGAACTCCGCACTCTGCAGGATTTCATCTTCGTCGGCGGTTCCAGCGGTAACCGGAACTCGCTGCACCTGCACCCAGTTGGAAAACACCATCAGGCTGCGGTTGCTGAGAAAGTAGCTTGCCAGCGTAACGATGTAGCCGTACAGTCTTTGCGAGAAGCTGCCGAGCCGGTCGCACCTTGAGGCAAACAGGTCGTTGAAGTGACGCCGTTCGGTCTGCAACGCCCGGGAGAACATCGTATCCTTGTTCTCGAAATAGAAATAGAGGCTGCTCTTGGTCATACCGAGACGTTTGGCAATGCGGTCGAGTGACGCCATTTCAAAGCCGACCTCGGTTACCACGGCTTCTACGGCGGCAAAGATGCGGTTGGGTTCCAGCAGCTCGTCCCGCCGCACTGCGGCCACCCGCTCTACCGCCCGATAGTCGATATCGTGAACTGCACGCGGGAACAGTCCGTGGAGGCAGAGGCCGACTGTGTGGGCAACGCGCGCCATGCGCTGCGATTCGCTGAGTTCTTGTTGATGGTTGCGCAACCGGCAGAGCGGCGTCCAGAACGCAAACGCCGACCACACCACCAGTTGCACGTGGGTGTACATCAGCATCAGCTGCATCGAATCCTTTCGCCGTCCGGCTACGGTCGCGGTTGTCCGGTTCCCGGCCGATTCAGCAGCATCGGCCTCAAGATGCGGCAGAATGATCCGGCTGATATCATCGCCGAGTTTGTAGAAGCGATTGCGATCCCGTTCGGGGCCCGGCAGTAGCTTCAGTACCAGAAAGAGGTAGTACTGCGGCAACTGAGCGAACATTCGATGGATACCGTCGGCATAGCTTTCGACGATCTCCCGCAACGCCACGTCAGGCGGCAGGGCCGCCAACGCGTCGCGGACTTCACCGTACGATTGCAGAAAGCGATCCGTCATTGCGCCCACCAGCGCCGTCTTGCTGGGAAAGTGCCGATAGATGGCCTGCTTGGTGACGCCGAGCCGCTCGGCTACCCGGGAGAGACTGGTATTGGTGAACAGCGTTTCAGCCCACGCCGTGAAGGCGGCGGCCTCAATCTGCTGCCGCCGGTCGGTTTGTTTCAGAGTGCTGTATCCTTATTGCTTATTGGCGCATGATGTTACCGAACGATCGTTAACATAAAGTAGCAAAGTGTAGCCCAGAGGTCAACCCGTTTCTCGTCATTTGCTGAAATCGCTGTTCCGGAGTTCCAACGGCAGTCAGTGAAACTCGTACTGCCGCACTTCTTCAACGCGCACCTTGATTTGCACCGACGCCTGATAGGAACCTGAATCTATCCACACGCGCGGCGGCGCCGTCAGAATCAGCCGACCGCGGGCACTGTGCGGCTTGTTCGGCGATACCGAGCGCAGGTGTTCGCGTACCGCAATCCGGATTGCGTCTTCGACCGCGTTGCGCTTCTGCTCCGGACCGGACCACAGGGTCGCCTCGCCGGCACCGGTGGACCGCGGAATCGCTCGGCTCTGCCATCCGTTTGCCCATGCGGCCTGGGAATCAGACATCTGGTACTGTATCTGCGCGAAGTAACGTGAATCGGCGTGGCGTACCGCCAGTACCGATAGCGCCGAATCTCCCCAGGGGATCTCGGCGTGCAGGGTGAGATCAAACTGCTCGGGTACCTGGCGTGCCCGGTCAAATGGACGATAGTAGAAACGGTACCCGTATACCATGCCCGAGAACGTCCACTGCGCCTCATGCAGAATCTGCTGCAGCGCCGCGTCGCGCCGCAGCGGATAATCGCCCTCGGGGCGAATCAGGGGCTGCCGCTCGGCCCACAACTCGACTACCAGCCGGTTCTCGGCGGCGTGTATCGGCGGCGCGATGAGAATCAGCAGCACGCACGTGATTGCCGAACAATGCAACCAACCGCGCGAGATCAGCCCCATCAAAGATGGCGTATGCATCACGTTAGCTATTATCGGCAGCCCGGGCGGCCAGACGGAGCCCCTATCGGCGCAAATCGTCGATGAAGACCGAGATCGGATTGATTCCCAGCCGTATGACAAAGTAGATAAACGCAAATAGGAAACCGGCGAGGTGCGTCAGGTGAGCAACGTTACCGCCACGACCGGAGATCTGGGACATCAGCTCGATCACGGTATAGCCGATCACCAGAATGGGTGCGCGAATCGGGATGATACCAAACAGGTAAATCATAGCGGTGGGATAGAGCGCTGCAAACGCCAGCAGGACTCCAAAAACTGCCCCCGAGGCACCGACCAGGAATACGAAGTAGCTTCCACTGAACCAGTAGAACGCCAGTGAGAACACTCCCGCCAGCGTGCCGACCGTAAGATAGAAGGTCAGGAATTCCCAACTGCCGAGCCGCTGCTCAACCTGGGTCCCGAAGAAGAACAAGCCGATCATGTTGAAGAAGATGTGCGACATGCCGCCGTGCACGAACATGTAGGTGAAGATCTGCCACCAGTAGTTGCCCTGAACCACAAAAACCGGGTTCATCGCCAGATAGCGCATCAGGTTGGGCGACATCGTGGTCAGAAAAAAGATCACGAAGTTGACGCCGATCAGAATGAACGCGACGTTGTAGGTGCGATAACGAAAGGGCTTGCGCAGAACGGATTGACGTGGCACGCGGTAAATGTACGGACAAACCGGGCGGGGGTCAATAACAAGGCGGAGGGTCGCCGGGGCGAGCAAGCACCCGCGCATGTGTTGCGCAATCGAGCACAACACCGTATCCTGTTCCGAGCAATGAAGAAGAACAGCTCGCGGAAACTGATCGTTCACGACCGCGACGCATCGCAGCCCGCTCCGGCCGCAGTATTCGCGCACGGGTTCCCGTTCACCCGCACGTTGTGGAGCGCACAGACGAATGCGTTCATCAGCGCCGGGATACGGGTTATCGACTGTGACCTGCGCGGATTCGGCGAGAACACGTCCGACGACGAGCTGACGCCTCCCGACGCGCTGCGTCATTTCATAGATAGCGACGCGGTACGCCGGAGGATGGACTGACGGTGGCAGGCGGACACAGCAGGCCGGACCATTATAGCCAACGTGCCAGACGCGAGGGATACCAGGCGCGCTCAGTCTACAAGCTGCAAGAGATGCAGCAGAAACTCGGGCTGATCCGTGCCGACAGCCGTGTACTCGATCTCGGGGCTGCGCCGGGAAGCTGGAGCCGTTACGTGCTCGAAATCCTGGATCAGCGCGGTCGCCTGGTAGCAGCCGACCTGTCTCCATTGGAGCTGGCACCTGACCCCCGTCTCGCGGTGCTCGAACTCGATATTCTCAGCCAGGGCTTTGTCACGATTGTCTCCCGACACGGCCCGTTCGATGTGGTATTGAGCGATGCGGCACCGGCCACGACCGGTGACCGAACGGTCGACACCGCGCGCTCGGCCACCCTCGTGGAGTCAATTCTGCACGGTTTGCCCCACTACCTGGCGCCGGGGGGCGACCTCGCGGTCAAGATCTTCCAGGGAGGCCAGGAACAGTTCCTGCTGCGGGGGTTGCGCAGCGCGTTTCAGAACGCGCGAGCGTTCAAGCCACGCGCATGCCGTAAGGGATCCTTTGAGACCTACCTGATCGGCATCGGATACGGCGGTGAGGAGGCGCTATCCTGAGACGATAATCAGCGACGCCGCAGAAGCGCGCGGTTAGCTATCGCGGTCAAGGAGTTTCCTGGTTACCGAGACAATCGCATCGCGGACATCACCCTGGGGCAGAGTACGTGCTGACTGCAGAGCGCGGGCAGTGTAGCGAGCCGCCTGACTGCGCGCGTAGGTAAATCCTCCATTTCTCTCGACCAGGGCAACGGCATGCTGAACACGCTCTTCATCCAGCACGGTGCCGGCCAGCAATCGAGAAAGCTCATCACCCTGACCGCGACGTATGGCCGCAATTACCGGCAATGTATAGATCCCCTGGCGTAAATCGCCGGCAACAGGTTTGCCGAGCTCCTGCTCGTTACCGGTGAAATCAAGCAGATCATCAATGATTTGAAACCCCACACCGATATTGTAGCCGACCCGTCGCAGCGCCTGCAGCCGATAGCCGTTGACGCCGTTCTCGTGTGCTCCGACGTGAAAGCTCAGCAGAAACAGTAATCCGGTTTTGGCAGCCACCCGCCGCAGGTAGTCGCGCTCGCTCAACTGGTCCGGCGGTACACCACGCGCCTGCTCAATCTCGCCGGCACACATGTGCGTAACACAGACCGCCAGTCGGCGCGCATTTTCCATGGTCGCGCAATCGGCAACCAGGCTGAAGCAACGGCTGAACAAGAGGTCACCCATCAGTACCGCCGCCTTCGGACCAACACTGCGATAGAGCGCGACCCTGCGGCGCCTGGTGCGTGCTTCGTCGAGTATATCGTCGTGAATCAGGGTGGCCATGTGCAGCATCTCGATTGCGGCTCCAATGCGATAGATCTTCTCCGGAAGCGTGTCGTTGGTCGACAGGGCCTCGCTGCGCGCAAACAGCCGGCGTCGAGGTTCCTTGACGCGGGCCGCCAGCAGTACGAAGGCCGGGCGCAGCATTTTGCCGCCGCGCGCCGCAAACTCGCGCAGAGCCTGTGACAGCGCGGTGTTCCCGCTGCCGACGTTTTCGAGGATGATCTGCTGTACCCGCTGCAGGTCGTTGCGGATGACCGGAAAGTCATCCCAGAACTGGTTCATTGCGTGCTCGATGATGGGTACCGGCCGACGAATTTGATCCGGCGGCCTCCCCTGGTTAGTTCTTGATGCGTGGTTCTCCGGTATAGAGGTGGGTACGGTGCGCGATCAGCTTGCGGTTCCACCACCGTTTCATCCACGGCATGACCCAGTGGTCGAGGCCGAATCCGCGTCCCGCGCCACCGAGAAGGACAATAGCGGCGGCAAGATACCACCACAACTCGACGTTGCCCCAACCGGCAATGATGAAGAACACGCACATTGCAATCGAGGCTGCACTTCCGAGAAAGGTGAACGTTCCGGTTATGAGAGCGATTCCGACAACGACCTGCGCGATGACCGCTCCGGCCTGCGCGGCGTAGGCAATGATCGGGTGGGCACTGAGAATCGTCTCGGCAAACCACTCATATATTCCAAGCGGCTCCGAGAGGATCGACTGTTGCCAGTAGCCGGTACGACCCATACCCCCCGGCGTGGCACTGGTGGCGGCGCTGATTTCGTCGGTTAATCCCGGCAGAAAGATGTGATTCGGCGAGGGGTTGAAAACACCACCCGGACCGGGGTTCAGCCAACCGGTTGAGACCTTGTAGGTTCCCTCGGTAAGCCACTTCACGCCGAGAAAGACACGCAACGGGACCGCCCAGTAGGTGGGGATCTTGGCCGCCAGATGACTGCCGAAGATTGAACGGCCGTCCTCGATCCGGAAGAACTGCTCCTGAAGATAGTCCCAGACTGCGGTCAAGCCGGCGAGGCCTACGAGATAGTGCAGGTTGATGAGGTGCTTCACACCCAGCGCCAGGAAGCCGGACAGCGCCACATTCATAACGTACGCCACCCCGTACTTGCTACCGAGTGACACCATCTGGCCGTGGTAGTTGGGCTTGAACGGCTTCTTCTCCTTTTGGGCGATATCCCGGGCGATGTTCTCCGCCGCCGTGTGGGCTGACTGCACCGCGGTTTCGACGATCTGCGGGACGACCTTGTCATCCACCACGTAGAACAGCATGTCACCGACGATGAAAACGTTGGAAACATCTACGGACTGCATGAACTCGTTGACCTGGATCCGTCCCCGCTCACCGACAATATAGCGATCACTCTCGTCGAAATGGCAGCCCTTCATGCCGTGGATACCCTCGACCGAGGCTACCGTTGCCTCACCGCTGGCGCAGTTGCCTTTGGTGAGCTCGATCTTCGAGCTGAACTCGGAACCGTGAACACCGGCAGTCCAGATGAACGTGTCGGACTCGATAACCTCAGCGTCGGCGATGATGATCTTGCCCGGCTCCGCGCGGGTGATGGGAGAATTGAGCATCAGGTCGGTGCCCTTATTCTGGAGGTAGCGCTTGGCTTTTTCCCGCAGCGCCTTGGGCAGACTCGGGAGGATGTCGTCAAGCATCTCCACCAGCACGACCCGAACTTCGCGTTCGTTGATATGATACTTGGCACACAGAACTTCCTGGCGCTCGAGCAACTCACCGCAGATCTCGACACCGGTGAAACTGCCGCCCGCAACCGCAAACGTCAGCAGCTTGCGTCTGCGCTCCGGGCTGGGTTCCTTGGCCGCCCGGCGAAACATCTCCTCTACGTGGGTTCGGATCCGAATGGCATCCTCGAGAGACCAGCAGGTAAAGCAGTTTTCCTGCACACCGGGGATATCGAAAAAATCGGGCTGAGCTCCGGCACCAATCACCAGATAATCGTACGCATAGACGGAGGCTCTGGAAATCAGCTTGTTGTTTTCAAACTCTATCGTTTCTATCTCGTCACAGACCACCTTGACGCTGGTACCGCTGAAGATCTTCTTGAAACTCACCTGAACAGCTTCGGGCCCGACTCTCGAACCCGCAACCTCGTGGAGTTCGGTCATCAACGTGTGGTACGGGTTTCGATCGATCAGCGTGATCTCCACGTTTTCCCGGCGCCCGTATTTTCGATGAAGCCGTTTGGCAGCCTCGACGCCGCCGTAACCGCCGCCCATGATGACAATTCGTACTTTGCGCTCCATGCTGGTCCTCTCCGTTCGTGAGTGCTCCGGTTGACTACCCGTCTGCGGTATCCGATGGTTTTCTTCAGAATAGTTCACTATAGCGCCAGGAGAACAATCAATGCAAGTAGAGCGCATAAAACCTTCGCAGCTGCATCAGAACGTCTGTGCATCCACCGGGGTGTCATCCGTGCCCTCAACGCGCAGAAACACCCTGTTTGGAAGGCAGGCTATCCACTCACCCGACATGGTAGCTTTACCGGCGGCAATGCAGATCTTGTCCCGACAGGGAGAGTCGAGCACCGTAACTCCGCCGGAACTGATAAGAATCTCGGTCGAACCCAGGGGGCCGTCAACCACAAGCCTGCGCGTACCGTCAAGCGGATAGAGGTACACGCCGGACTGGGACTGGATTCGCACCTGGGCGCCCTGTTCACCGCCACGATAGGCGTACACTGAGAACGCCACGACCACCGCTATGGCAACCGCAAACGATATGTAATCGAAAAGCCGCAACCGCATTCATTACTCTTCTACTACATTTCCACGATGATGTCTTGATGCCTGCAGCGGCACTGCGACGTGTTGATACCCGCAGACCGGGGCACTATATTGAACCCATTCTGTGTCAACCGGGGCCTGGTCAATGTACGATCTTATAGGACTTGCCGCTGCGTACGCCATGATTATTGCCGTAATCGCAATCGCCGGACTGTTGCTGCGCAATGGTCTGTTCACCCCGACGCTGTCGCGGAAGTTCATCCACATCAGCGTTGCACACTGGTGGCTGATTGCGATGCTCTTCCACACCCGCGCGCTCTTTGCGGCTATTGGCCCCGCGACCTTCATCGTGTTCAACTGGATAGCGTATCGGCGTCATCTGCTGGCGGCCATGGAGGATCCTGAACATCGCCGCAATCTGGGTACCGTCTACTTTCCGATCTCGCTTCTTATCCTCGTGTTACTCTGTTATGGCGGTCCGCTGCCGCTTTATGTCGGAGCAATCGGCGTACTGGTGATGGGCTACGGCGACGGCCTGGCATCGGTGGTCGGAAGCCGATGGGGCCGCTTGCGCATAACGCTGCCCGGCATCGACAAGAGCGTGCTCGGCAGCGCTACGATGTTCCTGGCTTCGGGGGTTGTGGTAGCTTTGTTCATGCTGCGGTTTCAGCCCACGGCAACCACATCATTGGTTCTGACCGCGGCCGCGGCAACCGCGGCGGCCGCCACGCTTATCGAGCTGGCGACGCCGTTTGGTTTTGATAACATCACCGTACCGATCGGCACCGCGCTGTTCTTCTTTGTGGTGTTTGCATGAACAACCTCGCACTGCGTGCCGCACTGGCCGTCGCGCTCAACGCCGCGGCCGCCATAGTCGCCGTCAGAAAGCAGGCGGTGACCGCCGCAGGGGGCGTCACCGGATTCGTTCTGGGGGCGGGGATCTTTGCCGGCGGCGGGCTGTGGCTATGGTCGCTGCTGATGATCTTCTTTGGTTCGGGCAGTCTCGTCAGCCGCGTTGGCAGCCGGAGCAAGCGACCGCTGCAGCGACTGCACCAGAAAGGCAGTCGCCGCGACCCGCTGCAGGTGCTGGCAAACGGCGGCGTCGGCCTGCTGGCCGCTGTCGGCTACGGGATCAGCGGCAATCCGGCCCTGGCGATGACGTGCGCGGCGTCGTTCGCCGTCTCCAGCGCTGATACCTGGGCCGGCGAAATCGGAGTTCTCAACCCTTCACCACCTCGTTCAATCGTGACCGGGCGCCCGCTTGTCCCGGGGGCCTCGGGCGGCGTAACCTTGCTGGGAATGGCCGCGGCGGCGGTCGGGGCGGCGTTGATCGCCGTGGTGTTTGCGGTCGGCTGGGCGGTACGGTACGGCCGGCATAGTACCGTGGCGCTGACGGTGGTGGTAACCGCCGCAGGATTTGGCGGCGCACTGCTCGACAGCCTGCTTGGGGCCACGGTTCAGGCGCACTACGCGGACACCTGCAGCGGCGAGGTCACCGAACGCAGCCAGGGCTCCCTGGGCGAGAACCGGCTGATCCGCGGCTGGCGTGGCTTCAATAACGACGCGGTCAACGCGGTCAGTAACCTGGCCGTCAGCGCCGCTTTGCTGGCATTCGTGCTCTGAGCGCCCGTTAGGCTATGTACAGCGCCGCGAACCGTCGTCAAACAGCGTCATGCGATCGCCACCGGCCGACAGATCGCTCGATATACCGGCGTTGTTCATCTGAGGCTCAGAACGTCCGCCATCCAGTCGAGGTATGAGGGCAGTCCATCATCGACCTTCAGAAACAGCAGTTCGGGCACCTCGTAACTATGAACAGCATTGATGTGATCGATAAGTCGTTGACTCAGTCCCAGGTCGGTCTTGATCAGCAGCAGAGCTTCACCATCGTCCTGCACCGCGCCGTCCCAGATGTAGAAACTGCGTATCTGCGGCACAACCTGAACACAGGCCGCCAAGCCGGCGTGCACGATACTGCGCGCAAGCTGCGCCGCGAGCTGCGGCTCGGTCGTGGTGAGCGCTACAGCCGGCTGGCGCGTCATTACGCCTGGATTTTCCGGTTTCCGTTCCGGCTGGTGTTGCCGGTCGGTCCTGGCGCGCGCTGCGTCGTCTTCACTCATCGCTTTCCCATGGCGCCGGCCGTCTGAGCCCCTCAGCAGTCGCCGATGAGCTTGCGCATCAACCGTTCGAGCGCCTTCCCCGAGAGTCCCGCATCGCGGCCCGCCTGTTGCACCTGCTCCGCGTCCGCTACTACGCCAATGACACCGCGCACTGCCGCGGACTCACTGCGTGAAAGCTGCACGCCACCCAGGACGTGCTCTTCAAACGCCTCGGTAGCTATCGGACACACCGCGCGGGCAATATCGAGCATCACGTGAGCGTAGGCCCGAATCTCATACTGCGCGTGCGTATCCATGCGCAGCGCCAGAAAATGGAACAGATTATGCAGGTCGATCTGCCAGTACCACTGCGTGTAGAGGCTCAACGGAAGATTTACGCGTGCAAGCTCGCGTGCGATGCCCTGCTCGAGCAGGTTTTGGTATGCACCATAACTGCGGGATTGCTCCTCCTTGAATGCAGTTATGATTCTCCGTGCTGTTTCAGCATCTACCGGCTCAGCAGCGCGTCCCTGCTTGTTCTCGCTGCTCTGAACGGCAATCTCGCCCGACGCGGGAACGTAGAACTCCTCTTCCATGACGCTGTAGCGTCCCGAGATCTCGTTCAGTCGGGCCGTGCGATGACGAACCCACTGACGCGCCACGAAGATCGGCATCTTGGTGTGAAAGGTCAGTACAACCTGCTCAAATGGTGACGTGTGACCGTTCCGCATCAGATAGTGGATCAGCCCGTGGTCTTCGCGGTAGGTTCTGGTTCCGGCGCCGTAGGAGACACGCGCCGACTGGACGATCCGCTGATCGCCGCCCAGGTAGTCCACGAGCCGCACGAAACCCTTGTCCAGTACGGGAAACTGCTTGTCAAGAATGGCCTCGGCCTCGGCGACGGTGCAGTGAGCCATGATTCCTCCGTGGTATGCCCGAAGAGCATACCAGTAACCAGGGGGGTTCGTCCACGCGCCGGTTCAGACTTCGTCAAACCTGATCCAAAAAACCGGACTGATTCCGCAGTTTCGCCGCTGAAGGCGCTGTGCTGCAACCGCGGGCAGACCGCTGGAAACTGCGGCGCCGCGCTGATATGGTGTCAGATAGAATGAAGGAGGGCCTATCGCAATCCGACGTTACATCCTGTTTGTGGGGTTCCTTCTGAGCACGGTCATTCTGTCGGCCAATCCCGACGCAGTCCGCGTCTACAGCGAGAAGAGCGATGCGGGCGGCTTCCGCGTCTATGCCGATAATGCGCATGTCATACCCGTATTCGTGCATGTACAGCTGAGTCGCATCACTAACCTCCGGCCTTCGGTCGACCTGCCGTTCGGGACCCGCGTCGAGCCGGGCTCCCGGCGCATGATGCTGTTCGAGCTTACCGCTCCGGACCCCCGGGCCGGACGCGGGTTCGGACTCCAGTACTCCTACGCGCGCGGCGACCCGCACACCGCGCGGCACGATGACACTCACCTCTACCTGCTCCCGTTTGCCCACGGCACCAAGCATCGTGTCACCCAGGGCTACAACGGCCGCTTCACCCATTCTGGCGAGAACCAGTACGCGCTCGATTTTGATCTGGATGCGGGAACCAGAGTCAAAGCGGCGCGGGCCGGGACGGTCGTGGAGATCAAACAGGATTCGAGCAGCGGCGGGACGGCGGCGCGCTACTCCGACACCGCCAACTACGTGCTGATCCAGCACAGTGACGGCAGCTTCGCCAACTACGCGCATCTGCAGCACAACGGCGCAACCGTCACGGTTGGGCAGCAGGTCACGGCCGGCCGGCTGATCGGCTACAGCGGCAATACCGGACGCTCATCAGGACCGCACCTGCATTTCGACGTGCGTATTCCGACCTTCGACGGCCGCATGCAATCGATACCGACGCTTTTCAAAGGCCACGACGGCCGTGCGATCAGCCTCGAAGAGCATCGATTCTACTACGCCCGGCATCCCGGGGGCCCCGAGTTCGAGGTCATTCTGGGGCGCGACTTCACTAACAGCATGTTCGAAAACCACAGCCGCCCGGTCAAACGAAGCGACCAGCTCGAGTTCCGCACCGAGAGCATTGACCTGACGTACGTCGCCTATCTGGCCAACGGCTACGACCGCGGTGTGGAGGCCGATATCAGCTTCACCATGCGCGGGGTGACCTCAACGGTTGCCATGCCTCGCAGTATCCTGATTCCGGCGCGAACTGAGATCTTCCTCACCATCCTGCACGCCGATCCCCGGATCAGTCGGATACAGTATGCCCCGCGGATACGCTATCGACTGCTCGACCGGTGACGCACCGGTTGATCCGGCGGAACAGTACGGTGGAGAACCAGAACAGCGGCGGAACAACCGCCCATCCCAACAGCACGTCTACCACGTAGTGCGCGTAAAGATAGACAGTGGAAACCCACAGCAGCAGCGTCAGCGGTACCACAACCCACAGCGTCCGGGGCAGGTAGCGTGCGTGCAGGATCAGCGCGATCAGTGACACCGCGACGTGTGAAGACGGAACCGCGGCGCCGGCGAGATTAGCGTCGGCGAAGATCCAGCGCATAAGACCGGCGAACAGATAACCGTCAAGGTCGCTGTACCAACGTGCGTGGAGCTCGGGTATGAAGTATTTCGGCCCGTGCACGGGAAATAGCAGGTACCACACGTAGAGCACGGCAAACGAAGCGGTAATCACAAACAGGCAGCGCTGAGCCTGCGCGTAGCGACGCTGCAGGAACAGCAGCCAGCTCGGTGCACATAACAGCAGATAGAACGCAAAATAGGCAAAGTAGATCAGCTCGTTCAGGACCAGCAGGTGACCGAACGTCTGCGGAAGCAGCACTGCCGGCTGAACGCCGAAGATCGCCTCTTCCAGGCGGTAGAAGAACGCGTCCAACGATGCCCCGCCCCATACCATCTGCGACAGCACGATCACACGCATGAAATAGGCGGTGTAGAAGAGCTGAACATAGAAAGTGCGCACAAAATGCAGCACGCTGCCGCGCACGATCCGCCCGCGCGCATCCAGCGCCGCAAAACCGAGCACAATCGCATTCCCCGCCACAAACCCCGCCGCTACCAGAAGGTTGTCGCCTCGACCGGCGAAGACCAGGTGCATCAAGGCAAAGAACAGATTGAGTATCAGGGCCACACGGTCAACTTCGTTGAGACGAAAACGCTGCTTCACAAAAGGCCAACCCGTACGTACAGAATTCGTTCAGCCGCCACTATACGCAGAACGAGAGTGTGTGTCAGCCACGCCGCCGTTCGCGGCGTTTCGCGAACCTCGCTCGGCTGCGTTTCAGCTCTCGCTCAAGCGCGTGCAGTTCAGTAATGTCACCGCGCGTGGGCCTGTAGCCGCCGAATAGGGTGCGCTGTATCAACTCAGTGCCCGAATACAGAGCATGCCGCCGACGCTCCGGCAGCAGTCTGGTTGCATCATGGCACCATGCTCGCCAGCCGATCTGCTGCGGCGGAGAAACGCTTCGTCGCCGTGCCGCACGCGTCAGCCGCTGCGCCACGCTGTCCAGGGCGCGTCTGGTATCGATCACCGGCAGGATGCGGCGCCGGACACCGACTACCGCCGCTCCTGCCAGAGTGAACCCGGGTATCATCAGCAGCGCATACCACGAATCGGGGTTGCGGCGGTCTCCCGTATCGCGTTGCGGCTCGCTCTCGGCGCGATAGCCGAGTATCGCGCGCAACTGTCGTGAAGTAAGGGAGTCGGGATCCTGCAGCGCCCGTAGAAACGCCGCATCATCATACTCGCCGGCGCGCATCGCCGGTGTCGCCTCCCAGACCACCCATCCGGTATCCGGCAGCCAGACCTCCGGCCAGGCGTGCGCCGCGTACCCTGTCACCCGATGCTGTACGCGCCCGTGTTCGTCCTCAATGGAGGCCATCTCGTACAGCAGGTCGGCGTAATCATCCATGTACGGTATCGATACCAGAAACCCGGTCACGTACCGCGCCGGGATGTCGTTCATGCGTGCCAGCACCACAAGACTGGTGGCAAAATGGACGCAATAACCGGTGCGGCTGTCGAGCAGGAAATCGTGGACGAAATCAACCTCTTCGAGCGTCGGGTTTGTCTCCAGCGAATACTCAAAACCGTCGGCCAGGTAGGCTGTGACTGCCGAGAGCACATCGCGTGGATCGTCGACGCCGCGCCCCAGATCGCGTGCTATGACACGAACCTCGGGCGGTATACCATCGGGCAACTGCAGGTTGCGCCGCAGATTGCGGTCGTAGGCCGGCGACTCACCCAGCGAGCGTTGCAGCACGAAACTATCGCCGCTGCCGAGCGGCATGGCAAGATGGTAGCCGACATCGGGATGCCCGAGGATGGCCGGGAATCCGGTGTTGTCGACCGTGCTGAGCGCGCGCGTGGTCAGGGTGTGCGGCAGTTTCTCGTAGAACTCGGTCAGAATGGTGATCGGCAAGGGCGCGGTTTGCGAATCACCGCCGGGGACGACCGTGATATCGTTGCTCGGCTCCTGCAGCCGAGCGAGCAGATCCTCGGTGCGCAACCAGCTGGTGCCGCTGTAGTGGTCGTAGATGTCGGTACGCAGATAGATGCGCTCACCCGGCCGCGCGGTCACCTCCAGGATCGGCACCGAAGAGAGCAGCGGCCGGCCGCCCAGACTGACTTGATCGAATGAGTAGCCGTAACCGTCTCCTCCGTACAGCAACGGATAGTCAGGGAAGACACGCACAATCGAGCGGCGCAGCAACGGCGAGAGCCGGTTGTCGATATAGCGGTTGCCCCTCGCGGCGCGCGGCATACCGAGCATTCCGCCGACCAGCAGAGCAACAACCACCAGACCGACGCCGGCACGCAGGGCGGTGGCCGTTCCACTTCGGTCGACGTGCAGACTACCGCTGCCGCACGCGGCACGGCCGGTGGCGAGCGCCAGCGCCACCAGCGGCGCCGCTATCAGAAGCGGAACCACGCTGTGAAACACGATAGTAGCGGTCAGCAGAACAAGCACCATAAGAGTGGCCGCCGGCGCGGCAATACCGCCGCGGTAGATACGCCCGCAGATCACGGCTGCAAAGAAACCGATGGCCGACACAAGCACCTGCGAGACCGGTCCACGCTGCTGGCCGAGTTCCACCAGCCTGAACCAGGTCATGTAGATCGAGAACGGAATGATCAGAATGGTGATGACGATATGGGCCATCCACGCAGCCAGCAGCAGCAGAATCGCGATTCGGGCGCGGCGGCCCGCGGTCCCGTGAGAATCAAGCGTATCGATTCGGAACAGAACGTTGATGCCCGCTGCCGCCGCTGCCACGGGGATCGCGCGCAACGGCACCCGCAAGGCGATACCCGCCAGCAGAGGCAGCAGGACGGTGATCAACAGTGAAATGCCGACCACTGGAACCCGTGATTCAATCCGTTCCCTCAGCATCGTGCAAGTCCTTCCTGTATGTGTTCGCCATCTTCCACCAGCTGCACAACCCCACCGGCCGGACGCACCTGGAGGGCCAGCTTCCGGGCAGCCAGCTTCTGCGATTCCGAGAGCGCCGACATGTTGACGATACCCGGAACGGGCCTTGTCCCGGCACCGCTCAGCAGCGCAGTGACGGCTGTATCAAGGCGGTGTGTGATCAGCAGCGCGGCTTCGGCCCGGTTACTGCGAAGCCGGCTGTGAAGAGCCATCAGGGATCGTGGTGAGTGCTCACCCCCGAACTCGATCAGCCGTGTCGAAAGATAGAACTCCCGGAAATGAGCGCGCATGCTGACGCTCGCCTGGTAGCGGTTTGCGCCCATTCCGTGGACTTCGACCGGGATTTCGGTCTCCACTAGCGACTTCACAACCGCCACGAGAATCTCCACCGAACAGTCGTCGACTTCCAGCCTGAGTTCGGGATCGGCGTGAATCGCGCGCAGATCGACATAGATGACCGTGGCCGGGCGCTGCCCGGAGTCGTACTCCTTGACGTACGGTATACCGTAGGCCGCAAACCGGCGCCACGCGATCTGTTTGACCGGCTGATCGCGCTGATACTCGGACAACCCGCGCAGCAGTGTGGGGTCGATTTCACGGCCGAACGTCGCAGTCCGCGCAATACCGGCTCCAATGGCCGACGGGCCGCCGGAGAAACGCAGGTTGATAACCCGCGGATAGACACAGAAGCGCTCTTGCCGGCCGCGCCGCCGAAGCGCGCAGATACCGAGCATGTCACCGACCTCGAGCCAGTCGATACCGAAACGGTAGTTTCCGCGATGCCTGCACAAGACCGCGGTGCGATAACTGTACTCGCGCTGTGCCCGCAACGAGAACGCCGCGTCGGCCTGCGGCTGATCAACACCGGGCCAGGACAGTATCAGGCGCGCACGCACCTGGTGTGCCGGCAGCCATGACGCGTTCTCGACCCACAGCGCGAACGCCACGTTGTCGCCCCTGGCGGGCGCGTTGCCTTCAAGCAGCTGGTCTACGCGCAGCGAGAATGCCAGCACCAGCATGTGAAGCAGCGACAGAACCGGAAGCACCGCAGCAACGGCAAACAGGTAGCGGAACATGCCGCCGAGATAACTGGCGGCAAGATACGTGACCACGATTGCCAGAAGGTACGAGAGAATCGCAACTGGGTGAACGGACAGTCTCATCCGTCTCCTTCCAGCACCGGCTCCACCCGGCGCGGTTTACACGCGGCTCGGCTTGGCGACCGCCCGGATTATGTCGGCCAGCACAGCGCCGGCACTGACGTCTTCCATCGAAGCCTCAGCAGTCATCATCAGCCGATGGCTCAGCACGTACGCAGCGGTATCCATGACGTCTTCGGGTACCACATAGTTGCGTCCCTGCATACACGCGCGCGCCTGGCTCGCGCGCATCAGGTGCAGCGATGAACGCGGGCTCATGCCGAGGCGGATCCGCTCGTTTCTGCGAGTGGCATCGGCAATCGTGGTGATATAGCGGCGAATCTTCTCATCAACGCGCACCTGCATGATCAGATCGCGCGTCCGCTCAATCTGTTGCGGCGTGGTGACCGGCGTGACGTCAAACATCGGATTCTCAGCCCGAAAACGCTCCAGAATGATGCTTTCATCCTGCGGCGTGGGGTACCCCAGTGAGAGACAGATTCCGAAGCGGTCCAGCTGGCTTTCGGGCAGAACGAACGTGCCGGCAAACGAAATCGGGTTCTGGGTTGCCATCACAAAGAACGGGCTCTTGAGCCGGTAGGAAACCCCGTCCACGGTCACCGACCCCTCCTGCATCGCTTCCAGCAGACTCGACTGCGTTCTGGCCGAAGCGCGATTGATCTCATCCGCCAGAATGAACTGATGCATGATGGCGCCCGGTTTAAAGATGAATTCACGCTTCTCCGGGCTCCAGACCGTCATCCCGACAATGTCACCGGGGAGCAGATCAGGGGTGAACTGAATCCTGCCGAAATCGAGCCCGGTGCTGCGCGCGAAGGTGTGTGAGAGCGTGGTCTTGCCGACACCGGGAATGTCCTCGATCAACACGTGCAGTCCCGAGAACAGTCCCAGCAGAATTGCACGCACCGCGTCTTTTTTGCCGACGTAGACCGAACCGATGGTCTGTTCAAGCCGAGCGGCCAACGCGGCTACTTCCTGCGGTCGATTCATACAGCCCCTGCGCTATAGATTATGAGCCTGATCATATTCGGTCAAGCAGACTGAGGCTGCTATGCCGCCGGATTCGGTCAGTGCAGCTCAGCGTACAGTACCGTCCAATCGATCCCGCCGACCCCGTCAATGCGATATTCGAGCAGCATCTCGCCTCCGATATGGCCGTCCTCGAAGCGCGCATATACCCAGCGATTCGAGAGCACGAAGACATTGTCGGGCGTGTAGAACCCCATTGTGCCACCGAGGATTCCGTCAAACGGAATCAGGTCGCTGCGATCGAGAAGATCCATCACCAGGCGCTGACTCTGTTCCTGCGGCGGAAGCCGGGGCTCAACGTCAGGATCCCGTTCCGCGGAAGGCGGCGGCTGCTCGACAACCGCATCCGGAGCAGCAGTCGCCGCGCGGTCGGCGCCGCGCAGTACACTGAAGAGTGCCAGCGCCAACCCCAGCGTCAGCAGCACGTTGAGCGCAGTCAGCGCGATCTGTCCGGCAGTGGCTTTCATGGCCCGCACCTCTCTGCCACAAGCGTAGCACAGCCCGGTTTTTGTGGGAACTGATCGTCGAATAGGGTATATTAACTGCATGATCGCTCGCCTTCCCCGTGCTGTCAGATGGGCGACAATGCTGGGGATCATGCTGCTGTCGGCATCGGCGGCCCTTGGAACACAACAACCGATCGAAGTCCGTGTCAGCGTTGCCGAGCGTCAGACGGCATACCGCCGGATGACCTACGGAGCACGACTGCGGCCGCGGCAAACCGTCAACCAGCGGGCACCGCAGTCCGGCCTCGTCGACCAAATCACGGTCCAGCCGGGACAGGTTGTCGCGCGCGGCGATCTCCTGATGAGTTTACGACGCAACGTGCCCACCGACTCGTTCCGGCCGGTACCGGTGCAGTCGTTTCATGACGGAGTGATAGCCTCCATCGCGGTTTATGAAGGTCAGGAGGTGCGCGACGGCGACACGCTGCTAACCATCGCCGACACCAGTTCGTTGACCGCCGAATTGCTGGTCAGCGACAAGGACATCGACGCAATCCGCGTCGGCGCACCGGTAACCGCGGTCGACAGCCAGCGTGATCGGACGTTCTCCGGCAGGGTCACACGAAGCGCTCTGATCCCTGACTACGCAACCGGCCTTTTTTCGGTTGAGGTCAGCGTCAACCCGGGACCGGGCGCTTTTGTCGGTCAGTTTCTGCGGTTTTCGTTTCGCACCGACGAGATCTCCGCGATTCTGGTTGCCCGCGAACACCTCGAGTATCGCGGTGGCCGCTACCACCTCTTCGTTGTCGAGAACGGCCGTGCCGTGCTGCGACCGGTCACCCTGGGCGCCGAATACGACAGCAGGGTGGTAATCCGCGACGGCCTGCACGAGGGCGAACGCTACGTGATATCTGCGGTCAGGAGGCTGCAGGACGGGGCATCAGTCACGGTGCGGGAGTAAGGCACCGTGCTCGATTTTGTGTTCTCACGCCGCAAAGGTATCCTGCTGCTCTTCGTGGTGCTCGCGGTCGCCGGTATCGTACTGGTAACCCGGCTGCCGACCCAGCTGTATCCGCGTACGCGCAAGCCGGCTGTCGGCGTCACGCTTCGACACCCCGCTTCCACGGCGGTAGATTTCTACGACGGTTACGGTGACATCATCGAGAACTCCCTGCGAGGTCTGCGGGGCGCCGAAGCCGTTGAGGCCACCTACCAGACCGGATCAACGCGCATCCGTGTGGAGTTCGACTGGAACGTTGAAGCCGAGGAGGCGCTCAGCCGGGTTGAGGGCGCCATGGCGGCGCTGCGCGGCCGTCTGCCCGAAGAGAGCCGTGACTACACCGTCAACTACTGGCGTACCGAGAACCCCGGTTTCCTGGCGGTTGCGGTGTCGTCCACGGAGCTGGATTCGGTCGCACTGTATGAGCTGATCGAGCCGGTGCTGCGCGGCCCGTTGAGCCGGGTCGAGGACGCCGAAGAGGTCGACATCGTCAGCGTCGAGGAACTGCGCGGCGAGGTGCTGCTGAACCATGACGCGCTACTGCGCTTCGGGCTGACGCCAACCGCAGTAGTGCAGGCTGTACAGACAGGCTACCGCCCCCAGTCGGTCGGCTCTTTTCGTAACCCTGCAGAACAGTTCAACGTGCGGTTGTTGCACGGCATCGACAGCATCTTCGACATCGAGCAGATCCAGGTCGGATCGATGGGAGGGACCCCGATCCGGCTTGCCGACGTGGCCGATGTTGCGGTGCGCCGTGACCTGCCGCGCCGGCTGTTCCGCGCCAACGGACGTCGCTCGGTGATGATCTTCGCCACGCCCATTGACGGTGGCAACATCAAGCAGATGTCCGAAGACGTGGCGGCAGTGCTGCGCAACGCGTCCGCCACCGAGTTCCCGTCGCATGTGCGTTATGACTTCATGGTCGATCCGGCCCAGTTCATCAACAACGCAATTGGCAACGTCGCGCGCGCAGCACTGCTGGGCGCGCTGTTCGCGATGCTCGTGGTCGCGCTGCTGCTCGGAGATGTTCGCAACATCGTGATCATAGCCCTGTCGATCCCGCTCTCGATGACCATCAGTTTTGTCGGGCTCTACCTGTTCGATGTCTCCATCAACCTGATTTCGCTGGGAGGAATGACGTTGTCGGTGGGCATGATTATCGACTCCTCGATCGTTGTAATGGAGAACATCGATCGCCACCGCCGTGAGCGCGGGCGCGCGGTACGCGTGACCGCCTCACTGGTCAAGGAGGCGGTTCGCGAAGTACGCGCGGCGGTCGTGGTAGCCACGCTCACCAGCATCGTGGTGTTTCTGCCGCTGTCGTTCACCTCGCCGCTGACCAACGCGGTGCTCGGTGATCTTGCACGCGCGGTAGTGTTCGCGCTCAGCGCGGCGCTGTTGGTGGCGCTGACGGTCATACCGTTGATCGCGTTCTACCTCTTTCGCCGCGATACTCCCGGAGAGCCGCGACGCCACCGGCTGGCACAGCTCTCCGAACGGCTGCTTGGAACGCTCACCGGCGGCTACACGGCGCTGCTGCGCGGCCTGCTGGGATCGCGCCCGGCATCGGGACTGTTCATGACGGCCTCGTTCGCCACCCTTGCGCTGCTGGTGGTCTTCATCCTGCCACGCATACCCGCCGAGATCATTGCCGACCCTGAGAGCGATAAAGTGATGCTGTGGTTCTTCAACCGTGACACCGGCGATCAGGAGGAACTGCTGCAGGCAGTTGTGCCGCTTGAGACGCAGCTACTGGAGCGCTACGGAGACGACCTTACCACGCTTTTCACCCAGATTCGTTCGAGTTCAGCGGGCAACTTCCTGCTCTCGCTGCGTTCGAGCCGCGACATGCGCCGCGTCGAGCAGGATCTGCGCAACAGCTTCCCAAGCACCGGCGAATGGCGCTTCAGCGTCTTTCCGTGGGATCCGGCGGCGCTTCCGTTGCCGCGCGCGCGCGATCTTCATCTGAGAGTCAGCGGAGACAACGCGATCACCGCCATCGGTCTGCTCGATGACGCAGCCGAGGCGGTTCGGGACCTCGACATGTACGGCAACGTCTTCACCAACCCGCCGACCGGACTCTCCGAAGAATTGATCCTGCGCCCGCGCAGCCACGTCATCGAGCAGTTCCCCGGTTACGGAGTGTCGCAGCTGGTGGCAATCGGCCGTACTGCGCTGGCCGGCTCGCAGGCTATCGAGATGACCGAAGGTACCCAGAACGTCCGGGTGCGGCTGCAGTACCCGAGTGGGAGCTTTGAAACTCGTGAGGATTTGGAAGGCTACCTGCTGCCGTATAGCGGCGGCGCGATCCCGCTGCGGCACTTTTTTGACATCGAACGCTCGCGCGGTGTCTCACGCGTGGTTTCGGTAGACGGTGAGCGGCAGTTCAGTCTCTACGCCAATATGCGTTCGGAGACGCCGGACCACGAGCGCGACGCATTGCAGCGTCAGGCACTGGATGCCGTCCTGGCCGGCGTGGAGACGCCGCCCGGCTACGCGATCACCGCCCAGGATACCCGCGCCGACATAAACCAGGCCATCGAGTCGCTGGTGTTGGCGCTGGCAGCCAGCCTGGTCGTAATCTATCTGCTGCTGGCGGTGCAGTTCAACTCGCTCAGCGTACCGTTACTGATTCTGGTAACCGTTCCGCTGGGGTTCATCGGGGTGATCGCCAGCCTGTTTGTGTTCGAATCCACGCTGTCGCTGAACTCGATGCTTGGAACCATCCTGCTTGGAGGAGTGGTGGTCAACAACGCTATCCTGATGATCGACTTCTACTACCGCTCGGCGCGCGTCGCCGAGAGCAAGCACGACGCGATTCTACGCGCGGCGCGCCTGCGCTTTGCCCCGATCATCATGACTATGGCAACCACTATCCTCGGCATGCTGCCGATCGCGCTGGCATTCGGTGACGGCACCAACATCATTCAACCGCTCGGCATCGCGGTCTCCGGAGGCCTGGCGGTCTCAACCGTGTTCACGCTCTTCATGGTGCCGTGTATTCTCAACCTGCTGCCCGACAAACGGCACGCCGCCACGGAGAGTGTGTGATGCGCTGCACCATGTTCCTGCTCGTGCTGACGGCCGTACGTCTGGCACTTGCACCTGCGGCTCACGCATCAGGCCCCGACCGGATGACCAACCCGGCTCCCGGAATCATCACCCTCACCGTGGACGAGGCGGTGCGGCAGGCGCTGGCGGAGAACCTCTCACTGCGCCGCGAGGCCCTGGCACTGAGCCAGAGTGAACGGGATCACGCAACCGCGTTCAACCGCTTCTATCCGGGCATCGATGCGACCGGCACGCTCTCGCGCGCCAACAGCACCGTCAGCGACGATCCATGGAGCGTGTCGGCCGGCATCAGCAGCTCACTGACACTGTCGCTTCCAATGATCCAGCAGAGCCGTCGCACCGCGCACGCCCGGACCCAGGGGCTGCTCAGCTACGAGCGCGCCGAACGCGCACTGCGGCGCGACGTGCAGCAGGTGTTCTACGCAATCCTGCTTCGGGAACGCAACATCGCGCTCAAGCGCCAGACGGTAGAAACCGCTCGCCTGCGCTGGGAACGTTCAGTGCTCGAGTACGAGGCCGGCAGGGTCTCACGCTATGCGATGCTCGCCAACCGCGTTGCGTTTGAGAGACAGCGGCCCGAGCTTGCCAACCTCGAAGACGGGTACCGCGAAGCACTGGCCGACTTCGCGCTGCTGCTGGGTCTCCCGCGTGACGTACTGCTTGAGCTCGAGGGCTCCATCGACATCGAAGTCGGATCGCTCGACAGCGAAGCGCTTATTGCCGCGCACCTGCGGCAGCGCACTGACGTGCGGCAGGCTGCACTCTCGCGGAGCGGCGAGGAATTGACGCTGTTCATGGAGCGCAACCGGCTTGCGCCTTCGCTGTCACTGAGCTACTCTTATAGCCGCACCAATAGCGAGCCGTTTAGTGCATCCTGGTTCGACGACTTCGACCGCTGGGGTACCGGGGGCGCGTTGTCAATCGGCCTGCGGGTACCGCTGACACCGCACGCGCCCGCATCGGCGGAGCGCACCGCACGCGCCAACCAGCGGGATCAGATCGAGCGCAGCGAGATTGCACTGGTTCAGACGATCCGCGCCGCCGAGACCGAGATCGAACAGTTGGTCCGGCGCATCCGTCGCGGACTGGATACGCTCGAGGTGGTGCGTCTCAACCGGGAGCTGGCGCGGACCGTCTGGCAGCTGGCTGAAGTAGAATATGACCGGGGACTGATTGACTCCTTTGAACTGCGCAACGCCCGGCTTGAGTTCGAGCAGGCGCAGTTGGACGTGCTGGAGGCAGAGTTACGCATCAAGTCTGCCGTTATTGATCTGGAATACGCGACAAACGCGTCGCTCTGACGGCTGCCGCGGTCGATGCGGGCCGCAGTACGCCGAAACCGGGGGAACGATTCTGATGACTACAGCAATAAGCCGCACGAGCTCCGCGGCAGGCGTGACCCGCCATCTACTGCTCGGCGCACTGCTGACGGTGGCGGTTCTGACGCCGGGATGCCGTGCTGAAACCGGATCGCCGGAGGCTGCGTTTCGGCTGCGCGGAGCCGATGGCGTCACGTACACGGTGCACACAGAGACCATTGAAGACGGCGCCGCCATTGGCCTCGACGGCAATGCCGCGGTGAGTGTATTTCGCGTCGACGACGGGTTCACTGGTGACGGCCGCGGCGCGGTACTGGCTCTGGCGCTGCGAGATGCAGGCGGTGCACAGATCGGGCTGATCGGGAACAGCGGCCAGGGGCGGATCACGCGCAGTCTGCCGGAAGCCGCTCCCGGAATGGTCGTTATTGAGACCGAGCTGCCGGCTGACGATCGGGTTCAGGGGTTCTTTGTCGTGCACGCCGGCAACGGCGGGACTCCACGGGTTGCATCCGCCGCGGTGACCGACCGCTCAGCGCGTTTCGACCACGACGGCAGCACGGCGTTTATCGGTGCCGGAATCGAGCTGCTGGCGTTCGACTGGCAGGCGCGGCGGAACACCACGCTGCACATACCGGATGTCGAGCGTACCCTTCCGGCCGAGCAGCCGTGGTCAATTACCGTGCGTTTTGCGGCCGATACCGACGTCGCAGCCGGCGCCCCCGACCGCAGAGCGTATACCGCGGGTCGGGTGCGCCTTAGTGCCCCGGGACAGAGCCGCGCGATGAACCTGGTGCTGACTGCGGGCAACCGCCGACTGTACTTCACCAACGGCATTGTCGGGTTCGCTCCGGAAACCATCGAGATCGAGGCCGAGCCCGGAATGGGGATCGAGCACGTGGGACTGCACAGCGACGGCCGCGTTGGGGTCGACACTGTCTATCCGGCCATTCCGGCCGATCTCGGAGTGATCAACTTCTACAATCAGCGCGCCTGGCGTCACCCCCGCTTTGAGCTCTTCGCCTGGAACGTGGCCGACAACGTTCTGATCTTCGACTTCGCGGATCTTGACATCCAGCGGGACATGTTCGGTCGCCTTGGTTTTTTCGTTGCGGTTGCCGGAGAGGCCGGTCAGGTCCATCCGGAGGAATACTACGAGGGACGCCACACGTATCACGCGCACGACTATCGCCCACAGGATCTGGCACCGTTCTTCACCATCGCGGAACAGACGGGCGTCGGACTCAACCCGCGCGAAGAGTTCCTGCGCGACGTGTTGATAGACTACGGAATCATTCATCGCGATACTGAAGGGTACCGCGAGGGACACGGCGCGGTGCTCTCGTTCTCGCGCGCAACCTGGAGACCGTTACGCCAGAGGCTGTTGAGGCACGAGGCGATGCACGGCATCTTCTATGTGTCCGAACGCTTCCGCCAGGGCGCCTTCGAACTGTGGGAGCGGATGTCGCCGCTCGAGCAGGAGTACTGGCGTCTGTTCCTGGGCAACAAGGGGCGCATGGACGGCCGCGAGGGATATGACGGTTACGACGTCGAGCGTCATTACCTGCTGGTCAACGAGATGCAGGCGCACGTGCTGCAACTGCATCCGCAGGAGGTCAATCCCTACTTCCGGGACTTCTACGCGCGGCGGATCCGTGAAGTGGCCCCGCAGTCCGCGCACATCGTTGATCAGCTGCTGGCATCCGAGCCCGATGTCTTTGTACACACACGGCACGCGCTTGAGCTGCTGCTGGAGGAGGTATCGGGGGTGAGCGGCGGCTATCTGATGGCCGTCTATCCCGATGACGCGGAGATTCTGCACGATTGACGCAATCGGCTCTTGACGGCCTGGCGAGCCTGCGCGCCGCGTGTATCGATACATCATCGCTGATTGTGTGCAGCAAGGCGGGAATACTTGAGCGGCTTGCCGAGACGTGTACGCTCTACACAATTCGCCCGGTCCTCGTCGAATCCGGTTACCGTGACGCCCCCGTACAGCTGCGCCCGACTCCGGCCGGCCCGGCCGAAGTTGACGATCAGCTGATCGCCTGTGCGATTGAAGTACGGCTGCCGGTCATCTCGGAGGATCGTGCTCTTCTGATCAAGGCCGCCGATGCCGGCCTTGCCTACTACAACGCGCTGATGATGCTGAACCTGTTGCTGCTGCGGGGCTCTCTCTCACCGGCTGCCTACGGCCCCCACGCGCGGCTGCTGCTGAGCGCGGCCCGCTACAGCGCCGAAGTCCGGCAGTACGGTGTGGCGGTCTATCGTGAGATTCTCAAGCGGCTCTGACTGCCATAGGTCGCGGGGTCCAACGGCGCTCGATCAGCGCCAGTAGTGCAAGCAGAATCATCAGAACCGGGACTACAAACAGGCTGGCGTTCAGACCGGAACGGTCACCGATGATACCCATGACCAGCGGAACGGCGCCAAGCCCTGGAATTCCACCGCACGACAGCAGGATGAAGAGCGGCGTCGATTCGAGCGCTGTTCTGTCTACCGAGTAGGACTGAATACTCGGCCAGAAACAGGCTACCGCCAGACCGGCTGCGAACAGGCCGCCCAGGAACAGCCAGACCGAGGTCACGAACGGCAGCAGCACCGTAATCAGCGCGCCAGCGAGTGCCGAGCCGAACACCAGATGCCACAGCCGGTGCTGCGGAACCATCCAGCCGCTTGCCAGCCTTCCCACCACCATGCCGCCGGCAAAGCAAGCCGTACCGATACCAGCTATACGCGGGCTCATACCGAAATGCAGCTGTACGTAACTGGCGCTCCAGAACGTCAGCGCGCCCTCGCTGCCACCGCCAAGGAACATCATCGCCAACAGTATCCAGAATCTGCGGTGTCTCAGAATCTCTCTCTTGTGCGCCAGCACATCTCCCAGACCGTGTGAGCGCGCAAACGGAGTCCGTCGGTTGAGCGCCAGGAACAGAGCGCCCGTCACAAGGCTGGCCACCGCCACACCGGCCATGATGAAGCGCCACGACAGCCCGCGGGTGAGGACCTCGCCGCCGAGCAAGACCGTTGTCATCGTGCCGGCCGAAAAGAACGCGTTGAGTACGTTGAGGTAGCGCCCGGAATCCTGGGGATGAAGATCCTGCACCAGCGGATTGAGCAACGCTTCGATCACGCCACCGCCGGCACCCACAAAGGTAACTGCCAGCAGCACCACGCCGTACACCGGGGCAATAGCGTAGGCCAGCAGTCCGAAACCCAGCACGATTGAACTGATCCCCACCGATCGCGGTTTTCCCCAGCGAGCAGCAATCGCGGCGCTGGCAAACAGCGCAGCCACCAGCATGGCGGCTCGCGTGCCTTCCACAACGCCACCACCGGTCAGCGAAAACCCCAGTTCGCGGGCCAGGATGACCAGCGAGATGGGAGTCACCACGGCACTGGAGGAGTACACCAGGAAACCTGCCCCGGTTGCGTAGTCCAGCGGTTTGAAGACCAGGCGTCCGGGTCGGTGATCACTCACGGTGCAGTCTTTCGAGCAGCAGCGAATGCGCTCCGCTGACCAGCAGCAGAATACCGAGCAGGATGCCGGCCGCGGAATAGGCGACGGCCGGCGGCAGGTCGACGGCCAGCAGCGCAACGCCGGCCAAGACTGCCAGACCCGCCTCCATGAACAGCCCACTGAAACTCGCCTGCGCGTGGAACAGCAGCGGCAACGACAGCAACAGCAGCAGCAGCGCGGGCGTCAGCCATCCCTCGGCAATCAGCGTGAGCAGCACCAGCACCAGCACCGCTGTCAGCCCGCAGAATCCCAGCAGAAACTGGTAGGATCGCTTGAAGAGTCCGGACCCCGACTGCCTGCGCATGCGGATGAACCACGCCACTACTTCTGCGGCCACACCAAGCGCCACGGCCGGCGTCCAGATCCGCACCAGCGCCTGCTGAGTGGTCAATGACGCCGCCGCACTCCGGTGGAACAGCGTCGCCGCGATCACGGCACCACCCCACACGAAGAACGCCCATGCCTCGACCAGCGCCTTCTGCTCGTGAGCACGCGCGATCGCCCGTATCAGCTCCATCTCGCGCATGTGACGTTGATGCTGTTCCTGTCGCTCGTCTATGTTGCTCACGATGGTATGCTCCCCGTATGTCACGCTCGCTCAGAACGCGATAGCCTCAAAACGCGAACGTCATAAAAGCATTATACATCGCCTTGATGTTGTCCAGAGGGGTATCCCTGCCCACCTCACCGCACGCAATGATGCCGCCTTTCTCCGATCCCAGCGAGGTGAACACTTCACGCACGTGGGCCTTGACGTCGGCAGGCGAGCCGAACACCAGCACGTGCTGGCGATCGAGATCGGTCCGGAAGCAGACCTTGCCCTTGAACCTGCGGCCTACCGTCTCGTGGCCCATACAACCGGTTTGGCAGTTTATGACCTTGACGCCGATATCGATCAGGTCAGGTATTATATCGATTATGTAGCCATCCGAGTGGAAGTGGACGTCGACGCCGGCCGCAGTGACTTTGTCGAACATGGTGCTGTAAGCCGGCTTGAAGTGTTTTCGCCACGCATCAGGCGAAATCAGCATGTTGACCTGTGAGCCCCAGTCGTCAGCGAAATGCAGACCGTCGTAATCCCACTCGAGCCACTTGTCCAGGTGCCGCAGATTGAACTCCAGCGTATCGGCCTTGAACCGCTCGAACTCCCGGGTACCCAGGGCAATGTCCATCAGAAGCTCTTCAAACCCTCGCAACTGCTGCATCTCCTCGAAGAAGGTGATCCAACCGCCGCGGGCGTAGTAGCCCGGGTTCTTGCCCTCCATATGCCCGGAGTAGAGACGGTACTCCGTGGGGCGCACATCAAAATCCGGCCACTGGTACTGCTCGTATCCGGCCCACTTCGGATCCGCCAGCGGTTTTTCGATCGGGGTGCCGTACTCCCCGTCGGCCGAGCATTCCCACAGCGTCCCGAAACCGTCATAGTGCCGGCCTTGCTTGTAGTAGGGCGGATACTTCTGCGGCGGGAGATCGGGAAGAAAATCCCATCCAAAATCCTCGTGCACGTCCTGCAGGACATCATAGAGCGCTTGCCCGTATTGCTTGATCGCGGACGGCAGGATCGCGTGGGAAATCGGAGGGCGGTCGGGGTAATCAAAGGTAATTGCGCGCTGAACTCTCTCTCGGCTTTGCATGGCTGACTCCTTGGCGTTTGCCAGCGGCGGGAACGGTACCGCAGGCGGCCCGTATCCAGCGCCGTCGGGTGAATCGTAGCCCAAGTTGCAGTCCCGCGCAACCACGAACGCCGCGCGCCGGTAATCAGGTCTGGTGGCGGATGACACAATGTACCCGCATATCGAGCTCGAGAACGGCCCCGCGGGCAGGTTCGCGCGGCCGTCGGCGAAGACTATGCCGATCCGACCGCGACCGAACCGCGGTAACGCGACGGCGAGACCCCCGTAACGCGGCTGAAAGCCCGGCTGAACGAATGAATCGAGGCAAAGCCGCTCGCTGCCGCTACCGAGCCCACCGAGGCGCCCGTAATAAGCATGTTCTTGGCTCGGCGGATTCGCTCTTCAAGCAGAATCTCGGAAAACGTATGTCCCGTCTCGCGCCTGATCATCCGGCTGAGATGCGCCGGATGTAGCCCGGTTAGCCCGGCCACCTGATTGAGTTCAACCGGCTCCGGCGCGTGAGCCCGAATGAACTCCAGTGCGTAAGCAACCGCCCGGGAACGCAGTGTTGTTCGCACGGTTCCTTCAGTACGGCGCTGAAGCATCGACAGCAGTAACAGCAGATGACCGAAGACGGCGTATTCGCGCCAGGGCAGCTTCAGACGAGCTTCGGCGTAGAGCGCCTGCAGCGGGTTCAGAAACTCGGGGGCCCGGCTGATGAGGACAAATCGATCAACAACCAGAGCCTCTCCCAACTCCTCAAGCGCCTTGAACTTCGCTTCCGCCTCCAGGTACCTGACCGGGTTTCTGGAACGCTGGATAAGACTGTGCGGCGCAAAGATGTGATCGTCAGAAACGCCCAGCAGTGCGTCGGTTTGGACACCTATCACGTAGTACTCAACCTCACTGTCGCCGATCAAGAGCTCGTGCTCCACGCGCGGCGAGGTCACCAGCAGATCGTCCCCAAAACAGTGGACGGGCCGGCGATCAGGCAGTACGCGCACTTCGGCACGGCCGCGCTTGATGAAGATTAACTCGAAACCAAGATGATAGTGGATTCCAAATCTCCGGTCGGTCTGGTGATCACAGTAGCCCAGGTGCGTGATATGTGGCAGCTCGGGAATAGGGTAGTCAATGCAGGTGAAACGTCGCATGGCTCCAGTGTACCTCGATTGATGTGAAATGCAACCCAGAGGTAAACGAACGCTAGCCGTAAACAATTACTGATCCCCGTGCGCGTGCTACATTAAAAAAAACCAAGGAGGATTCCATGAAGAAAGCAGTATTAGTCGTGGCAGTGATCATGGTTATCACGGGGGCAGTCTGGGCTCGAGGGGCCGAAGAGGCCGACAAGCCGTACCAGATTGCGGGAATCATTTTTCAGAACGATCAGTTTTTCCAGGTCATTCAGGAAGGAATGCGGGCGGCAGCAGCCGACTACGGTGTCGAGCTGGTGCTGGGCAACAGCGACAATGACCCACAGCAGGAGATCGAACTCGTCAACACCTATACTGTCCGCGGCGTCGACGCGATAGTGATCTCGCCTCTCAGCGAGACCGCTTCGGTTCAGGCTCTGCAGCAGGCCTACAGCGATGGTATCGCCGTGGTGCTCTACAATTCGCCGCTGGCAGCCGACTTTCCGGTAAGCTATCTGAACTCCAGTCAGACGCAACTCGGTTCGTCAACGGGTGCAGCGGCTGCCGATTTTGTTGAGTCTCTGGACGGTGATACCATACGCGTGGCGGTGTTAGCGTTTGACTCACTGCTGCCGGAAATCAGCGACGCACGCGTATCCGGGTTTATCGACACACTGCGCGCGTCCACCAACAAGAGAGTGGAGATCGTGTCTCGACAGGACGGATGGCTTTCAGAGATGGCGCTGCAAACCGCAGGTGACATCCTGACGGCCAATCCTGACATCGATTTGATCTACGCCGCCAATGAAGGCGGAACGGTAGGTTCCGTCCAGGCTGTTCGCAACGCCGGACTGGCAGGCCAGGTGAAGGTGTTCGGCATCGACGCAACCGCTCAACTTGCCGGGTTCCTGCTTGACGACGACGACGTGCTGCAGGCAGTTACGGGTCAGCAGCCGTTCATCATCGGCTACGATGCCGTTGAAGCGGCGGTGCGGCATCTCAACGGTGAGTCGGTCGAGAAAACGGTCATCGTTCCCGGTGTATTGCTCGAGCGGCAGGATCCAGCCGGAATTCAGGAGTGGCTGGCAGACCGCTGAGGCAGCGACTTATCACAGATCGCATCAGACATGGTATTAGAACTGAAGAACCTGAGGAAGACCTACCCGGGTACGGTTGCAGTTACCGACCTTTCCGTCCGATTTGAGGGCGGAAAGGTCCACGCTATCGTAGGCAAGAACGGATCCGGAAAGAGCACTGCAATCAAGATGGTCGCCGGAGCGGTCATGCCGGACCGCGGCAGTATCTCGCTTGATGATCGCCCGCTGCACCTCGGGAGCACCTTCGACGCCATTCATCAAGGCATCGCCACGGTATATCAGGAACTGAGTCTGTTTCCGGATCTCAGCGTTGCAGAGAACATCTGCTTTCACGAGCTGCCGCATCGGGGAGTGAGGGTTGACTGGGCCGCCACGCGGCGGCGTGCACTGGACGTACTGCGGGAACTCGATCTCGAGGTCGATCCCGATACCCGAGTGGACTCGTTGAGTGTAGGCTGGCAACAGCTGGTGGAGATCTCGAAGGCTATCAACCACGACCTCAAAGTGCTGATTCTCGATGAGCCGACGTCCGCGCTCTCAAAAGATGAGGTGGATCAGCTGTTTCGCGTTGTGCGCCGTATCAGAGATCGCGGCGTCATCGTGCTCTACATCTCGCACCGTCTACAGGAGCTTCCGGCCATCGCCGACACCGTTACCGTGCTGCGCGATGGCGACCTGGTCGGACGGCGCACTATGACCGAGACCACGCTTGCACAGATTGTCAGCATGATGTTCGGCGACGTGGAGCACGTCCGAATGACTCCGACAATTCCGGAACAAGCAGAGGTCGCGCTCGAAGTACGCAATCTGACACGCAAGCCATGGTTTGAAGACATCAGTTTCTCGCTGCGGGCCGGCGAGATCCTGGGCATTGCCGGGATGCTCGGCAGCGGACGTACGGAGTTGCTGCGCTCGATATTCGGTGCTGACTCGTTTGACTCCGGGACTGTTCTGGTATCCGGCAAACCGATTCGCAGACCCACACCGGCCAGGCTGAAGCTGTACGGGCTCGCGTATACGCCGGAGAACCGTAAGACGCAGGGGTTGATCCAGATCCAGACGGTGCAGGAGAATCTCACACTCGCGGGCAAACAGAGTCTCTCGCGCCGAGGCGTACGCAATAGAACGCTGGAACGCGCTGCGGCCATGCAGCAGGTGAATGACCTTTCAATCAAGATATCGTCGCTCGACACCGTTGTAGAGACGCTCAGCGGCGGCAACCAACAGAAAGTTGTCGTCGGCAACTGGCTTAACGATCATCCGCGGGTCGTCCTGTTCGATGAGCCATCCCGCGGTATTGACGTCGACGCCAAACAGCAAATCTTCCGCATCATCTGGCGACTGTCAGATGACGGAATCGCGTCGATCATTGTATCCACGGAACTCGAGGAACTGCTGGAAGTGTGCCATCGGATACTGGTGTTGCGTGACGGCACCCTTCAGCAGGAGATTGTGCCGGGAACGGTGAGCGTGGAGGCACTCTACAATGCGTGCATAGGAGTAGCTCAATGAAGCGTCCACGACTTGAGCAGTACCTGATGGAGCTGATACTGCTGGCTTTGTGCGTGGTGTTCGCGCTCACCGCTCCCGGTTTCATGCGAACGCGCAACCTGCTCAACGTCATGCGGAACGTGGCTCTTCAAGGGATGATAGCCTTCAGCATGACGGCAGTCATTATATCGGGTGAAATCGACCTGAGTGTCGGTTCCGCGGTGGCATTCGCCGGGGTCATAATGGCGTGGCTGACGCAGTGGTTCACCAGCTTCGGCTTGCCGCTTGCCGTCGGGATCCCGATTGCCGTGATCCTGACTCTGGTGGCGTCATCTGTGGTCGGCTGGACAATCGCCTACATGCGTAACGCGTTCTCGGTACCGACCTTCATCACCAGTTTGGCGTATCTGACTATGTTGTCCGGTTTCGCCAATCTGATCACCGGCGGCTTTCCGATAACTTCGTTTCCCAGATGGTTCAATACCCTCGGCGGCGGATCGTTCTTGAGTGTGCCGGTTCCGGCGCTGTTCCTGATTGTTGTCTTTGCGGCGTTCGAGTTTATAATGAATCACACGAGTTTCGGCCGGTCGATATACGCGGTCGGGGGCAACGCTGAGGCCGCGCGCCTGAATGGCATCAACGTCAAGCGCGTCAAGTATGTGCTGCTCTCGCTCACCGGTTGTCTGGCCGGCGTTACCGGAATTCTGGTCGCCTCCCAGATCATGGCGGGAACTCCCACAGTTGGGCGAGGTTGGGAGCTGCAGATCATATCCGCGGTTATAATCGGCGGTGCCAGTCTGGCCGGCGGTGCCGGAAGAATCCGTGGTACACTGATCGGTATCTTCTTCCTCGGCGTGATCATCAACGGCATGACGCTGCTGAATATCAGCCAGTACTGGCAGCTGGTTGTACGCGGAGCGCTCATTCTGATAGCCATTCTGATCAATAACCTGCGCGGGCTGACTGGAGCCACTCGTACCTGACCGCAGCAACCGCACCCCCGGCACGGTTGCCGGCCTCACGAACTGGAAATCAGCGAAGCTGGTTGCCGGGACCGGCACACAGCATGTCAAAGACGACCTCGTTGATCCAAATCCGATTACCGCAGGTACCTCGGAGCGTTTGGGATTCCAGCTGCTGCCGAGGCACCTGAAGGTCTGCGGGCCGGCGTCGTGACGCGAGCGCCGCTGATACCGTCCTAGCAGGCGACTCTATAGGCGATGCACCGCGGCGTGGTCCGGAGCTCTCTGAACGGCACGATCGCGCCCGGTCGGGCGGTCCTGCGGTGCACCGTTGCGCGCGCTATCGTCGGGTATACCGTCGTCTGCCTGGTCACTTCCGCCAACCTGACCGTCGTTGGCTGCCTGGTCGTCAGCAGCAATCTGGTCATCGTCGCCGTCGTACGGGGCGTCGGACGAATCGGGTTCATCAAGTAACGGCATATCCGGCTCAGGTTCTATCGGTTGCTCGGACTGGTGCAGTTCTTCGGAGTCCTCGACGGGGGCCGAAGCCGACGGTTCGGCGATTTGAACGGCACTCGAGACATCCGAGCCGAGAGGATTTGAACAACCCGCCAGAAGAACGAGGATCAGGGTAGTTGCAAGGACTGCCAGTGTCTTTTTCATCGTTTCACTCCTGCCATATCTTTAGCAACAGATATGCCAACTATACTGCGATAAAGGAAAGAACGCATAATCTTTAATCCCATATTATAAAACGATTTACGGAACCACGGCGTCGGAGCGGCTGTCGCTGATCAACGGCAAATACGGAGGTCGCATGCAGATTGCATATGCCCGCTATGTGTATCGCATAGACTATGCAGTCTGCATACCATTCCGGCCGGCCCGATCGGTCTGCTGCCGCGATAGCAACTGCTGTGTCTCGAAGCGGTCGGAGCTTGACATGCGCCAGATTGGGTTTATACTTCAAGAAGTTACTAACCGTACGTTAGCATTAAGATCACGCCCGCGCCGACGGGGACCCGAAGGGGGAATGGACGATGCGAGCAATCAGCAAAGTAGCTCCAGACTGGTGGGACTACACGACACTTGATGAAGAGATCCTGAGGGACGCTGCCCGCCTGACCGCGGATGATATCCTGCAGCTGTCACGGCCCGGTTTCACGGTCAGGTTCTATGACACGATTGAACAGTTCTACGCCGCCGAAGCGCTCGAGTATGTTCACTCCTGGATGCAGGCAACCGAGCACGAACCAACGGGAATTTGCGGCCCTATTGGACCCACCGCACAACTGCCGGTAGTAGCCCAGATTGTTAACGACCTCCGGATCGACGTCCGTAACGGCCATTTCTGGGGCATGGATGAGTGGCTGGTCGGCGACAAGGAGATGGATCCCCAGAACCCGATCAGTTTTGCAAACACCGATATGGCGCTCTGCTTCGGCCGCATCGACAAGGCATTACGTATGCCGCAGCAGAACATCCACTTCCCGACCGTTGCCGCGATCGACGAGTTCTCCAAGTCGTTTGACAGCGCGCGCTGCATGGTCATGCAGGGCGGTCAGGGAGAAGTCAAACACTGGGCGTTCAACGATCCGGTCAAGCGAGAGGGGCAGTATGCTGAAGCGCCCCCGTCACCGGAGGAGTACCGCAAACTCGGCACGCGCGTGGTCGATCTGCATCCGTTGACGCTCATTCAGAACGCCAGGACATCGGTTGGCGGGATTGTATCCGACGTTCCGAGCCGCGCGATCACCGTCGGGCCGGTCGAAACCTGGAAATCGGACAAGGTCTCAATCTGGCACCCCGGGTATCACGATAACGCCTTTGGTATCCGCCTGACCGCACTGATGATCTCCAAACGCGTTGCCGATAGCTCGGTCCCGATGTCCTTGCTGGCGGATCATCCCGACGTTCAGTTCAGCTACTTGCGACCGGGAATCGGCAGCTGTCGACCCGACATGAAATAGGAGTAGCCGTTATGTCAAAGCGGGTATTTGCGCTGGCCTGCCATCCGGATGACATCGAGTTCATGATGGCCGGAACACTGTTTCTGCTGCGCAACAGCGGCTGCGAGCTGCACTACATGAACCTCGCAAACGGTTGCCTGGGCTCGGTCGAGCTGGACAAGGCTGAGACCGCCCGCGTCCGCCGCGTGGAGGGAATGCACGCCGCGCAATACGTCGGGGCCACGTTTCACGAAAGCCTGACGGAAGACCTCGGCGTGTTCTACGCGCCCGAGCTCGTGCGCAAGGTCACCGCGGTTGTTCGCCGCATCCAGCCCGACATCATGCTGCTGCCATCGCCCGAGGACTATATGGAAGACCATATGAACACGACCCGGGTGGGCGTGACGGCAGCGTTCACGCGTGGCATGCCGAACTACGAGACCGATCCACCGGAACCTGCCACCTCCCAGGACGTCACCCTGTACCACGCATTACCGTACGGACTGACCGACGGGTTACGCCGCACGATCGTGCCGGATTTCTTTGTCGACATATCGAGCGTAATCGAGGATAAGCTGAACATGCTCGCCTGCCATAAGAGCCAGCGCGAATGGCTCGATCGCACGCAGGGCCTGAGTTCGTACCTGGAGACCGCCCGCGAGATGTCGCGCTCCGTGGGCGCAATGTCAGGCAAGTTTGAACTGGCCGAAGGGTGGCGGCGCCACTCGCATCTCGGGTTTTCGGCCACCGATCAGGATCCTCTCGGCGAAGTCCTGGCCGGTTATTGCACGGCCGGCAGCGGCGGCGGGTAGCGGGGCGCCCGGCCGGCGTCAGATACGGTACGGGTATTTCCCCAGCAGCAGCGTCTCGATAGCCATGTGCGCGGCGCCAATCACTCCGGCGTCCTCGCCCAGGGACGAAATCACGATCTCGGGAGACTGAAAGGGTACCGACATACGTACGGCCTCGCGAATCGGATCGAGAATCAGCGTTTCAAAACCTGCAAAGCCACAGATTTCGCCGCCCAACACCACGATCTCCGGATTGATGATTACAATCAGGTTGACAATGGCCGCCGACAGCAGCAGGGTGATGCTCGAGACAATTTCGCATGCGACTTCGTCACCCTCCAGCGCCGCCGAACACACGAGAGCCGGGGTGATGCCGTCAGGGCTGCTGCGGGCGCGTTCCGCCATCACGGTCGGACGGTTCTCCGCGATCGCCTTGTGTGCCAGCTCGCGCATCGCTTCGGTTGAAGCTCGCTGCTCCAACGGTCCCTTGGTCTTGCTGGTCCGTCCCAGATCATCGGGACCGAACACCATGTAGCCAAGTTCACCGGACGCGCCGTTGATACCACGCACCAGGTTGTTGTCGATGATGATGCCGGCACCTATTCCGGCCGAGACTTCGACAAACACCAGATCGTGATGTCGACGCCCCTGTCCGTACTGGTTTTCGGCCAGTGCAGAGAGGTCGACATCGTTCTCTACATAGACCGGGACATGGAAATGCTCGCAGAGAATCTGTTTCAGATTCAGGTCACTGAGGTTGGGAAACAGTACCGCGCTCGTCAGGCGCGCCGAGGTCGCCTCAACGATTGCCGGGACCCCGATACAGATGGCCTTGAGCTCCGGCGCTCTGTCAACTCCCGACTCCCGCCGCCGCGTTCCGGCACGGTCAAGGAACTGTTCGATCTCACGCACCAGATCGCGAGGCGCGTCGGCGCTCTCGGCAAACCGCATCCCGCTGCACGAGTCGATCATCACGCCGCTGTAGTCGAACAGCCCGATCCTGAGATGCTCCTTGAGCAGGTCTATGCCGATCACGCAGCCTTTGGCTACATTGAGACTGACCGTGACCGCCCTCTTTCCGCTGGCGGTCCGTATCGGCTCAGTCTCCACAACGTAACCGCGTTCCATCAGCTTCTCAATTGCTCGTGACACCGCCGGGGCACTGATAGTGAGGTCCCGCGAGATCTGTGCGCGATACGCCGAACCACGCTCACGCAGGTAGTTAAAGATGATCGAGATGTTGATCTCGTTCTGAACAATGGCGTTGGCCGTCCTGCTGAATTGAACCGCACTTGCTCGTGCCATGTCAGCGACCTCGCTTTGGTGCCGCCGTCGGCCGTCGATCCTCGGCAGCAGCGGTATCCAGAACCAGCTCACCAAACTGCTCGGGCTGGTGAAAATCCAGACGTTCCCCGATGGGCGCCCACGCAGCCCAATGCGGATGACTTGTGTCGTCACCGCACTTGTAGAAGTTCCCGCGCCACGGTGTCTCCAGCGCCAGCGGGCTGCCCAGATAGCGCTCCAGCATCACCAACGGTATGCCCAGAGTCACGGACCACGTAACCGGCCGCGTTATCTCGGGCTCAACCACCTGCGGCAGCGTGTGTGACACCATGATATCGCGTGCATCATTGTGCTCCACCGGCCGGAAACGCTCGAACGAATCGCCTTTGCGGCGCCAGTCCTGGATGTAGTAGAGCAGCAGCGCCCCGCCGCAGTTAACCTCGAAGTTGAAGTATCCAGACCGGGTGTCCGGCCGGACAAAGAACTCGACGCAGCTGTCACGGTACACGGGATCAAGATAGGTGGTGAAGACCGAGCGCACATAGCGGTCATCGACATCGAAACGCACCCATAATCGTCCCGCTGCCGTTACCGCCCGCACGATCGTATGCGGACGGTGATCGGAGCTGGAAGGGTGGAAGAAATCGATACCGCAGGTATCTGCGGCAACCCAGTTGGGCTCATCGCCTGTATGATGGATGACGTAGCGCGGCATCACAGATCACGCAGGAACCGTACTGCCTGCTCAACGTCCGAAGCTCGACGATCACCGGCTTCACGCTCAATTGTCAGAAATCCCTGATAGCCGATCCTGTCGAGCGCATCAACCCACGCTGTAAACCCTACATCGCCCTCGCCCGGCGGCAGCTCGACAAAGAAGCTGTCGATGTCGATTCCGCGGGGGTTCCCCTCGGCAAATGCTCCGTAGATCTCGCGGGCATCACACGGCTGCAGTCGCCGACCATCCTTGGCGTGCACATGAGCGATGTGCGGGGCCAGGATCTCGGTCGCCGAGACGGCATTCTCTCCGTGCACCATGATCAGGTTGGCAGGGTCAAAGTTGACCGCCAACCCGGGCGAACCGATCTCGTCGATAAACTGCTTCAGCAGTCGGGACGGCTCGGGACCGGTTTCTATCGCGTAACGGACACCGTGCTGTTCTGCAAAGCGCACCACCGACTGCAGGGCGTCTACCAGACTGCCGAAGACCTCGTCACGGATCGGGGGGATCACCCCTATATGACTTGAGACTACGCCGGTTCCGAGTTCCGCGGCGTACTCGATGATCTGCCTGGTCCGCAATAGCCGCTGTTCATGCTCGCTGCGCCGCTCGAACCCGTGTCCGCCGAGATCGCCGCACAGCGCGCAAACCTGCAGTCCCGCGTCGCTGATGCGCGCCTCAATTTCGGCGCGCCGAGCCGGCGTGGTGCGCCACGGCGCTACGTAGTCTCTGGAGGCGTAGAACTGGATCCCCTCCACGCCCAGCCCGGCGGCAAACACCAGCGCCTCGTCAAACGGCATCAGCAGATTGTCAATCAACACCCCGATCTTCCGTTTCATTCAGGTATCCCCCTCTCTGCGGCCACCGCCGGGATCGGATTGTGTGCAGGCTGTCAGGGTATGGATCTTGTTCCTGATCAGGCGGCCGGCCACGTCATAGTGCGTCGCGATCGGCGAAGCAATTACGGCGGCGTTCAAGCCGCAGTGAGCGCGTTGCTCCAGTATGCCCTCCAGTGAAGGATAGCGTCGTGGGTCCGCCGTCTCGTCGCGTCCATACAACGGATCAGCGACGGCACACAACGTAAGGCTGGGCAGCAGCTCCGGCAGGCCAAACTTGTAGTATGGCTCGCAGCGCTTTTCCCGGATCAGCCCGTCGCACGCCTTCTGATAGATCCTTCCCATGTAGCCGTGACCGATGATTGCGAGCGCCGTACGTCCGTGGCTGTCCTGCAAGCCGTCCACGGTGAGCCGGTCAGAGCACGATCTCACGATTCTCGCGAACCGACTGGATTTCGGCCAGGGCAACCCGCACCGAGTCCGCCGCTGCGTCAACCGTCACCAGCCGGCTGGGATCGCGCTTCTCCACTGCGTCCACAAATCCAACCAGCTCATGATAGTACCCGTCGCCGTCACCGAACGGCAGCGGATACTTTTCACCGTCCTCCGGATAGACCGTGCACACCGGTTGCCTGGAGAAATCCATTTCCACCGTGGCGCGTTCGAGCACCAGCATGGCGCGCATGTTGAAGCCAAAACTGCTGCTGCATCTCCATCCGCCGGTCGACATCACCGACTTGCCTGGATACCCGTAAACGGTCGAGATGTGCGAAATGCCCGAGGAAGAGTCGACGGAGCCCTGAGACCTGACCGACGTCGGCAGACCGAAAAAATTGAGAATGGTATCGACGTCGTGCACGTGCAGATCAAGCGCGGCGTCTCCTGAGCGCGAGGGATCGAGCAGCCAGTTATCCCAGCTCCAGGTCGGCGGACTCGAGAAGCGCGAAAACTCGGCGAAGCGCACCGCACCGTAACGCCCGGAATCCACCAGGCTCTTCATCTCCACGTACACCGGCCAGTGACGAAGACACTGCCCGACCGCGCAGAGTCGATCAGAGTTCCCGGCAGCCACGGTCATTCTACGCGCGGACTCCAGATCCAGAGTCAAGGGCTTCTCGCAGAACACGTCGTAACCGCGCTCCAGAGCCGCTACCGCGTAGTCTACATGCAGGTGCGTCGGTACGCACAGATCCACAACGTCAAAGCCGCCCTCGTCGATCAGTGCCTGGTATTCGGTGAAAGCGCGAATGCGCGTCAGGTCGAGATTGGCGGCAGCGGTCTGGATGTTGCCGCCGGTATCCAGCCCACCGGCTTCCAGCACCTCGCGACGGATATCGCAGATTGCGCCGACCTCGGCATTTGACAGTTTGGCGTAGATCCCAAGATGCGTCTTTCCCATGAAGCCCAGCCCGACCACTGCAACGCGTACCATCCTATCGGCCCTCCCGCATGCTTTCCATCACCCGCATCGCAACAACCGCCTTCTCCGCGGCTCCCACCGTCGGCGGGACCCATTCAGCCGTATAGGGGCCTTGATAGCCGATTGCGTCGAACTCACGGAACACGGCCGCAAAGTCAACATCCCCGGCTAGCAGGTCAACAAAGCCATCCAGATTACCCACCGCAACTTTGAAGTCCTTCAGGTGCACCGCGAAGATGCGATGGCCGAGTATTCGGATCCAGTGCTCGGGATGCCCGTAGAGCATTACGTTGCCCACATCGAAGTACGAACCCACGTAGGGCGAGTCGAAACTGTCGATGAAATCGCGCATCTCGACCGGGCTGAGCAGGAACCGGTTCCAGACGTTCTCCACGGCCAGCTTGACACCCAACTGCTCGGCAGTCGCCAGCACTCGCTTCAGCGCTTCGACCGCTCGCTGATGGACTTCGTCGTACGGTTGCGGTGTGAACTGCGGCACAAAAACCGCTGATACCATGCCCGGAAGATAGAGTATCGTCTCGGCACCGAGCCAGAAGGCGATCTGCAGCACCGACTCGGTGGTCCGGCACGCCTGCTCACGAGTCCTGGGATCGGGGTCGGTAGGAGAACACCCCCACGCCAGACCGCAGGCCACCGTCGGAAGCTTGAGCCCGAGCTTCTCGGCCGTGTTGCGGACTTCCTCGGCCTGACGTTGATCGGTTGCCGGGGACAGCCGTCCCTCAGCCTCTACCGTTGGTTCGAATGAATCGTACCCGAGATCCCGGGCAATGCGCATGGCCTCCATGACATCGACCGGTTTTCCGTCGCTGCCGGGAGGAAACGCCCAGTAGTTGATTCCCTTGATCATAGCCTTCTCCTTTGTGCCTCAGTACTTATCCCTTAACCGCTCCGCTTGCGAGTCCCGCCACCAGCTGCTTCTCGATAAGGTAGAAGAGCACCAGTACCGGAATGAGCGCCAGAAACGCCGAGGTAGTCAGTAACTCCCACTGCGTCGACCACCGGCCGACAAACTGGTAGATCCCCAGCGTAAGCGGCATCTTGCTGCGGGCGTTGATGAAGGTCAGCGCGAACAGGAACTCGTTCCACGCGGTAATGAAGTTATAGATCATGACGGTTACAAGCCCGGGCGCCGCCACCGGAAGCATGACCCGCAGGAGCGTTCCAACCCGGCTGCAGCCGTCGATGCGCGCGGCCTCCTCGATTTCGGTTGGAATCGCGCTGAAGTAGCCGGTCATCATCCAGGTTGCAAACGAGATAGTGAACACCGTGTTGGCCAGAATCAGTCCGGTGTACGTATCGATCAGCTGGGCACGCGCGAAGATCCGGAACAGCGAGATAACCACTATCACGGGCGAGAACATCTGGATCGCCAGCAGCAGGTACATGACCGATTTGCGCCCGAAGAACCGCAACCGCGCCACGGCGTAGGCCGCCGGAACACTGACCAGAATGTTGAGTCCCATGGTCCCCAGCGCAACAATAAGACTGCTGCGGAAGTAATCGAGCAGATGATATTCGCGCCAGACCCTCGTGAAGTTGTGAAACGTGATGTTCCTCGGTATCCACGTAGCCGGAACAACGTAGATTTCCTGGCTCGCCTTGAGCATGGTGGACATCATCACAAAGAACGGAAAGAGCATCAGCCCCAGCAGGACGACGGTCAGCACAATTACCAGGGGCCGGTTACGGGTGCGCCAGTTACTCATACGTCTCGCTCCTGACGGAAGAAAACGTGCGCGTAGAACAGGCTCACCACAGTAAGGATGATGAACGTCACCACCGCCATAACCGCGGCCCGTGAGAAGCGCAACCACTCGAACCCGTGTTTGTATACGGCGGTGATCAGAATCTCGGTGCTGGTACCGGGCCCGCCTTTGGTAAGAATGAAGACGGTGTTGAAGTCGTTGAACGTCCAGAGTGACGACAGCATCGTGGCAATCAGAATGAGATGCCGGATTCCCGGTATAGTGATGTGCAGGAACTTCTGGCGCGCGTTGGCGCCGTCGATATCACCGGATTCGTAGAGGTCACGCGATATGGCCTGCATGCCGGCCAGGAAAATGAGCGCCATGAACGGTATTCCGACCCAGATATCGACCCAGATTGTCGCAATGAAGGCCGATATCGGGGCCCCGAGCCATACCGGCGGGTTGTTCCACAAACCGGTAGCTTTCAGGGTGTGATTGAGCAGCCCGAACTCGTGATCATAGACCCACTTCCAGAGCATTGCGCTGATCGGTACCGAAGATGCCCACGGGATTATGAACAGCATTCGCGCCACCCTGCGGCCGACATATTCCACGTTGAGCGCCAGGGCAATGACCATCCCGAATACGGCTTTGACGAGCACCGCCAGAACCGTCCAGACCGCGGTACGCACGGTGGTCTCCCAGAACACGCGGGTGGTGAAGACCTCGAGATACGCCGCCATTCCGGCGAACTCCTGTAATCGTCCGATTCTGTCGGTGCGATAGAGCGACATCATGAAGACGTAGACAATCGGGTAGACCATCAGCAACACCAGCAGCAGCACTGCCGGTAGCATCAGCAGGTAGGCCAGCCGGGCCTCCCTGGTCCACAGGTGTGGTTTGCGTTTCAATGTGTACGAAACATGCGCAGCCAAAGTCACGTCTCCCGTACGTGGAGAGATCCTGCCCGCCCTTGACGCGGCATCAGGAAGACGCCCACCGACCTGGTCGGTGGGCGCCATGATCGTTCAGAGAGCAGATCAGCAGAGAATCAGAACCCTCGCGCCCGATCAATCTGACGCGCGGCCTCGTCCAGGGCAGCCTTGGGAGTCGCCTGACCGAGGTAGGCGGCCGTGACGGCGTCCCAGATGATGTCCGTGACCTCGGCAAACCCGTCCATCAGCGGCCACGGTTTGGCGCTCACCGCCGCCTCGTTCAGCGCCTCGTAGAGCGGCGTCTGGAACTGCGGCAATTGGGCAGCCGAAGCGGTCACGGGCGGGAAGCCGATCAGCTCGTCAAATCTGGCCTTCCACTCGTCCCGGTAGAAGAAATCGATGAACTTTCCGGCCTCTTGCTTGTTGGCCGCGTCCTTGAAGATCACCAGTGAGTCGGTGATCACCAGCGGTGTAGACGGATGGCCCTCGAATCCCGGTATCTGTGCGTACTTGACGTCGAACGTCGCGCCGGCGTCGGCGAGTGCCGACTCCGCCCAGGCGCCGATCATGACGTAGGCCGCCCTGCCGCTGTAGAACACCGGATGCGCTTCCATGCGGGTGGTAGCCATGAAGCCCGGTGGCACCACCTTGTCCTC